>NZ_JBEYUK010000002.1:0-556287 GCF_040643475.1 Streptomyces sp. NPDC047130 | reverse complement strand
CGCCATGTACTTCCCGGTCGGCCTCGGCCACGCCTTCGTCTCCCTCGAGGACGACACGGTCATGTCGTACATGCTCTCCGGCGGCTACGTCGCCGGGAACCAGGGCGTCGGCCGCCGCTCCGGCCGACCGGGAAGCAGGTGCTCATGAGCGTCGGAGTGAACAGCTTCTCCGTCTCCGGGTACGGGCCCGAGCGGTCCGCCTGGGCCCGTCTGGTCGCGCGCGATTCGGCGGCCCGGCGGCTGGACTGGCCGATACTGCTGTCCGCCCTGGCCCTCAGCCTGATCGGCACGGTGCTGGTCTACTCGGCCACCCGCAACCGCACCGAGCTCAACCAGGGCGACCCGTACTACTTCCTGGTCCGCCACCTGATGAACACCGGCATCGGCATCGCCCTGATGGCCGGCGTCATCTGGCTCGGCCACCGCACCCTGCGCGGCGCGGTGCCGATCCTGTACGGCATCTCGGTCCTGCTGATCGTGCTGGTGCTCACCCCGCTGGGCGCCACCATCAACGGCGCCCACGCCTGGATCAAGCTCGGCGGCGGCTTCTCGCTCCAGCCGTCCGAGTTCGTCAAGATCACCATCATCCTCGGCATGGCGATGCTGCTCGCCGCCCGCGTCGACGCGGGCGACCGCGAGCACCCGGACCACCGCACGGTGCTCCTGGCGCTCGGACTGGCCGCGCTGCCCATGCTGATCGTGATGCTGATGCCCGACCTCGGGTCGGTCATGGTCATGGTGGTGATCGTGCTGGGCGTGCTGCTGGCCTCCGGCGCGTCCAACCGGTGGGTGCTCGGGCTGATCGGCGCCGGGGCCGTCGGGGCGATCGCCGTCTGGCAGCTCGGCGTGCTGGACGAGTACCAGATCAACCGCTTCGCGGCCTTCGCCAACCCCGAGCTCGACCCGGCCGGCGTCGGCTACAACACCAACCAGGCCCGTATCGCCATCGGCTCCGGCGGCCTGACCGGCTCGGGCCTCTTCCAGGGCTCCCAGACCACCGGCCAGTTCGTCCCGGAGCAGCAGACGGACTTCATCTTCACGGTGGCGGGCGAGGAGCTCGGCTTCGTGGGCGGCGCGCTGATACTGCTGCTGATCGGCGTGGTGCTGTGGCGGGCCTGCCGCATCGCGCGCGAGACCACCGAGCTCTACGGCACGATCGTCGCCGCGGGCATCATCGCCTGGTTCGCCTTCCAGTCCTTCGAGAACGTCGGGATGACGCTGGGGATCATGCCGGTGGCCGGTCTGCCGCTGCCGTTCGTGTCCTACGGCGGCTCGTCCATGTTCGCCGTCTGGATCGCGGTCGGCCTGCTCCAGTCCATCCGCCTGCAACGGCCGGTCTCCGCCTGAGCGGGTCCGGGCCCAGCACGGAGCGCGGAGCACCGACGGGGTGGTTCCCCACCCGCACGCGGGGTGGGGAACCGCCCCGTTCTCCGTGACTTCCCGATGGTGACTCCGTGCTCGGAAGGGAGCCGTGCCGGTGGGCCGCGCCTGCGCCGTGCCGCCGTTCGGGGCCCCGCGCGGTTAGCCTCAGGTGTATGGCGGACACCACACGTGAGATCGAGCGGAAATTCGAGTCCCGGGACAGTGGGCTCCCCGACCTGACCAACGTGGGCGGCATCGCCACCGTCGTGGACCAGGGGGTGACGGAGCTGGACGCCGTCTACTACGACACCCCCGACCTCCGCCTGGCCGCCTCCTCGGTGACGCTGCGCCGCCGCACCGGCGGCTCCACCCCCGGCTGGCACCTCAAGCTCCCCGTCGGGCCCGACACCCGGGACGAGATCGGCACGCCGCTCACCGACGAGCCCCCCGCCGAACTGCTGCGGCTGATCCGCTCCCGCACCCTCGGCGCCCGGGTCGTCCCCGTGGTCCGCCTCCGCTCCGTCCGGGACGTGCGCGAGCTGCGCGACGCGGAGGGACGGCTGCTCGCCGAGGCCAGTGCCGACGCCGTGCACGCCGAGCGGCTGGTGGGCGGGCACGGCGAGGCCCAGTGGACCGAGATCGAGGTCGAGCTCGCCGAGGGCGTCGACCCGGAGCTGCTCGACCTGGTGGAGAAGCGGTTCCGCCGGGCCGGCGTCCGCCCCTCCGACGTGCCGTCCAAGCTGGCCCGCGCCCTGACGGAGACCGACCCCGACGGCGACGGTCCGGCGCCCCGCCGACGGAAGCCGGTCACGGCCGGGGACCACGTCCTCGCCTACCTCCGCGCCCAGCGCGACCGGCTCGTCGCCCTGGACCCCGCCGTCCGGCGGGACCTCCCGGATTCCGTCCACGACCTGCGCGTGGCGACCCGCCGCCTGCGCTCCGCCCTCCGCGCCTACCGCGCGCTGCTCGACCGCGAGGCCGTCGCCCCGCTCGCCGCCGAACTGCAGTGGCTCACCCGCGAACTCGGCGTCGACCGCGACCAGGAGGTCCTCGACGAACGCCTCGCCGCCGCCCTGGACGCCCTTCCCGGCCACCTGCGGACCGGCCCGGCCCGCGAGCGGCTGACCCTCTGGTCCGGCACCCGCCGCGGCGCCAGCCGCCCCCGGGTCGCCGCCGCCCTCGACAGCCGCCGCTACCTGGAGCTCCTCACCGCCCTCGACGCCTTCCTCGCCGACCCGCCGCTGCGCAAGGCCGCCGCCCGGAAACCGGGCAAGCCGCTGGCCAAGGCCCTGGACAAGGAGTTCCGGCGGCTCTCCCGCCGGATCGAGCGGGCACTGGCGCTGGAGCCCGGCCCCGAGCGCGACACCGCCCTCCACGAGGCCCGCAAGAAGGCCAAGCGCACCCGGTACGCCGCCGAGGCCGCCGCTCCCGCCCTCGGCAAGGCGGCCCGGCGGCTCTCCCGCGACGCCAAGTCCCTCCAGCGTCCGCTCGGCGAACACCAGGACAGCGTGATGTCCCGCCAGGCCCTGCGCACCCTCGCCGAGGACGCCGCCGCAGCCGGCGAGCCCGCGTTCTCCTGGGGCGTCCTCTACGGGCGGGAGGAGAGGACGGCCGCCCTGACCGAGGCGGAGCTGCCCGCGCGCTGGGCGGAGGTGGCCCGCCGGGCTCGTCCGAAGGGGTGACCTGAGGGGCGGCGCACTGCGGGTACGCTTGAGAGTCATCCTCCCCCGGCCGCAACCCGGCCGGACCCCGGCCGGAAACCCGGCAGGGCCTGGCCGGAAGACCGGTGGGGCCCGGCGGGGAGGAGCACCCCAGTCCGCTCATGAAGGTTCAAGGATGTCCGAATCGGTCTTCCCGCAGCTCGAAGCTCTGCTCCCGCATGTGCAGAAGCCGATCCAGTACGTGGGCGGCGAGCTCAACTCCACCGTCAAGCCCTGGGACTCGTGCGACGTCCGGTGGGCGCTCATGTACCCGGACGCGTACGAGGTCGGCCTGCCCAACCAGGGCGTCCAGATCCTCTACGAGGTCCTCAACGAGCGTGACGGCGTCCTCGCCGAGCGCACTTACAGCGTCTGGCCGGACATGGAGGCGCTGATGCGGGAGCACGGCGTCCCGCAGTTCACCGTGGACAGCCACCGCCCCGTCGGCGCGTTCGACGTCTTCGGGCTCTCCTTCTCCACCGAGCTCGGCTACACCAACATGCTGACCGCACTCGACCTGGCGGGTGTCCCGCTGGAGTCGAAGGACCGCGGCCCGGACGACCCGATCGTCCTGGCCGGCGGACACGCCGCGTTCAACCCCGAGCCGATCGCCGACTTCATCGACGCCGCGATCATCGGCGACGGCGAGCAGGCCGTGCTCGACATGACGGAGATCATCCGCGGCTGGAAGGCCGAAGGCCGCCCCGGCGGGCGCGACGAGGTGCTGCTGCGCCTGGCGAGGACCGGCGCCGTCTACATCCCGCGCTTCTACGACGTCGAGTACCTGCCCGACGGCCGGATCGCCCGCGTGGTGCCCAACCGCTCCGGCGTGCCGTGGCGAGTGTCCAAGCACACCGTGATGGACCTCGACGAGTGGCCCTACCCCAAGCAGCCGCTGGTCCCGCTGGCCGAGACGGTGCACGAGCGGATGTCCGTGGAGATCTTCCGCGGCTGCACCCGCGGCTGCCGCTTCTGCCAGGCCGGCATGATCACCCGCCCGGTGCGCGAGCGTTCCATCACCGGCATCGGCGAGATGGTCGAGAAGGGCCTCAAGGCCACCGGGTTCGAGGAGGTCGGCCTGCTGTCGCTGTCCTCCGCGGACCACTCCGAGATCGGCGACATCGCCAAGGGCCTCGCGGACCGCTACGAGGAGGACAAGGTCGGCCTCTCGCTGCCCTCCACCCGCGTCGACGCCTTCAACATCGACCTGGCCAACGAGCTGACCCGCAACGGACGCCGCTCCGGCCTGACCTTCGCCCCCGAGGGCGGCAGCGAGCGCATCCGCAAGGTCATCAACAAGATGGTCTCCGAGGACGACCTGATCCGCACCGTCGCCACCGCCTACGGCAACGGCTGGCGCCAGGTGAAGCTGTACTTCATGTGCGGCCTGCCCACCGAGACCGACGACGACGTGCTGCAGATCGCCGACATGGCGACCCGGGTGATCGCCAAGGGCCGCGAGGTCTCCGGCTCCAACGACATCCGCTGCACCGTCTCCATCGGCGGCTTCGTGCCCAAGCCGCACACCCCGTTCCAGTGGGCGCCGCAGCTCTCCGCCGAGGAGACCGACGCCCGCCTGGAGAAACTGCGCGACAAGATCCGCGGCGACAAGAAGTACGGCCGCTCCATCGGCTTCCGCTACCACGACGGCAAGCCCGGCATCGTCGAGGGACTGCTCTCCCGCGGCGACCGCCGCATCGGCGACGTGATCCGCGCCGTCTACGAGGACGGCGGCCGCTTCGACGGCTGGCGCGAGCACTTCTCCTACGACCGCTGGATGGCCTGCGCCGGCAAGGCCCTCGCCCCGCACGGCGTGGACGTCGACTGGTACACCACCCGCGAGCGCTCCTACGAGGAGGTCCTGCCATGGGACCACCTGGACTCCGGTCTCGACAAGGACTGGCTCTGGGAGGACTGGCAGGACGCCCTCGACGAGACCGAGGTCGACGACTGCCGCTGGACGCCCTGCTTCGACTGCGGCGTCTGCCCGGCCATGGACACCACGATCCAGATCGGCCCCACCGGCAAGAAGCTGCTGCCGCTGACCGTCAAGCAGCCCGCCGGGGCCGCCGGCGGCCACAGCCACAGCCACAGCCACTGACCCGGCCTGCCCCACCCGCGCAACGCCGCACGACGCCGCCGCATCCCGCAGGGGAGCGGCGGCGTCGTCGTAGGCGTAGGCGCAGGCGTACGTACCGGTTCGGTGACAGAGGCATCGCCCGGCCCCCTTCCGCGCGTCCTACCGGACGTGGAGAAGACGAGGGAACGGCTCCCGGAGCGAGGCGGAACGCCGGGGGGTCAGGGATGCCTGGTCGCGGCGGTGCGGCTGCCGGTGCGGATCGTCGCGCTGGTGGTGGTGCTGCCGCTGCGGATGCTGTGGGACCTGGTCGTGGCCACCGGACGGCTCCTGTGGACCGCCGTCCTGGGCCCCGCCTGGCGCGGCCTCGACCGGACCGCGCGGTGGCTGGGCCGGATGCTGGTCCTGACACCGGCCCGGTGGGTGTACCGGTGGCTGCTGGCGCCGGCCGGGCGGGCCGTGGCCTTCGTCGCACGCGGCCTCGGGTGGCTGCTGCTGCGGGCCGGGCGGGGGATCGCCGTCACGGGGGTGTGGCTCGCCCGGTGGCTGGTGGCCGCCCCGGCTGAGGCGCTGTACCGGTGGGTGCTGGCGCCGCTCGGCCGCGCGGCGGCGTCCGCGGGGCGGTGGCTGTGGCGGTCGCTGCGGCAGGGCGGGCGCGGCGCCGCCGCCGCGGTGGCGTGGCTGGGCCGCGTGCTGGTGGCGATCCCGGCGGCGTGGCTGTACCGGTGGGTGCTGACGCCGCTCGGGCACGGTCTGATTTGGCTGGTGCGGTGGCTGGTGGTCGCTCCCGCCGTGGCGCTGTACCGCTGGGTGCTCACCCCGCTCGGCCACGGCGCCGCCCGGTGCGCCCGGGGCGTCGCTGCCGTGACGGTCTGGCTGGTCCGGTGGCTGGTGGTCGTGCCGCTGCGCGCCGTTGGACGGGTGCTCGCGGTGATCCTGCGCGAGGCCGGGGAGGCGCTCGGACACGCCTGGAGGGTCGCCGGACGGATCTCCCTGGCCGCCGGCCGTCTCCTGCTGCGGCTGCTGCGGTGGATCCTCGTCGACCCGGTCCGGTGGGCCTACCGGGCGGTGCTGGCGCCCGCCGGACGGCTCGTCCGCGACACCGTGCTGCGCCCCCTCGGCCGGACGGCACGGGCCGCGGGCCGCGGTGTGCGCGACACCGTGGCCGCCGCCCGGTTGACGGTCCGTGAGCTGCGCCAAGAGGTGCGGACCGCCCTCTTCGGCAGCCCCCGCAAGGCCCCCGCGGCACCACTTCCCCGGGACCGGCGGGAACCCGCGGGCCCGGGAGCGCGTACTCTTGGTAGCAGTACGACCGCACTCACGAAGGATTAGAGCACTGGGCAAGCGACAGCCCGAAGGCCCGCCGCCGGCACCCGCCGTGCAGCGCATCCGACTGCGTTACACCAAGCGCGGCCGCCTCCGGTTCACCAGCCACCGCGACTTCCAGCGCGCCTTCGAGCGCGCGCTGCGCCGCGCCGACGTACCCATGGCGTACTCGGCGGGGTTCACGCCGCATCCGAAGGTGTCGTACGCCAATGCCGCACCCACCGGCACGGGCAGTGAGGCGGAGTACCTGGAGATCGCGCTCACCGAGTCGCGTGACCCGCGGAAGCTGCGTGAGCTGCTCGACGAGTCGCTGCCCGACGGGCTCGACGTGATCGACGCGGTGGAGGCCCGCACGTCGGGCCTCGCCGACCGGCTCACGGCGTCCGAGTGGGAGCTCCGCCTGGACGGCGTGGCCCCCGAGGACGCGGCCCGCGCGGTCGAGGCCTTCACGAAGGCCGAGACCGTCGAAGTGCAACGCATGACGAAGAACGGTGTCCGCACCTTCGACGCCCGAGGCGCCGTCGTCAGCCTGGAAGCCCGGGCGGCCGGTGGCGACGATGGGCCCGGCGACCACCCCTGTGCGATACTGCGCCTGGTTGTTCGGCACGTGACGCCTGCCGTGCGACCCGACGACGTCCTGTCCGGCCTCCGTGTGGTGGCTGACCTGGCGCCGCCCGTCCCCGCAGCGGTGACCAGGCTGGCGCAGGGGCTCTTCGACGAAGAGACCGGCACGGTGACCGACCCGCTCGCGCCCGACCGCGAGGCAGACTCCTCTGCCGCCGCGCAGGCGCCGGCGCCGGAAGGTCCCGCGTAGGGACGAACGCCGTAGCGCCGCCCTGATACTCGGGAGCCACCTGGGTCGGGCAGCGCGCACGACCACAAGACTTTCGCCAGGCCGTCCGCAAATCGGCGGACGGAACCGGCGAGACAGGACTAGTAGTGCTCCCGTGCGGCGCCCGCGCCCCGGACGGCGGCGACGCGCACAGCGCGAGCCGCGGACGTCACCGGTGCCCACCGGACCAGGCGCGACGCCCGGGAGCCTGACGGGAGAAACGCCCGCATGCTCGGACCGACCGAACCCACCAACGAGGGTTCCGACCACAACACCCCCAGCGACAGCCTGCCGCCGCGCCGCCGGCGCAGGGCCGCGTCCCGCCCGGCGGGTCCGCCGGCCGGGACCGCGGAGGCCGCCGAGGCCGCCACCGCGCCGGAGCAGCCCGCCCCGGCCCCCACCGAGACCCCCGCCGCCGAGGACGCCGCACCGGCGCCCCGCCGCCGCCGCGCCGTACGCCGCGCCGCCGCGCCGGCCGGCACGCCCGACTCCCCGGCCGCCGAGGCCGCGGCCGAGCCGGCCGCACCGGCCGAGCCCGCCGTCGAGGCAGCCGCCCCGGCCGCCGCGCCGAGCGAGGCCGCCGCCGACGAGGCGCCCGCAGCGCCGCGCCGCTCCCGCCGCCGTGCCGTCCGCCCGGCCGCCGCCCCGACCGCCGCCGAGCAGGCCGCAGCCGTGGCGAAGGACGAGGACGCCGCCGTCGAGGAGACCCCCACCGAGGCCGAGGCCGCCGCCGAGGAGGCCGCCGCCGGGACGCCCGCCGTGGAGGAGGCCGCTCCGGCCCCGCGCCGCCGCCGTGCCGTCCGCCGCGCCACCTCGCCCGCCGGCGCCCCCGAGGCCGCCGAGGTCGTGGCCGCCCCCGAGCCTCCCGCCACCGAAGCCTCCGCCGCCGAGGCTCCCGCCGCCGAGGAGGAGGCCGAGCAGGCCGCCGCCGAGGCCGTCGCCGGGACCCCCGCCGAGGCGCCCGCCGCCGAGGCCCCCGCCGTGGAGGAGACCTCCGCCGCGCCGCGCCGCACCCGGCGCCGCGCCACCCGCCCGGCCGCCGCCCCGTCCGCGGAGGACCTGGCCCGCGCCGAGGCGCAGCGTGCCGAGGAGGCCGCCGCCGAGGCGAAGGCCCAGGAGTCGCGCGCCGCCGCCGAGGCCAAGGCCGAGGAGCCGCGGGCCGCCGAGCCGGCCGCCGAGGGCGAGGCCGAGGGCCGCCGCCCGCGCCGCCGTGCCGTGCGCCGCCCCGCCACCGGCTTCAGCGCCCCCCGCGCGTCCGAGGGTGACTCCCCGCGCCGTCCGGGCCGTCCCGCGGCCCCGGTGTTCCAGGCCCCGGTCTTCACCGAGCCGATGTTCCAGACGCCCGAGCGCGCCGCGTACGAGGCCGCGCAGGAGGCCGCCCGCGCCACGGAGCCGGCCGGGTCCGCCGCCGTGGAGGAGCCCGCCGAGACGACCGAGCAGGCCGGCGCCCGCCGTCGCGGCCGTCGCCGCCGGGGCGGCGAGGAGAGCGCTCCCGCCGTCGAGCAGGCGCCCGCCGAGGAGCCCGTGGAGCCCGCCGACGAGGCGGAACAGGAGGCCGAGCAGGCCGACCGCGACGACCAGGGCGAGGGCGACCAGGGCGACCAGGGCGACTACGAGGAGACCGGTGGCCGCCGTCGCCGCCGCCGGGGCGGCCGTCGCCGCCGTCGCGGCGAGGCCGGCGACGCCGAGCGCGACACCGACACCGAGTCCGAGCAGGACGAGGAGACCGAGGTCGCCGCCGACCAGGCCGAGCAGGACGCGGAGTCCGCCTCGGACGGGGAGGGCGCCGAGCAGGTCGCGGAGGACGCCGAAAGCGCCGAGGACGCCGACGAGCACGAGTCCGACGAGCACGAGGCCGAGGCCGGCCGCGAGACGGGCGGCGGGTCCAGCAGCTCCCGCCGTCGCCGTCGCCGCCGTCGTCGCGCCGGTGACTCGGCCGTCGAGAGCGAGCCGTCGCAGGACGACCCGGAGCGCACGGTCGTCAAGGTGCGTGAGCCCCGCAGGAAGGACGAGCGCTCCGGCCCGGGTGACACTGCCGCCGACGAGGTGCAGTCCATCAAGGGCTCGACCCGTCTGGAGGCGAAGAAGCAGCGCCGCCGCGAGGGCCGCGAGCAGGGTCGCCGCCGCGTGCCGATCATCACCGAGGCCGAGTTCCTGGCCCGCCGGGAGGCCGTCGAGCGCGTGATGGTCGTCCGCCAGCACGGCGACCGCACCCAGATCGGCGTGCTCGAGGACAACATCCTCGTCGAGCACTACGTCAACAAGGAGCAGTCGACCTCCTACGTCGGCAACGTCTACCTCGGCAAGGTGCAGAACGTCCTGCCGTCGATGGAGGCCGCCTTCATCGACATCGGCAAGGGCCGCAACGCGGTGCTCTACGCCGGCGAGGTCAACTTCGAGGCGCTCGGCATGGCCCACGGGCCGCGCCGCATCGAGACCGCGCTGAAGTCCGGGCAGTCCGTGCTGGTCCAGGTCACCAAGGACCCGATCGGCCACAAGGGCGCCCGCCTGACCAGCCAGGTCTCGCTGCCCGGCCGCTACCTGGTCTACGTCCCCGAGGGGTCGATGACCGGCATCAGCCGCAAGCTGCCCGACACCGAGCGCGCCCGGCTGAAGACCATCCTCAAGAAGATCGTCCCCGAGGACGCGGGCGTCATCGTGCGCACCGCCGCCGAGGGCGCCAGCGAGGACGAGCTGCGCCGCGACGTCGAGCGTCTGCAGGCGCAGTGGGAGGAGATCCAGCAGAAGGCGAAGAAGGGCAACGCGCCGACGCTGCTCTACGGCGAGCCGGACATGACCGTCCGGGTCGTCCGCGACATCTTCAACGAGGACTTCACCAAGGTCGTCGTCAGCGGCGACGAGGCGTGGAGGACCATCCACGGCTACGTGGCCGGCGTGGCGCCGGACCTGGCGGACCGCCTGCAGCGGTGGACGTCCGAGGTCGACGTGTTCGCCACCTACCGGATCGACGAGCAGCTCGCCAAGGCGCTGGACCGCAAGGTCTGGCTCCCCAGCGGCGGCTCGCTGGTGATCGACCGGACCGAGGCGATGGTCGTCGTCGACGTCAACACCGGCAAGTTCACCGGCCAGGGCGGCAACCTCGAGGAGACCGTCACCAGGAACAACCTGGAGGCGGCCGAGGAGATCGTCCGCCAGCTGCGGCTGCGCGACCTCGGCGGCATCATCGTCATTGACTTCATCGACATGGTGCTGGAGTCCAACCGGGACCTGGTGCTGCGGCGCCTGCTCGAGTGCCTGGGCCGCGACCGCACCAAGCACCAGGTGGCCGAGGTCACCTCGCTGGGCCTGGTGCAGATGACCCGCAAGCGGGTCGGCCAGGGCCTGCTGGAGTCCTTCTCCGAGACCTGTGTCCACTGCAACGGCCGCGGTGTGATCGTCCACCTCGACGTGCCGTCCGCCGCGGGCGGTGGCGGCAAGAAGAAGAAGCGGGGCGGCGCGCGGGACGGGCAGCAGGAGCAGCCCCACGAGCACGAGCCGTCGGCGCTGGTCGCCGAGGCCCCCTCCGCCGAGGAGGAGGCCGAGCTCGAGCGCGAGGCGTCCACCGTCACGGAGTCCACGGAGGAGCCGATCGCGCTGCCCTCGCCGGACTTCGCGGCCGACGAGGAGCTGTACAGCAGCGTCGCCGAGGCGGAGGCCGCGGCCGGTCGCCGCGGACGCCGCCGCGCCGGCCGCCGGGCGACCGCTCCCGCCGGTGCGCCGGAGGCGTCGGAGACCCGTGAGCCGCGCGAGACCAAGGCGCAGGCGCGCAGCCGCCGCCGGGCCGAGCAGGCCGCGGAGGAGGCCCGTGCGCAGGCCGCGGAGCAGGCCGCCGAGCAGGGCGCGCCGACCGCGCAGGACGTGACGGCCGCCGAGGAGGCCGCGCGTCCGGTGGTCGCCGAGTCCGCCGTCGAGGCGCAGGCCGAGCCGGTCGCGGTCGAGGACCCGGTGGTCCCCGCAGAGGCCGCCGAGACCGCCGAGACCGCCGCGAGGACGGAGGCCGCCGAGGAGGCGCCCAAGCGCGGGCGCCGCCGGGCCACCCGCCGGGTGTCCGCGCCCGCCGGGGCGCCCGCCGCCGAGGAGGCCGCGGTGACGGTCGTCGAGCCGGCCCCCGCCGAGCCCGCGCCCGCCGAGGCGCAGGCCGAGCCGGTCGCCGAGCCCGTCGTGGAGCCGGTCGCCGAGGCCACGCCGCCGGCGCGTCCGCGGCGTCGCGCGGTCCGCAAGGCGACGGCGCCCACGGCTCCGGTGGAGGCCGCCGTGGTGGTCCTGCCGGCCGCCGCGGACACCGCCGGTGGGACCGCGGAGCCCGCCGGGGCGGCGGAGCCCGCGGAGCCCGGTGCCGCGGAGCCCGGTGCCGCGGAGGCCGGTGCCGAGGAGGCCAAGCCCGCGCGGAAGACCGCGGCGAAGAAGGCCACCGCCAAGAAGACGGCCGCGAAGAAGGCGCCGGCCAAGAAGGCCGCCGCCAAGAAGACGGCCACCACGAAGACGACGGCTGCGAAGTCGACGGCCAAGAAGGCCACGACCAAGAAGACCGCCGCGAAGAAGACGGCGAAGACCGCTGCCGCCGAGCAGCAGTCGCCGTCCTCGGTCACCGCCACCACGGAGGACTGACCGGGGGCGTCACCGCCCGCTCCGAGGCCCGCCGGGCCCGGCTCCCCGCCGAGGGGGACCGGGCCCGGCGGGCTTTCCGCCGTCCCGCGCCGGACGCGCCCAGGGGCCGGCGGGGCGGATCGGCGGGTGGGTCAGCGGGTCAGGAGGCTGAAGAGGTACTCCCAGCGGTCGGTGACAGCGGACGGCGAGAAGCGCCGGACGTTCACCGCCGCCCTTTCGCCCATCCGGTTCCGCAGCCCGTCGTCCTCCAGGAGCAGCCCCAGGTGCCGGGCGAGCTCCGCCGTGTTGCCGGGGCGGGCCAGCAGCCCGTCCTCCTCGTGCCGGACGATCTCCCGCACACCGGGGGCGCAGTCGAACGCCACGCAGGGGACGGCGCAGGACATCGCCTCCAGCAGCGCCAGCGGGAACCCCTCGCCGCGGGAGGACAGCACGAACACCGACGACCGGGCCAGCGCCCCCGCGACGTCCTCGGTCCGCCCCGCCCACTCCACCGACCCGTCCAGTCCCAGGCGGGTGCACTGCTCCCTCAGCGTCCCCTCGTCCGGTCCGGAGCCGTGGATGCGCAGGCGCCAGCCGGGATGCCGGGGCGCCACCTCGGCCCAGGTGTCGAGCAGCAGGTCCACGCCCTTCTCGTAACCGAGGCGGCCGATCGAGACCACGACCTTGTCGGTGCGGGGCGAGGGGGAGGGGTCCCGCAGGGGCACCGGGTTGGGGACGAACCCCACGTGGTCGAACCCCTGCCCGATCCACAGGTCGGCGTCCTCGCGGGTGAGGACCAGCAGACGGTCGACGTCCCGGTAGTACCGCTTGACGCGCTCGAACCGGGAGGAACCGCGCGAGGTCGCGAACGACTCGTGGCTCATGCCGATGACCAGGTGCCCCGCGGTGTCGGCCAGGGCGACCCACTCCATGGCCCACACCTGGGTCACGATGATCACCGCCCCCGGCCGCGCTGCGCGGAACACGGCCGAGAGCCGCCCGGCGGCCTCCCGCCGCTCCCGCTCCCGTGCCGCGTCACGCCGCCGGGCCGCCAGGTCCAGCCGGCCCGCCAGGCCGCGCGGGCGGCGCCGTCCGGGCGGACGGGTGGCGTGGAGGGTGAGGGTGGCGAAGGGCGGGTCCTCGCCGAGGTCGAACGGGGCGTGCGGGGGCGCGACGCCCACCACCGTCACCCGGTGGCCGCGCTCCGCGAACAGCCGGGCCATGGAGATCTGCCAACGGCCCACGCCGCCCAGCTCGTTGACCTCGTTCCCGACGAGGAAGACGTCGCGCGCGGCGCCGCCTGCGGTGCCCGGGCCGCCTGCGGTGCCTGCGGTGCTTGCGGTGCCTGCGGTCCCGGTCATCCCGCCTCCCCCTCAGCGCCGAAGAAGCGGTCGACGATCCGGGCCGCGGCGTCGCCCCGGTCGTACTCGCCGTACCGGGTCATGAACCGCTCCACGCGCGGCCGGTACCGGTCCAGCCGGTCCAGGTCGGAGAGCACCTCGAAGAGGGCCTCGGACGTGTGCACCACCGGGCCGGGGGCCTCCTTCGACAGGTCGAAGTACGTGCCGCGGCCGTTGTGGACGTAGTCGTCCCAGTCGTAGGTGAAGAACACCATGGGCCGCCCCAGGAGCGCGTAGTCGAACATCACCGACGAGTAGTCCGTCACCAGCACGTCCGACAGCAGCAGCACCGGGGTGATGTCGTCCTCCCCGCCGGCGTCGATCACCTGACCGGCCACCGAGGGCGGCAGGGTGACGCCGTTGAGGTAGTGGGTGCGCACCAGCAGGGTCAGCCGGTCGCCGAACCGCTTGGCGAACTCCTCGACGTCGAAGGGGAACGCGAACGACTTCACCCCGCCGCCGTCCGCCGTCCGGAAGGTCGGCGCGTACAGCACCACCGGGAGGTCCCGGCGGACGCCGAGCCGCTCCGCCAGTTCCCGCGCCGCCGGACCGGACGTGCCCCGCTCACGGGCCCGCACCAGGGCGTCGTTGCGCGGATAACCGGTGCGCAGCAGCTTGCCCTCGGGGATCCGGAACGCCCGCGCGAGGGTGAGCTCGTCGTGCCGGCCGCGCACCACGAAGTGGTCGAACCGGTCCACCGCCCGCTCGTGGAGCCGCCGTTCGGGCTCCGGCACCACCCGCAGGTCGGGGACGTCGAAGCCCATCCGCTTGAGCGCGGAGCCGTGCCAGGTCTGGATGTAGGTGGTCTCCGGGCGCTTGGCCAGCTTCAGCGGGAAGCCCTGGTTGTCGATCCAGAACTCCGCCTGCGCCAGTTCCCTCAGGTACCGCCAGGACCAGCGGCGCACCAGCTCGGCGTCGCGCGGGAAGCCCTCCGGCGAGCCCTGGTACGCCCAGACCGCGCGCACCGGGACGTTCCTGCGGCGCAGTTCCTCGTAGAGGGCGCGCGGGCTGTCGCTGTACTGCTTGCCGAGGTGGCTCTCGAAGACGACGGTGCCCCTGCGGACCGGCAGCAGGCGGATCATGCGGTGGTAGGCGTCGATCTTGCGGCGGCCGGAGCCGAGGTCGGCCCGCAGGGCGAGCGCCCCGCGCAGCGCCCTCTTGGTGATCCGGGCGGGCGGGCTCTGCATGTGGTGCCGCAGCAGCGCGGACGTGCGCCGGGGGAGCGGGCCGTGCTGGACCAGGTGGAAGGCCAGGTGCCCGTGGGCGGAGACGCGCGGGCGGAGGCGGTCGGCGGCCAGCCGGCTCAGCAGCGGGCGGACCCGCACCACGCCGCCGCTCGCGAGGTCGGTGCGCCCCGCGGTGAGCCGGCTGACGGTGCGCTCGCCGTTCACGTCGAGGTGCAGCCGCACGTCCCACACGTCGTCGAGGACGCCCACCGGCCGCAGCCTCCGCGCCAGCGGCGCCTCGGCCTCCCAGGCGATGGAGGAGCCCTGGTGGCGCACCGTGCGCACCGGGAAGCGGAAGGAGCGCAGGCTCCGGCGCCGGGCGCGGAACTCGAGCTCCGCGGTGAGCCGCGCGTCGGGCGGCACGGCCCCCAGCGGGTTGACGATCTCCCCGGCGAGGCGGACGCCCTCCGGGGACTCCGAGTAGGCGGTGACCGCGTTGCGCAGGTGGAGCCGGGAGACGGGCCGGTGGTGCAGACCGAGGTCGGTGACGTCGAGGACGGTCCGGCCCAGCGGGTCGTCGAGGTGCTCCGCGCACCAGTAGACGCGGCCGTCGCGCTCGACCAGGGGGCTGGACACCTTGTTCTTGTTGATCAGGGTGTCGACGGCCGGCATCAGGTGGTCCCAGTCCTCCCGCAGCAGGAGGTAGGCGCAGAGCCGGTGGACGGGCGACAGCTCCTCGTACGCCTCCTCCGGGAAGTCCCGGATGTAGCCGCCGGCCGTCTCGGCGAAGCGGCGGCGGTAGTCGTCGTCCAGGAAGGGCAGTTCCCGCAGGTAGAGCACCAGGTCGTGCTTGAGGAACTTGCGGTCCTTGTGCAGCCGCAGCTCGTGCAGGCCCTCGGCGGCGAGGATCCGGTCGATCCGGCGGTGGATCTCCACCCGGTCGGCGAAGTTGTTGATCTCGTGCCGCCGGTTGCTGATCGACCTGGCCTCCGCCTTCCGCACCACGTTCCAGTGGTAGACGGTGTTGGGGATCAGCGTGATGCGGGAGGCCGCGAGGTAGGCGCGGGCCGAGAAGAGCAGGTCCTCGTAGTGGATGCCGCGGGGGAAGGTCAGGCCCTTCTCCAGCAGCCACGAGCGGCGGTAGCACTTGTTGGTCGACAGGGTGTCGAAGACCAGCAGGTCCGGGAGCTCGGCGATCGACTCCAGGGTGCGGGTGCGCCGGTAGAGCCACGGGTACCAGGGCGAGGTGGTGCCCCAGCGGCTGTCCACGTGGACCCGCAGGCACAGGCCCGAGACCAGGTCGGCGCCGGTGGTCTCGGCGGCCTCCAGCATGTTGCGGCAGGCGTTGCGCTCCAGCGTGTCGTCGCTGTCCAGGAACATCACGTACCGGCCGCGGGCGAGCGCCACGCCCTGGTTGCGGGGCTCGCCGCAGCCGCCGCTGTTCTCCGGCAGCCGGACGGCCCGCACCCGGTCCGACCCGGCCGCCAGGCGGCGGGCCACCTCGAAGGAGCCGTCCGTCGAGTGGTCGTCGGCGATGACCACCTCGACGTTGCGCAGCGTCTGGCCGAGGACCGACCGCACGGCGTCCGGCAGGCGGTGCTCGTCGTTGTAGACGATGACGACGACGCTGATGTCGGGCGTGCGCTGGGCCGTGGCGTCCGGAGTGCCCTCGGCCGTGCCCTCCGCCGTGCCGTCCGGCGGGCCGTCGTGCCCCGGCCGGGCGTACCGGGGCTCCTCGTGGTCCTCGTTCTCGGGGTTCTCGGGGTTCTCGGAATGCTCGGGGTTCTCGGGGGTCTCGGGCTGCGCTTCCTCGTGCGGGGCGGACACCGGCAGGCACCTCCGTCGGGGTGGGACCGCGCCCCGACGCCCGGGAGGGCCCGTGCAGGACAACCCGGGAGGATCGGGGCGTCCTCCCATTGAACCCGCGCGGTGGTCCCGCCGCGAGTCCGCGGTGCGGGCGGACGCGGGCTGACGCGGAGGGGCGTGGAGGGGCGTGGACGGGCCGGGCTCGCTTCCGCCCGGCCGATGGGGGAGTCTGGACCCCGGCAGACGATCCGGGAGGTATCGAGATGAGCTGGCTGGTCACGGGCGGCGCGGGGTACATCGGCGCGCATGTGGTGCGGGTGATGGCCGAGGGCGGGGAGCGGGTCGTCGTGCTCGACGACCTGTCGACCGGCAGCGCGGACCGGATCCCGGCGGACGTGCCGCTGGTGACCGGCAGCGTCCTGGACGGCCCGCTGCTGGAGCGCACGATGCGCGAGCACGAGGTCACCGGCGTGGTGCACATCGCGGGCAAGAAGCAGGTCGCGGAGTCCGTGGAGCGGCCCCTCCACTACTACCGGGAGAACGTCACCGGGCTGCAGACGCTGCTGGAGGCGATGACGGCCACCGGCGTCGGCAGCATCGTCTTCTCCTCCTCGGCCGCCGTCTACGGCATGCCCGACGTCGACCTTGTCACCGAGGACACCCCCTGCGCCCCCATCAACCCCTACGGCGCGACCAAGCTGACCGGCGAGTGGCTGATCGCCGCCGCCTCCCGGGCCCACGGCATCCGGTCGGCCTCCCTGCGCTACTTCAACGTGGCCGGCGCCGCCGCTCCGGAACTGGCCGACACCGGGGCGGGCAACATCGTGCCGATGGTCTTCGCGCGCCTCGACGCCGGCGAGGCCCCGGTCGTCTTCGGCGACGACTACCCGACCCCGGACGGCACCTGCGTCCGGGACTACATCCACGTCATGGACATCGCCTCCGCGCACCTGGCAGCCGCCCGACGCCTGGCCGGGGCCGAGGAGGGCACCGCGCTGGTCCTCAACATCGGGCGCGGCGAGGGCAGCTCGGTCCGCGAGATGATCGACCACATCCTGAAGATCACCGGCCACGAGGACCTGGCGCCGGAGACCGGCCCGCGCCGCCCGGGCGACCCGGCGAGCGTGGTGGCCTCGTCGGAGCGGATCGCGGCCGAGCTGGGCTGGTCCGCGCGCCACGACCTGGACGACATGATCCGCTCCGCCTGGGCGGGATGGCGCCGCCTGCACCCCTGACCGGGCGCGGTGCTGCCCGGCGACCCGGCGAGGGGGACGGCCCGGGCGGCCGGCCACCTGTCGGGGCGGGTCAGGGCGGGTCGGGGCCGGTTTGACCCTCCAGCCCCGGTCACCGTAACCTTGACCCTCGGCGTGTCCACTGGCACGCCACATCCCCGTAAACCTCATTCCTCCCGGCGGGCCGCAGGCTTCGCGCCGCGCCCCGGGAGAGGCCGGTCCCTTGTCACAGGGAGGCTGGACTGCGGGGGTGCCGTTTCCGAGCGAGAGAGTGAGATCCGCGTGTACGCCATCGTGCGCAGCGGTGGTCGCCAGCACAAGGTTGCTGTCGGCGACATCGTTGAGGTTGACAAGATTTCCACCGCCAAGGTTGGCGACACGGTCGAGCTCTCGACCCTGCTCGTTGTCGACGGCGACTCCGTGACCAGCGACCCGTGGGTCCTGGACGGGATCAAGGTCCAGGCCGAGGTCGTGGACCACCACAAGGGCCAGAAGATCGACATTCTGCGCTACAAGAACAAGACCGGTTACCGCCGTCGGCAGGGCCACCGCCAGCAGTACACGGCGATCAAGGTCACGTCGATCCCCGCGGCTGCGAAGTAAGGGACTGAGGAGACATGGCACACAAGAAGGGCGCATCGTCCACCCGGAACGGTCGCGACTCCAACGCTCAGCGGCTCGGTGTGAAGCGCTTCGGCGGTCAGACCGTCAACGCCGGTGAGATCCTGGTCCGCCAGCGCGGCACCCACTTCCACCCGGGTGCGGGCGTCGGCCGCGGCGGCGACGACACGCTGTTCGCCCTGCAGGCCGGTGCGGTGCAGTTCGGCACCCACCGTGGCCGCAAGGTCGTGAACATCGTTCCGGTCGCCTGAGCAGGCTGACCGAACGCATTCGCGAGGCGGACCTCACTTCCCCGTCGGGGAAGTGGGTCCGCCTTTCGCGTGTTACCTGACACGCGAGCACCACTGCTCGACCCGAGACTTACGCGTTAACTGGAGGCACCTGACCATGACCACCTTCGTGGACCGCGTCGAACTGCACGTCGCCGCGGGTAACGGGGGCCACGGCTGTGCCTCCGTGCACCGGGAGAAGTTCAAGCCCCTGGGCGGCCCGGACGGCGGCAACGGCGGCCGTGGCGGCGATGTGATCCTCACCGTCGACCAGTCGGTGACCACGCTGCTCGACTACCACCACTCCCCGCACCGCAAGGCCACCAACGGC
The DNA here is from genome assembly GCF_040643475.1 of Streptomyces sp. NPDC047130. NCBI lineage: Bacteria > Bacillati > Actinomycetota > Actinomycetes > Kitasatosporales > Streptomycetaceae > Streptomyces > Streptomyces sp. NPDC047130. Next base: position 537,578 of record NZ_JBEYUK010000002.1, on the reverse strand, counting down.
AAGCCCGGCGAGGGCGGCAACCGTTCCGGCAAGGAGGGCGAGGACCTGGTCCTGGTCGTCCCGGACGGCACGGTCGTCCTCGACAAGCAGGGCAACGTGCTCGCCGACCTGGTCGGCCAGGGCACCTCCTTCGTCGCAGCCCAGGGCGGCCGCGGCGGCCTCGGCAACGCGGCGCTGGCCTCGTCCCGCCGCAAGGCCCCCGGCTTCGCGCTGCTCGGCGAGCCGGGCGACATGCGCGACGTCGTCCTGGAGCTCAAGACCGTCGCCGACGTGGCGCTGGTCGGCTACCCGAGCGCCGGCAAGTCCTCGCTGATCTCGGTGATGTCCGCCGCCAAGCCGAAGATCGCCGACTACCCCTTCACCACCCTGGTCCCCAACCTGGGCGTGGTCACGGCCGGCTCCACCGTCTACACCGTCGCCGACGTCCCGGGCCTGATCCCGGGCGCCAGCCAGGGCAAGGGCCTCGGCCTGGAGTTCCTGCGCCACGTCGAGCGCTGCAGCGTGCTGGTGCACGTCCTGGACACCGCCACCCTGGAGTCCGACCGCGACCCGCTCTCCGACCTCGACGTCATCGAGGAGGAGCTCAAGCTCTACGGCGGCGGCCTCGACAAGCGCCCCCGCCTGGTGGTCCTCAACAAGATCGACGTGCCGGACGGGCGCGACCTCGCCGAGATGGTCCGCCCCGACCTGGAGGCGCGCGGCTACCGCGTCTTCGAGGTCTCCGCGGTGGCCCGCACCGGCCTCAAGGAGCTCTCCTTCGCCCTGGCCGAGCTGGTCGCCAAGTACCGCGCCCGCAAGCCGAAGGACGAGGCCACCCGCATCGTCATCCGGCCCAAGGCCGTGGACGACGCCGGGTTCACCGTCACGCGCGAGGAGGACGGCCTCTTCCGGGTGCGCGGCGAGAAGCCGGAGCGCTGGGTGCGGCAGACCGACTTCAACAACGACGAGGCCGTGGGCTTCCTCGCCGACCGCCTCAACCGCCTCGGCGTCGAGACCGAGCTGATGAAGGCCGGCGCCCGCTCGGGCGACGGCGTGGCGATCGGCCCCGAGGAGAACGCGGTCGTCTTCGACTGGGAGCCGTCGGTCACCGCCGGTGCCGAGATGCTCGGCCGCCGCGGCGAGGACCACCGCTTCGAGGCGCCCCGGCCCGCCGCCCAGCGTCGCCGCGAGCGTCAGGCCGAGCGCGACGAGGCCGCTCAGGAGTTCGAGGACTTCGAACCTTTCTAGACAGCGACACGCCGAAATTCGGCCGGATTTCCCCTGCGGAGGGGAGATCCGGCCGGTCGTGTTTCCGGGGCGCTGTTCGCCTTTTCCCGCGCACGGTCGAAAATCGTAGGAATTAGTTCCGCTTGTGTGTCCCGACGTGCAGGTGGAATGGGCGTGAACCGGCCGTTTGCGGGAAGCGAAACCTGGCTTGCAGTGTGGTACCAAGTGGTGGGGGTTCACCTGATCTCCCCGAGCCCGCCGGTCCGCTGATGCCAAGGATGGAATAGCCCGTGCCGCAGCGCATAACCGCTCCCCGTACGACCGCAGTGATCCTCGCCGGAGGGACCGGGCAGCGGGTCGGGCTGCAGATTCCCAAGCAGCTGATCAAGATCGCCGGAAAGGCGGTCATCGAGCACACGCTGACCACGTTCGAGGAGGCCGACTCCATCGACGACGTCGTGGTGCTGATGACGCCCGGCCACGTGTCGGACGTCCAGCGGATCGTCGACCGGGCGGGCCTCACCAAGGTGAAACGGATCGTCGAGGGCGGCGCCACCCGCAACGAGACCACCCGCCGCGCCATCGAGGTGCTCGGCGAGGGCCTCGTCGAGGGGGAGGACCTCAACGTCCTCTTCCACGACGCGGTGCGCCCGCTCCTCAGCCGCCGGGTCATCGACGACTGCGTCCGGGCCCTCGAGCGCTACCAGGCGGTGGACGTGGCCATCCCCTCCGCCGACACCATCATCGTCACCCGCACCCACGGCGAGGACGGCGAGTTCATCACCGAGATCCCCGACCGCTCCCGGCTCCGCCGCGGCCAGACGCCCCAGGCGTTCAAGCTGTCGACGATCCGGCACGCCTACGAGATCGCGGCCGAGGACCCCCACTTCCAGGCCACCGACGACTGCTCGGTGGTCCTCAAGTACCTGCCGGACGTACCCATCCACGTGGTCGCGGGCGACGAGTACAACATGAAGGTCACCCAGCCGGTGGACGTCTTCATCGCCGACAAGCTCTTCCAGCTGGCCTCCACGGCCGCCCCGGAGCCCCGCGGCGAGGAGAGCTACCGGGAACTGCTGACCGGCAGGACGGTGGTGGTCTTCGGCGGTTCCTACGGCATCGGCAAGGACGTCGCCGAACTCGCCGCGGGCTACGGGGCCTCCGTGTACGCGCTGAGCCGCTCCACCACGGGCACCCACGTGGAGAACGCCGAGGACGTCGAGAAGGCGCTGAGCAAGGCGTACGCGGAGAGCGGCCGGATCGACTACGTCATCAACACGGCCGGCGTGCTGCGGATCGGCAGGCTCGACGAGACCGACAACGACACCATCCTGGAGGCCCTGCGGGTCAACTACCTGGCGCCCGTCCAGATCGCCCGCTCGGCGTACAGGTACCTCGCGGCGACCAAGGGCCAGCTGTTGCTCTACACCTCCAGCAGCTACACCCGGGGCCGGGCCGAGTACAGCCTCTACTCCTCCACCAAGGCCGCCGTCGTCAACCTGACCCAGGCGCTGGCCGACGAATGGGCCGCCGACGGGGTGCGGGTCAACTGCGTCAACCCCGAGCGCACGGCGACGCCCATGCGGACCAAGGCGTTCGGCCAGGAGCCCGCCGAGTCCCTGCTGTCCTCCCAGGCGGTCGCCCGGACCTCGCTGGACGTGCTGCTCTCCGACCTCACCGGGCACGTCATCGACGTGCGGCAGCAGGATCCGACCGCCGTCGCGGGCCAGGCGTCCGGCTTCGAGCAGGCGCTCGCGACCGTCCTCGACCGCCACGACGGCGTGGCATAATCGGCCGCAATTGCCAGAAATCGTTCAGGCCTCTGCGGCTGCATCGAGAGGTGCGATCGCGGGGGCCTGATCGCCTGAACAGCCGAACAGCAGCACGCACCAGCCATACCAGTCGCACCAGTCGCACCAGCCACACCAGTCGTACCGATCGGGAAATACGCACGGTCTTTTCCGGAACTGTCGGAGTTATGCGCCCAAGGCCGTTCACGCACCATGCCGGCACCTCTCCTGGAGCAGGTTCACACGTGATATCCACAGTCGTACGCGCCGCCCGGGTGGGCAGCGTCGGGGAACTGGTCGCCGCGGCCGCCCTCATCGTGGTGGGCTTCCCCACCCTGATGATCGCCGCGCTGCTGCCGAACATCCCCCTGTTCTCCGTCGCCGCGGTCATGACCTACGCAGCCGACCACTACCTGCACCGCAGGAACAGCTACCTGGTCAACCGGCTGAGCGTGGTCCGGGCCGGCCTGGCCATCCGCTTCCTGGTCCGGCAGCTCATCCTGGTGCTGCTGCTGGCCCGGCTGGGGCTCGCCTACGGCGTGTTCTTCTACGCGCTGGTCGGCTGCTTCATCACCTTCTACGGGCTCCAGGCGGTCCACGGCGCCCTGGTGACGCTGATCAGGATCCGGCGCACGCTGCCGGTGGCCACCCGCAACATCGCCCTGGCGACGGCCGTGCGGATACCGGACGCCCCCTCACGCAAGCTGCTCAACCGCCCCGGCGAGAAGATGCTCCACCTCGACCTGCCGGTCTTCGTGGGCGGCCTGGTCTCGGCGTACCTCGGCGACGGCCTGTGGGGAGGCCTCGGCATCATCGCCACCCTCGGTCTCGGCGGGCTCTACACCGTGGTCCTGCTGCCGTACCTGGTCGGCCCGCGCCGCGCGCCGTCCCCGGAGACGGTGCTCGCCGCGATCGACACCTGGCTGCGCTCCTACCGCCCGGAAACGGTTCTGTACTTCTCCGGGGCCAAGGAGTCCGCGTACCAGGTCAACATGTGGCTGGAGACGATGGAGCGGCTGGACACCCGGCCGCTGATCATCCTCCGGGAGCGGGCCGTGCTGGAGCGGCTGGCGCCGACCACCGTGCCGGTGATCTGCGTGCCCGGCGGCGTCCACCTGATGAACCTGGACCTGTCCACCGTCCGGGTGGCGCTCTACGCCGCCAACGTCGGCAAGAACATCCACCTGCTGCGCGTGCCGACCATGAAGCACGTCTTCATCGGTCACGGCGACAGCGACAAGGTCGCCAGCGTCAACCCGTACAGCAAGGTCTACGACGAGGTCTGGACGGCGGGGAAGGCCGGCCGGGACCGGTACGCCATGGCGGACGTCGGGGTGCGCGACGAGGACATCGTGGAGGTCGGCCGCCCGCAGCTCGCGCCGATCCGGACCGGCCGCCGGGAGGGCGTCGCCATCCCGACCGTGCTCTACGCGCCGACCTGGGAGGGCTGGGACGACAACCCCGGCAACACCTCCCTGATGTCGGCGGGGGAGAACATCGTCCGCCGGCTGCTGGCCGCCGACCGGCCGGTGCGGGTGCTCTACAAGCCGCACCCCTTCACCGGCACCCGCAGCTCGCGCGCCCGGGACGCCCACGAGCGGATCACCGCCCTGGTGGAGCAGGCGGCCGCCGCGCGGGCGCTGGACCCAGGGTTCTCCGCCGACGAGGCGGCCCTGGAGGAGGCCCGGGCGGAACTGGCCCGGATCGAGGCCCGGCTCGCCGAGCTCACCGGGGAGACCGACGACGGCGACGAGGCGATGGCGACGCGGGACGGGGTCGCCGACCTCACGGTCTACGACGAGATCGCCCGGCTGCGCGAGCGGTGGAACGCCGCGTACTGGCGGTCCTTCCCGGAGTGGGAGCACCGGGTGATCACCGGGGCCGAGCCGCTGCTGTACGACTGCTTCAACGTCTCCGACGGCATGGTCTCCGACATCTCCAGCGTGGTCTCCGACTTCATCGCCAGCGGCAAGCCGTACGCGGTGACGGACTCCGCCGGGCTGGGCGCGGAGGAGTTCGTGCGGCAGAACACGGCGGTGCGGGCGGCGGTGATCCTCTCCAACGAGGCGACGGAGCTGGACGCGTTGCTGGCGGCGGTCCGGGACGTGGAGGCGGACGAGCTGGCGCCGGCGCGGGCGGAGCTCAAGGAGTACCTGCTGGGGACGGACGAGCCGCCGTCGCTGGAGCGGTTCAACGGGGCGGTGGCGGCGCTCGCGCTCAAGGCCGAGGCCCGCAACCTCGGCCAGACCCGCTCCACCACCCCCACCGAAGTCCCCACCCACTGACCCCACTGACCCCACGGACCTGGGCCGCCCAGGGGGGACCTCCGTCGCCCCGGCGGCACGATCGTCCGCGGGACGAGACATCCCGCAGGTGGCACCGGGGCGCCGGAGTGAGGGGGAAACCGGCGGGGGAACCACGAGGGCCCCCGTCGAGTGACGGGGGCCCAGGGGGAGGAGGGACGGGAGGTCAGGCGCCGGTGGTGAGTTCGGGGTCGCCGGTGGGGGCGGCGGCCCGCTGCCCGGGAATCCGCGCCTCCCGCTCCGTCATCCGCCTCCGATGCCGCAACGCCTCCTCGCACAACGCCCGCATCGCCTCGTTGAACCGCACCTGCGACGACGGCTCCGACGGCCCCAGCAGCCGCAGCTTCAGCTCCGCCCGCGCGTCCCGCAGGTCGTCCAGCTCCGGCTCCCGCACCCGCTTCAGCAGCTCCGGCACGCCCGCCGCGTCCGGCGTGAGGACCGTCGCCGCCCGCACCGTCGGGAACGCCTCGCGGAACGCGGTCTCGCTCAGCCCCGACGTGTTGGCCACCGCGTACGGCTTGCCGCTGGCCATGTAGTCGGAGATCACGCTGGACACGTCGCTGATCAGCAGGTCGGCACGGTTGAAGCAGGCCTGGATGTCGGGCCGCGCGTCCGTGACGATCTGGTGCTCCCACTCCGGCAGCGCCGCCCAGTACGCCTCGACCCACGCCGCCGTGGCCGCCGTCACCGCGTCCGCGCGCCCCGGGTCGGGGGCGCCCTGCAGCATCATCCGCTCCAGGTTGTCGGCGGACTCCCGGAAGGAGGAGGTGGTCAGCCGGTCCAGTTCCGCGGTCCGCCGGCCCAGCTCGGCCTGCGCCTCCGGGCCCGGACGGGCACCGCCGCGCTCCCGGTTGGCGGCCGTGATCAGCTCGCGGATGCGCAGGTCGGCGGCGCCGGCCCGCGGGTCGACCGATCCGGTCAGCGGGTGCGGCTTGTAGACCAGCCGGACCTTCGGGTCGGCGAGCAGCGCGCGGACCAGGTTCTCGCCCGCGGCGATCACCGAGGTGTTGCCCGGGTTGCCGTCCCAGCCCTCCCAGGTGGGGGCGTAGAGGACGTTGGTGAACTCGCCCTCCGGCGCGCCCTGGTACGTGACGATGCCGTCCAGCTGCGGACGGCCGATCTCCACGACGTCCTTGTCCTCGACGCCGATGTCCGCCAGCTCGTACCGCTCGCGGGCCTCCGGGCCGGCCACCCACACCTCGTCGTACGCCTTCGCGTACGGGTTGCAGGAGGACAGCTTGTCGCTCTCGCCGTGGTTGACGAAGGCGTGCTTGATGGTGGGGATCCGCAGGACCTGCGAGGTCTTGCCCGAGTTCGACGGGTGGATCAGCGCCTGCAGGGTGGAGTGCTCCAGGCGCATCAGGTGGTGGACCTGCGGCAGGCAGACGATCGGCACGTCGGTCGCGGTGATCTTCTGCATCATGAACCGCTCACGCAGCACGATCAGCGGACGCCCGTCCAGCTTGGCCAGCGGGTCCAGCCACATGTTGGCCTGGTAGGCGGAGGCGGCGCCGCCGGAGAAGTACATGCCCATGGTCGGCTTGTACGAGGCCAGCCACTTGTCGAACCACTTCAGCACCGCCTCCTCGGACGGCGGGCGGCGGCCCGGCAGCAGGTGGCTGCCCAGCACGATCAGACCGGCCAGGGCCATGACGACCGAGACGCCCGCGCCCACGACGCCCCACAGCGCCTCCCCGGTCGCCCCGGCGGCCAGCAGACCCGCGGTGGCCGGCAGGCCGAAGATGAGCAGCCGGTGCCCGGCACGGCGCAGCAGCAGCGCGGGCGGCGCGGCCGTCAGGCGCAGGCCGGAGGTGTCGATGTTCCGGGTGAGCACCGGAGTGGTGCGGGTGCGGCGGACGACCACCGAGACGGCCTGGATGGAGAAGTGCAGTGCGTAGAACCCGAGCAGCACCAGCAGCGGCGTCGCCAGGTCGGTCTCCTCGTTCTGGCCGTGCAGCCGGACCAGGGCGACGACGATCAGCATGTCCCGCAGCAGGTGGCGAACCGTGACGTCGGCGTGCATCTTCGCGAACATGGCGACCATGCCGCGCTGCCAGCGGTACAGGATGCCCTCGACGGCGAGGGAGACGGCCGCTGCCGCGATCATGGCGGGCACGTTCGGGACGACGGCCGTGACGGCGAGTGTGAGGAACGACACCGCCAGAAGGGCGGTGACCATGCCTCTTACGGCGGTCTGCCGACGGGGGACGGGTGTGGGCACTGCGTCACTCCAATGGGCTGCGCGGACGTGTTGCGTCAGGGACTCAGTTTCAACGCGCGTGAACACTCCGACGACACGCCTCGGACGCCCGCGCGCGGTACGAGCCGTGCGGGTCCGGGGACGCGCGTCCGTGGGGCGGAACGCACGCGCGCCGCGCCGTCGCGGTCGCGTAGATTGCCGGACGGGCAGCTGAGAACCAGGTGAGGGGACAACGGCAAGGTGACTGAGGCAAGGCAGGCCGTGACCGGTGCTCGCAGGATCGTCGTCAAGGTGGGGTCCTCGTCGTTGACCACGGCTGAGGGCGGCCTGGACGCCGACAGGGTCGACGCGCTGGTCGACGTCCTGGCGGCGGGCAGGGACGGCGGCGAGAGGGATATCGTCCTGGTGTCCTCCGGTGCCATCGCTGCGGGCCTCGCCCCACTGGGTCTACGACGCCGGCCTCGCGACCTGGCCCGCCAGCAGGCAGCCGCCAGCGTAGGGCAAGGCCTGCTGGTTGCTCGCTACACCGCCTCCTTCGCACGCTACGGCGTGCGGGTGGGTCAGGTGCTGCTGACGGCCGATGATACGAGTCGGCGTGCCCACCACCGTAACGCAGCCCGAACGCTCGACAAATTGCTGGCGATGGGCGCTGTTCCGGTTGTCAACGAGAACGACACGGTAGCTACCGACGAGATCCGTTTCGGCGACAACGACCGATTGGCCGCGCTTGTGGCGCACCTCGTCCACGCCGATCTCCTGGTGCTCCTCTCCGACGTCGACGGCCTCTACGACGGCGACCCGTCACGCCCCGGAACGTCCCGGCTGAGCGAGGTCCGCGGGCCCGAGGACCTCGCGGGCGTGGAGATCGGCAGCGCCGGCAGGGCCGGAGTGGGCACCGGCGGGATGGTCACCAAGGTGGAGGCCGCCAGGATCGCCGCAGAGGCCGGGATCCCGGTGGTGCTGACCAGCGCCAGCCAGGCCGCCGACGCGCTGAAGGGCCGGGACACCGGCACCTACTTCCACGCCACCGGCAGCCGTTCCGCCGACCGCCTGCTCTGGCTCCAGCACGCCTCCGCCCCGCAGGGCGCGCTGACCCTGGACGACGGCGCGGTCCGGGCCGTGGTGGAGCGGCGCACGTCCCTGCTCCCGGCCGGCATCGCCGGCGTCGAGGGCGAGTTCCAGGCCGGCGACCCGGTGGAGCTCCGGGACACCGAGGGGCGGGCCGTGGCGCGGGGCCTGGTGAACTTCGACGCACGTGAGATTCCTCGCCTGATCGGCCGCTCGACCAGGGAACTGGCACGCGAGCTCGGTCCCGCCTACGAACGAGAGGTCGTACACGCGGACGACCTGGTGCTGCTGCGGCACTGACGCCGACGTCGGGTTCCGGTCGATGTGGCCGGAATCCGGTGGGCGACGTTCCGATAAAACGGCCCCACGGAGCCCTTCCGCCTGCTGCACTGGTGGGGGCAGACGCCCTGGCGGGTAGCCGGGCGACCACCGTGAGCACCGCGCGAAGGAGGCCGTTGTGAGACGAGTGCGCCCGGGAGCGGCGGCGCCCCGCCCGTCCGGCGGGGGAGCGGCGGCGCGGCGCGGCCTCACGAGCGTGTCCTCCGACGACCGGTTCCAGGGCGATCCGCCGGGCCCCGAGGAACTCCCACGGCTGTGGCACGTCACCCTCAGCGTCTCCGGCGCGGAGGTCCCGCTGCCGGAGGTCCGGCGGGCCCTCGAGCAGCTCGCCCACGACCACCCCTTCCTGCTGACCAGCCGGTACGCCACGGACCACGCGGAGATCCGCTACTGGGAGGAGGCCCGCGACCTGCACGACGCCGCCGCGGTCGCGCTGCGGCTGTGGGGCGAGCACCGGCGGACGGCGAACCTGCCGAGCTGGGAGATCGTGGGCCTGGAGGTCGTCGACCGGGAGACCTACCACCACCGCCTCGCCGCCGGCCAGGGCCCGCCCCCGGCCACCCGCATGGGCGTCCACCCCTTCTGACCGCACCGGGCCGCCGGGCGGGGCTGCGGGGCCGCGGGGCGGGGCGGCCGACCGGCACGTGGAACGCTCGTCGTCGCCCGCGCCCGCGGCGCTACCCTGCGCAGTATGACCACGCTCACGACGCCCGCAGCCACCACGGAGCCGGCGGAGCCCTCGGTGACCGCCGTGGCCCGCCGCGCCCGCACCGCCGCCGCCGACATCGCCCCGCTCCCGAGGTCCCGCAAGGACGCCGCCCTCCTCGCGGTGGCGGACGCCCTCGAGGCCCGGGTCGCTGAGATCGTCGAGGCCAACGCCGCGGACGTGACGCGCGCCCGCGAGGGCGGCACCGCCGAGTCCGTGATCGACCGGCTGACCCTCACGCCGGAGCGGATCCGCGCCATCGCCTCCGACGTGCGCGACATCGCCGCGCTGCCCGACCCGGTCGGCGAGGTCGTCCGCGGCTCCGTGCTGCCCAACGGCATCGACCTGCGCCAGGTCCGGGTCCCGCTCGGCGTGGTCGGCATCATCTACGAGGCCCGGCCCAACGTCACCGTGGACGCCGCCGCGCTCTGCCTCAAGTCCGGCAACGCGGTGCTGCTGCGCGGCTCGGCCTCCGCCTACGCCTCGAACAAGGCCCTGGTCGCCGTCCTGCGGGACGCGGTGGCGGCCGCCGGCCTGCCGGCCGACGCGGTGCAGCTGGTGCCCGGCGAGAGCCGCGACTCGGTGCACGAGCTGATGCGCGCCCGGGGCCTGGTCGACGTCCTCATCCCGCGCGGCGGCGCCTCGCTGATCCGCACGGTGGTCGAGCAGTCCACCGTCCCGGTGATCGAGACCGGCACGGGCAACTGCCACGTCTACGTCGACGCCGAGGCCGACCTCGACATGGCCGTGGAGGTCCTGCTCAACTCCAAGGCCCACCGGGTCAGCACCTGCAACGCCGCCGAGACCGTCCTGGTCCACCGCGACATCGCCGAGGCGTTCCTCCCGCGCGCCCTCGAAGCCCTCGCCGGCGCCGGGGTCACCGTGCACGGCGACGAGCGGGTGCTGGCGCTGGCCGGCGACACCAGGGCGACCGTGGTCGCCGCCACGGAGGAGGACTGGGAGACCGAGTACCTCTCCTACGACATCGCCGCGGCCGTGGTCGACTCGCTGGACGCGGCCGTCGCGCACATCCGCCGCTGGAGCTCCGGCCACACCGAGGCGATCGTCACCGCCTCCCAGCCCGCGGCCCGGCGCTTCACCCAGCTGGTCGACTCCACCACGGTGGCGGTGAACGCCTCCACCCGCTTCACCGACGGCGGCCAGTTCGGCTTCGGCGCCGAGATCGGCATCTCCACCCAGAAGCTGCACGCCCGCGGCCCGATGGGGCTCCCGGAGCTGACCAGCACCAAGTACATCGTGACGGGCGACGGGCACGTCCGCCCCTGACCCCGCCCGTCCGCGGGCCCCCGCTCCGGCGGGGGCCCGTGGACGAATTTCCGTACCGTCTGCCCAAATTGACCCGGCACGTCTACTCTGGTGCCGTGGCGGAGGACGTGGGGGGCACGCCGTTCCCTGACGGCGGAGGGCCCGACGACGACCAGGACCGCGGGGCGCAGGACGACGCGTTCGCCCCCGTGGTCTTCGACGAGGAGTTCGTGCGCGCGGCCCCGGTCCACGAGCCGACCGCCGTCGAGCGCCTGGTGGCGGCCGCGCAGGCCCGCGCCGAGGCCTCCGAGGCGGACGCGGCGCGCCGCGCCCGGGCCGGCGGCCCCCGGCCCGACGACGACCGGCACGACGAGGCGCCCGGACCCGACGACCTGGGCCTCGCCCACGGCCCACCGCGTCTCGGCGCACCCGACGCCGGCACCGCCTTCGTCGCCCGCACCGGCCAGGACCCCGGCGGTCCGGGCCTGCCCGGGGGCGAGGCGGCGGCCGACTTCGCACCGGGCCTGTTCGGCCGTCCGGGCGGTTCCGTGCGGCCCGGCCGGTGGCACCGGCCGGTGGCCTGGGTGCTCGCCCTGGTGATGGGGATGGGCATGGTCGCGCTGGCCTTCACCGCCGTCCAGCGGGGCGCCGCCGGGGAGACCGGCCAGGTCCCGCCGCCCGTCTCCACGCGGCCCACACCGGCGCCCGCCCCCGACACCGAGGTGGGCCCGTCGGCCTCCGCCGAGTACTCCAGGCCGCCCGCGGCGGCCGTCCCGCGCGCCTCGGCCTCCACCCCCTGACGGCCCGCCCGTCCGCCGTCGCGGGGCGCCGGATGGCTCGGACGGCCGCGTTTACCGGAAGGCGGCAGAACCCACTCTGAAAGTATGGGCGGGCCCGGAGAGCCACCCGACGGCACGCCCGACGGCGCCGCGGGAGGCAACGAGGAGGAGTACCGATCCGTCGTCTTCGACGAATCGTTCGTCAGGGCTGCCCGCCTGCAGGAGTACAGCGCGCAGGAACGTCTCGCCGACCACGCGCCGCCGGTGCGGCCCCGGCCGAGCGGGATCCGCCGGCTGTCGCGGCAGGCGCTGATCCTGGCCCTGCTGGTCATGCTCGCCTTCGCCACCGCCGTCTACCTCGGCGTGCGCAACCCCGACCTGCCGTCCGTCGGCCGACGGAACGCCGACCCGGTGCGGGTCACCGTGGTCCCGCTGGCCCCCCAGGAGGCGGTGCCCGGGGCGTCGGACCCGGAGCGGCTCTACGCGGCCAGCCCCGCGCGGGGCTTCGAGAGCGGCGAGAAGGGCGTCACCATGCCCCCCGCCCGGCGCACCGAGCACTTCACCGACGGCCAGGTCATCGCCGCGCTGGCCGCCGCCCGCGACTACGTGATCGGCTCCTCGCTCGACCCGAAGGTGCTGATGGGCGACGCCACCCGCTCGGTGCGCGTGCTGCTCGACCCCGACCAGTTCGACCAGTTCGACCGCAGTCTGGGCGAGACCACCGGCGGCGCCGCCGCTGACGGCGACCGGGCATCGGCCGACGAGGCCACCGCCCCGCTCGGCTGGATGGTCCGCCTCGACCCCACCCGGGTCCGGCTCGCCGATCCCGACATCCGGGTGCGCGGCACGTTCCGCGTCGCCGAGCGCAACGCCGCCACCCTCGAGGTGGTGGCCGACCACGTCTTCGTCTACGCGCTCACCAAGGCGGGCGAGGGGAGCGGGGGCGAGGACCGGGTCTCGCTGTTCACCGTCCGGCGCGAGGTGCGGATGCGGTTCGACCAGGACAACCTGCGGCTGCGGCAGGTGCGGGTGGTGTCCGCCTCCGTGCAGGCCGGACCGCTGTCCTGCACCGGAGACCCCGACCAGGTGCTGCGGCCGCTGCTGGCCGGCCAGCGCGCGGGCGACGCGGTGCCGCCCGGCACCGACCCCTACCGCGCGGCCAGCCCGGCCGGCCTGTGCGGCACCCTCTCCCCGGCGGCCATGCCCAGGCTGTGACACCAGGGCCGCGAGGTCCCGGCCCCCGGCCCCGGCTCAGGCCCCGGCCCCCGTCTCAGGCCCCGCCGAAGCCCCGGCGTATCCGGTCGGTGGCCCCGCCGACCATCTTCAGCAGCGGGTCGGTGGAGGTCCGGACCGTCTCCGCGTAGCTGGCCGCGGACTCCCGGAACGCGTCCGTGACCGACGCGTCCTTGTCGTCCTCCCGCTTCGGGTAGTGGCCGTCCATCAGCCGCTGGAAGTCCCGCGAGGACGACCACCGCTTGAGCTCGGCCGCCCGGACCGTGGTGAACGGGTGGGACCGCGGCAGCACGTTCAGGATCTTCAGCACCGAGTCCCGCAGGTCGCCGCCGGCCTCGTACTCCTCGGCCTGGCGCAGGAAGGCGTCCACGTTCATCTCGTGCAGGTGGTTGCCGCCGGCCAGCTTCATCAGGCCCCGCATCGAGGCGTGGACGTCCTGGCCGACCAGCAGACCGGCCCGGTCCGCGGAGAGCTCCGACTTGCGGAACCACTCCCGCAGCGCCGTCACGATCGCCATGATCGCGACATTGCCGAGGGGGATCCACGAGACGCGGACCGCCAGCGTGGTCAGGAAGAGGAGCACCGTCCGGTAGACGGCGTGGCCGGAGAGGGCGTGCCCCACCTCGTGGCCGACGACGGCCCGCATCTCCTCCTCGTCGAGGAGCTCGACCAGGCCGGTGGTCACCACGATCACCGGCTCGTCCAGGCCCACGCACATCGCGCTCGGCTTCGGGTCCTGGGAGACGTACATCGCCGGGACCTTCTGCAGGTCGAGGATGTAGCAGGCGTCACGGAGCATGTCGTGCAGGTGGGGGAACTGCTCGTCGCCCACCCGGACGGAGTCCGACAGGAAGAGCAGCCGCAGGCTGCGCTCGGGGATCAGCCCGCTGAGGGCCTTGAAGACCGTGTCGAAGCCGCTGAGCTTGCGCAGGGCCACCAGGGCGGAGCGGTCCGCCGGGTGCTCGTAGGCCCGGGACGACAGCCCCGGGAAGCGTCGTCGGCTGCGCGCCGCGGCCCCGCCGTCGCGCTCGGTGTTCTCTCCGCCCGGCATCAGGTCCCCCGCCCGTGTCGTCACCCGTCCACCCCCCGGCCGACCGGCCGGTGTCGCAGTGCGTAGGACGAGCGGGCGGGCCCGATGGTTCCCGCCCGGCGGCGGCGCATACGATGAGCCGACGTCCTTATCCAGCCCATACGGATTGGTCCAGCCGAAGATGAGCTTTGAGCAGAGCGCCGCGCAGTTGGTCACCCTCGCCGCCGAGGGCGGCGAGACCGGCCACCACATGAACCTCAACCCCCTGATCCCGGGCATCGGCGCCTTCGTGATCCTCATGCTGCTGCTGTTCATCACCATGGGCTTCAACCGCGACCGCTGAACCGGAACGGGTGATCCCGCCGCACAACCCCAGGTGGGAGAGGTCGCGGTCAAGGACGGGCGACCGGGCCGGTAGGGTCTGCACGCATGGGAGAGCAGGACATGCCTGCCGGTCCGGGCGGCGTCCCGGCCGCCGGCCCGGCCGACAGGAGCAGACGCCGCCGCCTCGGGGTGATGGGCGGGACGTTCGATCCGATCCACCACGGGCACCTGGTGGCGGCCAGTGAGGTCGCCGCCGCCTTCGGCCTCGACGAGGTCGTCTTCGTGCCCACCGGCCGCCCCTGGCAGAAGAGCCACCGGGAGGTCACCCCGGCGGAGGACCGCTACCTGATGACGGTCATCGCCACCGCCGAGAACCCGCAGTTCTCGGTGAGCCGCATCGACATCGACCGCGGCGGTCCGACCTACACCACGGACACGCTGCGCGACCTGCGCGCGCTCAACCCGGAGACGGACCTCTTCTTCATCACGGGCGCGGACGCGCTCGCCCAGATCCTGACCTGGCGGGACGCGGACGAGCTCTTCTCCCTCGCGCACTTCATCGGCGTGACGCGACCGGGACACATACTGCACGACCCAGGGCTCCCCGAGGGCGGTGTCTCGCTGGTCGAGGTGCCCGCCCTCGCCATCTCGTCCACGGACTGCCGTGCGCGAGTCGCCAAGGGCGCCCCCGTCTGGTATCTGGTGCCGGACGGAGTCGTGCGCTACATCGACAAGCGCCAGCTGTACCGCGGCGAGTGAGCCGAGAGGGGCACCGGTGAACGACCGATACGACGCGGGACACGCGGGGAACGCGGACGGCCAGTACGAACTGGTCGGCTACGACGAGTACGGGCAGCCCGTGTACCGGCAGGCACCGCGCCAGGCCGGCCCGCAGGGCTACCCCCCGCAGCCCCAGGCCGGCCCGCCGCAGGGGTACGGGTACGACCCGTACGCGACCGGGTCCGGACAGCACGGCAGGCAGCAGCCGCCGCCCCGGACCGGGCACGACCCCTACGGCTCCGGCGGCCCCGGCACCGGGCAGCAGCCGCCCGCGCCCCCGGCCGGTCAGCCCTACGGCGGCCCGCCGCCCCACCCCCAGCAGCCGCCCCGGCAGCCCTCGCAGCCCCCGCAGCCCCCGCAGCGTCCCGGCCCGCCCGGCCAGGGCCCCGGCGCCCAGCCGTACGGCGGCTCCGGCGCGCCCATGGGCCGCCCCGGCGTGGCCGAGCAGACCGCGCGCATCCCGCAGCAGCACGGCGGCCCCGGCCCGGCCCCGCGCCGCGACGCGGGGCCGGGGTACGACACCGAGCAGTTCGCCTTCGTCGAGGAAGCCGAGGCCGAGGCCGAGGACGTCATCGACTGGCTCCAGTTCACCGAGAACCGCACCGAGCGCCGCGAGGAGGCCAAGCGCCGCGCCCGCGCCCGGACGACGGCCGTGCTGGTGGTGCTCGCCCTGGTGCTCGTCAGCGGCGGCGGCTACCTCTGGTACGCGGGCAAGCTGCCCTTCCTGTCCTCCTCGGACACCGCGCAGGCCTCCGACGCCTCGCTCGGCGCCCAGAAGCGCGACGTGATCGTCGTCCACCTGCACAACACCAAGGGCAAGGACACCTCCACCCTGCTGCTGGTGGACAACGCCACCACCCAGCAGGGCAGCGCGGTGCTGCTGCCCAACTCGCTCGCCCTGAGCGACCAGGACGGCAACGCCACCACCCTCGGCCAGTCCGTCGGCGACGACGGCTCCTCCGGCACCCGGGAGTCCCTGGACACCATCCTCGGTACCCGGATCGAGGGCACCTGGCGGTTGGACACCCCGTTCCTGCAGAACCTGGTCGACCTCGTCGGCCACATCGAGGTCGACACCGACACCGACGTGCCCGACCCGAAGGCGGAGGGCGAGGACGCCGGCCCGCTGGTCCACCAGGGCGAGCAGCAGACCCTCAGCGGGAAGATGGCCGCCGCCTACGCCACCTACCGCGGCCAGGGCGAGCCGCAGAGCGCGCAGCTGCAGCGGTTCGGCCAGGTCATGCAGGGCGTCCTGCGCAAGTTCTCCTCCGACCGGGAGGGCGCGACCAGGACCGTGCAGACGCTCGGCCAGATCATCGAGCCGCCGCTCACCGACAAGGACCTCGGCCGCTTCCTCGCCGGCCTCGCCGACCACGCCAAGGGCGGCGACTACCGCACCACCGTGCTCCAGGTGGAGACCGACGGCACGCTCGGCGAGAAGGCCGGCCGGGAGGTCGTCGAGAACGTCCTCGGCGGCCAGGCCAAGAGCCCCGGCCAGGACGGCGAGGGCATCCGCGTCAGCCTCCGCAACGCCACCGGCGGCAAGACCAACGACAAGGAGCAGCCGCTCGCCGACCTGGCCCGCGTCGCGCTGGTCAACGGCGGCTACACCTACGTCGCCGCCGGCAGCGCCGACGCGGCGGCCGCCTCCCAGGTGCGGTACGCCGACGCCGGAGCCAAGGACGAGGCCATCGAGGTGGCCCGCACCCTGGGCCTGCCCGAGTCCTCGGTCGCCGAGGGCGCCACGGCCTCCAACGCCGACGTCACGGTGGTGCTCGGTCAGGACTACCGGCCGGCCTCCTGACACCGCCGTCCTCCCGGAGCCGGTCCCGCCGCCGCGGGGCCGGCTCCGGCCGTTCGCGGGGAAGGGCCGGTGTGGCCATGGCCTCGCGGTGATCCGTGAGGAGGCCCGGGCGGTCCGTGAGACCCTGGACGGGTAGAAGTCCGACGACGGAAAGCCAGGCAGTGACCGCCACCGACCGATCCCTCGAGCTCATCACCACCGCCGCCCAGGCCGCGGCAGACAAGCTCGCGCACGACATCATCGCCTACGACGTCAGCGACGTGCTGTCGATCACGGATGCCTTCCTGCTCGCCTCCGCGCCCAACGACCGCCAGGTCAAGTCGATCGTCGACGAGATCGAGGAGCGGCTGCAGAAGGAGCTCGGCGCCAAGCCGGTGCGCCGCGAGGGCGACCGTGACGCCCGCTGGATCCTGCTCGACTACGTCGACATCGTCGTCCACGTCCAGCACAGCGAGGAGCGCGTCTTCTACGCCCTGGAGCGGCTGTGGAAGGACTGCCCCGAGCTGGACCTCCCGGAGGATGCCAAGGCGACCCGCGGCAAGGCCGAGGAGCACGCCAAGGAGCGGGCGGCCCAGGAGGAGGCCGGACTCGCGGACGGTGAGGACTGGTGACGGCTGCCGGGGGAGCCGCCGCGTCGAGGAACGCCGGCCGCGGCCGGCGCATCATCCTGTGGCGGCACGGCCAGACCTCGTGGAACGTCGAGCGCCGCTTCCAGGGCACCACGGACGTCGACCTCACGGACACCGGCCGCGCCCAGGCCAGGCGCGCCGCCAAGCTGCTCGCGCGGCTGGCGCCCGACGCCATCGTCGCCTCCGACCTGCGGCGCGCGGCGGACACCGCCTCCGAGCTGGCCGCCCTCACCGGCCTGCAGGTCGTCCAGGAGGAGGGACTGCGGGAGACCTTCGCGGGTGTCTGGCAGGGCCTGACCCACGACGAGATCCTCGCCCGGCACGGTGAGGAGTACCGGGCGTGGAAGCGGGGCGAGCCGGTCCGCCGCGGCGGAGGCGAGCTCGAGACCGAGGTCGCCGACCGGGCGGCCCCGGTCGTGCTGCGGCACGCCGACAAGCTGCCCGTCGACGGCACGCTGGTCGTGGTCAGCCACGGCGGCACGATCCGCACCACCATCGGCCGGCTGCTGGGCCTCGACGCGCACCTCTGGGAAGGGCTGGGCGGCCTCTCCAACTGCTGCTGGTCCGTCCTCGGCGAGGGCGCCCGCGGCTGGCGCCTGCTGGAGCACAACGCGGGCTCCCTGCCCGAACCGGTGCTCGGCGACGACACCTGACGGCCTCCCCCGGGCCCCAGCCGGGGGCCCGGGACCGCCGATTTCACTTTTCGGCTGGTCACAGGCTAGAGTTCTACTCGTTCGCCCCGCGGTGCGGGGGAGAACGGCAAGGGGCTATAGCTCAGTTGGTAGAGCGCCTGCATGGCATGCAGGAGGTCAGGAGTTCAATTCTCCTTAGCTCCACACTCGGACGATCCCGCCCGGTCACCTCGACCGGGCGGGATCGTCGTTTTTTCATGATGGTCTCCTTTCCCGATGATCTAGAGTTCCAGCCGCCGGCCGACAACCGACCGGCGTTCTCACAGAACCAGGGGCGGGATGAACAGAACCGCACAGCTCGGCCGTGTCCTCCTGGCGGGGACGACGGCGCTCGCCGCCGTGCTGCTCGGCGCGCCGAACGCGCAGGCGGCCGAGGGCGACATCTCCTTCTCGAACATCGTCTTCAACGAGGGAGAGCCGATCGTGGTGGGCACCACCCACCCGGTCGAGGTGCCGCTCACCTACACCGTGCGGAGCACGGTGAAGCTGGACTTCTGGGACATCAACGCCTACCGGGGAACCCTCGGTACGAACAGCGAGCGCGCGCTCGTCAACTCCTGGATCCGGTGGGGCTGCTCGACCACCGTCAGCTCCGGCTACACGTACAACCGCTGCGAGGAGACGGTGAGCGTCGATCCGCGGTGGATATCCACCCAGACCGCCAACGACGACCTCGTGAACAGCGACGCGACGGTGTGGAAGACCTTCGGCCTGGGCGGACGGTACGAGAAGGGGTACGACCAGGACACCACGTCCGCCACCGTCACCCTGCAGCGGAACTCCCGCGTCCAGAGCCACAACGCGTCGCCGGAGCCGGTGGCCGAGGGCGGGACGATCACCGTCAAGGGCACCGTCCAGCGGGCCAACTGGACCGAGCACCGGTACGACAACTACGGCGGGCGGCTGGTGAGCCTGCAGTTCAAGCCGGCCGGTTCCTCGGCGTACACCACGGTGAAGAAGGTCACCGCCAACAGCAGCGGCGTCCTGAGGACCACGGTGAAGGCGACCGAGGACGGCACCTGGCGCTGGAAGTACTACGGCAACACCACCACCGGCGCCAGCACCTCGAGCGGCGACTACGTGGACGTGCAGTAGGGAAGGGATCCCGTCCGCAAGGACGGGATCTTTTCGTATCAGCCTGGTATCGGGCTCGGCGGCCGCGGCGTCGTCCCGGTGGGGGCGCCGGGCCCCGTGGCAGAATCGGACGGCCGGAAGGGGACCGCGGCCCGACGGGAGGGAGTGGCGCGTGGGGGCACACCGCCGAAAGTGCGACTGGTGCGGCAGCGGCACACCGATCGTGCGGGACATGGAGCCGGTCAACGAGGAGTACCAGTACTGGTGCGAGGAGTGCGCCAGGGCGCTGATCATAAAAGGCGATCCCATCGAGACCTACCGTGAACTCGAGGGAGAGCCGATCTACGGCCGGCTGCTCGACGAGCTCTGCACGCTGAAGCGCTTCTACTCGTTCGAAACCGCCTGAGCCGCGCGACTTAACGGGCATAAACGGACAGAGCGGAAACGATTTGGTGTCCGGCCCCCACGGTCATGTAATGTTCTCTGTGTCGCCGGGGGAACCGCGAGGGAAGCCCGGACGACACAGCGCAAGGGGCTATAGCTCAGTTGGTAGAGCGCCTGCATGGCATGCAGGAGGTCAGGAGTTCAATTCTCCTTAGCTCCACAGTGAGAAGGCGGGTCATCCGATCAGGATGGCCCGCCTTCGTGTTTCCCGGGTCCCGAACTCCGTCGCAGCGCTCCCGAGGGCTGCGGTACCCTGACGCCATGCGTGCCGTACGCCTTCTGCTTAGCTAGCCGCGCTGATCAGTCCCGGCCACCACGAGAACCGTGGCCGGCATCGGCGCGGCGCCCCCTCCTGTGCGAGGGGCTTTTTCATTTCCGCACCGCAGGCACCGCTGGGCAGAGACGACGTCGATCAGGAGCTTTGAGATCATGAGCGAGACGAACCCCGCTACCGCCGCCGAACCGGCGGAGGTCGCGCCGCACCGCTACACGGCCGCGCTGGCGGCCGAGATCGAGGCACGCTGGCAGGACTTCTGGGACGAGAACGGGACCTACGAGGCCCCGAACCCGTCGGGTGACCTGGCGGGCGACCCGGAGCTGGCCGCACGCCCCAAGAAGTTCATCATGGACATGTTCCCGTACCCGTCGGGTGCGGGCCTGCACGTCGGCCACCCGCTGGGCTACATCGCCACCGACGTCTACGCCCGCCACCAGCGGATGACCGGGCACAACGTCCTGCACACCCTGGGCTTCGACGCCTTCGGCCTGCCCGCCGAGCAGTTCGCGGTGCAGACCGGCACCCACCCGCGGGTCTCCACCGAGGCCAACATGGCCAACATGAAGGCGCAGCTGCGCCGCCTGGGCCTGGGCCACGACAAGCGCCGGTCGTTCGCCACGATCGACCCGGAGTACTACAAGTGGACCCAGTGGATCTTCCTGCAGATCTTCAACTCCTGGTACGACCCCGAGGCCGGCAAGGCCCGCCCCGTCACCGAGCTGGTCGCGCAGTTCGAGAGCGGCGAGCGTGAGGTCCCCGGCGGCCGCGCCTGGTCCGAGCTGTCCGCCGTCGAGCGCGCCGACCTGCTGAGCGAGTACCGCCTGGCCTACGCCTCGGACGCGCCGGTCAACTGGTGCCCCGGCCTGGGCACCGTGCTGGCCAACGAGGAGGTCACCGCGGACGGCCGCTCCGAGCGCGGCAACTTCCCGGTCTTCAAGGCCAGGCTGCGCCAGTGGAACATGCGCATCACCGCCTACGCGGACCGCCTGCTGGACGACCTGGACGGGCTGGACTGGCCCGAGGCGATCAAGATGCAGCAGCGCAACTGGATCGGCCGCTCCGAGGGCGCCCGCGTCGACTTCCCCGTCGACGGGGAGGCCATCACCGTCTTCACCACCCGCCAGGACACCCTGTTCGGCGCCACCTACATGGTGCTGGCGCCGGAGCACCCGCTGGTGGAGAAGTTCACCCCCGCGGCCTGGCCGGAGGGCACCCGCGAGGCCTGGACCGGCGGTCACGCCACCCCGGCCGAGGCGGTCGCCGCCTACCGCGCGCAGGCGGCCTCCAAGTCCGACGTGGAGCGGCAGGCCGAGGCCAAGGACAAGACCGGCGTGTTCACCGGCGTCTTCGCCACCAACCCGGTCAACGGCGAGCGGATCCCGGTCTTCATCGCCGACTACGTGCTGATGGGCTACGGCACCGGCGCGATCATGGCCGTCCCGGCCCACGACAGCCGTGACTTCGCCTTCGCCCGCGCCTTCGACCTGCCCATGCGCTGCGTGGTCGAGCCCACCGACGGCCGCTCCACCGACCCGGCCGAGTGGGACGACGCCTTCGCCGCGTACGACGCCGAGCTGATCAACTCCTCCGGCGACGACGTCTCCCTGGACGGCCTGGGCGTCGTCGAGGCCAAGGCCCGCGTCACCGCCTGGCTGGCCGAGAACGGCATCGGCGAGGGCACCGTCAACTACCGGCTGCGCGACTGGCTGTTCAGCCGTCAGCGGTACTGGGGCGAGCCGTTCCCGATCGTCTACGACGAGGACGGCGTGGCGCACGCGCTGCCCGAGTCGATGCTGCCGCTGGAGCTGCCGGAGGTCGAGGACTACTCGCCGCGCACCTTCGACCCGGACGACGCCGACACCCAGCCGGAGACCCCGCTGTCCCGCAACGAGGACTGGGTCGACGTCACGCTGGACCTGGGCGACGGGCCGAAGAAGTACCGCCGCGAGACCAACACCATGCCCAACTGGGCCGGCTCCTGCTGGTACGAGCTGCGCTACCTGGACCCGCACAACGACGAGAAGCTGGTCGACCCCGCGATCGAGCAGTACTGGATGGGTCCGCGCGAGGGCATGCCGCACGGCGGTGTGGACCTGTACGTGGGCGGCCAGGAGCACGCGGTGCTGCACCTGCTGTACGCGCGGTTCTGGTCGAAGATCCTGTTCGACCTGGGGTACGTCTCCTCGGCCGAGCCGTTCCACAAGCTGTTCAACCAGGGCATGATCCAGGCCTTCGTCTACCGCGACAGCCGGGGCATCGCCGTGCCGGCCGCCGAGGTGGAGGAGCGCGACGGCGCCTACTGGTACCAGGGCGAGAAGGTCTCCCGGGTGCTGGGCAAGATGGGCAAGTCCCTGAAGAACGCCGTCACCCCGGACGAGATCTGCGCCGAGTACGGCGCCGACACCCTGCGCCTGTACGAGATGGCGATGGGCCCGCTGGACGTCTCCCGCCCCTGGGACACCCGCGCGGTGGTCGGCCAGTACCGCCTGCTGCAGCGGCTGTGGCGCAACATCGTCGACGAGGCGACCGGCGAGGTCACCGTGGTCGACGAGCAGGCCGACGACGACACCCTGCGCGCGCTGCACAAGGCGATCGACGGCGTCCGCCAGGACCTGGAGGGCATGCGGTTCAACACGGCGATCGCCAAGATCACCGAGCTGAACAACCACCTGACCAAGACCGGCGGCCCGGTGGCGCGCTCGGTCGCCGAGCCGCTGGTGCTGATGGTGGCCCCGCTGGCCCCGCACATCGCCGAGGAGCTGTGGCGGCGCCTGGGCCACACCGACTCGGTCGTCCACCAGGACTTCCCGGTCGCGGACCCGGCGTACGTGGTCGACGAGACGGTGACCTGCGTCGTCCAGATCAAGGGCAAGGTCAAGGCGCGCCTGGAGGTGCCGCCGTCCGTCTCCGAGGAGGAGCTGGAGAAGATCGCGCTGGCCGACGAGCGGGTCGTCGCGGCGCTGGGCGGCGCCGGTGTCCGCAAGGTGATCGTCCGCGCGCCGAAGCTGGTCAACATCGTCCCGGCGTGACGGGAGAGCGGTGCTCGTGGGCGAGCCGTGACGGACGAGCGGCGAACCAGGAGTGGGCCCGGATCCGGCGGGCATGCGGCCCCTAGGGGACGCAGGGCCTGCGGATCCGGGGAATGATCAGGGGTAGGTCCGGGGTTCCGAGGAACTCCGGACCTGCCCCTGGCGTTTACCGTGGGAGAGTGGTGTGGGAACCGATTCCCGCACCGGGCGGCCGGGCGCGAAGGAGGAACTGCGGTGGATGTGATCCTTGCCGTGATCGCGGTGATCTTCTTGGTGCTGGTCTCGCTGGCCGCCTGGGGCACGGTCAAGGCCGTCGGCGCGGCCCGGCGCGGCGTGGACCGCACCATCACCCAGGCCCGCCGCACGGTCGAGGACACCACGCTGCGCGCCCGCTCGCTGGCCCAGCCCGGCCCCGTGGGCGAGCTCGCCGACCTGCGTCTCAAGCTGCGCACGTCGATGCGGGCCACCCAGGAGGCGCTGGAGGCCGGGTCCCCGGAGGACGCCTCGCTGCAGGAGACCCGGTCGCTGTTCGAGCGGCTCGGCGTGCACGGCCGTGAGCTCGACGACGACCTCAAGCGCCTCCAGTCGGAGCCCGACCGCGCCACCCTCGCCGAGCGGCTGCCGTCCCTGCGGGAGCGCACCGAGCAGATCGTCCGCTCGGCCGACTCGCTGCGCTGGGCCGCCCGGGACCGGGCGCGGCGCTTCGCCGACGACGACCTGGAGTCGCTGAGCGCCCAGATCGACGTCGAGGCGGGCGCGCTGCGGCACTGGGACCGGACGGAGGAGGACCGGCCGTCCGCCGCGCGGACGGAGCAGCCCGACCCGAGGACCCGTCCGGAGCCGCAGGTGCAGCCGGACCCGTCCCGGCCGGACCCGCGCGTGGACCGCGCGGCGCTGGACCCGTCGCGGCCGCGGAACCCGTACTCGTGGGAGAAGCAGACCCAGGCCCGCCCGGAGGGGACGACCTGATCCCCGGGCGCCCTGATGTCCGGGCGGCCTGATCCCCGGGCGACCTGATTCCCGGGCGGTCGGATCCCGGGCGGTCTGATTCCGGGCGGTCTGATCCCTCGCGGTGTCCGGTCGGCCGTCGTCGTGGGCGCCGGGCCTCGGGCGCCGCGGCTCCGGCGCCGTAACGCCCGCGTCACCGGGGTGGTATGCCGGGCGGGAAGTACGGCAGGTAACCTCCCATCCATGTCCCGCCATGTCGCGATCGTCACCGATTCCACGGCCTACCTGCCGCCCCGGACGACGGCGCGGCACGGGATCACCTCCGTCCCGCTGACCGTGGTCCTCGGCGACCGGGCGCTGGAGGAGGGCACCGAGATCTCCGCCCGCTCCCTCGCGGAGTCGCTGCGCCGGAAACTGCCCGTCACCACGTCACGGCCCAGCCCCGAGGTGTTCGCGGAAACCTATCGGCGGATCGCGGAGACCGGCGCCTCGGCGATCGTCTCGCTCCACCTGTCCGCCGAGTTCTCCGGCACCTACGACGCGGCCGTGCTGGCCGCGCGGGAGGCGCCGGTGCCGGTCCGGGTCGTGGACACCGGCATGGTCGCGATGGCGCTGGGGTTCTGCGCGCTGACCGCCGCCGAGACGGCCGAGGCGGGCGGCGGCGTGGACGAGGTGGCCGCGGCCGCGGAGAAGCGGGCCGCCGGGACGTCCGCGTTCCTCTACGTCGACACCCTGGAGTACCTGCGGCGCGGTGGGCGCATCGGAGCGGCGCAGGCGTTCTTCGGTTCCGCCCTGGCCGTCAAGCCGCTGCTGCAGTTGCAGAACGGGCGGATCGAGCCGCTGGAGAAGGTGCGCACGGCCTCGCGGGCCATCGGGCGGCTCGAGGAGATCGCCGCCGAGCGGGCGGGCGCGGCGGAGGTCGACATGGCGGTCCATCACCTGGCCGCCCCCGAACGGGCCCTGGCCCTCGCGGACCGGCTCCGCGCCCGCGTGCCGGGCCTCGCCGACCTGCACGTCAGTGAGGTCGGTGCGGTGATCGGCGCGCACACCGGGCCGGGGCTGCTGGCCGTGGTGATCTCCCCGCGGTGATCTCCCGGCGGTGATTTCCGCGCGGGATGATCTTCCCGCGGTGATCTTCCGGCGGTGATCTTCCGGCGGTGATCTCCTCACGGTGACGCGGTTGTCCACAACGGGCGCGGTTGTCCACAGGTTTCGACCTTGATCATCGCGGGGTGGGGCAAAGGCGGATCCTGGGCCCATGACCTCGGGAACCACCGTTCACACGGCACCTCGTCAGGCAGGGCGTCAGGCACTTTTCGAGGCGTCCCGTGAGGCGTCCCGTGAGGCGCCTCGTCCGGCACCGCACGGAGCGTCTCGTCCTGCGCCTCCTCCCGCGCCGCAGCCCGGCGCGCGCACGCCGCTCCGCGCCGGGCCCGCGCCCGGGGCCGGCGCGGCAGGGCCACCGCCGGCTGCGGGGGCGACGCCCTCCTGGGCGCGCCGCACCGGGCCCCCGCGGGCGCCAGGAGTGGTGCCGCCCGTGCCGCCCCCGGCGGCGCGTCCGACCGCCTCGGGGGCGGCTCCACGCGGTTCGGCGTACGGCACCGCTCCGCCGGGAGCACCTCGTGCCGCCACCCGTCCGGGAGCGCCCCCTGCCGGGGCGCGGCCCACGGCCACCGCGGACGCGTCCGCCGGCCCTCCGGTCGCGTTGCGCGCTCAGCCGCGTGGCGGGCCGGGCACCGCACGGCGTCCTCCGGTGCCCGCCGCCTCCGGTGGTCCGGGCCGGGGTCGTCACCGGCGGGTCCCGGTGGCCGCCGACGCCACCCGGAACCGGGCGGCGGCGTTGTTCGCGACGCCGCCGGGAGGGGCGGCGTCCCCGCCGGTGCCACCGGATCGCGGGCGCGTCGACGCCCGGTACCGGTCCTCCCCGCACGGCGGGTTCCTGCCGGGCGTGCCGCCGGGGGAGAGCCGGTCGGTGCAGCCGCCGTCCGTCCCGGCGCCGTCCGCGCACCCGTCCTGGGGCGAGGAGGGCGGCGGGGCCGAGGGACGGCGGGCGGGGAGCGGTTGGGCGGAGGGCCTGCGGGACCGGCTGCCGCCGTGGCTGCGGGCGACCTGCGCGCTGCACCGGCGTGGTGTCGTCGCCCTCGCGGCACTGCTCGCGCTGGCCGTCGCCCTCGCGCTCCAGCACCACCTGGCCGCCCGGCCCGCGCCCGTCGCCCCGCCGAAGCACGTCACCGCGGCGGAACCGAGCCCCTTCCGGCCCCGTCCCGCGGGGGCCGGGCACGCCACCGCGCCGCCGATCGTGGTGGACGTCGCGGGCAAGGTGCGCGACCCCGGGGTGCACAGCCTGCCCGCCGGGTCCCGGGTCGAGGACGCGCTGCGGGCCGCCGGCGGGGCCCGGCCGGGCGCGGACACCGGGGCCCTCAACCGGGCCCGGTTCCTGGTCGACGGTGAACAGCTCCTCGTGGGCGTCGACCCGCCGCCCGGGGCCGCGCCGCCCCCACCGGGCCAGGCCGCGGCCGGGGCCGCCCCCGGCGCGGGAGCGGGCGGCCCCACGGCGCCCGTGTCGCTGAACACCGCGACCGTGGAACAGCTCGACACCCTGCCCGGAGTGGGGCCCGTGCTGGCCCGGCACATCGTCGAGCACCGCACCCGCAACGGCGGCTTCCGCTCGGTGGAGGAGCTCCGTGAGGTCAACGGCATCGGGGACCGGCGGTTCGCCGACCTGCGGAACCTGGTGCGGCCATGACCGGGCAGCTCCCCGTCCGGGCCCCCGCCCACGCGGCCGTCCCCGTCCGGTCCCCCGCCCACGAGGCCGCCGGGGCCCGCGGGGCGTCCCATCCCCGGCAGGAGGGTCCGGTGGACCTCCGGCTGGCCGTTCCCGCGGTGACCGCATGGGGGACCGCCGCGGTGACCGTGCCCGCGCCGTCCTGGGTGAGCGGCGGGGTCGCCGTGACCGGTCTGGCCGCCGCCCTGCTCCTGCTCGGCGGTGGCGGGGGCAGGCCCCGGCCGCCGGCGACCCGGGCCGGGCCGCGTGCCGCCGTGGCCGCGGCGCTGCTCTGCGCGGCCGCGGCGGCCGCCTCCGCAGGGCTGCACGGCGCCCAGCTCCGCAGCGGCCCCGTCCCCTCCCTCGCCGCCCGCGAGGCGGTGGTGGCGGCCGAGGTGCGGCTCACCTCCGACCCCCGGCTCGCCCGCCCGCGGGTCACCGGCAACCGGCCGATACGGCCCACCGTCCTGGTCGACGCGGAGATCCGCCGCCTGGACGGACCGTCCGGACGGGCCGCGCTGCGCACCCCGGTCCTGCTGCTGGCCGACCCGG
Organism: Streptomyces sp. NPDC047130; assembly: GCF_040643475.1. Taxonomy (NCBI): domain Bacteria; kingdom Bacillati; phylum Actinomycetota; class Actinomycetes; order Kitasatosporales; family Streptomycetaceae; genus Streptomyces; species Streptomyces sp. NPDC047130. The sequence continues at coordinate 510,341 of NZ_JBEYUK010000002.1, read as the reverse complement.
GGGACGCCCGCGCCCGCTGGCTCGCCCTGCTGCCCTCCACCCGGCTCGCCGTCACCGGCCGCCTGACGTCCGCCCGTTCCGGCGGGGACCGGTTCGCCGCGGTGCTCACGGCACGCGGCGGCGGCGCCCCGCGCGTGGTGGCCGGCCCCACCGGGGCCCAGCTGACCGCGGGGCGGCTGCGGGCCGGCCTGCGGGAGGCCACCGACGGCCTGGAACCGGATGCCAGGGCCCTGCTGCCGGGCCTGGTGGTCGGCGACACCTCACGGATCACACCGGAGCTCGACCACGCCTTCCAGGAGACCGACCTGGCCCACATCCTCGCCGTCAGCGGCTCCAACCTGACCATCCTGCTGGCCCTGCTGCTCGGGCCGCCCGGCCTCGCCCAGCGCGCCGAGCGGCGCGGCCTCGCGCCCCGCCTGGGCCTCACCCTGCGGACCACCGCGATCCTCGGCGGCGCGCTCACCCTCGCCTTCGTGCTCGTCTGCCGCCCCGACCCGAGCGTGCTGCGGGCCGCCGCCTGCGGCGCGGTGGTGCTGCTCGCCCTCGCCACCGGGCGGCGGCGGGCCATGGTGCCGGCGCTGGCGGCGGCGGTGCTGCTGCTGGTGCTGTACGACCCGTGGCTGGCCCGCAGCCTCGGCTTCCTGCTCTCCGTCCTGGCCACCGGTTCGCTGCTGCTGCTCGCCCCCCGCTGGAGCGTGGCGCTGCGCCGCCACCGGGTGCCGCCCAGGCTCGCCGAGGCGCTGGCGGCGGCGGCCGCGGCACAGGCGGTGTGCGCGCCGGTGGTCGTGGTGTTCTCCGGGCGGGTCAGCCTGGTCGCCGTCCCCTGCAACCTGCTCACCGAGTTCGCCGTCGCCCCCGCCACCGTCCTCGGCTTCGCCACCCTGCTCACCGCGCCGGTGGCGATACCGGTGGCGAAGTTCCTGGCGGGGATCGCGGCGTGGCCCGCCGGGTGGGTCGTCGACGTGGCGCGGGCCGGGGCCGGCCTGCCGGGCGCGGGCGTCGACTGGCCCGACGGATGGGGCGGGGCCGCGCTCCTGGCCGCCGTCACCGTGGCGGCGCTGCCCGTCCTGCGGAGGCTGCCCCGGCGCCCGCTGCTCTGCGCCGGGTGCGGACTGCTGCTGGCCGTCGCGGTGCTGCGGCCGCCGCAGCTGACCCGCCTGGTCACCGGGTGGCCGCCGCCGCACTGGCGGATGGTGGTCTGCGACGTCGGGCAGGGCGACGCGCTGGTGCTCAACGCCGGCCCCGGCACGGCGGTGGTGGTCGACGCCGGGCCCGAGCCCCGGCCGGTGGACCGCTGCCTGGCCGAGCTCGGCGTGCGGCGCGTCCCCCTCGTCCTGCTCACCCACTTCCACGCCGACCACGTGGCGGGGCTGCCCGGTGTGCTGCGGGGCCGCGCGGTGGCGGAGATCGCCGCCACCGGGCACGCCGAACCCGCCGACCAGGCGGAGTTCGTCCACCGGACCGCGGCGGCGGCGCGGGTCCCCGTCACCTCCGCGGTCGCGGGACAGGAGAGGCGGGTGGGGGACGGGCTGCGGTGGCGGGTGGTGTGGCCCGAGGCCGGCGGGGGAGGCGTGGCGGCGAACCCCAACGACGCCAGCGTCACCCTGCTGGTGCGGACGGCCGGTCTGCGGCTGCTGCTGCTCGGGGACCTCGAGCCCCCGGCCCAGCGGGCGCTCGCCGCCTCCCCCCTCCTCGCGGAGCGGGGCGGCGTGGACGTCCTCAAGGTCGCCCACCACGGCTCGGCCCACCAGGACCCGGAACTGATACGCCGTCTGGCGCCCGGGCTGGCGCTCATCAGCTGCGGCCGCGACAACCCGTACGGTCATCCGGCCCCGTCCACCGTGGCGGCGCTGGAGGCCGGCGGAGCGCGGGTGCTGCGCACCGACCGGGACGGCGCGCTGGCCGTCACCGGCCGGAACGGCGCCCTGCGGGTCGCCGCGTCCGGGCCGACGTGACGGGACCGACGTGACGGGACCGACGTGACGGGACCGACGTGACCGACGTGACCGGCAACCCCGGGTAACACAAAGTGGCTCTTCTACGCAACCTTCACGCCACGCACATTTTTGCTCAGAAGGCATCGATAGTGATCGAATGCTTCTGTCACGCGGAAATAACGAACAGGGGTGTCACCGATCATGATCGGTCGTTGGTTGAGCAGCCGGAGGACCACGACGACGGACGCCGGACCGCTGGCGGGGCTGCGGATACCCGCCCGGGCCGGCGTGGTGGCCGGCCGGGTGCTCGACCTGGTGGACGACGTCGTCCCGCACGTGGCGTTCACCCTGACCGACTCGCACGGCCGCAAGGCGGTGGGCGGCGGCACCGACCCGTTCGGCAGCTTCGTCGCCACGGTGCCGCCCGGCGAGTACACGGTCGCGGTGTCCGCGGAGGGTTTCCTGCCCCACCGGTCGTCGGTCGAGGTGGTGGAGGGCGAGCTGGCCTCCCTGGGCGACATCCGGCTGCACCTGGCCCCGCCGCCGGAGCTTCCGGGGCCCGGGGACTGGGAGATCGACCCCAGCCACACCACCATCGGCTTCACCGCCCGCCACATCGGGCTGGCGCGGGTCCACGGCCGGTTCGACAACTTCGCGGGCGCCCTGCGGATCGGCGAGCGCATGGAGGAGTCGGCCATGCACGTGGTGATCGACGCCACCTCCATCAACACCAACGTCCGGATGCGCGACGACCACCTGCGCTCCGCCGACTTCCTGGACGTCGCCAACTATCCGACGCTGGAGTTCTACGGGGACCGCTTCGTGCACCAGGGCGGTGGCCGCTGGAACGTGGTCGGCGCCCTCTCGCTGCACGGCGTCACCCGCACCGTCACCCTCGAGACCGAGTACCTGGGCGTCGGCACCGGCCTGGAGGGGGAGACCCGTGCCGCCTGCCGGGCCACCACGGAGCTGCACCGTGACGACTTCACGGTCAGCTGGCAGGCCATGGTCGCCCGCGGGATCGCGGTGGTCGGCCCCAGCATCCGCATCGACCTGGACGTCCAGATCGTCCCCAAGGGCTAGCTCGCCCCCACGAGCCAGGACGGGGGTGCCACGGGGGCCCGGTGGGGCGTGCCGCAAAATGTCGGCGTGAACGATGTGAGACATGTGCTGGTGCTGCCCGACCGCGAGGCCGCGGAGGAGGCGGCCGAGGCGCTCGGCGAGCGGTTCGGCGTCGACGAGGAACCGCGGATCGTGCGGGACGCGCTCGCCGGCGAGGACGACGCCGAGGACGCCCAGTGGCTGGTCGTGCTGGCCGACGAGGACGAGGAACTGGACCCCGCCGCCCTGGACGAGTACGCCGCCGAGTGGGACGGCTGGCGCGAGGAGCCCTGACCGGACCCCGGCCGGGCTGTCGGCGGCGCGTGGGATGCTGGAGCGGATGGCCAGGAAAACAGCTCACGACGATCTCCTCGCGCCGGTCACCCTGGCCGTGGGCCAGGAGGACCTGCTCCTCGACCGCGCCGTGCGGGAGGTGGTCGCGGCAGCCCGCGCCGCCGACGCGGACACCGACGTCCGCGACCTCACGCCGGACCAGCTCCAGCCCGGCACCCTCGCCGAACTGACCAGCCCCTCGCTCTTCGCCGAGCGCAAGGTCGTGGTCGTCCGCAACGCGCAGGACCTCTCCGCCGACACCGTGAAGGACGTCAAGGCGTACCTCGGCTCGCCCGCCGAGGAGATCACCCTGGTGCTGGTCCACGCGGGCGGCGCCAAGGGCAAGGGCCTGCTGGACGCGGCCCGCAAGGCGGGGGCCCGCGAGGTCGCCTGCCCGAAGATGACCAAGCCGGGCGACCGGCTCGCCTTCGTCCGCGGCGAGTTCCGCGCCGCCGGGCGGTCCGTCACCCCCGAGGCGTGCCAGGCGCTGGTCGACGCCCTCGGCAGCGACCTCAGGGAGCTGGCCTCCGCCGCCTCCCAGCTGGTCGCCGACATCGACGGCACCATCGACGAGGAGGTCGTGGGCCGGTACTACACGGGCCGTGCCGAGGCCTCCAGCTTCACCGTCGCCGACCGGGCCGTCGAGGGCAAGGCCGCCGAGGCGCTCGAGGCGCTGAGGTGGTCGCTGTCCACGGGCGTCGCGCCGGTGCTGATCACCAGCGCGCTGGCCCAGGGGGTGCGGGGCATCGGCAAGCTGCTGTCCGCGCGCGGTGGCCGTCCGGCCGACCTGGCGCGCGAGCTGGGCATGCCGCCGTGGAAGGTGGACGTGGTCAAGCGGCAGGCCCGGACCTGGTCCCAGGACGCGGTGTCCGTGGCGCTGCGGGCCGTCGCCGACGCGGACGCGGCGGTGAAGGGAGCGGGGGACGACCCCGCGTACGCCCTCGAGAAGGCCGTCCACGTCATCGCCCGCGCGGCCCGCCCCCAGGCCCCCCGCCCGTAACCGGAGCCACGACGACCCGAACGCGATCCCACGACGATCCGGCGGGACCCACGGTGGCTTGGGCGGGAGCCACGGCATTCGGCGGGAGCCGCGACGGCCCCGGCGGGGGTCATGGCAGCCCCGGTGGGGAAGTGCGGGAACCCGGCCGGTGCGGTGGCGTGGTCCGGCGGGAGCCGCGCGGGCGGCGGCAGGCCCGGCAGGACCCACGATGGCCCCGCCCGGAGCCCGCGGGAGCCACGGCAGCCCGGCGGGAGCGCGACGGTCCTGGGGGAAGCCGCGACGGCTCCGGTGGGACTCACGGTGGCCTGGGTGGGGGCCACGGCATTCGGCGGGAGCGGCGATGGTCCTGGGCGGGAGCCGCGGCGGCCCCGGCCGGGAAGTGCGGGAGTCCGGCCGGTGCGGTGGCGTGGTCCGGCGGGCTGAGGATCACGCCGGGCGCGCGGCGCCGCGCAAGCAAGCCCCCGGCGGGGAGGACGTGAACGGCGGCGGGGCCGCAGCGGGGGCCTTGCGGCGTTCCCCTGCGGCCCCGCCGCCGTGTGCGGGCGGGTCAGGCCTCGCGGGCGCCCTCGTACATCTCCTCGATGAGGTGGGCGTACTCCCGCTCGACGACCGGCCGCTTCAGCTTCAGGCTCGGGGTGATCTCGCCGTGCTCCACGTCCAGGTCACGCGGCAGGAGCCGGAACTTCTTGATGGTCTGCCAGCGCTGCAGACCCGCGTTGAGCCGCTGCACGTAGCCGTCGACCATGGCCACCGTCTCCGCGTGCGCGACGACCTCCGCGTACGACTTGCCGGCCAGCCCGTTCTCCGCGGCCCAGCCCATCAGGGCGGCCTCGTCCAGGGCGATCAGCGCCGTGCAGTAGTTGCGGTCGGCGCCGTGCACCAGGATGTTGGAGACGTACGGGCAGATCGCCTTGAACTGGCCCTCGACCTCGGCCGGGGCGACGTACTTGCCGCCGGAGGTCTTGATCAGGTCCTTCTTGCGGTCGGTGATCCGCAGGTACCCGTCGGTGGAGAGCTCGCCAATGTCGCCGGTGTGGAACCAGCCGTCCTCCTCCAGGACCTCGGCGGTCTTGTCCGGCAGGTTGTGGTAGCCCTGCATGATGCCGGGGCCGCGCAGCAGGATCTCGCCGTCGTCGGCGATCCGGACCTCGGTGCCGGGCAGCGGCTTGCCGACCGTGCCGGTGCGGTAGGCCTCGCCCGGGTTCACGAAGGAGGCGGCCGAGGACTCGGTGAGGCCGTAGCCCTCGAGGATGTGCACGCCCGCGCCGGAGAAGAAGTAGCCGATCTCCGGGGCCAGGGCCGCCGAGCCGGAGACGCAGGCGCGCAGGTTGCCGCCGAAGGCCTCGCGGATCTTCTTGTAGACCAGCAGGTCGGCGATCTCGTGCTTGAGGGAGAGCGTGAACGGCGCGGTGGCGTTGCCGGTGCGGCGGTAGTTCTCCTGGGTGACCTTGCCGTACTCGCGGGCCACCTCGGCCGCCCAGCGGAAGATCTTGTACTTGGCGCCGCCGCCCGCCCGGGCCTTGGCGGCCACACCGTTGTAGACCTTCTCGAAGATGCGCGGGACGGCCGCCATGTAGGTCGGGCGGACCACCGGCAGGTTCTCGATGATCTTGTCGACGCGCCCGTCGACCGCGGTGACGTGACCCGTCTCGACCTGGCTGGAGAGCAGCACCTTGCCGAAGACGTGCGCCAGCGGCAGCCACAGGTACTGCGTGTCCTCCGTGGTGACCAGGCCGGTCGCGGCGATCGCCTTGGCCATGTAGGCCCAGTTGTCGTGCGGCAGGCGCACGCCCTTCGGGCGGCCGGTGGTGCCGGAGGTGTAGATCAGGGTGGCGAGCTGGTCCTTGGTGATCGCGGAGACCCGCTCCTTGATCGCCTCGGGGGACTTCTCCAGCAGCGCGGTACCGCGCCGCTCGAGGTCCTCCAGCGTCAGGACCGTGTCGTCGGTCTCCACGCCCTGGGCGTCGACGACCACGATGTGGGTGAGCGAGGGCAGCTCCGCCTTCTTCTCCAGCGCCTTGGCGACCTGCGAGGCGTCCTCGGCGATCAGCACCTTGCTGTCCGAGTCGGAGAGGATGAACGCCGACTCCTCGGCGTTGGTGGACGGGTACACCGTGGTGGTGGCCGCACCCGCGCAGAGGATGCCGAGGTCGGCGAGGATCCACTCCACACGGGTGGCCGAGGCCAGCGCCACCCGCTCCTCCGGGCCCACGCCCAGGTCGATCAGGCCGGCCGCGATGCCGAAGACGCGGTCCGCGGCCTGCTTCCAGGTGAGCGACCGCCACTCGTCGGGGCCCTGCCCGGAGGACGCCGGTACGGGGTAGCGGTACGCCTCGGCCTCGGGCGTGGCCTCCACGCGCTCCAGGAACAGGTTCGCCACACTCGGCGGACGGTTATCGATCTGGGTCTGTGTGTCGCTCACGACATCCTCCGGGGCCCGCGGCAGTGCGTGCGGCCGGCTCGGCCACTACTGACGGCTGCTGGTGCGGCTGGCTGGTTTGCGGCTGGCTGGTGGTCGGGCTGGCTGGTATCGCGCCCGCAAGGGCCTCGCGCGTTCTTGTCTTGACTGTCGCAACTGTCTTGACTGTCTTAACTCACGAGTAACTGGCGAGCAGGGCATCAGGGTAAGGGCCGACCCGGCGGTATGTAAGAGGCTACGGGCAGGCATTTGCGCAGTTCTCCCGGCCCGGGAACGCCGAAGGGGCCCGCCGTGAACACACGACGGGCCCCTCCGGTGACGCCGGGCCGGCGCATCGGCCGGTTCCGGCCTACTTCTTGCCCTTGCCCGAGGACGCGCTGTCGTCGCTGGACAGCACCGCGATGAAGGCCTCCTGGGGGACCTCCACGGAACCCACCATCTTCATCCGCTTCTTGCCCTCCTTCTGCTTCTCCAGCAGCTTCCGCTTACGCGAGATGTCACCGCCGTAGCACTTGGCGAGGACGTCCTTGCGGATGGCGCGGATCGTCTCGCGGGCGATCACCCGGGAGCCGACGGCGGCCTGGATGGGCACCTCGAACGCCTGCCGCGGGATCAGCTCGCGCAGCTTGGCGACCAGCCGCACGCCGTAGGCGTACGCGGCGTCCTTGTGGGTGATCGCCGAGAAGGCGTCCACCTTGTCGCCGTGCAGCAGGATGTCCACCTTGACCAGGCTGGACGTCTGCTCGCCGGTGGGCTCGTAGTCCAGCGAGGCGTAGCCGCGGGTCTTGGACTTCAACTGGTCGAAGAAGTCGAAGACGATCTCCGCGAGGGGCAGCGTGTAGCGGATCTCGACGCGGTCCTCGGAGAGGTAGTCCATGCCGAGCAGCGTGCCGCGGCGGGTCTGGCACAGCTCCATGATCGCGCCGATGAACTCCGACGGCGCGAGGATCGTGGCCCGCACGACCGGCTCGTACACGTCGTTGATCTTGCCCTCGGGGAACTCGCTCGGGTTGGTGACGACGTGCTCGCTGCCGTCCTCCATGACCACGCGGTAGACCACGTTCGGGGCGGTGGCGATCAGGTCCAGGCCGAACTCGCGCTCCAGGCGCTCCCGGATCACGTCCAGGTGCAGCAGGCCCAGGAAGCCGACGCGGAAGCCGAAGCCGAGGGCCGCGGAGGTCTCCGGCTCGTAGACCAGCGCCGCGTCGTTGAGCTGGAGCTTGTCCAGCGCGTCGCGCAGCAGCGGGTAGTCCGAGCCGTCCAGCGGGTACAGGCCCGAGAACACCATCGGCTTCGGGTCCTTGTAACCGCCCAGCGCCTCGGTGGCGCCCTTGTTCAGCGTGGTGACGGTGTCGCCGACCTTGGACTGGCGGACGTCCTTCACGCCGGTGATCAGGTAGCCCACCTCGCCGACGCCCAGGCCGTCGGCCGGCAGCATCTCGGGCGAGTTGGTGCCGATCTCCAGCAGCTCGTGGGTGGCGCCCGTCGACATCATCCGGATGCGCTCGCGCTTGTTGAGCTGGCCGTCGATGACACGGACGTAGGTGACCACGCCGCGGTAGGAGTCGTAGACCGAGTCGAAGATCATCGCGCGGGCCGGGGCGTCCTTGACGCCGACGGGCGCGGGGATCCGCTCCACGACCCGGTCCAGCAGGTCCTCGACGCCGATGCCGGTCTTGGCCGAGACCTTCAGCACGTCCGAGGGGTCGCAGCCGATCAGGTTGGCGAGCTCCTCGGAGAACTTCTCGGGCTGCGCGGCCGGCAGGTCGATCTTGTTCAGCACCGGGATGATCGCGAGGTCGTTCTCCATCGCCAGGTACAGGTTGGCGAGGGTCTGGGCCTCGATGCCCTGGGCGGCGTCGACGAGCAGGATGGTGCCCTCGCAGGCCGCCAGGGACCGGGACACCTCGTAGGTGAAGTCGACGTGCCCGGGGGTGTCGATCATGTTCAGGATGTGCGTCGTGCCCTGCTGGTCCCCGGTGTTGGGGGCCCACGGCAGACGCACCGCCTGGGACTTGATCGTGATGCCGCGCTCACGCTCGATGTCCATGCGGTCGAGGTACTGGGCGCGCATCTGCCGCTGCTCGACGACGCCGGTCAGCTGGAGCATCCGGTCGGCGAGCGTGGACTTGCCGTGGTCGATGTGCGCGATGATGCAGAAGTTGCGGATCAGAGCCGGGTCGGTACGGCTCGGCTCGGGCACATTGTTAGGGGTCGCGGGCACGCAGGGTCCTGTCTCTTGAGGCGCCTTATGCCTCGGGTCGGATCTGTACGTAGCCTCCATCGTCCCACGGCCCGGCCCCTGTGACGGGTTTGGGCCGCTCCTCGGGCGACTGCTAGCCTGGGTCGCTGTGTCTCCATGCCCTGTGCCCGGGCTCTGCCCGGGTTCCGTGCGGGGAGGCTCACCCAAGAAAATCACACGGCCCCCGGGGTCCGCCCCCGTGTGCCAAGAACCTGAAAAGGCTCCTTCGTGGCGAACATCAAGTCCCAGATCAAGCGGAACAAGACCAACGAGAAGGCCCGGCTGCGCAACAAGGCCGTCAAGTCCTCTCTGAAGACCGCGATCCGCAAGGCCCGCGAGGCCGCCGCCGCGGGTGACGTCGAGAAGGCGACCGAGTACCAGCGCGCCGCCGCGCGTCAGCTGGACAAGGCCGTCTCCAAGGGCGTCATCCACAAGAACCAGGCCGCCAACAAGAAGTCGGCGCTTGCTTCCAAGGTCGCCGGCCTCCAGGGCTGAACCACCTCGGTTCGTTCTGTGATCTGAACGACTGAACGACCGCCGGAAGGACCCAGAGCGGGCCCTCTCTCATCCGCTCCCGACCGGCACCCAGGGTCCGTACGCGGCCTGCGTTCGCCACGCGGGTACGGACCCGGCACCCTTTTCAGCGCCCCGGCCCCCGCGCCGCCTTCCCCAGGCGGTCCGGAGGCCGGGGCGTTCGGTCTTCCCGGGGTCCCGTCCGGTCCTCCCGGGACGCCGCGGCGGTGGGGGACAATGGACCCCATGCCTTCCGCTCTTCCCGACGGCGAACCCGTCCCCTCCGACGGCTCGCTGCCGGCCTCCGCCCTCAAGGGCGCCCCCGCGCGCCCTCTCGGGTTCTACCTGCACGTCCCGTACTGCGCGACCCGCTGCGGGTACTGCGACTTCAACACCTACACCGCCACCGAGCTGCGCGGCAGCGGCGGGGTGCTGGCCTCCCGCGACAACTACGCGGACACCCTCGCGGAGGAGGTCCGCCTGGCCCGCAAGGTGCTGGGCGACGACCCCCGCCCGGTGCGCACCGTCTTCGTCGGCGGCGGCACCCCCACGCTGCTGGCCGCCGGCGACCTGGTGCGGATGCTGGACGCGGTCCGCCAGGAGTTCGGCCTCGCCGAGGACGCGGAGGTCACCACCGAGGCCAACCCTGAGTCCGTCGGCCCGGAGTACCTGGCCGAGCTGCGCGCGGGCGGCTACAACCGGATCTCCTTCGGCATGCAGTCCGCCCGGCCGCACGTGCTGCGGATCCTGGACCGCACCCACACCCCCGGCCGCCCCGAGGAGTGCGTCGCCGAGGCCCGCGCGGCCGGCTTCGACCACGTCAACCTCGACCTGATCTACGGCACCCCCGGCGAGACCGACGACGACTGGCGCGCCTCGCTGGAGGCCGCGCTCGGCGCCGGGCCCGACCACGTCTCGGCGTACGCGCTGATCGTCGAGGAGGGCACCGGGCTGGCCCGCCGCATCAGGCGCGGCGAGGTCCCGATGACCGACGACGACGTGCACGCCGACCGGTACCTGATCGCCGAGGAGATGCTGTCGACGGCCGGGTTCGACTGGTACGAGGTCTCCAACTGGGCGACCTCCGACGCGGCCCGCTGCCTGCACAACGAGCTGTACTGGCGCGGCGCCGACTGGTGGGGCGCCGGGCCCGGCGCGCACAGCCACGTCGGGGGCGTGCGGTGGTGGAACGTGAAGCACCCCGGCGCCTACGCGGCGGCGCTCGCCGAGGGGCGCTCGCCGGGGGCGGGGCGCGAACTGCTCTCCGCCGAGGACCGGCGCGTGGAGCGGATCCTGCTGGAGCTGCGGCTGGTGGACGGCGTCCCGCTGGACCTCCTGCGCCCGGCCGGCCGCGCCGCCGCGGACCGTGCCCTCGCGGACGGCCTGCTGCGCGAGGAGTCCTACGCCGCCGGCCGCGCCGCGCTGACCCTCCGGGGCCGCCTCCTGGCCGACGCGGTGGTGCGGGACCTGGTGGACTGAGCGGCCTCGCCACGGACGGGCCGCGTGCTCGGCGGGGTCAGGCCCCGGCCGGGGCCGTGACGAAGTCGATGAGTTCCTCGACGCGGCCCAGGAGCTCCGGTTCGAGGTCCTTCCAGCCGTGGACGCGGGAGAGGATGTGGCGCCAGGCGGCGCCGGTGTTGTCGGGCCAGCCGAGGGCGCGGCAGACGCCGGTCTTCCAGTCCTGGCCGCGCGGGACCGTGGGCCAGGCGTCGATGCCCAGGGCGGACGGCTTCACCGCCTCCCAGACGTCGATGTACGGGTGGCCGACGACCAGCGCGTGCTCGCTGGTGACCGCCTCCGCGATGCGCCACTCCTTGGAGCCGGGCACCAGGTGGTCCACCAGCACGCCCAGGCGCGCGTCGGGGCCCGGGGCGAACTCGGCGACCACGGCGGGCAGGTCGTCCACGCCCTCCAGGTACTCCACGACCACGCCCTCGATCCGCAGGTCGTCGCCCCACACCTTCTCGACCAGCTCGGCGTCGTGCCGGCCCTCGACGTAGATCCGCCCCGCGCGGGCCACGCGGGCCCGGGCGCCGGGCACGGCCACCGAGCCCGAGGCGGTGCGCGCCGGGCGGCGCGGGGCGCCCGCCGCGGCGCGGACCAGGGTCACCGGGCGGCCCTCCAGGAGGAAGGCGGCCGGGGCCAGCGGGAACACGCGGTGCTTGCCGTGCCGGTCCTCCAGGGTCACCGTGCCGGCCTCGCAGCCGACGACGGCGCCGCAGAACCCGGTGGCCGGGTCCTCGACGACCAGGCCGGGTTCCGCCGGCACCTCGGGCACCGGCTTCGGCTTCTTCCACGGCGGCGTGAGGTCGGCGGAGTACTGGCGCATTCGGCCGACGATAGGAGAAATCGCGACCGGTGGGTACGCGACACGCCCTCGCGCCCTCGCGACCGGCCCCCGCGCCGCCTCACCAGGCCGTGCCGAACCTCCGGGACAGCTCCTCGCGCTGACGCCGCACGAACGCGGCGTCCACCACGGCCCCGTGCCCCGGCACGTACACCGCGTCCTCGCCGCCCAGCTCCAGCAGCCGGGTGAGCGCCGCCGCCCAGCGCGAGGGCACCGCGTCCGGGCCGGCCTGCGGGGCGCCGGACTCCTCGACCAGGTCGCCGCAGAACACCACCGGGCGCGGTCCGGGCACCAGCACCGCCAGGTCGTAGGCGGTGTGCCCCGGCCCCACGTTGGCCAGCAGCGGCCGGACGCCGCCGCCCAGGTCCAGCACGTGGTCGTCGTGCACCTCGTGCCCCGGCGCGGTCAGCAGTTCCAGCGCGCCGTCCGCCGCCCCCGCGGTCAGCCCGTTGGCCACCGCGTCGGCCCGCAGCGCGTCCCGCCCGTCCTCCGAGGTGAGCGGCGCGCCCGCGCCCACCGCCGCGAAGACCTCCGCCCCGGCGAAGACGCAGGCGCCCAGCACGTGGTCGAAGTGCGGGTGGGTGAGCGCCACATGGGTCACCCGCCGCCCGGAGCCCCGCCCGGTGCCCTCGGGACCGGGCGCCGGGTGTCCCGCCCGCAGCAGCTCCTCGGCCTCCTGGCGGATCCGCGTGCCTTCCGCCACACTCGAACCGGCGTCCACCAGCAGCGCCCCCTCGGCACCCGCCACCAGACCCACCGTGCAGTCCCACACCGGCAGCCGCAGCCGCCCCACCCCGGGGGCCAGCGGTTCCCAGCCGAGGTCTTCCCACCCACCAGGGGCTTCCCAGGTCACGCTCATGGGGCGACGCTATCGGGACCGCACGGCGACCGCCCTTGCCCGCGCCGTACCCCCCGGCCGTACACTGGCTGAGGACGACTGGCACTCGCGAAGGCAGAGTGCCAGTCGACGCAAGGGGCAGAAGCGGTGAGGCGGAGCCGACATCCGGAGGTGTGCGCGGTGCTGAGTGAACGCAGGCTGCAGGTGTTGCGCGCCATCGTCCAGGACTACGTCGGGACCGAGGAGCCGGTGGGCTCCAAGGCCCTCACCGAGCGGCACAACCTCGGTGTGTCCCCCGCGACGGTGCGCAACGACATGTCCGCGCTGGAGGAGGAGGGCTACATCGCCCAGCCCCACACCAGCGCGGGGCGGATCCCCACGGACAAGGGCTACCGGCTCTTCGTCGACCGGCTGGCCGACGTGAAGCCGATGACCCAGCCCGAGCGGCGGGCCATCCAGAACTTCCTGGACGGCGCCGTCGACCTCGACGACGTGGTGGCCCGCACGGTGCGGCTGCTGGCGCAGCTCACCCGCCAGGTCGCGGTCGTCCAGTATCCGTCGCTCACGCGTTCGGCGGTGCGGCACGTCGAGCTGCTGGCGCTCGCGCCGGCCCGGGTGATGCTGGTGCTGATCACCGACACCGGCCGGGTCGAGCAGCGCATGATCGACTGCCCCGCCCCGATCGGCGAGAACACCCTGGCCGACCTTCGGGCCCGGCTCAACAGCCGGACCACGGGACGCCGGTTCACCGACGTTCCGCAGCTGGTGCAGGACCTGCCGGAGGCCTTCGACCCGGAGGACCGCGGCACGGTCTCCTCGGTGCTCTCCACCCTGCTGGAGACGCTCGTCGAGCGGACCGAGGAGCGGCTGATGATCGGCGGCACCGCCAATCTGACCCGCTTCACACATGACTTTCCCCTCACCATCCAGCCCGTCCTGGAGGCCCTCGAGGAGCAGGTCGTGCTCCTCAAACTCCTTGGCGAGGCGAAGGATTCGGCCATGACCGTCCGTATCGGTCATGAGAACGAGTACGAGGGGCTCAACTCCACGTCCGTCGTGTCGGTGGGCTACGGTTCGGGCGGCGAGGCAGTCGCCAAGCTCGGCGTGGTCGGACCGACCCGCATGGATTACCCGGGAACGATGGGAGCAGTACGCGCAGTGGCACGGTACGTCGGACAGATCCTGGCGGAGTCGTAAGTGGCCACGGACTACTACGCCGTACTCGGCGTACGCCGCGACGCGTCCCAGGACGAGATCAAGAAGGCGTTCCGGAGGCTCGCGCGCGAGCTGCACCCGGACGTCAATCCCGATCCGAAGACGCAGGAGCGGTTCAAGGAGATCAACGCCGCCTACGAGGTGCTCTCGGACCCGCAGAAGAAGCAGGTCTACGACCTCGGCGGCGACCCGCTCTCCCAGGCCGGCGGCGCCGGCGCGGGCGCGGGCGGCTTCGGGGCCGGCGGCTTCGGCAACTTCTCCGACATCATGGACGCCTTCTTCGGCACGGCCTCGCAGCGCGGACCGCGCTCGCGGACCCGCCGCGGCCAGGACGCCATGATCCGGCTGGACGTCGAGCTCACCGAGGCGGCCTTCGGGACCACCAAGGAACTCCAGGTCGACACGGCCGTGGTGTGCAACACCTGCCACGGCGAGGGGGCCGCGCCCGGCACCTCCGCGCAGACCTGTGACATGTGCCGCGGCCGCGGCGAGGTGTCCCAGGTGACGCGGTCGTTCCTCGGCCAGGTCATGACCTCGCGGCCCTGCCCCCAGTGCCAGGGCTTCGGCACGGTCGTGCCCAACCCGTGCCCCGAGTGCGCGGGCGACGGCCGGGTCCGGTCGCGCCGGACGCTGACCGTGAAGATCCCGGCAGGTGTGGACAACGGCACCCGGATCCAGCTCGCCGGCGAGGGCGAGGTCGGCCCGGGCGGCGGCCCGGCGGGCGACCTCTACGTCGAGATCCACGAGCTGCCGCACGAGACGTTCCAGCGCCGCGGGGACGACCTGCACTGCACGGTCACCATCCCGATGACCGCGGCGGCCCTCGGCACCAAGGTGCCGCTGGAGACGCTCGACGGGCACGAGGAGGTCGACATCCGGCCGGGCACCCAGTCCGGGCAGTCGATCCCGCTGCACGGGCGCGGCGTCACCCACCTGCGCGGCGGCGGACGCGGCGACCTCATCGTCCACGTCGAGGTCATGACGCCGACCAAGCTGGACCCGGAGCAGGAGCGGGTGCTGCGCGAGCTGGCCAAGCTGCGCGGGGAGGAGCGGCCCACCGGGCAGTTCCAGCCCGGACAGCAGGGCCTGTTCTCCCGCCTCAAGGACGCGTTCAACGGGCGCTGAGGCGCCCCGCACCGGAGCCGTCGCGGACCTCGTGCCGCGGCGGCTCCCGGTCGTTCCCCCCCCGTGGTCCCCGCCCCGATCGCCCACCCCGACGTACCCTCTCCGACCGCCCACCCCGTTCCACCGCACCAGGAGGCGCCGTGACCGCCCCCGTCTTCGTCGTCGACGAGCTCGTCCCCGGCGGGCCCACGTTCCTGCTGGAGGGGCCCGAGGGCCGGCACGCCGTGTCGGTGAAGCGACTCCGGCCCGGCGAGGCGGTGGTGCTCACCGACGGCCGGGGGCGCTTCGCCGAGGGCGTCGTCCAGGCCGCGGAGGGCAAGGACCGGCTGCTCGTCGGCGGGCTCGCCGAGGTGCGGGAGGAGCCCGTGCCGAGCCCGCGGATCACCGTGGTGCAGGCGCTGCCCAAGGGCGACCGGGGAGAGCTGGCCGTGGAGACCATGACCGAGACCGGGGTGGACGCGATCGTCCCCTGGGCGGCGGCCCGGTGCATCACCCAGTGGCGCGGCGAGCGGGGGGCCAAGGCGCTCGCCAAGTGGCGGGCCACCGCGCGGGAGGCGGGCAAGCAGTCGCGGCGCACGCGGTTCCCCGAGGTCGCGGAGCTCGCGAACGGCAAGCAGGTCGCGGCGCTGCTGGCACGGGCCGACTTCGCGGCGGTGCTGCACGAGGACCGGGACTTCCCCGGTGAGGCGCTGGCCACCTGCGAGCTGCCGGCGGAGGGGGAGATCGTGCTGGTCGTCGGCCCCGAGGGCGGGGTCGCGCCGCAGGAGCTGGAGCTGTTCGCGGAGGCGGGAGCGGGGGCCTACCGGCTGGGACGGAGCGTGCTGCGGACCTCCACGGCGGGCACGGCCGCGGTCGCGCTCCTCCTCGGCCGCACGGGACGCTGGTCCTGACGGTCCCGCGCCGCCCGCGCGGTCGTGCCGTGCACGCCGCGGGCAATCCTGCCGCCGGGCGGCACGGGTGCGGGAAACCCCTGTTGGGGAAGGAGCCCCGGTGCTTAGGCTGACGGGGTGACAGAGTCTGCCTCGACGCTCGCTCCCGCATACCTCCGCTACCCGCACCTGCACGGCGACCTCGTCGCGTTCACCGCCGAGGACGACGTCTGGGTCGCCCCCCTCGACGGGGGCCGTGCCTGGCGGGTCAGTGCCGACAACGAGCCGGTGAACCACCCGCGGATCTCCCCGGACGGCGCGCACGTCGCGTGGACCTCCACCCGCGACGGCGCCCCCGAGGCGTACGTCGCGCCCGTGGACGGCGGCCCCGCGCGACGGCTGACCCACTGGGGCGCGCCCACCACCCGGGTCCGCGGCTGGACCCCCGACGGACGGGTCCTGGTGACCTCCGCGCACGGACAGGCCACCCTGCGCCGCTCCTGGGCCCGGGCCGTACCGCTGGACGGCGGCCCCGCGGAAACCCTGCCCTACGGCCCCGTCGGCGACGTCGCGTTCGGCCCGCGCACCGTGCTGCTCTCCGCGCCGATGGGGCGCGAGGCGGCCTGGTGGAAGCGCTACCGCGGCGGTACCGCCGGCAAGCTGTGGATCGAGTCCGAGGAGACGCCGGGCGAGTTCGCCCGCCTCCACGAGGACCTCGACGGCAACATCGAGAACCCCCTGTGGGTGGGGGAGCGCCTGGCGTTCCTCTCCGACCACGAGGGCGTCGGCGCCCTGTACTCCTCCCTCGCCGACGGCTCGGACCTGCGCCGCCACACCCCGGTCGGGGACGACGTCTTCTACGCGCGGCACGCCGCCACCGACGGCAGCCGCGTGGTGTACGTCTCGGCCGGCGAACTGTGGCTCCTGGACGACCTGGACGGCGCCGGGCCGCGCCGCCCGGAGATCCGTCTCGGCGGCCAGCGCCTCGACCTCCAGCCCTACCCCGTCACCCCGTCCCGCTGGCTCGGCGGGTTCGCCCCCGACCACACCGCCCGCGGCAGCGCCGTCACCGTGCGCGGCGCGGTCCACTGGGTCACCCACCGCTCCGGCCCGGCCCGCGCGCTGGCCGCCGAGCCGGGCGTGCGCAACCGGCTGGCCCGCGCCTTCCGGGTCGACGGCGAGGAGTGGGCGGTCTGGGTCACCGACGCCGAGGGCGAGGACGCCCTGGAGTCCGCGCCCGCCACCGGGCCCGCCGCCGGAGGCCCGCGCCGGATCGCCGGCGGACGGCTCGGCCGGGTGCTGGGGCTCACCGTGGCGCCCGACGGCGGCCGGTTCGCCGTCGCCTCCCACGACGGGCGGGTGCTGCTGGTCGAGCGGGAGAGCGGCGAGGTCCGCGAGGTCGACCGCAGCGAGAACGGCGACTGCTCCGGGCTGGTGTTCTCGCCCGACTCGGCCTGGCTGGCCTGGTCCCACCCGGGCGTCGGCGAGCTGGCCCAGCTGAAGCTGGCCAACACCGCCGACCTGTCGGTGGTCGAGGCGACCCCGCTGCGGTTCAAGGACTTCTCGCCCGCCTTCACCCCCGACGGCAAGCACCTCGCCTTCCTGTCGGCGCGCGCCTTCGACCCGGTCTACGACGAGCACGCCTTCGACATGGCCTTCGTCGGCTCGAACCGCCCCTACCTGATCACCCTGGCCGCGGCCACGCCGTCCCCCTTCGGCCCGCAGCGGCACGGACGCCCGGTGGACGCGCCCGACAAGGACGAGACCCCGGAGAGCGAGGGCACGCCCGCCACCCGGATCGACCCGGAGGGCCTCGCCGACCGGATCGTGCCCTTCCCGGTGGAGGCCTCCCGCTACACCGCGCTGCGCACCGCCAAGGACGGCGTGCTCTGGCTCCGCCACCCGGTGCGGGGCGTGCTCGGCGCCTCCCGGGCGACGCCGGACGACTCCGGCCCCAAGAGCGAGCTCGAGCGCTACGACCTGGCCCAGCTGCGCCTGGAGACCCTCGGCGACGACGTCGACGCCTACGCCGTCAGCGGCGACGGCAAGCGGCTGGCGGTGTGGGGCGGCGGCCGGCTGCGGATCGTGCCCGGCGACCGGCGGGCCTCCGGCGACGACGAGCTCACCGTGGACCTCGGCCGGATCCACCAGCTCGTCGACCCGGCCGCCGAATGGCGGCAGATGTTCGACGAGACCGGCCGCCTGATGCGGGACAACTTCTGGCGCCCCGACCTCGGCGGCGTCGACTGGCAGGCCGTCCTGGACCGCTACCGGCCGGTCGTCGAACGGGTCGCCACCCACGACGACCTGGTCGACCTGCTCTGGGAGGTGCAGGGCGAACTCGGCACCTCGCACGCCTACGTCACCCCCACCGGCCAGGGCGGCGACGAACGGCAGGGCCTGCTCGGCGCCGACGTGTCCCGGCACGAGGACGGGCAGTGGCGGGTCGACCGGGTGCTGCCCTCGGAGACCTCCGACCCCAAGGCCCGTTCCCCGCTGGCCGCCCCCGGGGTGGCCGTGCGGCCGGGCGACGCGATCGTGGCCGTCGGCGGGCGGCCCGTCGACCCGGTGCGCGGGCCGTGGCCGCTGCTGGCCGGCACCGCGGGCAAGCCGGTCGAGCTGACCGTCGCCCCCGCGGACGGCGGCGCGCCCCGGCACACCGTGGTGGTGCCCACCGACGACGAGGAGCCGCTGCGGTACCACGCCTGGGTCGCCGACCGGCGCGCCCACGTCCACGAGCTCAGCGGCGGCCGCCTCGGCTACCTGCACGTGCCCGACATGATGGGCGCGGGCTGGGCGCAGATCCACCGCGACCTGGTCGTCGAGGTCGCCCGCGAGGGGCTGATCGTCGACGTCCGGGAGAACCGGGGCGGGCACACCTCGCAGCTCGTCGTGGAGAAGCTGGCGCGGCGGATCGTCGGCTGGGACGTGCCGCGCGGCATGCGGCCGATGAGCTACCCGCAGGACGCGCCGCGCGGCCCCGTGGTCGCCGTGGCGAACGAGTTCTCCGGGTCGGACGGCGACATCGTCAACGCGGCGATCAAGGCGCTCGGCATCGGGCCGGTGGTCGGCACCCGGACCTGGGGCGGGGTCGTCGGCATCGACAGCCGGTACCGGCTGGTCGACGGCACGCTGGTCACGCAGCCCAAGTACGCGTTCTGGTTCGAGGAGCTCGGCTGGGGCGTCGAGAACCACGGCGTCGACCCGGACGTCGAGGTGGTGTGCACGCCGCAGGACCACGGCGCGGGCCGCGACCCGCAGCTCGACGAGGCCGTGCGGATCGCGCTGGAGGCGCTGTCACGCACCCCCGCCAAGACGCCGCCGTCGCTGTGACCGCCGGCTGACGGCGGCCGGCCCGGCCGGCCAGGCCGGCACCGGCTGACACCGGGCGCGGCCCCCGCCCTCCGCGGGGCCGCGCCCGCCCGCCTCCGCTCCCGGCTGCCGCACCCGACCTCGTGGTGTCGGACCCGGACGCTACGATGACCGTGCGTGAACGATCACGACCGAGGAGGGCCCATGGCCGGGGAGCCGCAGGACGACTGCCTGTTCTGCAAGATCGTCGCGGGGACCATCCCCGCCAACGTCGTGCGGGAGACCGACACGACCGTGGCGTTCCGGGACATAAACCCGCAGGCCCCCACGCACGTCCTGGTGATCCCCAAGGCGCACCACGCGGACGCCGCCGCCCTCGCCGCCGAGGCCCCGGAGATCGCCGCCGACGTGCTGCGCGAGACCCGTGCCGTGGCCGAGGCGGAGAAGCTGGACAGCTACCGCACGATCTTCAACACCGGGTCCGGCGCCGGCCAGACGGTGTTCCACGCGCACGCCCACGTGCTCGGCGGCCGCGGCCTGCAGTGGCCCCCCGGCTGACCGGGGGCGGCGAGCGTGTCCGTGCGTGAACTGGTGGTGCTCGGCACCGCCAGCCAGGTCCCGACCCGGCACCGGAACCACAACGGCTACCTGCTGCGGTGGGACGGCGAGGGCATCCTGTTCGACCCCGGCGAGGGAACCCAGCGGCAGATGCTGCGCGCCGGGGTCGCCGCGCACGACCTCAACCGGCTCTGCGTCACCCACTTCCACGGCGACCACTCCCTCGGCCTGGCTGGAGTCATCCAGCGGATCAACCTCGACCGGGTCCCGCACCCCGTCACGGCCCACTACCCGCGCTCCGGGCAGCGCTTCTTCGACCGGCTGCGGTACGCCACCGCCTACCGGGAGACGGTCCGGCTCACCGAGGCGCCGGTCGACTCCGACGGCCCGGTCGCCGAGACCGCCGGGTACACGCTGGAGGCCCACCGCCTCTCCCACCCCGTCGAGTCCTACGGCTACCGGCTGGTGGAGCCCGACGGCCGCCGGATGCTGCCCGAGCGGCTCGCCGCGCACGGCATCACCGGCCCCGACGTCGGCCGCCTCCAGCGGCAGGGCGAGCTGAACGGCGTCACCCTGGACGAGGTCAGCGAGGTGCGCCGCGGTCAGCGGTTCGCGTTCGTCATGGACACCCGGCTCTGCGACGGCGTCCACCGCCTCGCCGAGGGCTGCGACCTGCTCACCATCGAGTCCACCTTCCTCGACGAGGACGTGGCCCTCGCCGACGAGCACGGGCACCTCACCGCCGGCCAGGCGGCCCGGGTCGCCCGCGACGCAGGCGTCCGCCACCTGGTCCTCACCCACTTCAGCCAGCGCTACCCGGACCCGGAGGAGTTCGAACGGCAGGCCCGGGCGGCCGGCTTCGAGGGGGAGTTGACCGTGGCCCGGGACCTCCAGCGGGTGCCGGTACCCAAACGGGTCTGAGGTCGATCCAGGACACTGCGGGACTTCTGCGTATCATCCTTTGATGCCCATCCCCAA
Source organism: Streptomyces sp. NPDC047130 (assembly GCF_040643475.1). Lineage (NCBI taxonomy): Bacteria > Bacillati > Actinomycetota > Actinomycetes > Kitasatosporales > Streptomycetaceae > Streptomyces > Streptomyces sp. NPDC047130. The sequence continues at coordinate 489,554 of NZ_JBEYUK010000002.1, read as the reverse complement.
AGCCGAACTGCACCTTCACATCGAAGGCACCCTGGAGCCGGAGCTTGCCTTCGAGCTCGCCGAGCGCAACGGCGTCGCCCTGCCGTACCCGAGCGTCGACGCGCTGCGCGCCGCCCAGGCCTTCGAGGACCTGCAGTCCTTCCTCGACCTGTACTACGCCTGCATGGCGGTGCTGCGCACCGAGCGGGACTTCGAGGACCTCGCCGACGCCTACCTGCGCCGGGCCGCCGCCCAGGGCGTGCGGCACGCCGAGATCTTCTTCGACCCGCAGGCCCACCTCGCCCGTGGCGTGGAGATGGGCACCGTGGTCGAGGGCCTGGGGCGCGCCCTGGCCCGGAGCGAGGAGACCCACGGCGTCTCCACCCGGCTGATCATGTGCTTCCTGCGGGACGAGTCCGCCGAGTCCGCCCTGGAGACGCTGGAGCTGGCCCGGCCGCACCTGGACCGCATCACCGGCGTCGGCCTGGACTCCGCCGAGGTGGGGCACCCGCCGGTGAAGTTCCGGGAGGTCTACGAGGCCGCCGCCGCGCTCGGTCTGCGCCGGGTCGCGCACGCCGGTGAGGAAGGGCCCGCCTCCTACATCACCGAGGCGCTGGACGTGCTCGGCGTCGAACGGGTCGACCACGGCCTGCGGTGCATGGAGGACCCGGCGCTGGTGGAACGCCTGGTCCGGGAGCGGATCCCGCTGACCCTGTGCCCGCTCTCCAACGTGCGGCTGCGCGCCGTCGACGTCCTGGAGCAGCACCCGCTGCCCGCCATGCTGGAGGCGGGGCTGATGTGCACCGTCAACTCCGACGACCCCGCCTACTTCGGCGGCTACGTCCAGGACAACTTCGACGCCGTCCGCGACCGGCTGGGGCTGGACCCGGAGCGGCTGCGGGAGCTGGCCCGCAACTCCTTCCTCGCCTCCTTCCTGGAGGACGACGAGGAGCGCCGGGCCCGCTACCTCGCCGAGGTCGAGGCGTACCAGTTCCCCGCCTGAGCCCGGCCGCGCACGACGACGGCCCCAGCACCGTGGACGCGGTGCCGGGGCCGTCGCCGTACGCGGCGGGCGGGTGCTAGAAGCCCAGCTTGCGCAGCTGCTTCGGGTCGCGCTGCCAGTCCTTGGCGACCTTCACGTGCAGGTCCAGGAAGACCGGGGTGCCCAGCAGCGCCTCGATCTGCTTGCGGGACTTGATCCCGACGTCCTTCAGACGCTGCCCCTTGGGGCCGATGACGATGCCCTTCTGGCTGGAGCGCTCGATGTACAGGTTGGCGTGGATGTCCAGCAGCGGCTTGTCGGCCGGCCGGTCCTCGCGCGGCAGCATCTCCTCGACGACCACGGCGATGGAGTGCGGCAGCTCGTCCCGCACGCCCTCCAGGGCGGCCTCGCGGATCAGCTCCGCGATCATCACCTGCTCCGGCTCGTCGGTGAGGTCGCCCTCGGGGTAGAGGGCCGGCCCCTCCGGCATCAGCGGGATCAGCAGGTCGGCGAGGAGGTCGACCTGCTTCCCGGCGGTCGCCGAGACGGGGATGATCTCCGCCCAGGTGATGCCCAGCTCCTTGCCGAGCTGGTCCACCGCGATCAGCTGCTCGGCGAGCTGCTTGGAGTCCACCAGGTCGGTCTTGGTGACGATCGCCACCTTCGGGGCCTTCTTGATCGCCGCGAGTTCCTTGGCGATGAAGCGGTCGCCGGGGCCGATCTTCTGGTCGGCGGGCAGGCAGAAGCCGATGACGTCGACCTCGGCCCAGGTGGTGCGGACCACGTCGTTGAGCCGCTCGCCGAGGAGGGTGCGCGGCTTGTGGAGCCCGGGGGTGTCCACCAGGATCAGCTGCGCGTCCGGGCGGTGCACGATGCCGCGGACCGTGTGCCGGGTGGTCTGGGGGCGGTTGGAGGTGATCGCCACCTTCTGGCCCACCAGCGCGTTCGTGAGGGTGGACTTGCCCGCGTTGGGGCGGCCCACGAAGCAGGCGAAGCCGGCCCGGTAGAGGTCCTCGGACGGCTGCGGTGACTGTGTACGAACGCTCATGCCGCCCATTCTCCCCGATCCGGCGGCGCCCTCGTACCGACGGCCGCCCGCACTCCCCTCCGGCCACCGTGACCCGTCCCACTCCGGCCGCGGGGCGGGGCTCGGCCCTCACGCCGCGTGAGGCCGGAGGGTGGTGCGCGTGAGCGCGGGCCGGGAGTGGCGGCAGGGCGCCGCCGCGGGCGAACAAGCCGTTGCCGCAGGGGTGTTGACCCGTCACCGTGGAGTGAGCAGGATCCGCGCATGGCCGCCGACGCGCTTCCCCCGTTCCCGCCCGGCTTCCTCTGGGGCGCCTCCACCTCCGCGCACCAGATCGAGGGCGCCGTCGACGCGCGCGGGCCGTCCGTGTGGGACGTCTTCGAGGCCCGCCCCGGCGTGATCCGCGACGGCTCCACCGCCGCCGTCGCCTGCGACAGCTTCCACCGGCACCGGGAGGACGTCGCGCTCCTCGCCGGCCTCGGCATGAACGCCTACCGGTTCTCCGTCTCCTGGCCCCGCGCCGACTCCCCGGGCGGCCTCGACCACTACGAGCGCCTGGTGGACGACCTCCTCGCGGCCGGCGTCCGCCCGGTGCCGACCCTGTTCCACTGGGACCTGCCGGCCTCGCTGGACTGGCTGGACCGCGACACCGCCGCCCGGTTCGCGGAGTACGTCGAGCGCGTCGCCGCCCGCCTCGGGGACCGGGTACACACCTGGATCACCCTGAACGAGCCCGCCGAGCACACCGTCCTCGGCCACGCCCTCGGCGTGCACGCCCCCGGCCGCACGCTGCTCTACGACGCGCTGCCGGTGGCCCACCACCAGCTGCTCGCGCACGGCCTCGCGGTCCGCGCCCTGCGCGCCGCCGGGGCCACCGACGTGGGGATCGCCGCCTCGCACAGCCCCACCTGGCCGCTGACCGGCGACGAGGCGGACCTGGCCGCCGCCGACCACTACGACGTCCTGATGAACCGCGCGTTCTCCGACCCGCTGCTGCTGGGCCGCTACCCGGAGGGGCTGGAGCAGCTGATGCCCGGCGACGTGGCGGCGGACCTGGAGGTCGTCTCCGAGCGGCTCGACTGGTACGGCGTGAACTACTACGCGCCCTCCCTGGTCGGCGCCCCCACCGGGGAGAAGAGCGCCTACGGCACCTTCGACGTGCCCGCCGGGCTGCCGTTCGCGCTGCACGAGATCGAGGACCGGCCCAGGACCGCGTTCGGCTGGCCGGTGGTCCCCGAGGGCCTCACCCAGACCCTCACCGGTCTGCGCGACCGCTACGGCGACCGCCTCCCACCGGTGATGATCACCGAGAACGGCTGCTCCTACCCCGGCCTCGACGACCAGGAACGGATCGCCTACCTCGACTCCCACCTCCGCGCCCTGCACCGGGCGATCGAGGAGGGCGTGGACGTGCGCGGCTACTTCGTCTGGTCGCTGCTGGACAACTACGAGTGGAACGAGGGCTACCGGCAGCGGTTCGGGCTGGTGCACGTCGACTTCGACTCCCCGGAGCGCACCCGCACCCCCAAGGCCTCCTACGCCTGGCTGCGGGACGCCCTGCGGGCCCAGAGGTGACGACGGCGTCCGGGGCGGGCCCGCTGCCGGGCCCGCCGGACCCGCTGGCGGAACCGTCCGCGCGGGTCCGGGGCGGCTGGACCGCCTCCCTGTCGCTGGCCAACGCGGCGATCTGGATCGGCTGGTACGGCCCCATCCAGATCCTGCTCGCCTCCCAGGCCGCCGAGTACGCCGCCGGCCACGGCATGTCCAAGGAGACGATGCTGGCCTGGGTGACCGGCGCCGGAGCCATGGTCGCGCTGGTCGCCAACCCGGTCTTCGGCGCCCTCTCCGACCGCACCGCCTCCCGCTTCGGCAGGCGCCGCCCGTGGACGCTCGCGGGCGCCCTGCTGGGGGCGCTGTCGCTGCTGCTCCTCGGCCAGGCGCGCGGCCTGTGGACCATGGTCGTCGCCTGGTGCCTGGTCCAGCTCACCCTGAACGCCGCCTTCGCCGCCGTCACCGCGGCGGTCCCCGACCGGGTGCCCCGGCTGCAGCGCGGCACGGTCGGCGGCTGGCTGGGCGCCGCCCAGATCCTCGGCGTGGTGGCCGGCACCGGGCTGGCCACCCTGACCGGGGGCGTCGCGGCCGGGTACGCGGCCTGCGCCGCCTGCGCGGCGCTCGGCGTGCTGCCGTACCTGCGCCGGCCGGAGGCGCCGCTGCCGGCCGCGGCGCGCCCCGCGTGGTCGGCGCGCGGCTTCCTGGCCGGGTTCCTCCTCGACCCGCGACGCCACCCGGACCTGGCGTGGGCCTGGCTGACCCGGTTCCTGGTCAACCTCGCCAACGCCGTCGGGCTGCTGTACCTGCTCTACTTCCTGCGCGACGCGGTCGGCCACCGCGACCCGGAGCAGGGCGTGTTCGTCCTCACCGCGATCAACGCGGCGGCGCTGCTGGCCACGGTGGTGGCCGGCGGCGCCTGGTCGGACCGGACCGGCCGCCGCAAGCCGTTCGTGCTGGGGTCGGGCGTGCTGATGGCGGTGGCCACGGCGCTGCTGGCCGGCTGGCAGACCTGGCCGGGCGCGATCGCCGCCGCGGTGCTCCTGGGGATCGGGTTCGGGATCTTCACCTCGGTGGACTTCGCCCTGATGACGGACGTCCTGCCGGAGGCGGCGGCGCGCGGGCGGGACCTCGGCGTGATCAACATCGCCAACTCCCTCCCGCAGGTGCTGGCTCCGGCCCTGGCCGCACCCGTGGTCGCCCTCGGCGGCTACACGTCCCTCTTCCTCGCCGCGACCGTGGCCGCCCTGGCGGGCGCGGTCCTGGTCCACCGGATCCGCGGCGTCGCCTGAACGAGGGGACGGCCGGGCCGCCGGGCCGCCGGGCCGGGCAGCGGCGGGTCGCCCGCGGCCCGGGTCCGGCCCGCCCTGCGGCCCGGACCGTGTGCCGGGGGCGCCGGATGGGGCAGACTGGCCGGAACCGCACCACCGGCAAGAAGGCTCCGCCCGTGAAAGCGTCCACGCAGCCCCAGCCCCAGCCCCACGACGCCCCCGCCCCGCAGGGCACCGCCCCGCTGGGCACCTCCCCCCGGGACACCGCCCCGCAGGGCACCGCCCCCCGGGACGCAGGCCAGCAGGACACCGGCCCCCAGGTCGACCCGCTGGCGGCCCTGCGCGGCCCGGACGAGCCGCCCTGCGACGTGTTCCTGACCGGCACCGTCTTCCTGGACATCATCTTCACCGGCCTGGAATCCGCCCCCGTCCGCGGCACCGAGTCCTGGGCGCGGGGCATGGGCTCCAGCCCCGGCGGCGTCGCCAACATGGCCACCGCCCTGGCCCGCCTGGGCCTGCGCACCTCGCTCGCCGCCTCCTTCGGCGACGACCACTACGGCGAGTACTGCTGGGACGCGCTCGAGCAGGGCGAACGGATCGACCTCTCCCCGTCCCGCACCGTGCCCGGCTGGCACTCCCCGGTGACCGTCTCCATGGCCTACGAGGGCGAGCGGACGATGGTGTCGCACGGCCACGAGCCGCCCGAGGAGGCCCAGCCCGCGCCCGCCCTCCCGCCGCGCTCCCGGGCGGCGGTCGCCTCGCTGGCCCCCGGCCGCCGCGAACCCTGGGTGACGCACGCCGCCGAGGCGGGCGCCCTGATCTTCGGCGACGTCGGCTGGGACGACACCGGCGCCTGGGACCTGGCCGACCTCCCGGACCTCGCCCGCTGCGAGGCGTTCCTGCCCAACGCCGACGAGGCGATGCGCTACACCCGCACCGACTGCCCGCGCCGCGCCGCCCACGCGCTCGCCGAGCACGTCCCGGTCGCGGTGGTCACCCTCGGCGGGGACGGCGCCTACGCGGTGGACGGCCGGACCGGCGAGTCGGCGGAGGTGCCCGCCATCGCGGTGGAGGCGCTGGACCCCACCGGGGCGGGCGACGTGTTCGTGGCCGGGTTCGTCACCGGCACGCTGGCGGGCTGGCCGCTGGCCGACCGGCTGGCGTTCGCCGGACTGACGGCGGCGCTCTCCGTGCAGGACTTCGGCGGCTCGCTCTCGGCGCCCGGCTGGGCCGAGGTCTCCGCCTGGTGGCGGACCGTGCAGTCCCTGGAGGGGCAGGACCCGCAGGGTCTCGGCCGGTACGCGTTCCTCGACGGGCTGATCCCCGACCCGCTGCGCCGGGACACGGCGCCCTGGCCGCGCCGACGCGCCGTCCCCACCATCGGGTTCCGCCGTTCCGGGTGACCCCAAAACCCCTGGGGTGTTGACCGTGACCCGTCGTACCCTGGGATACGGAAGGCCCACCTGTGGCGGGCGAACTCCAGCGAGGAGGATGTGCAGGCCTGCGGGCCGGCCCATGACGCAGACACCCCAAGCACCCGGTCCCGGCGAGGGACCCGCACGCGCGCAGATCACCGTCCCCGCGAAGCACCCCATGGTGACGGTGCTGGGGTCCGGCGACTCCCTCCTGCGCGTGATCGAGACGGCCTTCCCCGGGGCCGACATCCATGTCCGGGGGAACGAGATCAGCGCGGTGGGCGACCCGAGGGACGTGGGGCTCATCCAGCGCCTTTTCGCAGAGATGATGCTGGTGCTCCGCACCGGGCAACCGATGACGGAGGACGCCGTGGAACGTTCGATCGCCATGCTCAAGGCCGGTGGAAGCGGCGAGGCCGAGGAGACGCCGGCGCAGGTGCTCACCCAGAACATCCTGTCGTCGCGAGGCCGCACCATCCGCCCCAAGACGCTCAACCAGAAGCGCTACGTCGACGCCATCGACAAGCACACGGTCGTCTTCGGCATCGGACCGGCCGGTACGGGCAAGACGTACCTGGCGATGGCGAAGGCAGTGCAGGCCCTGCAGTCCAAGCAGGTCAACCGGATCATCCTCACCCGCCCGGCGGTCGAAGCCGGCGAGCGGCTCGGCTTCCTGCCCGGAACGCTGTACGAGAAGATCGACCCGTACCTGCGCCCGCTGTACGACGCACTGCACGACATGCTCGACCCCGACTCCATCCCCCGCCTGATGGCGGCCGGGACGATCGAGGTCGCGCCCCTCGCCTACATGCGCGGCCGGACGCTCAACGACGCCTTCATCATCCTGGACGAGGCGCAGAACACCTCGCCCGAACAGATGAAGATGTTCCTCACCCGTCTCGGCTTCGACTCCAAGATCGTGATCACCGGTGACGTGACCCAGGTCGACCTCCCGGACGGCACCAAGTCGGGTCTGCGCCAGGTGCAGCACATCCTGGAGGGCGTCGAGGACGTCCACTTCTCCCGGCTGTCGTCCCAGGACGTCGTCCGGCACAAGCTGGTCGGACGTATCGTCGATGCCTACGACAAGTACGACAGCACGCACGGCACGGAGAACGGCGCCCACAAGGGCGGCCGCGGCCGGGCCGGGCACAAGGGGAAGTAGAGCCGACCAGCACCATGGCGATCGACGTCAACAACGAATCGGGCACCGAGGTCGACGAAGAGGCGATCCTCGACATCGCCCGCTACGCACTCGCGCGCATGCGTATCCATCCCCTCGCCGAGCTGTCGGTGATCGTGGTGGACGCCGACGCCATGGAGCAGCTCCACATCCAGTGGATGGACCTGCCGGGTCCCACCGACGTGATGTCCTTCCCGATGGACGAGCTGCGGCCTCCGTCCAAGGACGCCGAGGAGCCCCCGCAGGGGCTCCTCGGCGACATCGTGCTCTGCCCGGAGGTCGCCGAGAAGCAGGGCAAGGAGGCGCCGACCGGGCACTCCATGGACGAGGAGCTGCAGCTCCTCACCGTCCACGGCGTCCTCCACCTGCTGGGCTACGACCACGAGGAGCCCGACGAGAAGGCCGAGATGTTCGGCCTCCAGGCCGCCATCGTGGACGGCTGGCGTGCGGAGAAGGGCCTCACCGGTCCGTCCCCGGCCCCGACCGTCTCATGAGCGTCCAACTGATCGTGGGCGTCGTCGCCCTGGTGATCGCCGGCTGGCTCGCCGCCTGCGCGGAGGCGGGCCTCGCCCGGGTGTCCAGCTTCCGCGCCGAGGAGGCCATACGCACCGGCCGCCGGGGCAGCGCCAAGCTGGCCCAGGTGGCGGCCGACCCCACCCGCTACCTCAACGTGGCGCTGCTGGTCCGCGTCGCCTGCGAGATGGCGGCCGCCGCCCTCGTCACCTACGCCTGCCTCGACCACTTCGCCGAGACCTGGCAGGCGCTGCTCACCGCCCTCGCGGTGATGGTGCTGGTCTCCTACGTGGCCGTCGGCGTCTCGCCGCGCACCATCGGCCGCCAGCACCCGCTGAACACCTCCACGGTCGCCGCCTACGTGCTGCTGCCGCTGGCCAGGATCATGGGCCCCGTCCCGTCGCTGCTGATCCTCCTGGGCAACGCGCTGACCCCCGGCAAGGGCTTCCGGCGCGGCCCGTTCGCCTCCGAGGCCGAACTGCGCGCCATGGTGGACCTGGCGGAGAAGGAGTCGCTGATCGAGGACGAGGAGCGCCGGATGGTGCACTCGGTCTTCGAACTCGGCGACACCCTCGTCCGCGAGGTGATGGTGCCCCGCACCGACCTGGTGGTCATCGAACGGTTCAAGACGATCCGTCAGGCCCTCACCCTCGCCCTGCGGTCGGGCTTCTCCCGGATCCCCGTCACCGGGGAGAGCGAGGACGACGTCATCGGCGTCGTCTACCTCAAGGACCTGGCCCGCCGCACCCACATCAGCCGCGAGGCGGAGGGCGAGCTGGTCACCACGGTGATGCGGCCGGCCGCGTTCGTGCCGGACACCAAGAACGCGGGCGACCTGCTGCGCGAGATGCAGCGCGACCGCAACCACGTCGCCGTCGTCATCGACGAGTACGGCGGCACGGCCGGCATCGTGACCATCGAGGACATCCTGGAGGAGATCGTCGGCGAGATCACCGACGAGTACGACCGGGAACTGCCCCCCGTGGAGGAGCTGGAGAACGGCTGCCACCGGGTCACCGCCCGCCTCGACATCAGCGACCTCGGCGCCCTCTACGGCGTCGAGGAGTACGACGACGAGGACGTCGAGACGGTCGGCGGCCTGCTCGCCAAGGCGCTGGGCCGGGTACCGATCGCCGGGGCCTCCTCCGTGGTCGAGCTGCCCGACGGCCGCCGGCTCAGGCTGACCGCGGAGTCCGCGGCCGGCCGCCGCAACAAGATCGTCACGGTGCTGGTGGAGCCGGTGGAACCGGAACCCGCCGAGGACGGGGAGCAGCGGGAGCGATGACCCCCCAGGAGCTGCGCGCCCTCTGCCTGTCGTTCGGCGGGGCGGTGGAGGACTTCCCGTTCGGCCCGGACACCTCGGTGTTCAAGGTGGGCGGCAAGCTGTTCGCCCTGACGGCACTGGACGCGCGGCCCCTGAAGGTCAACCTCAAGTGCGACCCCGACGACGCGCTCCGGCTGCGGCGCGAGCACGCGGGCCGGATCCTCCCCGGCTGGCACATGAACAAACGGCACTGGAACACGGTCACCGCCGACGGCGCGCTCCCCGACGCGCTCGTCCGCGAACTGGTCGAGGACTCCTACGACCTGGTGGTGGCCGGCCTGCCCCGGGCGGAGCGGCTGCGGCTGGACCGGCCGTAGAGCCGTTGTCCCCGGGGCCGCGCCCACGGCAGGATCGCGGGGCATGACGATCCGTTTCCCCGCGCCCCTGCGGCCCGGCGACCGCGTCGGCGTCACCGCCCCCTCCAGCGGCGTGCAGAAGCCGCTCCTGCCCCGCCTCGAGTACGCGCTCCAGGTCGTCCGGGACCGCGGCCACGAGGTGGTCGTGGGGGTGCTGGACGCGCTGGGCGGGCTCGGGGTGCCGATCGTCGCCGACGTCGAGTGCGGGCACGTACGGCCCTGGCTGCCGCTGGTCAACGGGGCGGCGGCACGGGTCACGTACGCCGCCGGGGGGCGGGGCGAGGTCGTCCAGACGCTGGCCTCACGGCCGGCGCGGAGCCGCGGCTCCGTATGCTCGGGGCATGACCGACAGCAGCGCGCACGACCTCGACCCCGAGGACCGCAAGATCGTGACCCTGGCCCGCTCCGCGCGGGCCCGCAACGGCGTGCCGGAGGGGGCCGCCGTGCGGGACGAGACCGGCAGGACCTACGTGGCCGGCACCGTCGCCCTGGACTCGCTGCGGCTGAGCGCGCTGCGGACGGCGGTGGCCATGGCCGTCGCCTCCGGGGCGAAGTCGCTCGAGGCGGCGGCCGTGGTGACCGGCGCCGGCCTTCCGGCCGAGGACCTCGCCGCCGTCCGCGACCTCGGCGGCGAGGGGACGCCCGTCCTGGTCGCCGGCCTCGACGGCGCCGTCCGCGAGACCCTCACCGCCTGAGCCCGAGCCGACGCCCGAGCCGGCCTGCCCTCAAGCCGACTTGGCCTCGAGCCGTTTTGGCCCCGAGCCGTCCCGCGCTCGCGCCGTCCCGCGCTCGCGCCGTCCCGCGCTCGCGCCGTCCCGCGCTCGCGCCGTCCCGCGCTCGCGCCGTCCCGCGCTCGCGCCGGCTCGCCCCCGAGCCGTCCCGGCGTCTGAGCCGGCCCGTCCCCTAGAAGGAGCCCGAGCCGGCCTGTCCCCGAGCCGGCCCGTCCCCGCGCCTGAGCGGGAGCCTGAGCCGGCCCGTCGCCGGGGCGGAGCCGGAGCCCGGGCGGCACGGGCGTGGACTGGGCGGCCTGGGCGGCTACGCCCGCGTTCCCTCGGCGAGGACGCGGGTGGCGAGGTCGCGGCCGGCGGGGGAGAGGTCGTGCTCGTCGGCCTCCAGGACGCGGTCGTCGACCGCGATCTCGTAGCGGAAGCCGTCGCGGACGGGGGAGTCCCCGGGGGGCCGCCCCCCGCCCGCGGCCAGCGCCGCCTCGGCGAGCGCCTGCCACCGCTGTGCCTCCTCGGGCGGAAGGTCCGCCGTGTCGACGACCGCCCGACGGACCAACCCGGCGAACCCACCCGACCGCGTCACCTCGATACGCATGGCACCTGTCTAGCGCATCCGCCGCCCCCGCACGCGGTTCTCACGCCTCCCGGCGCAGAACCCCGACCTCCTGCCACGCCTTCTCCACCGCCTGAGCCTCCGCGCCCTCGCCGAACCGCGTGGCCGCCGCCTTCAGCGTGAGCCGGGCGAAGTCGGCGAACTCGGCGTCCGCCTTGAGGGCGCCGCCGGTCAGCACGTCGTACCAAATCAGCCCCGCCTTCTCCCAGGCGTGACCGCCCAGCGCCGTGGCGGCCAGGTAGAACGCCCGGTTGGGGATGCCGGAGTTGATGTGGACGCCGCCGTTGTCCTGACGGGTGTCGACGTAGTCGTCCATGGACCCCGGCTGCGGGTCCTTGCCGAGGACGTCGTCGTCGTACGCGGTGCCCGGCTCCTTCATGGAGCGCAGCGCCTTGCCGGTGACCCGCGGCGCGAGCAGCCCCGCGCCCACCAGCCAGTCCGCCTCCGCGGCCGTCTCGCCCTTCGTGTACTGCTTGATCAGCGAGCCGAACACGTCGGAGACCGACTCGTTGAGCGCCCCGGACTGGCCGTAGTACTCGAGGTTCGCCGTGTACTGCGTGACGCCGTGGGTGAGTTCGTGGCCGATGACGTCGACCGGGATGGTGAAGTCCAGGAAGACCTCGCCGTCGCCGTCGCCGAAGACCATCTGCTCGCCGTTCCAGAAGGCGTTGTCGTACTGCTCGCCGTAGTGGACCGTGGCGTCCAGCGGGAGCCCGCGGCCGTCGATGGAGTCGCGGCCGTACACCTTCAGGAAGAGGTCGAAGGTGGCGCCGAGGCCCGCGTAGGCGCGGTTCACGCTGGCGTCCCGGCCCGGCTCCTGGCCCTCCGCGCGGACCTTGGTGCCGGGGAGGGTCTCGCGGTTCTCCGCGTCGTAGATCGTGCGCTGCGGCTTGCCGGCCTCCGCGGCCTCCGGACGGGCCACCGCCCGGGCGCCGGCCACCGCGGTCAGCCGGCGGCGGGTGCGCTCCAGGGAGTCGCGCTCGCGGGTGCGGCGGGCGGGCCCGGAGAGGAGTTCGTCACCGCTTCGGGAGAGCGTGTCGAGGATGTGTGGGGGGATGATCGTGCAGAAGACCCGATTTGTGCTCATACCTCACCATGATTGCGGTGAGTTATGGCAATGTCACTAGAGGTGACGACAAGTGATCCAAGAAAGCCGCTGGTGATCGAGGGTGTCGCTTCTTTTGTGGTATCGGGCACCTTTTGACCATGTGCTCCCACGGGTCCCGCATACTGATACGCGAGCGCGCATCGTGGCGCGGCTCGGCTAGGCTGCGGCACATCATGCGGTACGGGCTGCTCCTCCTTAGCTGCCGCGGCGAGGGTCTGTAAGTCGCAAGGCCGACCCCCTCCCCGCGGTGTCCGGCGTTGCTGCCGTCAGTCGGCCGTCCTCCAGGACTTCCCGTCCATCCGGACACCCAAGGAGCCGAATCCGCCATGGTGAACCGCCAGAAGCCCTCCTCGATGCCGATCCACAAGTACGGCCGGTACGAGCAGGTCGACATCCCCGACCGCACCTGGCCCGACCAGCGCGTCACCGTCGCCCCCCGCTGGCTCTCCACCGACCTGCGCGACGGCAACCAGGCCCTGATCGACCCGATGTCGCCGGCCCGCAAGCGCGCCATGTTCGACCTGCTGGTACGCATGGGCTACAAGGAGATCGAGGTCGGGTTCCCCGCCTCCGGCCAGACCGACTTCGACTTCGTCCGCTCCATCGTCGAGGACGAGGACGCCATCCCCGAGGACGTCACCATCTCGGTGCTGACGCAGGCCCGCGAGGACCTGATCGAACGCACCGTGGAGTCCCTGAAGGGCGCCCGCCGGGCCACCGTCCACCTGTACAACGCCACCGCGCCGGTCTTCCGCCGGGTCGTCTTCCGCGGCTCCCGGGACCAGATCAAGCAGATCGCCGTCGACGGCACGCAGCTGGTGATGGAGTACGCCGAGAAGCTGCTGGGCCCCGAGACCTCGTTCGGCTACCAGTACAGCCCCGAGATCTTCACCGACACCGAGCTGGACTTCGCGCTGGAGGTCTGCGAGTCGGTCATGGACGTCTGGCAGCCCGGTCCGGACCGCGAGATCATCCTCAACCTGCCCGCCACCGTGGAGCGTTCGACGCCGTCCACGCACGCGGACCGGTTCGAGTGGATGCACCGCAACCTGTCCCGCCGCGAGTTCGTCTGCCTGTCCGCGCACCCGCACAACGACCGCGGCACCGCCGTCGCCGCCGCCGAACTGGCCGTGATGGCCGGCGCGGACCGCGTCGAGGGCTGCCTGTTCGGCCAGGGCGAGCGCACCGGCAACGTCGACCTGGTCACCCTGGGCATGAACCTCTTCTCCCAGGGCGTCGACCCGCAGATCGACTTCTCGGACATCGACGAGATCCGCCGCACCTGGGAGTACTGCAACCAGATGGAGGTCCACCCGCGCCACCCGTACGTGGGCGACCTGGTCTACACGTCCTTCTCCGGCTCCCACCAGGACGCCATCAAGAAGGGCTTCGACGCCATGGAGGCCGACGCGGCCGCCCAGGGCGTCACGGTGGACGACCTGGAGTGGGCGGTCCCGTACCTGCCGATCGACCCCAAGGACGTCGGCCGCTCCTACGAGGCGGTCATCCGGGTCAACTCCCAGTCGGGCAAGGGCGGTGTGGCGTACGTCCTGAAGAACGACCACAAGCTGGACCTGCCGCGCCGGATGCAGATCGAGTTCTCGAAGATCATCCAGGCCAAGACCGACGCCGACGGCGGCGAGGTCACGCCCAAGGACATCTGGGCGATCTTCCAGGACGAGTACCTGCCCAACCCCCGGAACGCCTGGGGCCGCATCCAGGTCGAGACCGGCCAGTCCACCACCGACCAGGACGGCGTCGACACCCTCGCCGTGCGCTGCACGGTCGACGGTGAGCCGACCGTGCTGACCGGTACCGGCAACGGTCCCATCTCGGCCTTCTTCGACGCCCTGCAGAACATCGGGATCGACGTACGCCTGCTGGACTACCAGGAGCACACGATGAGCGAGGGCGCCTCCGCGCAGGCCGCCTCGTACATCGAGTGCGCCGTCGGGGACAAGGTGCTGTGGGGCATGGGCATCGACCCCAACACCACGCGCGCCTCGCTGAAGGCGGTCGTCTCCGCCGTCAACCGCGCGTCGCGCTGACCTCCCGGCGGGCGTGTCCGTCCGCTCCGGTCCGAGCGCTCCGCCCGGGGCCCGTCCACCGCCCGCCGACACCGGCCGGCGGCGGGCGGGCCCCGGCCCTTTCCGGCCACTTGGCCCCGGATGATCACGGAAAGGTCTCGTCCGGGGGCTGACGGGGCATCGGTGGTGTGGCTAACATCACGCCGAGCGCGACGACGGTGCCGCGGCTTACCCGTACGGAGGTGCGACGTGCTGCCAGGGAGCGGACGAGACAGCAGGCGGCGCCCCGTGCGCGCACCCCGGATGGTGGGTCTGCGCACCACCTGGACGGACGCCGGTGAGGGCGAGTTCTTCTGCCCCGGATGCGGTGGCGACCGCAACTACCAGCGGATGCGCGGCCGGTCGAGGCTCACCGTGCTGGGCGTCCCGCTGCTCGACCGGGGCGAGACCGGGCCGGTCGTCGAATGCGCCTCCTGCGGCACGAGGTTCGGCGCGGAGGTCCTGGACCACCCCACCACCGCCCGGTTCTCCGCGCTGCTGCGGGACGCCGTGCACACCGTGGCCCTGGCCGTGCTGGTGGCCGGCGGCACGGCGTCGCGGACGGCCCTGGAGACGGCCGCCGAGGGCGCCCGGGCCGCCGGCTCCGACGACTGCACCGCCGACCAGCTCGCCCTGCTGGCCCGGGTGATCGAGGACGAGGCCTCCTCCCTCCGGCTGGGCCGCCCCTGCGAGGCCGGGATCGCCCTGGAACTGCACGAGGCGCTCGTCCCGCTCGCCCCGCACCTGGCCCCGGCCGGGCGCGAATCGATTCTCCTCCAGGCCGCGCGGATCGCCCTCGCGGACGGCCCCTACCATCCGGCCGAACGCGAGGTGCTCACCACGGTGGGCGCGGCGCTCACCCTCCCCGCCGAGGACGTCTCCCGCCTGCTGGAGTCCGCCCGCACGCCGTCCTGAGCGCCGCCGAGGCCTTCCGCCTACGGCAGCATCCGTTCGTGGTCCTTGTCGTGGTCGGAGTCGTAGACCAGCTTGCCCGCGGCGTCGTAGCCCTTGACGTGCGGCGCGAGGGTGACCTGCCGGTCGAGCTCGCCCGCCGCCACGAACCAGCCGTCG
Organism: Streptomyces sp. NPDC047130; assembly: GCF_040643475.1. Taxonomy (NCBI): domain Bacteria; kingdom Bacillati; phylum Actinomycetota; class Actinomycetes; order Kitasatosporales; family Streptomycetaceae; genus Streptomyces; species Streptomyces sp. NPDC047130. Next base: position 474,376 of record NZ_JBEYUK010000002.1, on the reverse strand, counting down.
TCCAGCACGGCCTCCTCGGTCTCGCCGCCGTACTCGACGGTCACCTTGGCGACCGAGGGCTCCACCGTGCCGATGGCGCCCCACCGGAAGGGCAGCTTCCAGTTGCCCTTGTCGATCACCGACTGGCTGTAGAGCTTCAGCGAGTTGCTGTCCGGGGCGACCGGTCGGGCGTCCGGAAGGTCTTCGCCGGCGCCCCTGCTGACCCCGAGGCTCGCGAACCGGGAATCCTTGACGCCGCAGATCACGCGGACCTGCTCCCCGGTCTTCACCGGGTCGTTCACCGCGACCACGAAGTAGCCGTCGCCCGGGGAGTTGCTGTCCCCGGTGGCCCGCATGGCGAGCAGGATCCGGAACTCCCCGGCGGGCGGCAGCGCCAAGCGGGTGAAGCCCCGGGCGCCTTCCTCCCCGGTCCCGCCGGTCCCGCCGGTCTCCCCGGTCTCCCCGGTCTCCCCGGTCTCTCCGGTCCGCGACTCCTGCCTGTCCTGCCTGTCCTGCCGGTCCTCCTGGCGCTGCCGGTCGGCCAGGCAGGTGTCGAGGCCCTCGGCCGCCTGCTCGAAGGTGATCCCGTCGAGCAACTGCCGCTCGGTGGCCGGGCGGGCGGGGATCATCGGCCGTGCCGACGCCGCGCCCTCGGCCGTGGTGGTGGGGGCGGCCGGAGCCGCCCGGTCCGCCGAGGCGGCGGGCGCGGTCAGCCAGTACGCCCCGATCGGCGCGGCGGTGAGGACGGCGAGGGCGGTCCCCAGCACCGTCGTGCGGCGCCGTCGGGCGACCCGGCCGCGGCGCAGGATCGTCTCGTAGGGTGCCGGGGCGGGCGTCACCCCCTCGGCGTTCTCGGCCAGCAGCGTGCGCAGCGCCTCGTCCCGCGGCGGCGTCGAGCCGCCGCGGACCTCGTGCTCGTTCATCGTTCCCCTCCGTGTCCGGCGCCCACCGGCGCCGTGGTCGTACGGGCCGTGGCCCGGTCCAGCGCCTCGCCGAGCCCCGGGGTGGCGCGCAGCTTGGCCAGGCCCTTGGCGGCCTGGCTCTTGACCGTGCCCACCGAGCAGCCGAGCGTTCCGGCCGTCTCGCTCTCGGACAGGTCCTCCCAGTAGCGGAGCACGATCACCGCCCGCTGCCGGGCCGGCAGCGCGGCCAGGGCCGCGAGCAACGCCCGGCGGGTGTCGGCCCGTTCGCCCTCGTCCTCCTGGCACGCGCGCTCCGGCACCGACGCGGTCAGCGCCTCGGGCACCCGTCGCCTGCGGAACCGGTCGCTGTTGCAGCTGACCAGGATCCGCCGGACGTACGCCTCCGGGCTGTCGGCGCGCAGCACCCGTCGCCAGGAGCGGTACGCCTTGGCCAGGGCCGTCTGCGTCAGGTCCTCGGCCAGGTGCCGGTCACCGGTCAGCAGGAATGCCGTCCGCACCAGATGGGGCCACCGGGCCTGGACGAACTCCTGGAACCGGTCCTCCAGTTCGGTCTGCATCAAAGACCTCCTCGCCCCTCCTGACCGCGGTGTGGTCCGATCAGGTTGCCCGAGCCGGTCGACGTGGTTCGATGGGCGCATGAGCGACGGGTGGGAGAGCTGGCCCGAGGGCGGGCCCGGGGTGGTGCGGCTGCCGTCCGGGCGGCTGGTGCGGGGGCGCGGGCTGCGCGACGGACTGCCGCCGGGGCCGGAGCCGGAGTTCGGGCTGTACCTGCAGGCCCGCCGGGCTCCCGAAGTCCCGTGGGAGGCGCGGCTGTTGCGGTGGCCGGACTTCCGGCTGCCGGCCGACCGGGAGGAGGCCCGGGCGGTGCTGGCCGAGGTCCGGGAGCTGGCGGCGGGCCGGCGGGTGGAGATCGCCTGCGGCGGCGGGCGCGGGCGCACCGGCACGGCGCTGGCCTGCCTGGCCGTCCTCGACGGGGTCGAGCCCGCCGGGGCGGTGGCCTGGGTCCGCCGCCACTACCACCCCCGCGCGGTGGAGACGCCGTGGCAGCGGCGGTACGTGCGGAGCTTCGGGCCGCCGGCGTGAGACCGCGCCGCCGCCCGCGCGGGGGAGTCGCCGTGGCGGTTCAGCGCACGGGTGCCAGGTCCAGGCGCATCACCAGGCGGTCCTCGCCGGGGCCGAAGTAGTCCGGGCGCAGGCCGCCGTCGGGTTCCTCGCAGGTGAAGCCGAGGGACCGGTAGAGGAGGACGGCCGCGCTGTTGGCGGGCTCCACGGTGAGGCGGACCACGCCGATCCCGTCGTCCCGCAGCATCAGCAGGATCTCGTGCATCAGGTCGCGGCCCAGCCCCCGCCCTCGGCGGTCCTGGGTGACGCACAGGCCGAGGATCCAGCAGTCCTCGCCCAGCGCGTCGGTCCCGGCCAGCACGTAGCCGTGCAGGTGGCCGGAGCCGTCGACCAGGACCAGGAAGTACCGCCGGTAGAGATCGAAGAGCTGGCGGAGGAGAAAGGGAGGGTAGGCGAACCGGCCGAAGATCTCGTGGTCGAGACGACGGAGTTCGGGAAGATCCTTTTCCTCCGCCCGGCGGAGGACCAACTCCGGCGGGGCGGAGGGAAGGGCCTCCGTATATGCGGTCATGCGGGCGCACCACCTTCGATCGGGTGAAATCGATGCGCGCGAGGCTGGCTGTCGCCGGTGGGGGTGTGAGAAGCCTTCCCGTCAAGTCCCGTTCCATGCAAGCGCGTTGACCGAGGGTGGGGAGGTGCGGGTGCGGCGAAGTTTGCTATCTTGACCCGGCGTTGATGGTTCGGGCGGGGTCCGGCGTTGGTATTTTCTAGAAATGGCCCTCAATTCTGAAGCACCATGGGACCAGTTCTGCCCAGATGATTATGTGAAGCGGAACTACGCCACCCCACTTGCCGTCGACCAGCAGATCGTCCGCCTGGTCGGCAAACATTTCACCGATCATTTCGGCGACGGTCGCCACGGACCGGTGAAGGGGGTCGACGTGGGCGCGGGCGCCAATCTGTACCCGGCGCTGTGCATGCTGCCCTGGTGCTCGGAGATCACCCTCCTGGAGAAGGGGCCCAAGAACCTCGACTACCTGCGCCGGCAGACCCTCGCCCCCGGGTTCGACACCGCCTGGGACGCCTTCTGGGAGGAACTCGCCGGCAACCCCGAGTACAAGGCGGTCCACGGCGAGCGCCGCGAGCGGTTCCGCGAGGTGGCCCGGCCGCGCTCCGGCGACCTGCTCGAACTCGGGGACACGGCCGAGCGCTGGGGGGTGGGCGCGATGTTCTTCGTCGCCGAGTCCATGTCCCACTCACGCGAGGAGTTCCTGGCGGCGGTCGACCGCTTCCTGGGCGTGCTCGAGCCGGGGGCGCCGTTCGCCGCCGCCTTCATGCTCCAGTCCGAGGGCTACGAGGTCGGCGCCTACGAGTACCCGGCCTACAAGGTCGACCAGCCGGAGGTCGCCAAGGCCCTGGACCCGCTGGCGCAGAAGGTCACGTACCACGAGCTGGACTTCAACCTGCGCGACGGCCACGAGGGCATGCTGCTCGCCCTCGGCTTCCGCGGGACCGACTGAACGAGCCGGGCGGGAGGCCGCCCGGTTGATCTGTGACGAGGGGTAACGGGGAATGCAGATCAAACCGCGTCAGCACCTGCTGGACGTGTGGCGGGCCATCGCCCGCCACTCGTTCCAGGACGGCGGCAAGTTCGCCTGGGGAGAGCTCGGCGGAGTCAGCTCCGTCGCGGACGCCGAGCGGCTGCTGTGCCTGCTCTACCCCGCGACGGAGATCCCCTCCTTCCGCCTGGACCAGCCCGACACCACGGAACGGGACGTCCTGCGCGCGCTGGAGCACGTCGGCACCCGCCTGGAGATCCCGGCCAACATCGTCACCGTGCTCAGCGAGTTCATGCAGAAGCACACCGGGCCCGACGGCGAGCCCACCTTCGCCGGCGGGCACTACTTCCGCCCCCGCAGGCCCGAGGACCAGGTCACCCCGGAGCAGCGCCAGTGGGGCGTCGTGGACTCCTACTCCATGTCCATCACGCTCTGCCTCGCCGCCCTCGGCTTCCTCAAGGTCTACGAGGACACCACCGCCCGCAGCGACGTGCGCCAGGCCGTGGAGGACCTCAGGGAGGCCACCCGCGCCCGGCTGACCGCCGCCATGGTCAGCCTGCTGCGGTCCTTCAGCGTCAACGTCTTCGAGCCCGAGTCCGACCAGGGCAAGCGGCTGATCCAGCTCATCGGGCAGGGCCGCCAGTCCGACCGCGCCGTGATCCAGCAGTTCTCCCGCCGCTTCAAGCCGCTGCGGGCGACCATCGGCGAGAGCCTCGTCCTCGGCATCGACGTCGAGGAGATGCTGCGCGACGACAACCAGCTCTTCGAGTGCGGCTGGGCCTGGAGCGTCGTCCGGGACGCCCCGGAGATCACCGACCTGACCGAGCCGCCGGTGAGCCAGCCGCCCGGCGTGGCCGACAACCTGCCGTACGTGTACTTCACCGTCGTCGCCCTCGACGGCATCCAGGACCTCTTCTCGGACCGCACCCTCACCCTCGGCCTGCTCGACCCCGACCAGCAGAAGCTGGCCGAGGCGCTGCGCCTGCGATGGGAGATCAGCCAGCAGTACTGGTCCGGCATCGCCCGCTTCGGCGAGACCCGCTGGCCGCTGGAGGACCTGCCCTGGCGGACCACCGGCCTCCAGCTCGAGTCCGAGTACTACTCGCTCACCGTCGCCGCCATCCTCGTGCACGACCTGGTGCGCCGCCGCGCCACCGACGACGACCTCACCCGCACCGTCGCCATCATGGAGCGGCTCGCCGAACGCGGCCGCGTCACCAGCCGGCTCACCTTCGACGACCCCTACGTCCACCTGCACAGCCCCGGCGCGACCCTGCCGCTCTCCGGGGCGGGCAAGAACGGACTGCCGCCGCTGCTGTGGCGGATGACCGACTTCTCCGCCCACCTGCTCAAGCGGACCGTGCAGCTCGCCGAGCTGTCCCGCAACATCGCCAGCCAGGACCGGCTGCTGCGCCTCGCCGAGCAGATCTTCGAGCACCTGTGGGCCCGCCGCATCGAGGACGGCGAGGGCACCGGCCTCTGGGACGACATCAAGGGCGCCTACCCGGAGCTCCAGGGGATCCCCTCGCGGCTCTCCTGGTCGGTGACCGAGCGCGTCACGGAGTGCCTGGTCGCCGCCCGCGGGCTCTACCACCAGGACCCCATCCGCAGCGCCGACCTCGCCGAGCTCGCCCGCCACCTCCTCAGCGAGGCCACCCACCTCTTCGGCAAGGAGCAGCTGGAGGCCGCCCCGTCCGACGAGGGGGGCCGCGGCCGGGCCATGCGCTCCATCGAGACCCGCCTGGACCGGGCCCGCGAACTCGTCGAGCAGCGGCCCGCCACCGCCTTCGCGCTCGCCCTGCCCGTGCTCCAGGAACTCGACACGCTGGCCCAGGCCAGGGGCGCCGCCGCCCAGGAGGTGTGAGCCGTGCTCGTCTTCGCCGCCTCCGACAAGGGAGGCACCGGCCGCTCGGTGACCAGCGCCAACCTGGCCTACCAGCGCGCCCTGCTCGGCGACCACGTGGCGTACGTGGACTTCGACTTCGGCTCGCCCACCGCCGCCGCGGTCTTCGACGTGCCCGGCGCGATCCGCGGCATCCAGGAGAACGGCCTGCACTCCTACCTGGAGGGCGAGACCAACGAGCCCGCCAGGATCGACGTGTGGCGGCAGACCGAGCACCCCGTGCTGCGCAACCGGCCCAACCAGGCCGGGAGGCTGGTGCTCTACCCCGGCAACATCAGCGGCGGCGAGTTCGCCACCGACGAGGACACCCTGGAACGCTGCGTCGACCTGCTGCTGCGGCTCAACACCGAGTTCGACCTGATCGTGGTCGACCTCAGCGCCGGCCGCAGCTACGCCATGGACATGGTCCTCGCGGCCACCGCGCACCCCCGGATGCGCCAGGTGCCGTTCCGCTGGCTGGTGTTCCACCGCTGGACCCGGCAGCACGTGATCGCCGCCGCCGGCCTGGTCCACAAGGACCACGGCATCCTCGACTGCGGCGACGGACACGGGCACGACAAGGAGACGCTGCGCGGCCACATCCGCTTCGTGCGGGCGGCCGTGCCGGACCCCGAGTCCGCCCTGTGGTCCCAGGTGACCCCCGCGCAGGCCGCCTGGATGCAGGCCTGCGACGAGGCGCTGCGCCGCCTCGCCTCCGAGCACCGCATCGGCGACAGCGTCGTCCTCGGCATCGTGCCGCTCGAGCCGATCCTGCAGTGGCGCGAGCAGCTCATCACCGAGGAGGACGTGCTCGCCAAGCAGATCGCCAACAAGGAGACGCTGGAGGCGCTCGAGGAGATCGCCCGCCGCCTCACCGACGACGCCTACTGGGGGCGGCCATGACGGAGTCCGTGTTCCGCGAGACCACCGCCGAGCCGCGGACCGAGGCGGTGCCGCTCTCCCACCTCTCGCTCGAACTCGGCCATCTCTACATGGAGGACTTCGAGGCCGGCCCGGAGCGCCTGCGCAGCCACTTCGCGCGGGTCGCGCACTGGGCCGCCGCGGTCGGCGGGAGCGTCGCCGCCGAGACCGGCAGGCGCCCGCGCATCTCCACCTGCTTCCTGATCGACGACTACTTCACCCGCTTCGCCACCCCCTGCGAGGTCGTGCCGATGCTGCTGGAGGAGGCCGAGCGGGCCGGGCTGACCGTCGACTACCTGGCCCGCGAGTCCGGCTGCGCGGAGGCCGACGGCGCGCAGGTGGCCGAAGCGGTCGCCGGGCGGCTGGTGGAGTCCCCGCCGCCCGGCGCGTACGGCGCGCGCCCGCCCGCCGACCAGACCGGCTGGCTGGCCAACGGCGAGCGCAGCCCGGTCGTGCGCGCCCCGCAGGCCATGAAGAAGGCGATCCCCTGGCAGGCGCCGCGGGAGACCGCCGCCCGGCAGCACTCCGTGTTCCTCGACGTCGAGCTGTGGAGCGAGCGTCCCGGCGGCGGCAAGCTCTGGTCCTGCCCGTTCCTCGCCGCCGTCTGGCAGCTCGCCCGGCTCGGGCTGCTGCGCCAGGAGGGGGAGGCGGTGCTCACGCCCCGGCCGCACGAGGGGCCGTTCCCGGCGCACTGGGACGAGATGCCGCCGCTGCTGCGGCTCCAGCCCCGCGCCGCGCCCTTCGCCGCCTACCGCACGTGCTCGGTGCTGCCCAACCGCTTCCTGCCCGTGGAACACGCGGTCCGGGTGATCCTCGACCAGACCGAGGTCGACCCCGGCGCCCTCCAGCAGGTCGCCCTCCGGTCCGCGGGCGAGGGCGTCGCCGTGCCCGCGTCGGTCGCCGACCGGATCTCCTACGTCTTCTACGCCGGACAGTGACAGGGGGCCGGGGCGTGGGCAGGGTCATGGAGGGGGGTGCCGAGATGACGCCGGAACGGGAAGCGACGCCGACACGGGGGCAGGGTCCGGCGGCCGGTCGGGCTGCGGCGAGGGGAGCGGGGGACGGTGAGCAGGCTCCCGTGCTGCTCTGCGGGGAGGTGCGGACCGGGCTGCTGCCCGCGCACCAGGCGCTCGACATCCGCGCCGCCGCCCAGCTCCTGCGGCTGCGCGCCGACGAACGGGTCCTGGTCTCCGAGCGGCCCAACCTCTACGCCCGCTCCCCGGACGCCCTGACCGGCGTGGACTGCCCGCTGCCCAGCACCACCGGCGCCCGGGTCCGCGCCGTCGGCACCGTCGCCGTCCGCGGCGTCCTCACCGAGGGCCGGGTGCTGCAGACCTCCGCCCGCCTGGGCGTCGCCCCGCGCGGCCCCGACCACCGCCGGCCCTGGGGCCACTACCTGGTCCGGCCGGGCGTGCTCGAACCGTTCGGGAAGCTGCCCCGCGAGGCCGTGGCCGCCGGTCTGCTCGCCGGGGCGCGGCGCGGTGAACTCGACGTCGGCCTGATCGCCGACGGCCTGCTCACCCGGCTGCTGCGGCACCCGCTGCTCGACCAGCGGCCGCCCTTCAAGTCCCGCCCCACCCGGCTGCGCTGGACCGCGCTGCCCGCCGAGCACGGCCGCGGGCCGTCGATCGAGCGGCTCACCCTCGCCGAGGACGAGCTGCGCACCCTCACGCTGCGCGTCCCGCCGGACGCCGACCCGGCCGAGGTCGCCGCCCTCTGCGAGGACCTCGCCCTGCACGACTGGCTGCTCACCACCGTCGTCCGCCTGCTCGACGGCAGCCGGCTGGGATCCGCGGACGGCACCGCCGTGGTGCGGGCGCTGCGGCCGGCCGTCGACCACCTGCTGCACCTGTGGATGCCCCGGGCCCGCCTCGACCCGTCGCTCGCCGCCCTCTGGGACGCGCTGGAGGAGCGGCCCGGGTTCACCCGCCAGTGGCAGTCCCTGGTCCACCGGATCCGCGACCAGCTCGCCCTCCACGCCGTCCCCGCACTCCACCAGGAGGCGGTGATGGCCCCCTGAGCAGACGACGCCCGTACCGCTGAGCGCCCGCACAGCCGATCCCACGGACATCCCAACGGGGGGAGAAGCGAGATGAGCACCACGCAGTCACCACAGCCCGACGAGACCACGCGCCCGGCGCGCCCGGCCGGCCGTGAGGACCGGACACCGCTGCTGCGGCGGGCCGGCGTCGGCCTGGCGCTGACGGCGCTGGTCTTCGCCGTCACCACCGCCGTCGACCTCGACGACGGGCCGCTGCTGCGGCTCGCCCTGGCCGTCCTCTGCGGCGCCACCGCCCTGGTCGTCCCGCACCTGGCCGAGCTGTCCCGGCAGGCCGGGCGGCAGACCCGGGAGACCCGCGACACCCGGGCCGCGCTGGACGACACCGCCGCCGCGGTCCGCGCGAGCCTCGAGCGGCAGGCCGCGGAACCCCGCGGGGCGGACACCGGCCGGCCCGCCGCCGGCACGCCCGCCGCGCCCGCCGCGCCCACCGGGCCGGTGGAGGCCGTCGCCTACCGCGTCGACCGGGTCACCGCCGACACCGTGCCCGAGCAGTCCCGGCGTTCCCTCGCCGAGGTGCTCACCACCGGGCCGGACATCCTGCAGACCTTCGCCCGCGCCGAACTGGAGCGGGTGGTGCGCCACATGGCCGACCTCAACAACCTCACCACCGAGTGCGCGGGCGAGAACCACGACTGGATGCTCTCCCTGACGCAGTCCACCGAGCGGTCGATCTTCGCCACCAGCACCTCGGTGGACCGCGAGTTCTGGAACAGCGAGCCCGCCTCCCGCTACCTCCAGGCCCAGCGGGAGGCCATCGAGCGGGGCGTGGTCGTGCAGCGGCTGTTCCTGCTGGAGTCCGCGGAGATGCTCGACGACAAGCTGCTGCGGCTCTGCGAGGAACAGGAACTCCTCGGCATCGAACTGCGCGCCGCGGTGCTGCAGGAACTCCCGCCGCACCTGCAGCGGGGCACCACCAGCGACTTCATCCTCTACGACGAGGGCGTCTCGTTCGAGATCGAGCAGGACCTGCGGGACGTCAACGTCAAGACCCGGCTGATCGCCCGGCCCGACCACGTCGGGCAGCGGCTGCGGCGGTTCCGCGAGCTGTGGGAGGCCGGGATGAACCTGCGGGACCTGGAGACGCGGGTCGACGACGAGGAGGACGGGGCGTGGATGGTCGACGTCTAGGGCCTGTCCGACGGATCTTGCACGTGGGTCGAGGGGGCCGGTACGCACGTCTGCGGCGTTGTCGTCACTCGACGACGCTCCGCGTCGCCTCCCTCCTCCGCCTTGCAGCCGCACGCACCAGCCCCCGCTCAGGGCGGTGACAAGGGAACTCGGCAGCAAGAGCGGCAAGAGCCGCCGGACAGGCCCCAGGCGGTCGTCGGGCGGTGACGTGACGGCCCCGCCGGGCGCGGGGGCGGGTGCGGGAGAATGGGGCCATGAGTCTCTTCCGGGACGACGGCGTCGTCCTGCGCACCCAGAAGCTCGGCGAGGCGGACCGCATCATCACGCTGCTCACCCGCGGTCACGGCCGGGTGCGCGCGGTCGCCCGCGGGGTGCGCCGCACCAAGTCGAAGTTCGGAGCGCGGCTGGAGCCGTTCTCCCACGTCGACGTGCAGTTCTTCGCCCGGGGCAGTGAGCTGGTCGGCCGCGGGCTGCCGCTGTGCACGCAGAGCGAGACCATCGCCGCCTACGGCGGGCCGATCGTCGCCGACTACGACCGGTACACCGCCGGCACGGCCATGCTGGAGACCGCGGAGCGGTTCACCGAGCAGGAGGGCGAGCAGGCGGTGCAGCAGTACCTGCTGCTGGTCGGCGCGCTGCGGACGCTGGCGCGCGGCGAGCACGCCCCGAACCTGATCCTCGACGCGTTCCTGCTGCGCTCGCTGGCCGTCAACGGCTACGCCCCCAGCTTCGGCGACTGCGCGCGGTGCGGGATGCCCGGGCCGAACCGGTTCTTCTCGGTCGCGGGCGGAGGCTCGGTCTGCGTGGACTGCCGGATGCCGGGCAGCGTGGTGCCGTCGACGCCCACCCTGGTGCTGCTGGGCGCCCTGCTCGCGGGAGACTGGGAGACCGCGGACGCCGCGGAGCCGCGGCACGTCCGCGAGGGCAGCGGGCTGGTCGCCGCGTACCTGCACTGGCACCTGGAGCGCGGTCTGCGGTCGCTCCGGTTCGTGGAAAAGTAGGCACCCGCAAGACTGCAGGGGCACGAGGACGAGGAGCTGGACACATGGCCGTAGGCGGATTCCTGGGACGGCAGCGCCGCGAGTACAAGGCGCCGGAGCCGCACCCGTCGGGTGCGCGTGCGCCGAAGCTGCCGTCCGAGCTGGTGCCGGGCCACGTGGCGATCGTCATGGACGGCAACGGGCGCTGGGCCAAGGAGCGGGGCCTGCCGCGCACGGAGGGCCACAAGGTCGGTGCCGAGCGGGTGCTCGACGTGCTCCAGGGCGCCATCGAGATGGGCGTCGGCGCGGTCTCGCTGTACGCCTTCTCCACGGAGAACTGGAAGCGGTCGCCCGACGAGGTGCGCTTCCTGATGAACTTCAACCGGGACTTCATCCGCAAGACGCGGGACGAGCTGGACGCGCTGGGGATCCGGGTCCGCTGGGTCGGCCGCATGCCGAAGCTGTGGCGGTCGGTGGCCAAGGAACTGCAGATCGCGCAGGAGCAGACCAAGGGCAACGACAAGCTGACCCTGTACTTCTGCATGAACTACGGCGGGCGGGCGGAGATCGCCGACGCGGCGCAGGCGATCGCGGAGGACGTGCGGGCCGGGCGGCTCGACCCGTCCAAGGTCAACGAGAAGACCTTCGCGAAGTACCTGTACTACGCGGACATGCCCGACGTGGACCTCTTCCTCCGCCCCAGCGGCGAGCAGCGGACGTCCAACTACCTGCTGTGGCAGTCCGCGTACGCCGAGATGGTGTTCCAGGACGTGCTGTGGCCCGACTTCGACCGGCGGGACCTCTGGCGGGCCTGCATGGAGTACGCGCAGCGTGACCGCCGCTTCGGCGGGGCCGTCCCCAACGAGCAGCTGCTCGCCATGGAGTCGGCGATGCGAGGCACCCCCACCGAAGCGTGACCCCTCCCGCCCGCCCGCAAGGCAGCGCGGCGGTCGTCAGGGGGTGGCGCAGTTGGCGCAGGTGCCGAAGATCTCGACGGTGTGGTCGACGTCGACGAAGCCGTGTTCCGCGGCGATCGCGTCGGCCCACCGCTCGACGGCCGGTCCCTCGACCTCCACGGCCTTGCCGCAGCCGCGGCAGACCAGGTGGTGGTGGTGCTCCTCGCTGGAGCAGCGGCGGTAGACGGACTCGCCCTCGGAGGTGCGCAGGACGTCGACCTCCCCCGCGTCCGCGAGGGACTGCAGCGTCCGGTAGACGGTGGTGAGGCCCACGGAGTCCCCGCGGTGCCGCAGCATGTCGTGGAGCTCCTGGGCGCTGCGGAAGCCGTTGACCTCGTCAAGGGCCTGCGCCACGGCCGCGCGCTGTCGGGTGGAACGGCCCCGTACGGGCGATCCGGCGGTCGACGTCACCGTTGCCTCCTCACATTCGTGGGTCGCCGGGCCATTGTGCCAGCCCGGCGCCCCGGCGGTCAGGGACCGGTCCGCCCGCGCCCGGCGGACCCGTCCGCGACCGACAGGTCGTACTCGCCCTCGTCCTGGGGCCCCGGCACCCGCGCGGCCCGCGCCCGTTTCCGGTCGGCCGCCGCCCGGCGCCTGGCCAGCGGCGTGGCCAGCGCGGTGAGCAGGACGAACGCGCCGATGGTCAGCAGCACGATCGTCGCGCCCGGCGGCACGTCGTTGTAGTACGAGAGCGTCGTACCTCCCAGTGTCGCAGCGACGCCCAGGGCGACGGCGACGGCGAAGGTCGCCGCGAAGCTCCGCGCGAGCTGCTGCGCCGCCGCGACCGGCACGACCATCAGCGCCGACACCAGCAGCAGGCCGACGACCCGCATGGCGACGGTCACCGTGACCGCCGCGGTGACCGCGACCAGCAGGTTCAGCGCCCGCACCGGCAGCCCGGTGACCCGCGCGAACTCCTCGTCCTGGCTCACCGCGAACAGCTGGCGGCGCAGCCCCACCGTCACCAGCAGCACGAAGGCGGCCAGCAGGCAGATCGCGGTGACGTCGGACGCGCTCACCGTGGAGAGCGAGCCGAACAGGTAGGTGGTCAGGTTGGCGTTGGAGCCGCCGGGCGCGAGGGCGGTCAGCAGCACGCCGCCCGCCATGCCGCCGTAGAAGAGCATGGCCAGCGCGATGTCGCCGCGGGCGCGGCCGTACCAGCGGATCAGCTCCATCAGGACGGAACCGGCCACGGCCACCGCGGTGGCGACCCAGACGGGGGAGGAGTTCAGCAGGAAGCCGAGGCCCACCCCGGTCATGGCGACGTGGCCGATGCCGTCGCCCATCAGGGCCTGGCGGCGCTGCACCAGGTAGACGCCGACGGCCGGCGCGGTCAGGCCGACCAGGACGGCGGCGAGCAGGGCCCGCTGCATGAAGGCGTAGTTCAGGAGGTCCATCAGCTCAGCAGTCCCGTACGGAGGTGGTCGGCGTCCGCGTCGTCGTGCGGGTGGACGTGGTCGTGGCCGGGCAGCGCGTGCTGGCCGAGCGCCTTCGGCGGCGGGCCGTCGTGCAGCACGCAGCCGTCGCGCAGGACGACCGCGCGGTCGATGAGCGGCTCCAGCGGGCCCAGCTCGTGCAGGACCAGCAGGACGGTGACGCCGCGGGAGACCTGCTCGCGCAGGGTGTCCGCGAGGACCTCCTGGCTGGCCAGGTCCACGCCGGCCATCGGCTCGTCCATGATCAGCAGCTCCGGCTCGGAGGCCAGGGCGCGGGCGATCAGCACCCGCTGGTGCTGGCCGCCGGAGAGGGCGTCCACCGGGTCCTTGGCGCGGTCGGCGAGGCCGACCAGCTCCAGGGCGTGCCGGACCGCGTCGTGGTCCGCCTTGCGGAGCAGGCCGAAGCGGGCCCGGGAGAGCCGCCCGGAGGCGACCACCTCGGTGACGGTGGCGGGCACGCCGCCGGCGGCCGTGGTGCGCTGCGGGACGTAGCCCACGCGGGCCCACTGCCGGAAGCGGCGCCGGGGGACGCCGAACAGATCGATCTCGCCGGAGACCACCGGCACCTGGCCGATGATCGCGCGGACCGTGGTCGACTTGCCGGAGCCGTTGGCGCCGAGCAGCGCCACGACCTCGCCGTGCCGCACGGTCAGGTCGATGCCGCGGAGCACGGGCTTGGCGCCCAGCTCGGCACGGACCGTGCGGAGGGAGATGACGGGCTCGTCCACGATGCCCTCCTGGGCGTCGGATCGCTGAGGTGTCACTGGGCTCCGAGGGCCTTCCGCAGCGCCTCGAGGTTGGACTCCATGACCTGGAAGTAGTCGTCGCCGCGGGACTTCTCGGTGATGCCCTCGAGCGGGTCGAGCACGTCGGTCCGCAGCCCGGTGTCCTGGGCGAGGGTCTTCGCCGTGCGGTCGCTGACCAGGGTCTCGTAGAAGACGGTGGTGACGCCGTCCTCCTTCGCGATGTGCTGGAGCTCCTTGACGCGGGCGCCGCTGGGCTCGGACTCGGGGTCGAGGCCGGTGATGGACTCCTCGATCAGGCCGTAGGCCTCGGCGAGGTAGCCGAAGGCGGAGTGGTTGGTGAGGAAGACGTCGGTCTTCCGGTCCTTGAGGCCGTCCTCGAACTTCTTGTCCAGCGCGTCGAGGCGGTTCACCAGGTCCTCGGTGTTGGCCCGGTAGTCGGCCGCGTGGTCGGGGTCGGCCTTCTGAAAGGCCTTGGAGACGCCCTGGGCGACCTCGGCGTACTTGGCCGGGTCCAGCCAGACGTGCGGGTCCTGGGCGCCGGCGGCGTGGGAGTGGCCGTGGTCGTGGCCCTCGTGCTCGTCGGCGTGCTCGTCCGCGTGTTCCTCGGCGTGCTCGTCCGCGTGTTCCTCGGCGTGCTCGTCCGCGTGCTCGTCGGCGTGCTCCTCGGAGCCGTCCACCTCGGCGCCGTGCTCACGCAGCTCGGTGAGGGCGGCGGCGTCGACCTTCGCCGGGCCCTCGGTCTGGGCGACGGCCTCGTCGACGGCGGGCTGCAGGCCCTTCAGGTAGAGGACGGCGTCCGCCTCGGTGAGCGCGGCGGTCTGCCGGGCGGTGATCTCCAGGTCATGCGGCTCCTGGCCGGGCTCGACCAGCGTGGAGACGTTGACGTTCTTCCCGCCGATCTCCTCGGCGAGGAAGGCCATGGGGTAGAACGACGCGACGACGTCGAACTTCTCGGTGTTCTTGCCTATGGCCGTGGCGTCACCCGAGCAGGCGGTCAGGGCGGTCGCGCCCAGGACCGCGGCGGTGGCGGCGGCGGTCGAGGATATGAGTCGTCGGACGTTCATGACTCTCATTTTCAACTAATATGGAAACCGTTGTCAACAATGGTGGTCAAAGCCACACGAAGGGGCCGGATGGGGTGAGTCGCTCGCCCGTGCGCGTCCCAGGGGCGGAACCGATTTGATCGGGGGGCAGTCCCCGCCGGTAACCTGAGGCATTCGCTGTGAAGCAAAGCTCCGAGGGGCCGGTGCGGCAGCCGCCGGCCGGGTCCTTCGCCGCCCGTCGTCGTAATGAAGAGAGCACCGTGGCCGCCGACAAGATCGACACCATCGTCAGCCTGAGCAAGCGCCGTGGCTTCGTATTCCCCTGCAGTGAGATCTACGGCGGCCAGCGCGCCGCCTGGGACTACGGGCACCTGGGTGTCGAGCTCAAGGAGAACATCAAGCGCCAGTGGTGGCGCTACATGGTGACCTCCCGCGAGGACGTCGTCGGTATCGACTCCTCCGTGATCCTCGCCCCCGAGGTCTGGGTCGCCTCCGGCCACGTCGCCACCTTCTCGGACCCCCTCACCGAGTGCACCTCCTGCCACAAGCGCTTCCGCGCCGACCACCTGGAGGAGGCGTACGAGGAGAAGAAGGGCCGCGCCCCCGAGAACGGCCTGGCGGACGTCAACTGCCCCAACTGCGGTGTGAAGGGCCAGTTCACCGAGCCCAAGCAGTTCTCCGGCATGCTCTCCACCCACCTCGGCCCGACCCAGGACAGCGGCTCCGTCGCCTACCTGCGTCCGGAGACCGCCCAGGGCATCTTCACCAACTACGCCCAGGTGCAGACCTCCGCGCGCCGCAAGCCGCCGTTCGGCATCGCCCAGATGGGCAAGTCCTTCCGCAACGAGATCACGCCCGGCAACTTCATCTTCCGGACCCGCGAGTTCGAGCAGATGGAGATGGAGTTCTTCGTCAAGCCGGGCGAGGACGAGAAGTGGCAGGAGTACTGGATGGAGCAGCGCTGGAACTGGTACACCGGCCTGGGTCTCCGTGAGGAGAACATGCGCTGGTACGAGCACCCGCAGGAGAAGCTCTCCCACTACTCCAAGCGCACCGCCGACATCGAGTACCGCTTCCAGTTCGGCGGCAGCGAGTGGGGCGAGCTCGAGGGCGTCGCCAACCGCACCGACTACGACCTCTCCGCGCACTCGAAGGCGTCCGGCCAGGCCCTGGAGTACTACGACCAGGAGGCCAACGAGCGCTACACGCCGTACGTCATCGAGCCGGCGGCCGGTGTCGGCCGGACGCTGCTGGCCTTCCTCCTCGACGCCTACGTCGAGGACGAGGCGCCCAACGCCAAGGGCAAGATGGAGAAGCGCACGGTGCTGCGCCTCGACCACCGCATCGCCCCGGTGAAGGCCGCGGTGCTGCCGCTCTCCCGCAACGCCGAGCTCTCGCCGAAGGCGAAGGGCCTCGCCCAGGCGCTGCGCCAGCACTGGAACATCGAGTTCGACGACGCGGGCGCCATCGGCCGCCGCTACCGCCGCCAGGACGAGATCGGCACGCCGTTCTGCGTCACCGTCGACTTCGACACCCTCGACGACAACGCGGTGACCGTGCGCGAGCGCGACACCATGAAGCAGGAGCGGGTCTCCCTCGACCAGATCGAGGGCTACCTCGCCGCGCGCCTGATCGGCTGCTGAGCGCCGCCTCCGCCTCCGCCTCAGAGCGCACGCACCGGGCCCCGGCCCGCCCCTTCGCGGGGGCGGGCCGGGGCCCGTCCGCGTTCCGCGGGGTCGTGCGCCGGGGCGCGGTGCCCGGCGGCACCGGCTGCCGCACCGGTCCGGGGAACGTCCGCTCGTGCCGCGGCCGCGGCCGCGGCCTCCGGCCTCCGTGGCGGGAGGACCGTCAGTCCGCGCGCCGGTCCAGGTAGTGCGCGCGTCCCTCGTCGTCGAGGCCGACGGAGCCGTCGGGACCGTCGGGGATGACGCAGAACTCGTTGCCCTCGGGGTCCGCCATCACGAGGAACCCGCCGTCGTCGTACTCGTGCAGCCGACGCCCGCCGAGCCCTTCGATGCGCCGCTGCTCGGCGGCGGGATCCGAGGCCGTGATGTCGACGTGGACCCGGTTCTTGCCCGGCTGCCGGGGCGCGTCCGCCCGCTGGAAGCCGACGACGAGATCGTCCTGGCGGCCCAGCCAGACGTAGGGGCCCGTCCGCCCCGCCACCGGCCGGCCGAGCACCTCCGCCCAGAACCCGGCGAGCCGCTCCGGGTCGGCGGCGTCCACGATCACGGCCTTGATCTGCATGGATGAGTTCGTCACCCGGGGCTTCTTCCCGCAACGGCGCTCCGCACGACCGCCGGCCCGCGAACTCCACGCACTCGGCCTCGTCCCCTCCCGCGCCGTCACGCCGGTGCGGGGCCACGGAAAGACCGGCGGTGCGGTCCTGGGCGACGCGGTTTTCGGACAGCGGGCGGCACGCTCGGTTTCGTTGACTTTCGGAGCCGCGACGCCCTCGGTGACCGGGCAAAACCGGCGAAGGCCCGGCTCGGCGCTGCGGCGGTATCGCCTTTCGTCGGAATTTCGCCGCGCCTTCCGCTCACCTGAAGAGCACCCCTTTCACCTGACCGCTCACAGCCGGGGAAAGGGCGTTCCCGAGTTGCCGAATAGCACGATTGACACCCCGTCACCCCGAACCTACGGTCCTTTCAGTCGCCGGACGCCGACATGGACGTGACCGCCGGTGGCCCGCCGCCCGGTCCCGGCGGCCGGCCGGAGGTCGCACCGGCACCGCGACGCCCGGACCGCGCTCGACCCCGGAACAGTCCCCCCACGTGGCTCTCACCCAGCGGGCCCTCCGCCGACCGGCCCGGACCCACAGGCCCTCCGGACCCGGACCTCCCCCTTCCCCCACGTCCGACAAGGAGCACGCGCACATGGCCGTGAACCGACGCACGTTACTGCGCCTGAGCGCCGCGGCCGGAGCCGTGGCCGCCGCCCACCTGCACGGCGCCACCGCGGCCTCGGCCGCCACCTCCGCCCCGGCGGCCGCCGCCGCAGCGCCGACCCAGCGCTTCGCCATCGGCGTGCGGGAGTATTCCTGGGCACGCGGAAGCCGCCGGCTGACCACCCGGATCTTCTATCCCGCCACCGGCACGCCCGGCGGTGCTCCGGTCGTCAACGCTCCCGTCGCCGACGGCGTCTTCCCGGTCTGCGAGTTCAGCCACGGCCTCGGCGGCAACCCGGAGAGCTACGCGCCGCTGATCCGTCCGCTGGCCGAGGCCGGATTCGTCGTCCCCGCGCCCGTCTTCCCCACCACCTCGAGCGGCACCGCGGGCAACGTCCAGGACGTCTACAACGGCAACCAGTCCCTGGACGTGTCGCAGGTCATCACCAACACCCTCGCCCTCCACACCACCGCCGGCGACCCGCTCGCCGGTCACCTCGACACCGGCGCCGGCGTCGGCGTCGCCGGCCACTCACTGGGCGGCATGACCACCCACGGGCTGCTGACCGCCTGGCCCGACAGCCGGGTCGCCGCCGCCGTCCCCTTCGCCTGCGTCGACATGGGCAACCCCAGCAGCACCGTCGCCGCGAAGGTCCTCTTCGTCCACGGCGACCAGGACACCCTCACCCAGTACTCCTCCGCCCGCCAGGCGTACGCGGAACTGCCCGCGCCCAAGGCGTTCCTCACCCACCGCGGCACGGGCCACGACGAGTACATCTGGAGCGGCTACAACCACACCCAGACCGTCGCCACCTACGTGGACTGGATGCGCTGGAGTCTCTACGCCGACACCGCCGCCCGCGACCGCCTGGCCTCCGACGCCACTTCGGGCACGTCCACCACGAGCTGGGAAGCGGTCCTCACCCCGTCGGTCCCCGCCGGTCCGGTGGTCGGCCTCCGCTGCCGGGCCAACGGCCAGTACGTGTGCGCGGAGAACGCCGGCGCCAACCCGCTCGTCGCCAACCGGGCCGCCCTGGGCGACTGGGAGCGGTTCGACCTGGTCGACCTCGGTGGGGGCGCCGTCGCCCTGCGCGCCCGCGTCAACGGCCGGTACGTCTGCGCCGAGAACGCCGGCAGCGGCTCACTCGTCGCCAACCGCACCTCCGTCGGGCCCTGGGAGACGTTCCAGCGCGTGAACAACTCCGACGGCAGCATCAGCCTGCGCGCGCAGGTCAACAACCGGTACGTCACGGCCGGCAGCGGCGGCGGCAGCCCGCTCACCGCCGCCGGCACCACCATCGGCGCCTCCGAGTCCTTCGGGCTCACCACCGCCTGAGGCGTCGCGCCCCCCGGAGGACGAAGAAGCGCCGGCCCAGGCCCTCCACCGGGGCCCCGGCCGGCGGCGGCCGGGGGGATCGCCGGGCCGACCGCCCAAGGGGCGTGGCCTCACGGGGTGTGCGGGAGTTCCGCCCAGACGAACTTGCCCAGCGGTCGCGGGCCGACCCCCCAGCGGCCGTCCGAGAGGGCGGCGACGATGTGCAGGCCGTTGCCGTGGTTGCGCCGCTGCCGGTCCGCGGCGCCGCGGAGCCAGGGCCGGCGGCGGCTCGGGTCGTGGACCTCGATCCGCACCCGGTCCGCGGTGACGAGGACGGTCACGCCGATCAGGTCGTCGTCGCGCGCGCCGTACTTCACCGCGTTGGTCGCCAGCTCGGAGGTCACCAGCCGTACCGCGTCGAGGAGTTCGGGCGAGGGGTTTGGTACCTCCTCGCGGACGCGGTCCTCGGCGAACCGGCGGGCGAGCCGCACGGAGGCGGTCTCGCGGGGGAGGATCAGATCCACGGGACGATGCGCGGACTCACTCGTGCGGCTGATTCGCCGGACGGCCGGGACGGCGGGCGGACCGGCCTCGTCGAGACGTTCCCGCAGGTGCGAGGGCATGCGGTCGGCGACCACGGTGACTCCTCTCCGTAACGGAGCGACTACCAGGGCGGCCCAGCGTGTCCTAGAGTCGGCCTGCCCTCAACTTTGCGAAAGGGGACGGAAGATTGGTGCACGCCCGTGAACGTTAAGGAGCTCAACCCCGAGAGCTCGCCCGCCGCGGCCTTCGGTGCACGTCTGCGGGCCGTGCGGGAAGCGCGCGGATGGAAGCAGGAAGACCTGGCGGAGCGGATGGAGTACTCCAGCACGCACATCTCCTCCGTGGAAACCGGTCGCAAATTTCCAACCTTGCGCTTTTCGCGCAGTGCCGACCGGGCCTTCGGGACCGCCGACGGGGCCGAGTCGTTCGAGCGGCTCTCGCGGGAGCTGCGGCACGGCAGCCTCCTGGAGGGCTTCCCGGAGTTCCTCGCCTACGAGAGCCGGGCGGTGGAGATCCGGCTGTACGAGGTGGGCGTGATCCCGGGGCTGCTGCAGACGCACGAGTACGCGTCGGTGCTGGCGGAGAGCGCGGTCGCGCGGGGCGCCATCGGCCCGGACCAGGCGGTCGAGCGGGTCGCCCTGGTCGCGGAGCGCCAGGCCGCCCTCCAGCGGCGCCACCGCCCCCTGGTGTTCGTGGTGCTGGACGAGAGCTGCCTGCGGCGGCCGATCGGCGGCCCGGAGGTCATGGCGGCGCAGTTCGACCACCTGCTCCACTTCGCCGAGCTGCCCAACACGGTGCTCCAGGTCGCCGAGTTCACGATGGGGCACCGGCGGCCGTTCGATCTGCCGGTCACCGTCCTCACGCTCGCGGACCGGACGCTGATGTCCTACGCCGAGTCCGCCCAGCGGGGCCATCTGGAACGGGAAAGCCGCTCGGTCCTGCCGGTGCTGACGGCCTACCATCAGCTTCAGGCCGAAGCGCTGTCCCAGGCGGACTCCGTCGCCCTGGTCAGCCAGCTACGAAAGGGCACCCTGTGACGACCGAATCCCCGCGTTGGGTCACGTCCTCCTACAGCAACAACGGTGGTCAGTGCGTCGAGGTCGCGGCGAACCTCGCCGTCTCGCGCGGCGTCGTCCCCGTCCGTGATTCGAAGAATCCCGCCGGCCCGGTCGTGGCCGTGCCGGCCGCCTCGTTCGCCCGCTTCGTGGCGGGGATCAAGGCGGGGGCGTTCGACGCCGTCTGACCGGCACGGCGAGGGGCCCCACCGCGTAGGCGCGCGGTGGGGCCCCTCGCCGTGCGGCCCGGTTCCCGTCCGGCCGATGATCACCGGATCGAGTGCACTTGACCCGCATGCGCCCCGTTCGACGGTGATCTGTCCCACGCTGGGGGTCGGCAGGACAAGATCACGAAAGGGACCGCCATGACCACCGTCGCGCAGGACGTCATCACCACCAAGCTGGAGCGCAGCTTCGACGCCATGGACGACAACCAGGACGGCTACCTGGACTGGACGGACTACCAGAAGCTCGGGGACCGCTACATCCAGGCCTACCACCTCGACAAGAACGACCGCCGCGCCCGGGCGATCCAGACCTTCTGCCAGATCTACTGGCTGGAGCTGCTGCGGCACTCCGGCGTGGACGGCGACCGGCTCACCAAGGAGCAGTTCGTCACCGCCAACCGGCTGGCCGTGGTCGACACCAGCCGGCTCAACGTCACCGAGGGCGGCGGCCACGCGATCTTCGACGTCATCGACGTCGACGGGGACAACGAGATCGGCAAGGACGAGTTCGTCCGCTTCCTGCGGGACGTCTGGCGGAGCGAGGCGCCGGAGGCGCTGGACGCCTTCGACAGGCTGGACACCGACGGGGACGGGGTCGTCTCCCGCCACGAGTTCATCCGCGCCGTGCGCGAGCACTACCTGTCCAACGACCCGGAGGCGCCGGGCAGTCTGTTCTTCGGCCGCGCCTGACGGTCCCCGCTCCTTCCGCGGCACCTCCACGGCCGCCGCCCGGGTCCGCCCGGGCGGCGGCCGTCGCCGTGGGCCCATTTCGACGGGCACCCTTGCGCCGAGATATTTAAGGGGTTAGCTTTTCAGCACCAAGTGATCAGGGGGCCGAAGGGCCGCCTGACCGCCCGTGCCGGAGTGCCAGGACGCCCAGGAGGAGACGCCATGACCGAGCTGGTTCTGCCGCCGGACGAGGCGCTGATCGCCGGGCACTGGAGGACCGGGGCGGGCGCGGCCACCGAGGTCGTCGACCCGGCGACCGGCCGGGTGCTGACCACGCTGCACGCCGCCTCCCCCGAGGACGTGGACGCCGCGGCGCGGGGCGCCGCCCGGGCCGCGGCGGACCCCGCCTGGCGTGACCTCGCCCCGCACCTGAGGGCCCGCTTCCTGCACCGGATCGCCGAGCTGATCGACGCCGACGCGGACCGCCTGTCGGCGATCCAGACCGCCGACACCGGCAAGACCCGCGCCGAGACCCGCGCCCTGGCGGCCAGCGCCGCCGGCACCTTCCGGTACGCCGCCGCGCTGCTGGAGACCGCGGAGGACGCCGTCACCCCCTCGCGCGGCGCCTACGTCACCGTCACCACGCACGAGCCGATCGGCGTGGTCGGCGCGATCGCCCCGTGGAACTCGCCGATCGCCTCCGACGCGCAGAAGATCGCCCCCGCCCTCGCGGCCGGCAACGGCGTGCTGCTCAAGCCCGCCGACTGGACGCCGCTGACCTCGCTGGCCCTCGGCCGGCTGATCACCGACAGCGGGCTGCCGGAAGGGCTGGTCTCCGTGCTGCCGGGCCGGGGCAGCGTGGTCGGCGACGCGATCGTCAGGCACCCGCTGGTCGGCAAGGTCACCTTCACCGGCGGCACCGCCACCGGCCGGGGCGTGGCGCACGCGGCGGCGGAGAAGCTGATCCCCGTCTCGCTGGAACTCGGCGGCAAGTCGCCCACCGTGGTGCTGGAGGACGCCGACGTCGAACAGGCCCTGGCGGGCGTGATGTACGGGATCTTCTCCTCCAGCGGGCAGTCCTGCATCGCCGGTTCGCGGCTCTTCGTGGCGCGGGCGGTCTACGACGAGTTCGTGGGCCAACTGGTCGAGCGGACGCGGAAGCTGCGCGTCGGGCCCGGCACCGACCCGGACACCCAGGTCGCGCCGATGGTGCACCGCAGGCACCGCGACCAGGTCGCCGCCTACGTCGACCTCGCCCGCGAGGAGGGCGCCCGGGTGCTGTGCGGGGGAGCCGTGCCGGAGGGCGAACGGTACGCCCGGGGGGCGTACTACCTGCCCACCGTCCTCGACGGCCTGCCCGCCGACGCCCGGACCTGCCAGGAGGAGATCTTCGGCCCGGTGCTGGTCTGCCTGCCGTTCGACGACGAGGAGGACCTGGTCCGCCAGGCCAACTCCACCGTCTACGGCCTGGCCTGCGGCATCTGGACCCGCGACCTGGCCCGCGCCTGGCGGATCGCCCGCCGGATCGAGGCCGGCACGGTCTGGATCAACACCTACAAGCAGTTCAGCTCCAGCACCCCCTTCACCGGGTGGAAGGAGAGCGGGCTCGGCAGCGAGAAGGGCCGCGACTGGCTGCGCGGCTACCAGCGGGAGAAGTCGCTGTACTTCGGCACCGACCCCGCCCCGCTGCCCTGGGCCTCCTGACCGGCCCCCCGGTTCCTTCCTCCGCCCCCGCCCGCGCCCGTACCACCCCGTTCGACGATCAGACGATCAGACCCAGGAGAGACGGCATGTCCGAGACGGCCCTCCAGCGGCCCCCCGTCGCGCGGCTGCGCAAGCTGCGCGCCGTGGAGCTCCTCGTCCCGACGCTCACCGAGTCCGCGGACTTCTACTCAGAGGTCTGGGGCCTGGAGACCGTCGACGCCGACACCGACGCCGCCTGGCTGCGCGGTACCGGCGAGGAGCACCACGTGCTGCGGCTGAGCCGCGCCGACCGGGTCGGCCTCGGCCGGATCGCGTTCGCCGTGGGCTCCCCGGCGGAGGTCGACGAGGCGGCCCGGCGGCTGCTCGCCCGCTCCATCGTGCCGGTGCACGGCCCCGGCCCGCTGGAGCAGGCGGGCGGCGGGTACGGCGTGCGGTTCACCGACCCTGAGGGGCGGCTGATCGAGATCAGCGCCCTGGTCGAGGCGGTCCCGGAGCGCGGCCGGCAGGCGGCGGTGCCGGTCGGCGTCACCCACACCGTGCTCAACACCACCGACATCGACGCCGCCGTCGCCTTCTACTGCGACGTGCTCGGCATGCGGGTCTCCGACTGGTCCGAGCACCAGATGGCGTTCCTGCGGGTCAACGCCGACCACCACTGCATCGCCTTCAACCAGGCCGAGTGGACCTCGCTCAACCACGTCGCCTACGAGATGGACTCCGTCGACCACTTCATGCGCGGCCTCGGCCGGCTGCGGCACCACGGCATCACGCCGAAGTGGGGTCCGGGCCGCCACGGGCCCGGCGACAACACCTTCTCCTACTTCACCGACCCGGCCGGGCTGGTCTGCGAGTACACCTCCGAGGTCGCGCAGATCGTCGAGGACCGGTGGATCGCCAGGGTGTGGCGGCGGGTGCCCGAGCTGTCCGACACCTGGGGCACCGCGGGCCCGCCGAGCAAGGAGATCCGCTGCCACATGGCGGGCACGCCCGACCCCGGGCCGCTCGCCCCGCCCGTCGACGCCGTCGTGGCGCCGGCCGCGGACGAGACCTCCGGGGTGACCGCGTGAGCGCCGCGCGGCCGACCGTGCTGCGGATCGGCGTGGTCGGCTGGGGCGCCATCGGCCGGGTGGTCGGCACCGCCCTGGCCGCGGGCGAGGTGCCGGGCGCCGAGCTCACCCGCGTGATCGACAACCGGCCCCGGCCCGAGGCCGCCGCCCCGCAGTGCCCGATCACCGAGGCGCTGGAGGTCTGCGACCTGATCGTCGAGGCGGCCGGACAGGGCTTCGTCCGCGAGTGGGGCGCGCGGATCCTCGCCTCCGGCACCGACCTGCTGGTGGCCTCCACCGGCGCCCTCACCGACGACGCCCTCGCCGCGGAACTCCACGCGGCCGGCCCCGGCCGGGTCTACTTCACCGGCGGCGCGGTCGGCGGCCTGGACCTGCTCCAGGCGGTCCGCGGCCTCGGCGAGCTGACCGAGGTGCGGCTCACCACCACCAAGCTGCCGGCCACCCTCGAACAGCCGTGGATGGACGAGGAGTTGCTGGGGCGGATGCGCGGCGCCGACGGGCCGGTGGAGGTCATGTGCGCCACCGCCCGCGAGGTCCCGGCCCGGTTCCCGCGCTCCACCAACGTGGCCGCCTCGGTGGCCCTCGCGGTGGGCGACCCGGACAAGGTCGAGGTGCGGGTGATCGCCGACCCGGCCGCCACCCTCACCCGGCACCTCGTGGAGGCGTCCGGCCCACACGGCCACTACCGCTTCGAGGTCAACCACGCCCCCGACCCGGCCAACCCCGCCACCAGCCAGGTCGTCCCGCACGCCGTGCTGCGCGGCATCGGCGCCCTCACCGGACGGAAGGGACAGATCCTGTGACCCCGACGACCCCGACCCCGACCCCGACCCCGACCCCGGTCCCGGTCCCGGCCCCGGTCCCGGCCCCGACGGGGGCACCGGCGGCGACGGCGGCGGCAGCAGCGACGTCGCGGACGCCGGTGCACGTCGAGGAGGCCGGAGAGGCCGGACCGCTGGTGCTCTGCCTGCACGGCATCGGCTCCTCCTCCGCCTCCTTCGCCGCCCAGCTCGCCGGCCTCGCCCCGGTCGCCCGGGTGGTCGCCTGGGACGCCCCCGGCTACGGCAGGTCACCCGACCCCGAAGGCCCGTTGACGCTCGACGACTACGCGGACACCGCGGCCCGGCTGATCGCCGAACGCGGCGGCAGCGCCCACGTCGTCGGCGTCTCCTGGGGCGGCGTGATCGCGATGCGGCTCGCCGTGCGCCACCCCGACCTGGTCGCCAGCCTGGTGATCGCCGACTCCACCCGGGGCTCCGGCACCGACGCCGGGAAGGCCGCCGCCATGCGGGAACGCGGCGCGCAGCTCGCCGAGGCCGGACCGCGCGCCTTCGCCGAACAGCGCGCCCCGCGGCTGCTCTCGCCCGGCGCCACGCCCGAACAGGTGCGCAGGGCCGTGGACATCATGGCCGACGCGATCCGCCTCCCCGGCTACGCCCACGCCGCCGAGTCCATGGCCGCCACCGACCTCACCGACGAGCTGGAGCGGATCACCGCGCCCGCCCTGGTGCTGTGCGGCGAGGACGACCGGATCACCGGCATCGCGGAGAGCCAGGTCATCGCCGGGGCGATGCGGCGCGGCGTCTTCGTGATCATGTCCGACGCCGGCCACCTGGCCAACCAGGAGCAGCCCGCCGCCTTCAACGACTGGGTCCGGGCCCACCTCCGGATCGCCGCCCGGCTCCCCGAGTCCGACTGACCACCACCCCACACCCACCGAGACAGGAGCAGTCATGCCTCTCACCACCACCGAGTACGACAACGGCGGAGACCTGGCCGAGTACACCGACCGGCTCATCGCGACCAAGGACTCCCGCGAGCCCGACTGGGGCACCCTCTCCTTCCAGGAGAAGGCCGGCCCGCAGTACAAGCGCGCGCAGATCCGCTACGTCGGCTCCGGCGCCACCGGCAACCACGAGAACGACTCCCGGATCCTCCCGTCCGGCGGCTTCACCTTCTCCAACATGCTGCTGCCCCCGGGCGCCGAGGGGCCCGCCCACACCCACCACGACGTCGAGGAGGCCTTCTTCGTCCTGGAGGGCCAGGTCCGCGTCGGCATCCACCGCGGCCCCGACGAGGTCGAGTACCGCACCCTCGGCTACCGCGACATGATCGTCGTCCCGGCCGGCGTGACCCGCTCGCTGAAGAACGAGGGCGACACCGACGCCCTGTTCTGCGTGATCATCGGCACGCAGAAGCCGCAGGTGCCGACCTACCCGGAGTACTCCCCGCTGTACGGCGTCACCCGTGACTGAGCGGCGCACCGTCGTCGTCACCGGCGCCGGCCGTGGCCTCGGACTGGCCACGGCCCGCCGGGCCGGCGAGGACGGGTTCCGCGTCGTCGTCGCCGAACTCCTCGCCGAGCGGGGCGAGAAGGCCGTCGCGGAACTGCGCGGCGAGGGCCTGGAGGCCGAGTTCGTCCGCTGCGACGTCGCCGACCCGGCGTCGGTGGCGGAGATGGCCGCCGAGGTGCGGGACCTGACCGGCGGGACGCTGTACGGCCTGGTCAACAACGCGGGCCTGGCGGACGCCGTGGGCGGCCGGTACTTCCACGAGATCGAGGTCGAGGACTTCGACCGGATCATGACGGTCAACGCCCGCGGCCCCTGGCTGGTCGCCCGCGCGCTGCTCCCGCTGATGCTGGCCAACGGCACCGGCCGCATCGTCAACGTCGCCTCGGACGCCGCCCTGTACGGCTCGCCGCGGCTCGCGCACTACATCTCCTCCAAGGGCGCGCTGATCGCCCTCACCCGGGCGATGGCCCGCGAGACCGGCGACCACGGGATCACCGTCAACGCCGTCGCCCCCGGACTCACCGAGAGCGAGTCCACCGAGCGGATCCCCGCGGAACGGCACGAGCTGTACCGGCTCAACCGGGCCGTCTCCCGCCCCCAGCGGCCGGACGACCTCACCGGACCCATCGCCTTCCTGCTCTCCGAGGAGTCCCGCTACCTCACCGGCCAGACCGTCGCCGTCAACGGCGGCTTCACGATGCACTGACCCCTCCGCACCGATCCCCTCCGCACCGATCCCCCTCCAGGAGACAGCACGATGGATCTCGGACTCACCGGCCGCACGGTGCTGGTCACCGGCGGAAGCTCCGGCGTCGGCCTCGCCACCGTCCGGATGCTGCTCGACGAGGGCGCCCAGGTCGCCACCTGCGGCCGGCGGGCCGAGGCCCTGGAGCGGATCGGCGCCCACGCACGCCTCCACACCGCCGTCTGCGACGTCCGCGACGCCGACGCCGTCACCCGCATGGTCGACGGCGTGCGGGAACGCTTCGGCGGACTGGACGGCCTCGTCAACAACGCCGGGCAGTCCCGGATGAAGCCGTTCGCCGAGTGCACCACCGAGGACTGGCGCGACGAGCTGGAGCTCAAGTTCGACGGCGTCCTCAACCCGCTCAAGGCGGCGCTGCCCCTGCTGCGGCGCTCCGACGCGGCCGCCGTCGTCAACATCAACGCGGTGCTGGCCAAGGAGCCCTCGCCGCGCCTGATCACCACCAGCGCCGCCCGCGCCGGCATCCTCAACCTCTCCAAGTCGCTCTCCCGGGAACTCGCCCCCGACGGCGTCCGGGTCAACTCGGTCTGCCTCGGCCTGATCGACACCGGCCAGTGGGAACGCCGGTACACGGCCTCCGGGACGGACCGGACGTACGACGAGTGGCAGTCCTCCCTCGCCGCCGACCGGGGCATCGCGCTCGGCCGCCTCGGCCGCGCCGAGGAGGTCGCCTACGCCGTCACCGGACTGCTCTCCCCGCGCGCCTCCTACATCACCGGCATCAGCGTCGACGTCTGCGGCGGCATCAGCCACGCCGCCTGAGCACCCTCCCAGGAGCCCACCATGACCACCCCCAACGGCGGCGACCTGCTGGTCGCCACGCTCCGCGCGCTGGGCGTCGACACCGTCTTCGGCATCGTCAGCGTGCACAACCTGCCGCTGGTCGAGGCCGTCGACCGCGACCTCAGGTTCGTGCCCGTGCGGCACGAGGCGAGCGCCGTCAACGCCGCCGACGCCTACGGCCGGGCCCGCGGCACCCTCGGCTGCGCGCTCACCTCCACCGGCACCGGCGCGGGCAACGCGGCCGGCTCGCTGATCGAGGCCCTCTCCGCCGGCGCCTCGGTCCTCCACGTCACCGGCCAGATCGACAGCGAGTACCTCGGCCAGGGCCGCGGCTTCATCCACGAGACCAAGGACCAGCTCGGCATGCTGACCGCGGTCTCGGCGTACGCCGCCACCGTCACCGACGCCGCCGACGCCGGCCGGATCCTGCGCGAGGCCGCGGCCGCCGCGCTCGCCGCGCCCGGCGGCCCCGCCAGCGTCGAGTGGCCCATCGACCTGCAGTACGCCCCCCAGACCCCGGCGGACCAGGACGGCGTCCTCACCGGAGCGAAGACCGCCCCGGTGCCGTCCGCCGCCCGACTCGACGCCGCCGCGGCCCTGCTGGCCACCGCGCGTCGTCCCCTGGTGTGGGCCGGAGGAGGGGCGGCCCGTGCGGGGGCCGAGCTCTCCGCGATCCTGGACACCCTGGGGGCGGGCCTGCTCACCTCCAACTCCGGACGCGGCGCCGTTCCCGAGGACGACCCCAGGGTCGTCGGGAACTTCGCCTCCGGCCCCACCGGGCGCGCCCTGCTCGACGAGGCGGACGTCCTCCTCACCGTCGGCACCCACTTCCGCTCCAACGAGACCTCCGACTACCGCCTCCGGATCCCCGAGGCGCACGTCCAGATCGACATCGACCCCGCCGCCCTCGGCCGGACCTACCCCGCCGCGCACGCCCTGCACGGCGACGCCGCCCAGGTGCTGGGCGCCCTCGCCGAACGCCTCGCCGGCCGGGACCGGAACACCGAACCCGGCTGGGGCGAACGGGTCCGCGAGGCCCGGGAGAGCGCCCGGGCCGCCCTCCGCGACGGCATCGGCCCGCAGGCCGCGATCCTCGACGCGCTCACCGCCGCCCTGCCGCGCCGCGCCGTGATCGCCCGCGACGTCACCATCCCGTCGTCCAGCTGGGGCAACCGCCTGCTGCCGATCCACGACCCGCGCGACAACGTCTTCCCGCGCGGCGGCGGCATCGGCCAGGGCCTCGGCATGGGCATCGGCGCCGCCCTCGCCCACCCCGAGCGGCCCACCGTGGTCATCGCCGGCGACGGCGGCCTCGCCGTGCACCTCGGCGAACTCCTCACCCTGGCGCAGGAGAGGCCCCGCCTCACCCTGATCGTCTTCAACGACGGCGGGTACGGCGTGCTCCGCAACATGCAGGACGCGCACTTCGACCGCCGCTCCGGCGTCGACCTCGCCACCCCCGACTTCGGGCTGCTGGCCCGCGCCGCCGGGCTGCCCTACGCCCGGATCGCCTCCGAGGCCGACGCCGGGCCGGTGATCAAGGAGGCCGTCGACAGCGCCGGCCCCACCCTGGTCGAGGTCGACCTCACGGCCCTCGGCCCGATGAAGAACCCGTTCACCCCGCCGGTCTCCATCCCCGGCCAGAACCAGTAGAAGGAGGACGGCCGTGAACGCCACCCCGCAGGAGACACGGATCGACCTTCTGGTGCACCGGATGACCTGGGAGGCCGACGACGTGCTGTCGGTCGACCTGGTCCACCCCGAGGGCAAGCCCCTCCCGGCCTGGACCCCCGGCGCCCACATCGACGTCCACCTGGGCGGCCTGATCCGCCAGTACAGCCTCTGCGGCGACCCCGCCGACACCGGCCGCTACCGGATCGGCGTGCTCAGGGAACCGTCCTCGCGCGGCGGCTCGTCCCACGTGCACGCCGCGCTGCGCCCCGGGCAGACGGTCACCGTCAAGGGCCCGCGCAACCACTTCGCCCTGGACGACGCCCCCGCGTACCTCTTCGTGGCCGGCGGCATCGGCATCACCCCGGTCCTCGCCCAGGCCCGCGAGGCCGCGGCCCGCGGGCGGAAGTGGAAGCTCTGGCACGGCGGGCGGTCGCGGGCCTCCATGGCCTTCGGCGCCGAACTCGCCCAACTCGCCGCCCGCGGCGGCACGGTGACCCTCCACCCGCAGGACGAGCACGGCCACCTCGACCTGCCGGCCATCCTCGCCGAGGCCGGCCCGGACACCCTCGTCTACTGCTGCGGCCCCGAACCGCTGCTCGCCGCGATCGAGGCCGCCTGCGAGGAACGCGGCCTGCGCGACCGGCTGCGCCTGGAGCGGTTCGCCGCGGTGAAGGCGCCCGCGCCGGAGGGCGGCGAGAACTCCTTCGAGGTCAGCTGCGCCCGCAGCGGCGTCACCGTCCCGGTGGGCGCCGACGAGTCGATCGTCGACGCCCTGGAGAAGGCCGGCGTCGCCGTGGAGACCTCCTGCCGCGACGGCATCTGCGGCACCTGCGAGACCCGCGTCCTCGACGGCAGGCCCGACCACCGGGACATGCTGCTCAGCTCCGACGAGCAGGCCGCCGGCGGCTCGATGATGATCTGCGTCTCCCGGTGCGCCTCCGCCCGCCTGGTGCTGGACCTCTGACTCCGCGCGACCCCGCGTGACCCCGCCCGAACCTGCTTGGACCCCCCGACTTCCGCCCCGTTCACCGGAGTTACCCATGACGACCCGTTATGTCGTGGTGCACCAGACCCGCACCCACGAGCCCACCGCGTACGAGCTCAAGCTGGCAGGCGCCCTCGAAGAGGTCTACGCCCGCCACGGCCACGGCCTCGCCGACGTGGTGGAGGGCCTCAACCGCAGCAGCGTGTACCCGCCGGACGGACAGCCCTGGACCGAGGAGTCGTTCCAGGCCGAGATGAAGCGCCTGGGAGCGTGACGACCATGCCGACGATGCCGACCGCGACTGTCGAGGAACTGGCCGAGCGGATCCACGCGACCGGCCTGCGCAACCAGTGGTACCCGATCCTGCCGTCCCACCACGTGGCCGCCGGCTCGATGCGGCGGGTGACCCGCTGGAACGAGCCCTGGCTGCTGTTCCGCCGCCCCTCCGGCGAGCTCCACATGATCGCCGACCGCTGCCCGCACCGCAGCGCGCCGCTCTCGCTCGGCCAGCACCTCGGCGACCGGGTGGCCTGCCTCTACCACGGGGTGCAGGTGGACGGCTCCGGCACCGTGGTCTCCGTGCCCGGCCTGCCCGGCTGCAACCTGGAGGGCAAGCAGCTCGTGCGCTCGCTGCCGGTCCAGGAGCACTGCGGGGCGATCTTCGCCTACTGGGGCGACGAGCAGCACCCCGAGCCGCCGGAGCTGGTCCTGCCCGACCGGCTCGCCGACCCGCAGACCGCGCACTTCCTCAACTACGCCGAGTGGGGCGCCCCGTGGCGCTTCTACGTCGACAACGTCCTCGACCCGATGCACGGCGCCTTCCTCCACGGCCACTCGCACTCCATGTCGGGCGGCGCGAAGTCGGCCCGGTTCCGCATCCGGGAGACCGGCCGCGGCTTCTTCTTCGAGAAGACCGACCAGGTCGGCGTGAACTTCGACTGGGTCGAGTTCGGCCGCACCGGTGTCGACTGGGTCGACCTGGAGATCCCCTACCAGCCCTACGCCGGGCCGGGCGGCGCCTTCGGCATCGTCGGCATGGTCGTGCCGGTCACCGACACCGAGTGCGCGGTCTTCCACTGGCGGACCCGCACGGTCCAGGGCTGGGAGCGCGACTCCTGGCGCTTCCTGTACCGGACGACCCTCGAGGCCCGCCACCACGAGGTGCTGGAGCAGGACCGGGTGATGCTGGAGGGCATGCCGGCCGACGGAGACGTGGGGGAGAACCTGTACCAGCACGACCTGGGCGTGGTGCGGATCCGGCGCCTCTACCGCGCCGAGGCCGCCCGCCAGGCCGAAGCCCTCCTCAACCCGGCCTGAGCCCGGCCTGAACCCTCCCCGGCCCCCGGAACCGCCTCTCGGCGGTTGCGGGGGCCGCGGCGTTGGGCGGGGGCCGAGGGTGCCGGTCAGTGGTCCTGGGCGTCGGCCAGGGAGCGTTCCAGCTTCTGGAGGAGGGCGGCGAGCTGGGTGCGCTCCTTGGGCTTGAGCGCCGCGAGCATGCGCCGCTCGTTGTCGAGGTGTTCGGCGAAGAGGCGGTCGATGAGCTGCAGGCCCGCCGGGGTGAGCCGGCAGTGCACCACGCGGCGGTCCTTGGTGTCCCGCTCGCGGACGATCAGGCCCTCGCCCTCCAGCCGGTCCAGCCGGAGCGTGACGCCCGCCGAGGAGACCAGGCTGGTGGCCGCCAGCTCCCCGGCGGTGAGCCGGTACGGCTCCCCCGAGCGCCGGAGCGCGGCCAGCACGTCGAAGCCCGCCAGCGACAGCCCCGCCGCGGCCACCGGCCGGTTCGTCTGCGCCTGGTAGAGCAGGAAGGAGCGGTGCAGCCGCCCCAGCACCTCGATCGGCGACGGGTCGAGGTCCGGCCGTTCGCGGTGCCACTCCTCGATGATGCGCGACACGGCGTCCGCGTCGGTCCCGTGAACCCTGCCGGCCACAGCGATCTCCTCCCGGTCTTCTTACCGGTGAAAAACTACTCCCTTAACGGACCCGCCGGGTACGCATCGGGCGCGCGAAGGGCCGGACGGTCCCGGCAACGGGACGTCCGGCCCTTCGCGCGCCGTGGGACGGCTCAGGCGTTGAGCTCCTCCAGGGTCTTCCCCTTGGTCTCCACCGCGAAGCAGGCGACGATCGCGCCCACGCCGGCCACCACCGCGAGCTGGACGAAGACCATGCGCAGGTCCGCCCCGGAGGCGATGATCGCGCCGACCGCGACCGGTCCGAGGATCACGCCCAGGCGGTTCCAGACGCCGCCGAACGCGGCGCCCTTGGCGCGGTTGCGCGTCGGGTACAGCTCCGGCGAGTACAGGTACAGCGAGGCGTTGATCACGAAGATGAAGAAGGTGGTGCAGGAGGCGAACAGCGCGACCTGCCCGCTGGAGGTGGCGCCCGCCACCGCCAGACCGGCCAGCGCCGCCGCCGTGCCGATCAGCGCGGTCAGCAGCAGCGGCTTGCGGCCGATGCGGTCGACCACCAGGGCGGCGATCAGCGTGCCGATCAGGCCGGTGGCGTTGCTGAGCAGCGAGTAGACCAGCGCCGTGGTGAGGTCCAGGCCGAACTGCTTGGTGTACAGCGACGGCAGCCAGGTCGAGATGCCGTGGTTGACGTAGTAGGCGACGAACCACATGGTCGACAGGATGGCGGTGCGGCGCAGGTAGCGGCCCTGGAAGATCTCCCGGAGCCGGCCCCGGGACTCCTCGGCGGCGACGTCCGGACCGGGCTTCGGCAGCGGCTCACCGGTCGCGACGGCGACCTCCTCCTCGATCCGGGAGAGGACCGCGTCGGCCTCCTCCAGACGGCCCTGGGAGGCCAGCCAGCGCGGCGACTCCGGCACCTTGCGGACCAGGACCAGCGCCAGCAGCACCGGCAGGCCGCCGATCAGGAACATCGCCTGCCAACCCAGGTTGGGCACCACCCACACGGCGGTCAGCGAGGCCGCGGAGAGGCCGGCCGGGAAGATCAGCTCGTAGAGCAGGACCAGCTTGCCGCGACTGTCGGAGCGGGCGATCTCGTTGATGTAGGTGGCCGCGATCGGGACCACGCCGCCGATGCCGATGCCCTGGAGGAAGCGGAACAGGGCGAACATCTCGATGTTGGGGGAGGCCGCCACCGCGATGCTGGCGAGGCCGGTGAGGAACACGCCGAGGGCGACCGTGCGCACCCGGCCGATGCGGTCACCGAGCCAGCCGGCGACGAACGCGCCCAGCAGCATGCCCACGGAGGCGGCCGTGACGGCGAAGGTGGCCTGGGCGGTGGACAGGTTCCAGTGCTCGGTCAGGACGGGCAGGGCGGAGGCGGCGAGCAGCTGGTCGAACGCCTCGAAGAAGGTGACGGCGCCGATCAGGAATCGGACCTTGACGTGCCAGCGGGAGTGCGGCAGCCGCTCCAGCCTCGCGGCGATGGAGCCGGCGCCCACCGCTTCTTTCGTTGCCACGGTCGTCATGGGAATCCTTCCGCGAACAAGCGGGAGTCAGCAGGGATGCGGCGACACTAGGACCGGTTATCTAAGGGGTCAATAATTTGGACCTGAATTAACCGCAGGGAAACGCAACGCTTTCGCATCGGCGCCGGGCGGCCGCCGGGATCGTCCGGCGGGCGCGCGGGCGCGCGGGCGCGCGGGCACGCGGGCAGCCCGGAGCGGCCTCCGGCCCGGGGTCGTCCGGGGCCGGAGGCGGTGACCACCCACCGGTGGGGTGGCGCGGGGTGTCGTGAGGCGGAACGGCGTCAGCCGGTCAGCCGGCCGCCGGGGCCGCCTCGCGCAGGGCGCGGAAGACCCGCTCGGGGGTCAGCGGCAGGGTGGTCACCCGGGCGCCGGTGGCGTCCTGGACGGCGTTGGCGATGGCGGCGGCGATCGGCACCATGGTGCCCTCACCGGCCCCCTTGGCGCCGAACGGCCCGGGCCCGTGCCCTTGTTCCTGGGAGACGGAGACGAACGAGGCGGGCAGGTCCTCGGCCATCGGCACCCGGTAGTCGAGGGCCTCGCCGTTGACCAGGACGCCGTCCTCGTAGCGCATCTCCTCGAACAGCGCCTGGCCGTAGCCCATCAGCGCGGCGCCCTCCTCCTGACCGCGGACCACCAGCTTGTTCGCCGCCCGGCCCACGTCGCCGGAGGCGACCAGCTTCAGCACCGTCACCGCCCCGGTCTCCGGATCCACCTCCACCTCGGCGCCGGCCCAGCCGATCTCCCAGAAGACGCAGGGCGCCTCCAGCGGGGCGTCGTGCGAGTTGGGCGCCTTGAAGAAGCCGTCGCCGCTGAACTCGAAGCCGGTGCCGCCGAAGACCGCGGCGATCATCGGCGGCAGGGGGTGGACCGTGTCGCCGAGCCGTACGCCCCAGTCGACGAGTTCCAGGTCGTCCGGGGCGCAGTCCAGCCGTCCGGCGGCGAACTCCAGGACGCGGTCGCGGGCCCGCTCGGCGGCGAGCTGCACCGCCCGGCCCATCACCGTCATGCCCGAGGAGGCGTTGGTGCCCTGGTCGAAGGGCGAGGTGTCGGTGGAGACCGGGGCGTAGGAGACCCGCTCCGGCGGCAGCCCCAGCACCTCCGCGGCGACCAGGCAGAGGGCCGTGGAGATGCCCTGGCCGATCTCCACCGAGCCGCTGGAGACGATGACCTGCCCGGTGGCGTTGATCTTCACCCGGGCCTGCGCCGGCTTGTTGACGCCGCCGCCGTCCTTGAAGCCGACGGCCAGCCCCATGCCGCGGTTCGGCGCCGCGTCCCGCCCGTGGTACCCGAGCTCCGCGGCGACCAGGTCCAGCCCTTCGACCAGGTCGCTGTCGATGCCGCTCTCGCCCGGCATGAACGGCTCGCCCAGCGCCCGCAGGTTCTTCACCCGCAGCTCGTAGGGGTCCATGCCGAGCCGCCGGGCGATCATGTCGATCTGGCTCTCGCTCGCCCAGGTCGCCTGGGTCGCGCCGAAGCCGCGGAACGGCCCGGCCGGCGTCGTCGAGGTCATCACGCAGGCGCAGGAGGAGCGGACGTGCTCCCACCGGTAGGGCCCCGGTATGCGGTACCCGGCCTTCTCGGCGACCAGCGGACTGCCGTCGGTGTACGCCCCCGCGTCGAGCAGCACCTCGCTCTCCCGGGCGAGGAGGACGCCGTCGGCCGTCAGCCCGGTGCGGACCTTCATCACCGCGGCGTGCTGGCTGAGCGTGAGGAAGCCCTCCTCGGTGGTCAGGCAGTAGCGCACCGGCCTGCCGGTCAGCCGGGACAGCAGGATCGCCACCGGTTCCGTCTTGCAGTTGTGCTTGGAGCCGAAACCGCCGCCCACGAACGGCACGTTGACCCGCACCGAGGACTCCTCGACCCGGAACACCCGGGCGATCTCCTTGCGCAGCGGGAACGGGTTCTGGGTGGAGGTCCACACCTCGATCCCGTCGCCGCGCGCGTCGGCCACGGTGACGAAGGGCTCGAGGTGGAAGTGGTTCATCCGGGAGAAGACGAAGGTGTCCTCGAAGACGTGGTCGCAGCGCTCCCAGACGTCCTCGGAGCCGGTCTCGTACCGGAACTCGTAGCAGACGTTCGGCCGCGGCCACAGCTCGGCGGAGGCGCCGGCACCGTACGGGGGCACGACGCCGCGCGGCTTGTCGCCCGGGAACAGCTCCGGCGCGCCCCCGGCCAGCGCCGACTCCACGTCGGGGACGGCGTCCAGCACCTCGTACTCGACGTCGATCAGCGCCAGCGCCCGGAGCGCCGCCGCCTCGTCCTCCGCCGCCACCGCGGCCACCGGGTCGCCGGCGTAGCGCACCCGGTCGGTGGCGACGACCGGCTGGTCCTTGATGAAGTAGCCGTAGACGGCGTCCAGTCCGTCCAGGTCGTCGCGGGTGATCACCGCGTGCACGCCGGGCACCGCGCGGGCCCGGGCGGCGTCCACCCGGAGCAGCCGCGCGTGGGCGTGCGGGCTGCGCAGCACCTTGGCGTGCAGCATCCCGGGCAGGGTGACGTCCGCGGTGTACCGGGCCGCGCCGGTGACCTTGAGCTTCGCGTCCTTGCGCGGCGCGGTGGAGCCGAAGGCGCCCGTCCGCCCGCCGACAACCTCGGTCACGCTTCCTCCCGGATCAGCTCGGCGGCCCGGCGGACCGAGTCGACGATCATCTGGTAGCCGGTGCACCGGCAGATGTTGGAGGAGATCCACTCGCGGATCCGCTCCTCGGTGGGGTCGGGGTCCTCGCGCAGCAGCGCGGTGGTCAGCATCACCATGCCCGGTGTGCAGTAGCCGCACTGGAAGCCGCCGCGCTCGGCGAACGCCCGCTGCACCGGGCCGGGTTCGCCGCCCTCCAACTGCCCGGCGACGGTCTCCACCGAGCAGCCGTCCACGCTGAAGGCGAAGACGCTGCAGGAGGCGGTGGGCACGCCGTCGATCAGCGTGGTGCACGCGCCGCAGACGCCGCGCTCGCAGGAGGCCTTGACGCCCGTGTTGCCCATCCGCCCGCGCAGCAGGTCCAGCAGCACGGTGTGCGCGGGTATCTCCTCGCGGCGGCGGCGGCCGTCGACCTCGACGTCGACGGTGATGCGGTGGACGGCGCTCCGGTCGGTGGCGGTGCTCGGGTCGGGGTGGGCGCTCCGGTCGGTGGCGGTGCTCGGGTCGGGGTGGGCGTTCCGGTCGGTGGCGGTGCTCGGGTCGGGGTGGGCGTTGCGGTCGAAGTCTGCGCTCCGGTCGGTGGCGGTGCTCACGCGGCCTCCTCCTGCTCCTGGGTACGGGCGTTCAGCAAGCGGCGCAGCAGCACCCCCGCCAGGTGGCGGCGGTAGTCGGCGCTCGCGGCGGCGTCGCCGAGGCTGTCCGGCAGCGTCGCGGCCGCGCGCGCCGGGTCCTCGCCGAGTGCCAGGCGGACGGTGTGCGGGCGGGTGTACTCCGAGCCCACCGTCAGCGTCACCTCCTCGCCCCGGACCGCCACCGCGGCGGTGGCCAGCGGGCGCATGGACCGCTCGTAGCCGAACCAGAGGCGCCCGGTGTCCGGCACGACGATCGAGGTCAGCAGGGCGCCGTGCGGTTCGGCACGGTCCCACAGGGCGGCCGGGTCCAGCTCCAGCGGGCCCTCGGCGGTGCGCAGGCGCAGACGGGCGCCGAGCGCCTGGAGCATGATCGACATCTCGTAGCGGGTGCGGCGGGCCATCAGGTTGCCGCCGATGGTCGCGCGCTGCCGGATCCGGTGGTTGGCGATCCGCCCCCAGGCGTCGGCGAAGGCCGGCAGCGCCGCGCGGACGACCGGGTCGTGCGCGCCGTCGTGGTGGGCGACGCCCGCGCCGATCTCCAGGGCGCCGTCGCGGGCCGAGGCGCCGGTGAGGCCGGCGACCCGTTCCAGGGAGACCAGGCTGTCGCAGCGCAGACCCTCGCGGAACCGCGCGAACAGGTCGCTGCAGCCCTGGGCGTAGACCGCGCCGGGCCGCGCCCCCTCGGCCACCGCCTCGTCGAGCGAACCGGGGCGGTGCAGGACGAAGGGGGCCAGGGAACGCTGGGTCGGCGCGACCAGGCCGTTGGGAAGCAGGAGCATGGGGCAGGGACCTCCAGCGACACGGCGACCGGAGGAGCGCCACCGCTACACAGAGTTATCTAATGCCTGAACAGTCGATTGCGAAGATGTCTAACACCCCCGCGGTGCGGGCCACAAGGGGTGTCTTCAAAACTGCTTAAGTGTTAAAACGCTCGGCATGGACGACCTGCTGATCCCGCTGCGCCGCTGGCACCGGGCCGGAACCGACTTCGCGGTGGCCCTCCTCGTCGACGCGCAGGGCAGCGCCCCACGGCGGCCGGGGGCCGCGATGGCCGTCGGCGCCGACGGGACGGTCGCCGGAAGCCTCTCCGGAGGATGCGTCGAGTCGGCGGTCCACGAGGAGGCACTCGCCGCGCTGGAGGACGGCACGCCCCGGCTGCACACCTACGGCGTCGCCGACGAGGACGCCTTCGCGGTGGGCCTGACCTGCGGCGGCACCCTGCGGGTGCTGGTGCGCGCCTACCGGGGCGAGGCGGAGCGGGCCGCGCTGGTGGCCGTCCTGGAGGCCGCCGACCGCGGGGAGGCCGTCGCGCTGGCCACCGTGGTGACCGTGGACGGCGCCCCGGACGGAACGCAGCTCGCGGTGCGTCCCGACGCCCCGCCGGACGGCGCTCCCGACGCGGACCCGGAGCTGCGGCGGGCGGTGGAGCAGGACGCGCGGGCCCTGCTGGCCCAGGGCGGGGACGCCCTGCGCCGGTACGGGGCCCGCGGCGAGCGGCGGCGCGAGGAGGTGACCGTCTTCGTGCGGACCTTCACCCCACCCCCGCGGATGCTGGTCTTCGGCGCCATCGACCACGCGGCGGCCACCGCCCGGATCGGCGCCTTCCTCGGCTACCGGGTCACCGTCTGCGACGCCCGGCCGGTCTTCGCCACCCCGGAGCGGTTCCCGATGGCCCACGAGGTGGTCCGGGCCTGGCCGTCGGAATACCTCGCCTCCACCCCGACCGACGCCCGCACCGTCGTCTGCGTGCTGACCCACGACCCCCGGTTCGACGTCCCGCTGCTGGTCGAGGCGCTGCGCACGCCCGCCGCGTACATCGGCGTGATGGGCAGCCGGCGGACCGCCGCCGAGCGGACCGAACGGCTGCGGGAGGCGGGCGTCGACGAGGCGGGGCTGCGGCGACTGGCCTCACCGATCGGACTCGACCTGGGAGCCGTCACCCCCGAGGAGACGGCGGTGTCCATCGCCGCGGAGATCGTCCGCACCCGCCGCGGCGGCACCGCCCTGCCGCTGACCGGGCTGGAGGGCCCCATCCACCGGGCGGCGCCCGACCGCCTTGCGGGGCCACGACGGCGGTGAGGGACAATGGGGGAATGTCCACGCCCGTGATGACCCCCTCGCAGACCCTGCGGATCGGTCCGCACACCGTCCAGCCGCCCGTGGTGCTCGCCCCCATGGCCGGCATCACCAACGCGCCCTTCCGCACCCTGTGCCGGGAGTTCAGCGGCGGCAAGGGCCTGTTCGTCAGCGAGATGATCACCACCCGGGCGCTGGTCGAGCGCAACGAGAAGACCATGCAGCTGATCCACTTCGACGCGAGCGAGAAGCCGCGGTCGATCCAGCTGTACGGCGTCGACCCGGTCACCGTCGGCAAGGCCGTGCGCATGATCGTCGACGAGGACCTCGCCGACCACATCGACCTGAACTTCGGCTGCCCGGTGCCCAAGGTCACCCGCAAGGGCGGCGGCTCCGCGCTGCCGTACAAGCGGAACCTGCTCCGGTCCATCCTGCGCGAGGCGGTCTCCGAGGCCGGGGCGCTGCCGGTCACCATGAAGATGCGCAAGGGCATCGACGACGACCACCTCACCTACCTGGACGCCGGCCGGATCGCCGTCGAGGAGGGCGTCACCGCCATCGCCCTGCACGGCCGCACCACCGCCCAGCACTACGGCGGCACCGCCGACTGGGACGCCATTGCGCGCCTCAAGGAGCACGTGCCGGAGATCCCGGTGCTGGGCAACGGCGACATCTGGTGCGCCGAGGACGCCCTGCGCATGGTCCGCGAGACCGGCTGCGACGGCGTGGTCGTCGGCCGCGGCTGCCTGGGCCGCCCGTGGCTCTTCGCCGACCTGGTCGCCGCCTTCGAGGGCCGCCCGGAGCGCACCGCGCCCACCCTGCGCGAGGTGGCCGACGCGATGGTCCGGCACGCCACGCTGCTCGGCGAGTGGATCGGCGACGAGGCCCGCGGCGTGATCGACTTCCGCAAGCACGTCGCCTGGTACCTCAAGGGGTTCGCGGTCGGCTCCGAGATGCGCAAGCGCCTGGCGGTCACGTCGTCGCTGGACGCCCTGCGCGCCGGGCTGGACGAACTGGACCTCGACCAGCCCTGGCCCGCCGGCGCCGACGGCCCGCGCGGCCGCACCTCCGGCAACAACCGGGTGGCCCTGCCGGACGGCTGGCTGGAGGACCCCTACGACTGCTCGGGCGTGACGGCGGACGCGGAGCTGGAGACCTCCGGCGGCTGACGGGGACCGCCCGCGGGCCGGCACGGCGCCCGGCCTTCGCGCGGGGGGGCCTGGCCTTCATGCGGCGCCCGGTCCGGTCCGGCACGGCACCCGGCCTCGCGCGGCGCCCGGTCCGGAACGGCGCCCGGTCCGGCGACCGGGCGCCGCGCGGTGGGGCTACCAGTCGGTGTTGAACCTCAGCGCGGGGACCGCGTCGGCCGCCAGGGCGTGCGCCTGGTCGGGCCACCACGCGCCGGCCGCCGGGTCGACGATCCCGTACTCCGGGTCCTCGGGGCCCGCCGTGCCGCGGGTGCAGCTGCCGTCGGACTCGCCGGGGACCTTGATCCACAGGTAGGCGTCCAGCAGCGGCACACCGGTCCGGCTGGTGGGCCGGACACCGAGGCCGCGGCCGGGCGGGTTGCACCACTCCTGCGGGTCCGGGTAGGACACGGCCGGCGTCCACGGGCCCTTGCCGTTGCGGCTGGTGTCGATCACGAAGTGCGTCAGCTCGGCGTCGGCCGGCACGTGCGCGGCGTACCAGGCGTCCGCGTCGGCCGCGGGCCACCACTGGTTGGGGCAGTCGTCCGGCGCGGAGCCCTCGGTGTTCCGCAGGTACCAGACGCACTGCGAGACCTGCGTGCCGTAGCGGATCAGCTCGCCGTCGGTGCGGTAGTTGGAGACGTTGAGGAAGAAGCCCTGCGCCCGGGATATCCCGCCGTCGACGAGGAGCTGGGCCATCTCGCCCACGGCGTGCCAGGAGCTGTGGCCCGCGTCCAGGTAGACGATCGTGCCGGGCTGCTGTGCCAGCCGGTCGACGGCGTCGTTGATCTCCTGGAGCCGGGTGGTCTGCTGCTCGGCGGTGCCGCCGCAGAAGGCGGGGGAGAGGGCGAGCCCGTCGGGCTCCAGGAGGACCACGGTCCTCCGGTCGCCGATGCCCTTGGCCAGGGCGTCGACCCAGGCGGCGTACTCCGCGCTGTTGGACGCGCCGCCACCCGAGTACTGCGAGCAGTCGCGCCCCGGCACGTTGTAGGCGACGGTGACCGGGACCCGCTGCTGCGGCGCGGCCTTGGACTGCAGCAGGGCCATCGCGTCGGTCGTCTGCTTCAGGGTGGTGGAGCCGGTGAACCACTCCGCGACCGGGTACGACGCCATCGCGTCCATCAGCTTGGCGTTCGCCGTGTCACCCGCCCTGCGGTCGGTGACGGCCTGGGCGAAGGCCTTGCTGTTCCCCTCGATGTAGAACTTGGTGCCCGGGGCGAGGGTGCGCCCCGGTGACTCGGCGGCGGACGCGGTGCGTAAGTGGCCGGAGGACGGCTCGCCCTGCGCGGCCGACGGGGTGACGGACAGGCCTGCGAGCGCGGCCGCGGCGGCCGCGGCGGCGAGGAGGGACCGGGCCTTCGGAAGGGGACGCACGGATGGGCTCTCGCAATCGTGTGGGGGCGGGAAGAGAGGTGCCAGGGAGGTGGGAGCGCTCCCAGTGTCGTGCGCCCGCCATCCAAGCGAGAGCGGCGCGTCGGCGTCAAGAGAGCGGACAGGACCGGTTGGCCGCCCTCCGGCGCCTGCCCGGGCCCACGAACACCGCGGGCAGCAGGGGGAGTTCGCGACGGGTGGTCGCGAACTCCCCCGGGGGACGGCGGCCGTCAGCCGGCGGTGGGGGCGGGGGCGGGGGAGGTGGCGTCGGCGGGGACGGCGGCAGTGGCGGGGGCGGTGGCGCTCGTGCCCGTGTCCGTGCCCGCGGCGCCCGTGCCCGCGGCCGCGCGGACGGCGCGGGACCGGTCGTCGAACGCCTCCTCCGAGCGGTGCAGGAGGTCGAGGGTGAGCGCGGCCGTCCAGGAGAACTCCCGGGCGCCGCAGGCCTCGGTGGTGTACGGGTCGACGTACTCGGCGAAGTCCGAGGAGGCCGCCGCCTCGATCAGCGCGTCGCGCAGGCCGGCGGCGAGTCCGGTGCGGCCGTGCGTCCGCAGGCCGCGCTCCACCAGCCAGCCGACGTTGAACCAGGCCGGGCCGCGCCAGTACCGGTGCGGGTCGAAGCAGGCGCCGGTCAGGTCGTAGCTGGGCACCAGCCGGGTGGTGGTGCCGAGCCCGAACCGCGGACCGCGGAGCGTCTCCACCAGCGCGCCGGCGACCTCCT
This sequence comes from Streptomyces sp. NPDC047130, assembly GCF_040643475.1. Taxonomy (NCBI): domain Bacteria; kingdom Bacillati; phylum Actinomycetota; class Actinomycetes; order Kitasatosporales; family Streptomycetaceae; genus Streptomyces; species Streptomyces sp. NPDC047130. Next base: position 431,675 of record NZ_JBEYUK010000002.1, on the reverse strand, counting down.
CGTCCAGGGTGGGCAGGATCAGCGGGATCAGCTGGGCGACGCCGTGCTCCTCGATCAGCTCGTCGACGAGGACGTCGCGGCAGAGGAAGGCGCCGTGCTCCCGGCTCCACAGCCGGTCGACCAGGGCCCGGGTGAGCCGTGCGGCCCGGACGTGACGGGCCGTGGCCCGGATGCCGAGCTCGGCCTCGATCAGGCCCAGGGAGTGCTCGGAGGCGATCAGCAGCGCGTTGAACGCCGGATCCTCCACGGCGAACTCGCCGCGGCCGTCGACGTAGCCGCGGTCCCGGTAGTCCATGGCCAGCTTGACGTACCGGCCGTAGTCGAGGTCGGTGGGCCGGTCCTCGGGGGCGCCGTGCGCGAGGTCCGCGCGGGTGAACGACCCGGCCGGGGCGGGCGTCACCCGGGAGAGCGGCGGGTCCCAGCAGGGGCTGTTGTCCATGCCCTGCTCCCAGGGGTGCACCACGCTCACCAGGCCGCCGCCGCCCAGGTCGCGGTGGCGCAGCAGGTAGTTGTGCCAGGACACCAGGTGCGGGTAGGCGCGGCGCAGGAAGCCGTTGGTCCGGGACAGGCCCGGGTCGGCCCGGTGCGTCAGCCACACGGCCAGCGCGTGCACCGGGGGCTGGACGATGCCCGAGGTCTGGACGACCGGCGGCGCGCCGGAGGGGCGCCCGTCCGTCCGGGAGCGCCAGAAGTCGGGGCTCGGGAAGTACGCGTCGTGCGGCACCGCGGGGTTGAAGACGATGTGCGGGATCCGGCCGTCGTCCCACTGCGCGGAGAAGAGCGTCAGCAGCTCCGTCTGGGCGCGCAGCGCGGAGAGGTGGCGCAGACCGATCGCGATGAACGCGGAGTCCCACGACCACTGGTGGGGGTAGAGCGAGCGGGACGGCACGGTGGACGCGCCCTGCCAGTTCTCGTCCAGGACCAGGCAGGCCCGGGCGTGCAGGGAGCCGGCGAGCGTGGCGGGGTCGTGGGCGATGCGGTCGTGGGCGACACCGGGAGCGGACGGGACCTCGGGCACGTCGGGGAGCGCGGGGACCACCAAGGGCTCCCCGGCCATGGAGGGCAGGACGTGGACGGGATCCGCAGGCTCCGCGGGCTGGTCCGCGGTCTCCGTCGGCCGGGCGTGGCCGCCGGCGTCGGTGGCGGCTGCTGGGGTGTCCACGGGGGTTCTCTCCAACGGGGTCACATGGAACGGCAGACGTGACGTGGACCACACATACCGTCAGGCCTGCCAAGAAGTACGTCTATTAAGCACGCGAAACCATCATGTAATCGGCATTTCACAAAAGACAAGGGACCGCGTGTTCCGCCCGTTGTCCCGAACGGCCCCCGGCGGTGGCGTCGCCGGGGCTGACCTGCGACGACCCGGTTCGGCCGGCCGGGCTGTGAGACGCGGCGCACTGCGCGGCGTGACCGCCCCTGCACGGGCGGACCGGGCGGGCGCGCGGGCGCTGCCCCGCCTCCGGGCCGGACGCGGGCGCGTGCGGGCCGCCCGTCGCCGAGATCTGTCCGGAACTGTTCGCCTCCGAGGCTCCGGGCGGGGCGCCGAGCGGGTTGTCGGAGTGAGGCGCCCGGCGACAGATGGGAAGGTGCCGCGCTCATGTGTGCAGGCAGCGCCCCATGCCCACCAGGCGTCCGGATGGTGACATCCACCCCCGCGCCGGGGCGTGATTCTCGCCACCCCTGATAGATCATCCGCTCAGATGAGCGAAATGGCGCTGGCTGCACTTCATCAAGCCGTGGCACTCGGTGCCATCGGATGATCGTTCATCGGTCAAATTCAGACGAGCTGCAACCCCGCTCATCTGAGCACCCTCCCCGCTCTCTTCGGGTGTGTCCGTTCAAGAGTTGAACACATAATGCCGGGAATGCTTGCCAAGTCTTGACTTGGCGATCAACCCGCCGACCCCCTTCGGGGGCCGGCGGCGCCAACTCCGACGTACCCGAACCCCCTGGATCTGGGTATGTTCCTCGGCGTCAGGGCAGTCATCGCGTCCTCGAGGAGTCGAGAACCGTGTTGGTAAACAAAGACCGCAGCGAGTCCCACCACTCCGGTGCGCGCGTTGAGAAGGTGAAGTTCGTCTACGACTTCACCGAGGGGAACAAGGACCTCAAGGACCTCCTCGGTGGCAAGGGTGCGAACCTCGCGGAGATGACCAATCTCGGTCTTCCGGTGCCTCCCGGCTTCACCATCACCACGGAGGCCTGCAAGGTCTACCTGGAGAGCGGCCGGGAGCCCGTGGCACTGCGTGACGAGGTGAGTGCGCACCTCGACGCCCTCGAGGACCGGATGGGCAAGAAGCTGGGCCAGGCCGACAACCCTCTCCTGGTCTCGGTCCGCTCCGGCGCCAAGTTCTCGATGCCGGGCATGATGGACACCGTCCTCAACATCGGTCTCTCCGACGCCTCCGTCGAGGGCCTCGCCCGCCAGGCCGGAAACGAGCGGTTCGCCTGGGACTCCTACCGCCGCCTCATCCAGATGTTCGGCAAGACGGTGCTCGGCGTGGAGGGCGACCTCTTCGAGGACGCCATCGACGACGCCAAGAAGGCCAAGGGCGTCACCGTCGACACCGACCTCGACGCGGACGACCTGAAGGCGCTCGTCGCCCGGTTCAAGGAGATTGTCCGGGCCGAGGCCGGCCGGGACTTCCCGCAGGACCCGCGCGAGCAGATGGACCTCGCCATCAAGGCGGTCTTCGACTCCTGGAACACCGACCGCGCCAAGCTCTACCGCCGCCAGGAGCGCATCCCCGGCGACCTGGGCACCGCGGTCAACGTCTGCTCCATGGTCTTCGGCAACCTCGGCGACGACTCCGGCACCGGCGTCGCGTTCACCCGCGACCCCGCCTCCGGCCACCAGGGCGTGTACGGCGACTACCTGCAGAACGCGCAGGGCGAGGACGTCGTGGCCGGCATCCGCAACACCGTGCCGCTCGCCGAGCTCGAGTCGATCGACAAGACGTCGTACGACCAGCTCATGGAGATCATGGAGACGCTGGAGAACCACTACCGCGATCTCTGCGACATCGAGTTCACCATCGAGCGCGGCAAGCTCTGGATGCTGCAGACCCGCGTCGGCAAGCGCACCGCCGGCGCCGCCTTCCGCATCGCCACGCAGCTCGTCGACCAGGGCCTGATCGACGAGGCCGAGGCGCTGCAGCGCGTCACCGGCGCGCAGCTCGCCCAGCTGATGTTCCCCCGCTTCGACACCGACGCCCGGGTGGAGCAGGCCGGCAAGGGCATCGCCGCCTCCCCGGGCGCGGCGGTCGGCAAGGCCGTCTTCTCGTCGAGGACCGCCGTCGAGTGGGCCGCCCGCGGCGAGAAGGTCATCCTGGTCCGCCGCGAGACCAACCCCGACGACCTCGACGGCATGATCGCCGCCGAGGGCATCCTGACCTCCCGCGGCGGCAAGACCTCGCACGCCGCCGTCGTCGCCCGGGGCATGGGCAAGACCTGCGTCTGCGGCGCCGAGGAACTCGAGGTCGACGTCAAGGCGCGGAAGATGACCGTGCCCGGCGGCGGCGTGGTCGCCGAGGGCGACGTGATCTCCATCGACGGCTCCAGCGGCAAGGTCTACCTCGGCGAGGTACCCGTCGTGCCGTCGCCGGTCGTCGAGTACTTCGAGGGCAAGGCCGACCCGGCCGCCGAGGACGCCGACGAGCTGGTCAAGGCCGTCCACCGGATCATGACCTTCGCCGACGGCCAGCGCCGCCTCAAGGTCCGCGCCAACGCCGACAACGCCGAGGACGCCGCCCGCGCCCGCCGCTTCGGCGCCCAGGGCATCGGCCTGTGCCGCACCGAGCACATGTTCCTCGGCGACCGCCGCGAGCTCGTCGAGCGGCTGATCCTGGCCGAGGACAAGCAGGAGCAGGAGGAGGCCCTCGCGCAGCTCCAGCCGCTGCAGAAGGGCGACTTCGTCGAGCTCTTCGAGGCGATGGACGGCCTCCCGGTCACCGTCCGCCTCATCGACCCGCCGCTGCACGAGTTCCTGCCCGACCTCACCGAGCTCTCGGTGCGGATCGCCGTCGCCGAGGCCAAGGGCGAGGACGTCTCCGACTCGCAGCGCCTGCTGCACTGCGTGCAGCGCCTGCACGAGCAGAACCCGATGCTGGGCCTGCGCGGCGTGCGCCTCGGCCTGGTCATCCCCGGCCTGTTCATCATGCAGGTCCGCGCCATCGCGGAGGCCGCGGCCGAGCGCAGGGCGGCCGGCGGCGACCCGCACGCGGAGATCATGATCCCGCTGGTCGGCACCGTCCAGGAGCTGGAGATCGTCCGCGAGGAGGCCGAGCAGGTCATCCGCGAGGTCCAGGCGGCCTCCGGCGCCGAGCTCGACATCGCCATCGGCACCATGATCGAGCTGCCCCGCGCCGCGGTGACGGCCGGCCAGATCGCCGAGACCGCGGAGTTCTTCTCCTTCGGCACCAACGACCTGACCCAGACCACCTGGGGCTTCAGCCGCGACGACGTCGAGGCCTCCTTCTTCTCCCAGTACCTGGAGAAGGGCATCTTCGGCGTCAGCCCGTTCGAGACCATCGACCGCGACGGCGTGGGCGAGCTGGTCCGCACCGGCGTCGAGCGCGGCCGGGCCACCCGCCCCGACATCAAGCTCGGCGTCTGCGGCGAGCACGGCGGCGACCCGGACTCGGTCCACTTCTTCCACGAGGTCGGCCTCGACTACGTCTCCTGCTCGCCGTTCCGGATCCCGGTGGCGCGCCTGGAGGCGGGTCGCGCCGCCACGGAGTCCGAGGGCAGCGACTTCCGCTGACCCCCGGTCACTCCGGTTCGGCTCCCGGTGCGGCGGGGATGTGCCCCCGCCGGACCGGTCCCGCCGCGGGGCCGGAGCCGGTCACGTTCCGTGACCCTCATCCGGCCGGCGCCACCACGGCCCCGGGCGACCCACGGAGGCGGCACCCCATGTGCGGGGGTGCCGCCTCTTCCCTTTGCGCGCGGCTGCCTGTGCGGCTTCCCGGCGCGGGTGCGGCGCTCGGCGGGCCCGCGCGCCGACGGCGGCGCCCTACGGCTTGCGTCCGACGGCTCCGTACGAGTCGACGTGCGGGGCCGGGGCTCCCGGCTCGGGGCGCCACCGGGTGCAGGGGACGACCCCGGGGTCGACGAGCTCCAGGCCGTCGAAGAGCGAGGCGAACACCTCGGGGCTGCGGAGACGGTACTGGACCGCGCCCCGGTCGTTGTGCTCCTCCTGGGCGGCGCGGAGCACCTCGTCGGTGTCGGTGCCGTCGCAGATGAGGACGTGGCTGCCGGAGGGGAGCGGGGCGAGGAGGCGGCGGACCAGGTCGCGGGCCAGGTCGTCGTCCATGACGTGGCCCAGGATGCCGCTGAGGACGACCGCGACGGGCTTGTCGAAGTCGAGGGTCCGGCGTGCCGCGTCCAGTACGGCCTCGGGGGCGTGCAGGTCGGCGTGCAGGTAGTCGGTGGCGCCCTCGGGGGTGCCGACGAGCAGGGCCCGGGCGTGGGTGAGGACGAGCGGGTCGTTGTCCACGTAGACGATGCGGCACTCGGGAGCCACCCGCTGGGCGAGTTCGTGGGTGTTGTCGACGGTGGGCAGGCCGGTGCCGACGTCGAGGAACTGGCGGATGCCGGCGTCCGCGGCGAGGTAGGTGACACCGCGGCGCAGGAAGGAGCGGAAGGAACGGGCGTTCTCGGCGATCTGCGGGAACGCCGCCCGGAACTGCTCGGCGGCCTGCTGGTCCACCGGGTAGTTGTCCTTGCCGCCCAGCCAGTAGTTCCACATCCGGGCCGAATGCGGCACCGAGGTGTTGATCTCCGGTACCGACCCGCTGGAGGTGAAGGTGTCGGCCATGCGCTGTTCTCCTGTCCCGCGAACGATCTCCTGTCAACGCGCATGGTAGGCACGTGACTTGGGGTTCATCAGGGGAAACGGCCCGTTGTCCGTGCGAGTTCCGGGGGCCCGGAACCGCCGTGCGGTTCCGGGCCCCGGGGCTTCGCGGGCGGGCGGGGCCGGGGGCCGGGTCAGGCGCGGAAGGGGCCCGTGACCTCGTAGGTGATGCCGCCGGAGGAGGAGCCGCTGGTGCCGCGCTGGCTGGAGAAGTAGAGGCGGCGGCCGTCGGGGGAGAAGGCCGGGCCGGTGATCTCCGAGCCGGACTGGCCCCCGATCCGCAGGAACGGCGCGACCACCCCCTGCGGGGTGATCACGCAGATCTCCATGTTCCCGCCGTCCTCCGCGACGTACAGGTCGCCCGAGGCGGTGCCGGTGACGTTGTCCACGCCGGTCAGCGGGGCGGTCCCGGAGGTGACCAGCGAGTCGTCGTAGGCCAGCGAGACGGTCGACGCCGCCGCGTCGTAGGCCCACACCCGGTTGTCGCCCTTGGTGGTGAACCAGCACGTGCCGTTCGCATAGTAGCAGCCCTCGCCGCCGTTGAAGCGCTTGGTGCCGGAGACCTGGTTGCGGGTGGCCGTCGCGCCGGACGGGTCCGGCACCCGGGCCCAGGTGACCGAGCCGCTGGTCGCGGAGGACCCGATCATGACCTCCAGGGTGCCGGAGGACAGGTCGCCCCAGGTCGTCGGACGGAAGCGGTAGAACGCGCCGTCGCTGACGTCCTCCGTCAGGTAGATCACCCGGCGGTCCGGGTCGCAGGCGGCGGCCTCGTGCTTGAAGCGCCCCATCGCGTCCCGCCGCACCGCCGCCTTCACGCCCCACGGGTCCGTCTCGTACACGTACCCGCGGTCCACCTCCTCGCAGGACAGCCAGGTGTTCCACGGCGTCCTGCCGCCCGCGCAGTTGACGTTGGTGTTGGAGAGGATGCGGTACGCGTCCGTCACGGCGCCCGAGGAGTCGAACCTCACCGCGCCCGCGCCGCCCGTGGAGCTGATCTCCGAGTTGGAGACGTAGATCCAGCCCGCGCCGTCCGCGTAGCAGGCGCCGCCGTCGGGGGCGTCGTGCCAGGTGTAGGCGGTGCCGGGGACCTTCTGCCGCGAGCGGGCGATCACCCGGCTGGTGAAGCCGGAGGGCAGCCGGATCCCGTTCGCGTCCGCGGAGCCGAGGGCGCCGTACGGGCCGGTGCCGGGCTGTGCGGGGGCGGCGTAGGCCGCGCCGCGCCACAGGGTCCCGCCGAACGCGGCGGCGGTGCCGCCGAGAACGGCGGCGCGCAGGAGGTTGCGACGTTCCACGTTCACTCCAGGGGTGAGGGGTACGCTGCCCGGCCGCCGGACGGCGGCGGGGGTGTTCTGCCTCGTGCCGCAGGGGAGCGTAGGAGCCGGCACCGCCCCCGAGCCCCAACATGTCGTGAACACCTCATGTACGGCCCGTGGCGCGCGCCCCCCGCGCCACCCGCGCCCCCGGCGGGGCCCGGTCGCGCCCGGCCTGGGTGAGCGAGGGCGACGTGCTCACCGAGATTCCGGTGGTCGCGCGCTCTTGTCCCCCGTCGGGTGAATCGATATCGGATCAGGTGGTCAGAACGGTATCGTTTTCGGTATGGCTCGTACTGTGATCGATCTGGACGACGACATCGTCACCGAGGCCATGCGCCTCTACGGGACGAAGACCAAGGCGGCGGCAGTACGCGCGGCGATGGAGGAGGCCGTGAAGTACCGGCTGCGGCAGGAGTTCTTCGACGCCCTCGACCGGGGCGACATCGACCTCACCCACGACAGCCGCGACGCCGCCGGAGCGGCGGGGAAGGCCGAGCGGGGCGCCGCATGACACCCCGGTTCCTCATCGACAAGTCCGCGCTGGCCAGGTACGGCAGGCCTGCCGTACGCGCGACCGTGAAGCCCCTGCACGAACGGGGGTTGCTGGCCGTCTGCGGGGCGGTCGAGATGGAGGTCCTGTACTCGGCGCGCAATGCCGCCGAGGCGACCCGCCTGCGCACCTGGCTGCGGGGCTTCGACCTGCTCAGCACGCCCGACGAGGTCTGGGAGCGCGCCCTGGAGGTGCAGGGGACCGCGGTCACCCAGGGCCACCACAGGGCCCTGTCCATGGCGGACCTGTTGATCGCCGCCGTGGCCGAACGGCACGGTGCCGTCGTGCTGCACTACGACGGCGACTACGACACGATCGCCAAGATCACCGGTCAGCCCGTCGAGTGGGCCGCGGCTCCGGGCACCGCCGACTGAGGGCGGCGCGGCGCGCGGTTCCGGTGGGGACGGGGTCGGTGGGGGCTCACGCGTACGGTGGGGCTCATGCGTACGGTGGGGGTGCCGGAACCGGAACCGGCGCCTGTGCCTGTGCCTGTGCCTGTGCCGGAAGTGAAGCCGGAGCCGGAGCCGGAGCCGGAGCCGGAGCCGTTCGAGCGTGAGAGGGCGCCCGCCGATGACCCGTTGGACCGCGTCGCAGATCCCCGACCAGGGCGGCCGTGTCGCCGTCGTGACCGGAGCCAACGGAGGGCTCGGGCTGGTCACCGCGCTGGAACTGGCGCGGAGCGGGGCCGAGGTGGTGCTCGCCTGCCGGGACGTGGCCAAGGGGGAGGAGGCCACCGGGTGGATCCGCGCCGAGGTCCCCGCCGCGCGGGTGGAGGTGGCCCGCCTGGACCTGGCCGACCTCTCCTCGGTCCGCGCGTTCGCCGACGCCCTGCCGCACGACCGGCTCGACCTGCTGGTCAACAACGCCGGCGTCATGGCGCTGCCCCACCGCACCACCGCCGACGGCTTCGAGACGCAGTTCGGCGTCAACCACCTCGGCCACTTCGCCCTCACCGGCCTGCTGCTGCCGCGGCTGCTGGCGACGCCGGGCGCCCGCGTCGTCACCGTCTCCAGTTTCCTGCACGCGCTGGCCAACCTGGACATCCACGACCTCAACAGCGAGCGCGGCTACCGGCGGTGGGTCGCCTACGCGCGCTCCAAGACCGCCAACCTGCTCTTCACCCACGAGCTGGCCCGCCGCCTCGCCGCGGCCGGCTCCGACGTGGTCGCCGCGGCCGCCCACCCCGGCTACTCCGCCACCAACCTCACCGCCGCCGGTCCCGCCATGGAGGGCCGGCACACCCTGCGGCGGCTGCTGCGCCTCGCCGACCGCGCCGTCGCCCAGTCCGCCGAGGCGGGCGCCCTCCCCACCCTGTACGCCGCCACCGCCCCCGGCGTCCGCCCCGACTCCTTCACCGGCCCGTCCTTCCTCATGTGGCGCGGCGCCCCCGCCCCGTCCTGGCGCGCCCCGTGGACCCTCGACGACCGCGCCTCGGCCCGGCTGTGGCAGGAGTCGGAGCGGCTGACGGGGGTCTCCTACGGAGCCCTCGCGCCCTGAGCCCGGCGTGACGGAACGCCGACCGGATCGCCGACCGGATCGCGGACCGGATCGCGGACCGGAGCGTGATCGGCGGCGAAGGGCGGTACGGGAGAAGGCGGGCGCGCGGCTGTCCTTGGGCGCGCGCCCGCCCGGCTCGGGGCCGCCGTGGTCACGCCACGCGGACCTCGAAGGTCGCGATGCGGACCGCGTCGTCGTCGAGGCACTGCCCCGTGGCGAGGTCGAAGCGCTGCTTCAGCAGGGGGGAGGCCACGAAGGGGTGGCCGCCGCGGCTGCCGAGCAGGCCGCGGGAGAGGACGGCCGCGCCGGTGAACGGGTCGCGGTTGTCGACGGCGTGGAGGCGGCCCGCGCGGTCCAGGAAGACGGCGGCCTGGCGGCCGTCGGGGAGCAGGGCGGCGACGCCCCGGCCGGGGACCAGGCGGTCCACGGCGCAGACGGGCAGCCAGTCCTCGCCGGCCTTGAGCTGGACGACCGTGCTGACAAGGGTGGCGGTGGGCGCTACGGCGGTGGTCATCGGGATGCGGTCCCTTCCATCTCTCGGATGCCGATCTGGAGCAGCGGCAGGTCGGGCTTGATCTGCCCGCGCTCGGGGACGAACGCGACCATCGGGTCGGGGGTCTCGGGGGCGTTGACGAACGAGACGAAGCGCTCCAGCTTCTCGGGGTCCTCCAGCACGGCCGCCCACTCGTCGCGGTAGTGCGCCACGTGCGCGGCCATCAGCCGCTCCAGCTCGTCGCAGATGCCGAGCGAGTCGTGGACGACCACGTCGCGGACGTGGTCCAGGCCGCCGGGGATCCGGTCCAGCCACACCGACGTCCGCTCCAGGCGGTCGGCGGTGCGGATGTAGAACATCAGGAACCGGTCGATCAGGCGGACCAGTTCCGCGTCCGAGAGGTCCTGGGCGAGCAGGTCGGCGTGGCGCGGGGTGGCGCCGCCGTTGCCGCCGACGTACAGGTTCCAGCCGTTGGAGGTGGCGATGACGCCGAAGTCCTTGGACTGCGCCTCCGCGCACTCCCGGGCGCAGCCGGAGACCGCGGACTTCAGTTTGTGCGGGGAGCGCAGGCCCCGGTAGCGCAGCTCCAGGTCGATGGCCATGCGGACCGAGTCCTGCACGCCGTAGCGGCACCAGGTGGAGCCGACGCACGACTTCACCGTCCGCAGCGACTTGCCGTAGGCGTGCCCGGACTCGAAGCCGGCCTCCACCAACCGCGCCCAGATCCGCGGCAGTTGCTCGACACGGGCGCCGAACATGTCGATCCGCTGGCCGCCGGTGATCTTCGTGTAGAGGCCGAAGTCGCGGGCGATCTCGCCGATCACGATCAGCTTCTCCGGGGCGATCTCGCCGCCGGGGATGCGGGGGACGACCGAGTACGAGCCGTTCTTCTGCAGGTTGGCCAGGAAGTGGTCGTTGGTGTCCTGCAGCGCCGCCTGCTCGCCGTCCAGGACATGGCCGTCGGCGCCGATCGCGGGCGCCAGGGTGGCCAGCATGTTGGCGACGGACGGCTTGCAGATCTCGCAGCCGTCGCCGCCGCGGGCCTCCTCGCGGCCGTGGCGGTCCAGCAGGTCGCGGTAGGAGGTGACGCGCAGCGCCAGGACGATCTCGTACAGCTCCTCGCGGGTCTGCGCGAAGCAGCCGCACAGGCCCTTGTCGACCTCGACGCCGCTCGCCTCCAGCTCCGCCTCGACGAGCTGGCCCAGCACCTTCACGCAGGACCCGCAGCCGGTGCCGGCCTTGGTGCACTTCTTCACCTCGGGCACCGTCACGCACCGGTGGTCGGTGACCGCGCCGCGGATCGTGCCCTTGGTGACGTTGTGGCAGGAGCAGACGACCGCCTCGTCGGGCAGCGCGGAGGGGCCGAGCTGCGCGCCGCCGCCCGCCGCGCCGGCCGGCAGGACCAGGCTCTCCGGGGAGACCGGCGGGACCGAGCCGGTGAGCGCGCGCAGGGTGCCGTACGCCTCGGCGTCGCCGACCAGGATGCCGCCCAGCAGGGTGCCGTCCCGGCCGATGACCAGCTTCTTGTAGAGACCCGACCGGGAGTCGGAGTACACGACGTCCAGGCAGCCCTCGGCGGCGCCGTGCGCGTCGCCGAAGGAGGCCACGTCCACGCCGAGCAGCTTCAGCTTGGTGGACAGGTCGGCGCCGGTGAACTCGGCGGAGGCGTCCTCGGCGATCACCGCGGCGGCGGTCTGCGCCATCTCGTAGCCGGGGGCGACCAGCCCGTAGACCCGGCCGTCGGCGGCCAGCGCGCACTCGCCGATGGCGAAGACGCGGTCGTCGGAGACCGTCCGGCAGTTCGCGTCGACGGCGATGCCGCCGCGTTCGCCGACCTGGAGGCCGCAGTCGCGGGCGAGCTGGTCACGGGGGCGGACACCGGCGGAGAACACCACCAGGTCGACGGCGAGTTCCCGGCCGTTGGACAGCTTCATGCCGGTGACCGCGCCGTCCTCGCCGGTCAGCACCTCCTGGGTGCCGGCGCCGGTGTGGACGGTCAGGCCCATGTCCTCGATGGTGCGCAGCAGGGCCGCGCCACCGCCGTCGTCCACCTGCACCGGCATCAGCCGCGGCGCGAACTCCACGATGTGGGCGTCGAGTCCGAGCCCCTTGAGGGCGCCCGCCGCCTCCAGGCCCAGCAGGCCGCCGCCGACCACCGCGCCGGTGGTGGCCCGCGCCTTCGCCCACTCCTCGATGGCCAGCAGGTCCTCGATGGTGCGGTAGACGAAGCAGCCGTCCGCGTCCTTGCCGGGGACCGGCGGGACGAAGGGGTAGGAGCCGGTGGCCAGGACGAGCGTGTCGTAGGAGACGGTCAGGCCCGAGCGGGCGGTGACCGTGCGGGCCGCGCGGTCGATCGACTCCGCCGGGTCGCCCAGGCGCAGCTCGATGCCGTGCTTCTCGATGAACTCCAGGTCGGTCATGGAGAGTTCGTCGGGCGTGGTGCCGGAGAAGTACGAGGTGAGGTGGACCCGGTCGTAGGCGGGGCGGGGCTCCTCGCAGAGGACGACCACCCGGTGCGTGGCGGTCAGCCCGCGCTCGGCCAGCGCCTCCAGGAAGCGCTGCCCGACCATGCCGTGGCCGACGAGGACGATGGTGGAAGCGGCCGCGGAGGGGATCGCGGCGGAGTCCGTGGTGGGCATGGGCATCAGGAGCCTCCGTCGTTGGTGAGCAGGTGGAGCAGGGGAGAGCCGGCCGAGGGCAGCGGCTCCGCTCCCTCCCAGGCGCGGGCCAGCGCGCCGACCGTGCCGAGTTCGCCGACCAGCACGCCGCCCACCAGCCGGTCCTCACGGACCACGACCTTGCGGTAGGTGCCGCGGGTGGCGTCGGCGAGCTGGATCACGTCGTCCCCCGGGAGCGGGGTGGGTTCGCCGAACGCGGCGAGGTCGAAGGGGCTGTCGGAGAAGAGGGTCAGCCGGGTGAGGGCGCGGGTGCCGGTGTAGCGGGCGCCGGTGTCGCCGGCCAGGGACCGGGCGAGGACCTCCGCCTGCTCCAGCGCGGGCGTCGCCAGCCCGTACACCTGGCCGTCGTGCTCGGCGCAGTCGCCGACGGCCCGGACGTGCGGGTCGCTCGTGCGCAGCTCGTCGTCGACGAGGACGCCCTTGCGGACCTCCAGCCCGGCGCCCTGGGCCAGGCCGGTACGGGGGCGGACCCCGCAGGCCAGGACCACCACGTCGGCGTCCAGGGCGTACCCGTCGGCCATCTCCACCGACCGGACCGCCCCCTGCACCACGCGGATGTCGCGCACCCGCAGCTCGGTGTGGACCTCGACGCCCAGCCCTTCCAGGTGCCGCCGCACCAGCGCCGACGCGGCGGGGTCGAGCTGCCGCTCCATCAGCCGCTCCGACTGCTGGGCCAGCACCACCTGCGCCCCGCGCTCGGCCAGCGCCCGGGCCGCCGAGACGCCCAGCAGCCCGCCGCCCACCACCACCGCGCGGGTGCCGGGGCGGACCGCCGCCGACAGGCCCAGGCAGTCGTCCATGGTGCGGAACGCGTGCACGCCGCGCGGAAGTTGGTGGTCGCCGACGGCGAACAGGCCCCGCAGCGGCGGCAGTACCGGGTTGGAGCCGGTGGCCAGCACGAGGCTGCCGTACTCCAGCACCTGGCCGTCGTCGCAGTACACGCGCCGCGCGTCCCGGTCGATCTTCACCACCCGGGCGCGGACCAGGCCGGCCGGCGCGGGCAGCTCGATCACCTCCGGCGCGTACCGTCCGGCCAGCACCTCGGCGAGCAGCACCCTGTTGTACGGCCGGTGCTCCTCCTCGCCGACCAGCACCGCCGGCACGCCCAGCTCACCGAGCCGGCGGGCGAGGCGGACCCCCGCGGGACCGGCCCCGATCACCACCACACGCTGTTGCGACGTCATACCCGGAAGCGTGCGGCGCGGGTGTTACCCGACCGCATCCCTCCCGTTTCCCGCGAGGAACGCTGCCCTCAGCGGGCACCGGACCGCGGTGTGAGGGGACGGCGCCCGCACGGGGCGGGCGGGACGGGCGGGCAGGGCGGGGCGGGCGTCCGGAAAAGGGTTGGACGCGGTGTCGCGCGGGCCGTTAGTTTGCGAGCGGCCGTGACATCGCAGGAGGAGGTGGGACCCGTGAACGCTGTTCCGAGGTGGGTGCTCCCTCCTTCCGTCACGGTGCGCGACTGACCCGGGTGTCCGACCCGGGCGCCGTCGGGAGCGCCGCTTCGACCAGGCACTCCTGAAAGGCGAACACCTATGGACACTGTGACGATCACGCGCGTCTCGGAGACCGCGTGGGAAGCCGTCGCCGACGACCGGGCCGTGGGCCGGGGCGACGTCCTCCGGCGGCCCGACGGCCGGCTCTTCCTCAGCATCGACGCGTGGCAGGACGCCGCCTTCGACGCTCTCGCCGCCGAGATGCCGGCCCACCTGCCCGCACCGCTCCACACCCTGGTCGGTGAGGACGAGCACGAGGCGACGGCGCGCTGGAAGCGGCACGGATTCGCCGTCGTGCGCCGGGAGTCGGCGTACGACCTGCCCACCGACCCGCGCGAGACCGGGCTCGACGCGGCACGGCTGCCGGCGGGGGTGACCGTGCTGCCCGCCGGTGAGGCGGACGAGACGCTGCTGCGGGCCCTGGACCGCGCCGTACGGGACGAGTTCGAGGCCACCGCCGGCCGACGGGTCCTGCCGACCGAGCTGGTGTGCGGCCCGGACGGGGACACGCTGGTGGACCCGTCGGCGTACGCGGTGGCCGTCCGTGACGGCGACGGCGAGTACGCCGGACTGGCCCGCGTCACGCGGGTCCGCCGCCGGGCGCGGGTCGGGCTGGTCGCCGTCCGGGCCGACCGGCGACGGCACGGCATCGGACGGGCGCTGCTGGCCCACGCGCTGGACGCGCTGCACCGGGACGGCGTCGCGGCCGCGTGGGCGGAGGTCGACGACTCCCACGCCGCCGCGATCGCCCTGATCGAGGGCGCCGGCGGACGCCGGGCCGGCGGCCACCTGGAGCTGGCGCGCGGCTGAGCGCCGCCCCGGCCCCACCTGTCATGAGGAACGCACCGGAGGCGGCCGTCCGGCTCCGGCACACCGACACGAGGAAAAGGAAACCTTGGCGAGAAGAGCGAACGGCCTGGAGATGGAAGGCACCGTCACCGAGTGCCTGCGCGACGCGACCTTCAAGGTCGAGCTGCAGAACGGGCACCACGTGCTGGCCCACATCAGCGGCAAGATCCGGAAGAACCACATCCGGATCCTCCCGTTCGACCGCGTGCTCGTGGAGCTCAGCCCCTACGACCTGACCCGGGGCCGGATCCTCTACCGGTACCGGAACTGACGAGCGCCTGACCGTGAGCGCCCGGAGGGGTGCGCCCGGGGAGTTCCGGACGCACCCCTCCGGGGATGCACCGCGTGCACTACAGGTCCTCGCCCCGCCGCACGAGGGCCAGGTCGGTCGGGTCGGCGGTGAAGATGTCCTCGATCGCCACCCCGAAAACCGCCGCCAGACGCATCGCGACCTTCAGCGTCGGTTCGTACCGCCCGTTCTCCAGCGACACCACCGTCTGACGCGACACGTTGATCCGGTCCGCCAGCTCGGCCTGACTCCAGCGGCGCTCCGCGCGCAGCACCGGCAGACGGTTGGCGATCACCCCTCCTCACCGCCGGGACGGCCCCAGGCGAACGTGATCATCCACACCAGGCCGGCCGCGGCGGCCGGCACGGCCGCCGTCACCCTCGGAAGACCGGCGAAGGCTTCCAGCAACGCGTACCCGAAGCCCGCCACCACGACCACCAGGACCGTCACCATCGACGCCCGCGCCGCGTCCTGACGCTCCACGCCTTCGGTGTCCCCGCGCAACAACGCCCTCACCGTGACACCCACCAGCAGCACCAGCCCGGCGATCGCCAGGATCGCCGGCACCCATCCCGCCCACGACGGCAACGCGTCCCGCGCGTGCAGCACGCCTGCCGCGACCGCCCCGGCGAAGAACGTCACCGCTCCCGACGCCAGCAGGACCCACTCCCGCACACTGAAATTCGTCATGCCCGAAAACGTAAAGCACGCTTGTCCATATGACAAGCGTGCTTGTCTGTCTTCAGGGTCGTTCGGGCCTAGTCTGTCCGCATGGACGAGCGGGAAGTTCTTGTCGGCGGGGTGAACGAGGTCGTCCGGGAGGGCGGTGTCGTCCGCCGGCCGGCCGGAGCCTGGAGTCCGACGGTCCAGCGGCTGCTCGCCCACCTGCGGGACGCGGGGTTCACGGGTGCGCCGCGCCCGCACGGCCTCGGGGACGACGGCGCGACGGAGCTCGTCGAGTTCCTGCCCGGGGAGGTCGGCCACGACTTCGGCGCGCCGCAGGTCCGCGGCGAGGCCTCGCTGGTCGCCATGGGGCGCCTGCTCCGCGCCTTCCACGACGCCTCCGCGACCTTCCCCCGGCTCCCGGACGACGTCTGGCACCTCCCGCCGCGCGAACCGGCCGAGGTGATCTGCCACGGTGACGCGGCCACGTACAACACGGTGTTCGCCGGCGGCCTGCCCGTCGCCCTGATCGACTTCGACACCGCCCACCCCGCCCCGCGGGTGTGGGACGCGGCCTACACGGCCTACCGCTTCGTCCCCCTCTACGCCCCCGACGAGGCGGCCCTCACCCTGCCCGTGCCCGAGGCGCTCCGGCGGCTGGGGGTGTTCGCCGACGCGTACGGCCTGTCGGAAGGGGACCGGGCCGCGCTGCCCGCGGTCGCGGCGGAGCGGCTGCGGGCGCTGGTGGAGTACATGCGCGCCCACGCGGCGCAGGGGCATCCGGCGTTCGCCCGCCATGTCGCCGAGGGGCACGACCGCAGGTACCTGACCGACGCCGCGTGGATCGAGGAGCACTTCCGCGGGAGGCTGTGACCTCCCCGGCCGGTGGGGGTCGCGCCGGGCCGGGTGGTGCCGGGGGCCGGACGGTGCCGGGCCGGGTGGTGCCTGGGGGCCGGACGGTGCCGGGCCGGAGGGTGCCGGGGGCCGGACGGTGCCGGGCCGGAGGGTGCCGTGGGGCTCAGACCCGCTCGAGCGGGCGGTGCGGCTCCGGCGGGAGGGTGACCGTGATGGTGTCGCCGGGGCGGACCACGCCACCGGCGCGGACCACGCCCATGATCCCCGCCTTGCGGATCACCTCGCCGTTCTCGTCGCGGCCGATGACCTGCCGCAGCAGCCCGCGCTGGAAGTTGTCGATCTGCAGGCACGGGTTGCGCAGGCCGGTCACCTCGACGACGGCCTCCTCGCCGAGCCGGAGCAGCGTGCCGACGGGCAACTTCAGGAGGTCCACGCCGCGCGTGGTGACGTTCTCCCCGAGCTCGCCCGGCGCGACCACGTAACCGGCCGAGACGACCTCGTCGAAGAGCTCTTCGTGGATGAGGTGCACCTGCCGCAGGTTCGGCTGGGTCGGGTCCTGCGCCACGCGCGACCGGTGCTTCACGGTCGTGCCCGCGTGTACGTCCCCCTCGACCCCCAGCCCGGCGAGCAGCGTGATGCTCTCCCGGTTCGGCTTGGTGAAGCTGTACTCCTCGTTGCGGCTGACCGCCACGACCGTCGCGTCCACGGCACATCCCCTCGGCTGGTGTCGGGCAGGATCTTACGGGGCCTCCCGCCGCCCCGAACCGGCCGGTGCGCACCTCGCGCGCCCGGCCTCCGGAGAGATGCCGGGCGCGCGCGGCGACGGGGTCAGGACGTGCGGCAGACCGTGCCGTTGAGGGTGAAGACGGTGGGCGGCGGGTTGGCCCCCTCGTTGGCGCCGACGAAGCCGAAGGTGGCGGTGGAGCCGCCCTTGGGGGCGAGGACCGCGTTCTGGCCGTTGTCGGTGACGTGGACCCGCGTGCCCGAGCCGGTGACCTTGGCGTTCCAGGCGCTCTGGACGGACTGGCCGGCGGAGGGCCAGGCGAAGTCCAGGGTCCAGCCGTTGATCGCCGTGTCGCCGAGGTTGGTGACCGTGACCGAGGCGACGAAGCCGTTGCCCCAGCCGGTGTCCACCCGGTAGTTGACCAGGCAGCTGCTGTCACGGGGCGCGGTGGTGGCGAAGGTCAGCGGCTCCGAGGGGCGGGAGAGCCGGCCGTCGGCGTCCCGGGCGAGGACGTTCACGGTGTGCTCCGAGCCCGGTGGGAGGTTCCGCAGGGTGACCGACGGGGAGGTCGAGGTGCCGAGCAGCTGGGCGTTGGTGCCGAGGCGTTCGTAGACCTCGTAGCGCACCGCCGTGCCGCGTGCGGGCGCGGTCCAGTTCAGCGTCGCCGTCCCGCTGTCCACGGCGGTGACCTCGGGGGCGACGGGCGCGCCGACGGAGGCGGACGCCGCGTGCGGGGCGACGGTCACCGTGGTGATCGAGTAGGGCGGCAGGACCTGGGGACCGCCGGAGGTGGCCGGGACCCGGGTGACGTCGGTGTCGCCGCGGCCGTAGCGGTGGACGACCGGGGCCTGGGCGGTGGGGGTGTAGCCGGCGTAGTCGATGTCGGCGGTGTGGGCGGTGTCCGGGTCCTTGTTGATCAGCATCACGCTCAGGGTGCCGTCGGCGCGGTGCACGGCGTGCGCGGCGACCTGGTCGTCGCTGGTCGAGGAGGCGACCATGGTGTCGCCGGGCCTGCCGAGGGTGGTGAGCGACTTCAGGCCGAAGTAGGGGTGGAACGGGGTGTTCACCGGGGGCTGGCAGACGTCGCCCACGCAACCGCCGCTGGAGAGCAGGCCGAAGTCGTTGAAGTCCCGTTCGCCGTCCACCGTCTCCACCTTGGTGGGCCCGTTGTGGGTGTTCCACCAGTCGACGTTGAAGACGCCGTTCTCCAGCGCCGTCATGTAGACGTCGGCGGTGAACAGGCCGTTGGGGCGGCTGTTCATCTGCACGTTGGAGTTGACCTCGGTGAGGGCGATGCCGATCTCCGCGGAGCGCTCCCCGGCGTAGCGGTCGATCTGGCGGCGGACCTCCCGCAGTTGCCCGGGCAGCCGGGAGACCCGGTCGAGCGCCTCGTCGGCGGTCGCCCCGCCGGGGTAGGAGTGCACGATCACGAAGTCGACGGTGCCGGCGACGGCGGACAGGACGGTGTGGTTCCAGTCGGCCGAGTCGCCCTCGCCGACGATGCCGTCGGGCCAGTCGCCCGGCGTGGTCAGCACCGCGCCGACCTTGATGGTGGGGTCGACGGCCTTCATCGCCCGGGTGTACTCGAGGACGTTGCGGGCGTACTCGCGGGGGCTCTTGTCGGGGTGGTCGTCGGCCTCCCAGCCGCTGCCGTAGTGGCCGTTGCCGTAGATCTCGTTGCCGATCTCCCAGTACTTGGCGCCGTACCCCTTGGTGACGTTGGCGTACCGGACCCAGTCGGCGGCCTCCTGGGCGGTGCCGGTGCCGTAGTTGGCGATGATCATCGGCTGGGATCCGGTGGCGCGGACGGTGCCCATGAACTCGTCGAAACCGGTGCCCGGGGCGACGTAGCCGCCGGGGGCGGTGTGGTCCTTCCAGTGGTAGATGTCGCCGTAGGAGCCGCCGGGGTAGCGCATGACGTTCACGCCCGCGTCGCCCATCAGGTCGACGACCTCGGGGTCGTTCATGTGGGAGTCCCAGATGGCGGTGTTCACCCCGAACGCGGCCCGGTCGATGGTGCCGAGGCCGAGGCCGGCGTTGACGGAGACCTCGACGGTGGCCTCCGCCGCCTGGCCGGCCGCGGCGGGGGCCGACGGGATCGCGGCGAGCGCGGCGACGGTCGCGAAGGCGCAGGCGAGGGCGGCGGCGGGACGCCTGCGCGCGGTGCGGGTCCGGTGGCGGCCTGAGCGGCCCGGCGTGGAGCGTTGTTCGAGCGGCATGGGCGTGTCCTCCTCGGGCGGGCACCGCGTCGGCACGACGCCCGGTGCGGGTGGGCGGTTGTGGCGGTGACTGGCTGTGGACCACTGCTTGGGAGCGCTCCCACGATGATGCGGGGGAGGCATGAGCGCGTCAATGGGTGGTCGGGGGCGGCGTGTGCGGCGGTGGGTCCGGGCTCGACGGGGTGTACGGGCCGGCGGAACTCCTCGGGGCGTGCCCGCGGCCCACGTCGCCCGGCTACCTGCCGCCGGGGCGCGCGGGCGCCGCGTAGCAGCGCAGGGTCACCGTCCGGTCCGGTCCCCACCGCTGGGTGGCGTCGCCCAGGTGCCGCCAGCCGAGGCGTCGGTAGAGGGCGTCGGCGGCGGTGTCCGTGGAGAGGACGTCGAGGACCGGGTGCAGACCGGCGGCGGCGGCCTCGTCCGTGACGCGCCGCAGCAGGGCCGCGCCCAGGCCGAGGCCCCGGGCGGCGGGGGAGACGAAGAGGCGGCTGACCACGGCGGCGCGGTCGGGGCCGCCGCCCCAGCGGGCCGGGGCCTCGTCGCCCTCGCCGGGCCGGGACAGCGCGACGTGGCCGACGATCCGGCCGTCGTGCTCCGCCACCCACGCGGCAGGCGAGGTCGCGGGGCTCAGCCAGGCGACGGGGTCGGCGGGCCAGTCCAGGGGGTAACCGTCCCGCGCGTGCACGGCGCGCAACACCTCCACGCAGGCGGGGAGGTCCAGCTCGGCGCGCGGTCGCAGGGCCTCGGGTCTCGGGCGGCTCATGCCCGCACGGTAGCGCGGGCGCCTGGTGCGGCGGTCCGCGTGACTGCACGCACCAGAGCACACCCGAGCATCGCGCGGCCAGCGAAGCGATCATGGCCGCCGGTCTTCTCGTCATGTCCCCGCTGCTGCTGGCCGAACTCGACCATGTGGCCACCCGCGAGCTCGGCCGCGAGGCCGCACTCGGGGCGGTCGACGACATCGGGCGATGGATGCGTGCGGGGCGCGTCGTCGTCCCGCGGATCGACGAGGATCACCTGGCCGCCGCGCAGTCCCTTCGCATCCGGTACGGCGACCTGGACCTGGACCTGGCCGACGCGGTGAACGTCGCTCTGGCCGCCGAGTACGACACCGATGCCGTCCTCACGCTCGACCGGCGTGACTTCCGGACGGTACGGCCGCTGGGACGGCACAAGGCGTTCCGGGTGCTGCCCGACGACCTGCCCCTCTGAAGCGCCGGCAGGGCACGCGCCGGCAGGGCACGCGCCGGCAGGGCGCGGCAGCTCAGAAGCGGCTCAAGTCCGTGGACGGTGCAGCTATCGGCTCCCTAGGCTGCCGATCATGCCCGACATATCGCTGACCGCCGTCGTCCTGCTCTGTCTCGCCGCGCTCGCCGCCGGGTGGGTCGACGCCGTGGTCGGCGGTGGCGGGCTCCTGCTGCTGCCCGCGCTG
Source organism: Streptomyces sp. NPDC047130 (assembly GCF_040643475.1). Taxonomy (NCBI): domain Bacteria; kingdom Bacillati; phylum Actinomycetota; class Actinomycetes; order Kitasatosporales; family Streptomycetaceae; genus Streptomyces; species Streptomyces sp. NPDC047130. The sequence goes on along the minus strand of NZ_JBEYUK010000002.1, from coordinate 410,766 downwards.
ATGATGGGCCTCCCGGCCGGCGGCCAGCACGCCGCCCAGTTCGCGCTCGGCACCAACAAGGCCGTGGCCATCGTCGGGACCACCGGCGCCGCGATCACCTACGCCCGCCGCACCCCCGTGGACGTCGGCACCGCCGTGAAGGTGGGCCTCGCCGCCCTCGCGGGGGCCGGCGGGGGCGCGCTGGTGGCGGCGGCGCTCAGCACGGAGGTGCTCGAGCCGATCGTGATGGTGGTGCTCCTGGGGGTCGGCGCGTTCGTCATCCTGCGGCCCGCGTTCGGCACCACGCCCTCCGCCGGGCCGGCCTCCCGGCGGCGGGTGCTCGCCGCCATCGGCTTCGGCGGCGTCGGCATCGGCTTCTACGACGGCCTGATCGGGCCCGGCACCGGAACCTTCCTGGTGCTGGCGCTCACCGCGATCCTCCACCTCGACCTGGTCCGCGCCTCCGCCACCGCCAAGATCGTCAACTGCTGCACCAACGCCGGCGCGCTGGCGATGTTCGCCTGGGCGGGCACCGTGTACTGGCAGCTGGCCGCGGTGATGGCCGTCTTCAACCTGATCGGCGGCACCCTCGGCGCCCGCACCGCCCTCAAGCGCGGCAGCGGCTTCGTCCGGGTGGTGCTGCTCACCGTCGTCTTCGCGCTGGTCGCCAAGATGGCGTACGACCAGTGGCTGGCGTGAGGCGGGCGGCCCCCTCCGGGGAGTGAGGGGCCTCGGACCCCGGAGGGGGAAGGGGCGCGCGGTGGTCGGCGACGGACAGCGGAGATGTCCGGCAGTCCCGTCGCTCTCGCCCGGCGATGCGGGAGTGCCGCCGACTCCCACGCCCCCGCAGTTACGAGGTAAGCGGCAGGCGTGCCGCAGCGCTTGCTGAAGGCGCGTCAGGACGGTCTCCCGCGGTCCCGCGGTGGGGAGCGTTTCCCCAGTTCACGGCCGCGGACCGGCTCCCGGCGGCGCCGTGCGGGGCGGGTCGGCGAACGGGTGACGGACAATGGCCCCGACCGGCGTGACGACCGCAGACCCCCGCGGAGGGACGACGACCATGGCCGACTGGCTCACCGTGCTGACCACCACCGACTCCCCGGAGAAGGCGGAGGCGCTGGCGCGCGGCGCCGTGGAGGGGCGCGTCGCCGCCTGCGCGCAGGTCTCCGGACCGGTGACCTCGGTGTACCGGTGGAAGGGCGCGGTGGAGACCGCCGCCGAGTGGCAGGTGGCGTTCAAGACCACCGCGGCCCGGTACCAGGCCCTGGAGACGCACCTGCGGGAGGCCCACGACTACGACACGCCGGAGATCGTCGCCACGCCGATCGTGGCGGGCCACGCGGAGTACCTGCGGTGGATCGAGGACGAGACGGCCGAGTGACCGGACGACGCACCGAGGACCCCGCGACCACGGCCGGCACGGGAGCGGCCGGGGTGACCGGAGTGGCCGGAGCGGCCGGAGTGGCTGGGGTGACCAGGGTGGCTGGGGTGGCTGGGGTGGCTGGGGTGGCCGGAGTGGCCGGAGTGACCGGGGAGGCTCGGGTGCTGGAGCGGCCGGGGCGACCGGGGAGCCCGCGGTGACCGGAGTGGCTGGCGTGACCAAGGTGGCCGGAGTGGCTGGAGTGACGGGGGAAGCTCGGGTGACCAGGGTGACCGAGGTGACTGGAGCGGCGAGGGTGACCGGAGTGGCTGGGGTGACCAGAGAGGCTGGGGTGGCTGGGGTGGCTGGGGTGGCTGGGGCGGCCGGAGCGGCTGGGGTGGCCGGGGAGCCTCGGGTGACCAAGGAGGCTGAAGTGGCCGGAGTGGCCGGGGTGACCGGGGAGGCTCGGGTGACTGGAGAGGCCGGAGAGGCCGGAGCGGCCGAGGTGACTGGAGCGGCTCAGGTGACCGGAGAGGCCAGGGCGGCCGGGGTGACCGCAGACCCCGGAGCCCCAGGGGCGGCCGGGGTGGACCGCGCCGCCGGGGCGGCTCGGGCGGGTGACGTGGCAGCCGGGCGGCTGCCGGTGTTCGTGTACGGGACGCTCCGTCCCGGCGGGCTCTACCACCCGGACTTCCTGCTCGGCCGGACCACCGCCGAGGAGCCCGCCACCCTGCGCGGCGTCGTGCTGCACGAGGGCCCCGGCTACCCGTACGCGGTGGAGGAGGCGGAGGGCGGGGAGGTCCGCGGCGAGCTGATGACGCTCGCGGAGGACCGCCACGACCAGGTGCTGGCCGCGCTGGACCAGCTCGAGGACTACCGGCCCGGCGACCCGTCCAGCCTCTACTTCCGCGAGGAACGCGAGGTCACCCGCACCGCCGACGGCGCGGTGGTGCGCGCCTGGGTCTACCTCGCGGCCCCGCGCCTGGCGGCCCGGCTGCGCACCGAGGGCCGGATCATCGCCGGCGGCGACTGGTTCGCCCGGTGACGGCCCGGTCCTAGGCCCGCTCCACGCGGACCGCGCACGTCTTGAACTCCGGCATCCGGGAGACCGGGTCCAGCGCCGGGTTGGTGAGCGTGTTGACCCGGCCCTCGCCGTACCAGTGGAACGGCATGAACACGGTGTCCGGCCGGATGGAGCCGGTGACCCGCGCCGGGGCCACCGCCCGGCCGCGCCGGGACACCACCGCCAGCCGGTCGCCCTCCGCCACCCCGAGCCGCTCCGCCAGCCGCGGGTGCAGCTCGACGAACGGGCCCGGCGCCGCCGCGGTCAGCTCGGCGACCCGGCGGGTCTGGGCGCCCGACTGGTACTGCGCGACCACCCGCCCCGTGGTGAGCAGCAGCGGGAACTCCTCGTCCGGCTCCTCCGCCGCCGCGCGATGGGCGACCGGCACGAACCGGGCCCGGCCGTCCGGGTGGGCGAACCGGTCCAGGAACAGCCGCGGCGTACCGGGATGCGCGGCGGCACCGTCCCCCGCGGCGGCACCGTCCCCCGCCGCGGCACCGTCCCCCGCGGCCCGCTCCGGCGCCGGCCAGAACACGCCGTTCTCCTCGGCCAGCCGCCGGTAGGTGATCCCGGAGTAGTCAGCGAGCCCGCCCGCGCTGGCGCGGCGCAGCTCCTCGAAGACCTCCTCGGGGTCCTCGGGGAACCCCTTCTCCACGCCGAGCCGGTCGGCCAGCTCCCGCAGCACGGACAGGTCGCCGCGGACGCCCTCCGGCGGCGTCACCGCGCGGCGGCGCAGCAGGACCCGGCCCTCGATGTTGGTCATCGTCCCGGTCTCCTCGGCCCACTGGGTCACCGGCAGCACCACGTCGGCCAGCGCGGCCGTCTCGGAGAGCACGACGTCGGCGACGGCGAGGAAGTCCAGCGACCGGATCCGCTCCTCCACGTGCGCGGCGCGCGGCGCGGACACCACCGGGTTGGACCCCATGAGCAGCAGCGCGCGGACGTCGGTGCCGAGGGCGTCGAGGAGCTCGTAGGCGCTGCGGCCCGGTCCGGGCAGGGAGTCCGGGTCGACCCCCCACACCCCGGCCACGTGGCGTCGGGCCTCCGGGTCGTCCAGCTTGCGGTAGCCGGGCAACTGGTCGGCCTTCTGGCCGTGTTCGCGGCCGCCCTGGCCGTTGCCCTGGCCGGTGAGACAGCCGTAGCCGGAGTACGGGCGGCCGGGCCGGCCGGTGGCCAGGCAGAGGTTGATCCACGCGCCGACCGTGTCGGTCCCCTTGGACTGCTGCTCCGGGCCGCGCGCGGTGAGCACCATCGCCGCCTCCGGCTCGCAGAACATCCGCACCGCCTGCCGCAGTTCGGGCACCGGCACGCCGGTGATCCGCTCCACGTACTCCGGCCAGTGCGCCATCGCCGCGGCCCGGGCCTCCTCCCAGCCGGTGGTCCGCTCCGCGACGTACGCCTCGTCGACGCGGCCCTCGGCGACCACCAGGTGCAGCAGGCCCAGCGCGAGGGCGAGATCGGTGCCGGGGCGCGGGGCGATGTGCAGGTCGGCCTGCTCGGCGGTGCGGGTGCGGCGCGGGTCGATCACGATCAGCGTGCCGCCGTTCTCGCGCAGCTCCGTGAAGTAGCGCAGCGCCGGCGGCATGGTCTCGGCCGGGTTGGAGCCGACCAGGATCACGCAGCCGGTGCGGGGGATGTCCTCCAGCGGGAACGGCAGCCCCCGGTCCACCCCGAACGCCCTGGTCCCGGCGGCCGCGGCGGAGGACATGCAGAACCGCCCGTTGTAGTCGATCTGCGAGGTGCCGAGCGCCACCCGCGCGAACTTGCCCAGCGCGTACGCCTTCTCGTTGGTGAGACCGCCGCCGCCGAAGACGCCCACCGCGTCCGCGCCGTGCTCGGCGCGGGTGCGCAGCAGGGCGGAGGCCACCCGGTCCAGGGCCTCCTCCCAGCCCGCCGGGGCGAGTTCGCCGTCCGCGCCGCGCACCAGGGGCGTGGTCAGCCGGGCGGCGCGGTCCAGCACGGCGGTCGCGGTGCGGCCCTTGCCGCACAGGGCGCCCCGGTTCACCGGGAAGTCCGCGCGCTCCAGCACCTCGAGCCCGCCCGTCCCGGACGGGGCCAGGTTCATGCCGCACTGCAGGGCGCAGTAGGGGCAGTGGGTGGGCGTGGGCGCGGCGGTGTTCTGCATACGCCCCAGCGTGCGCGGTGGGTGTTACGGAGCCGATCGCCGCCGGTTACACGGCCGGGACGGTGACCTCCCGGCCCGCCTCACGACGCTGTGAGGGCCTGGTCGACGCCCTTCTCCCGGGGCCCCAGGAACCGCGGGTCGGGTTCCAGCAGCGCGTCCAGCGCGGCCTTGCCCGCCGCGAAGGCCTCGCGCACGGTGCCGTAGTACCAGCTCAGGTTGTGCCGGTCCCCCGTGGCGGCGACGCCGTACGAGGTGATGCCGGCCTCCTCGCACAGCGCGACCGCCCGCCGGACGTGGAAGCCCTGGGTGATCAGGACCGCCTCGTCCACGCCGAAGATCCGCTTGGCCCGCGCGCAGGAGTCCCAGGTGTCGAAGCCCGCGTAGTCGCTGACGATCCGCGCGTCGGGCACGCCGCGCTCCACGAGGTAGGCGCGCATGGCGTCCGGCTCGTCGTACTCCTCGCGGCTGTTGTCCCCGGTCACCAGGACCGCCCGTATCCGGCCGTCGGCGTAGAGCCCGGCCGCGGTGTCCAGGCGGTGCGCCAGGTAGGGGGAGGGCTCGTCCCCCCACAGCCCGGCGCCGAACACCACGGCCACGCCCGTCTCCGGCACCTCGCCGGGCGCGCGCAGCCGGTCGTCCGCCGTCAGGAACACCCACGTGTAGGGCAGCAGCGCCACGGCGCAGACCGCGACGACCGCCCTCACCAGCCGCCGCCGCCCCGCCGTCGTCCGCGGCAACCCCGGCGACCACGGCCGCCAGGCCCACCGCGACAGCCACGACTCGCGCACACTCCACCGTTTCCCCACGTCGTCTTCAACGCGGGGAAGGGCGGCGGCGGTTCCCGGTCGCCTCTCACATCCGTCGGCCGGCGGCTGTGATGGCGGGGAAAACAACCCGACGCCCGCCCCGCAACCGGACGGCAATCTCCACCGGGGAGGATCACGGCATGGCCGCAGTCCCGCGAACGACCCGCCCCGCCCTCGTGCTCGTGCCCCACGGCAGCCGCGACCCCCGCGCCCTGCGCACCGCGCTGGCGCTGGCCGGCGTGGTGCGCCGCCGGAGGCCGGGACTCGACGTCCGGCTCGGACACGTCGAGCTGAACGAGCCGCTGCTCGCCGACACCCTGCGCGGGCTCGGCGGCGCGCCCGCCGTGCTGGTGCCGCTGCTGCTCAGCCGCGGCTACCACGTCAAGCACGACATCCCCGCCACGGTCGCCGCCACCGGCGCCCCCGGGATCCGGCAGGCGCCCGCCCTGGGCCCGCACCCGCTGCTGGTGAGCGCCCTGCACGAGCGGCTCACCGAGGCCGGCTGGCCGCCCGCGCCGTCGCCGCGGCACGCCGTGGTGCTGGCGGCGTCCGGCTCCCGCGACCCCGACGCGGCCGTCGACCTCCGCCGTACCGCCGCCGCGCTCGCGGCCCGTCTCGGCGTCCCGGTGGAGCACGCCTGCGCCTCCGCCGCCCCCACCGTCGCCGAGGCGGTGTCGGCCCTGGCCGCCCGGGGCCGCACCGAGGTCGCCGTCGCCTCCTACTTCACCGCCCCCGGACGCTTCCACACCGAGACCGTCCGCGCCGCCCCGGGCATCGCCGCCGCCCCGCTCGGCGCCCACCCGGACGTCGCCGGGCTGGTGCTGCTCCGCTACGACGAGGCGCTGACCGGCCGGCCCGCCGCCCCCGCCGCGCGCCACGCCCTGGCCGCCGCGTAGCCGATGCGGGGCGGCGGTCACCGACACCCCTTACTGTCGGTGGCATGGCAGGCAACGAACCGACCGCCGGATACGACGAGGCCGCCGTCGAACGGTGGGCCCCGGAACCCGACAAGCGCCCCGGGCGCACCGCCTTCCAGCGCGACCGCGCCCGGGTGCTGCACTCCGCCGCGCTGCGCAGGCTCGCCGGGAAGACGCAGGTCGTCACCCCCGGCACCGTCCGCCTCTGGGACGCCAGCCCCCGCACCCGGCTCACCCACTCGCTGGAGTGCGCGCAGGTCGGCCGGGAGCTGGGCGCCGCGCTCGGCTGCGACCCCGACCTGGTGGAGGCCGCGTGCCTCTCCCACGACCTGGGCCACCCCCCGTTCGGCCACAACGGCGAGCAGGCGCTGGACGAGTTCGCCGCCGACTGCGGCGGTTTCGAGGGCAACGCCCAGTCGCTGCGGCTGCTCACCCGCCTGGAGCCCAAACGGTTCGTCACCGACCGGGCCACCGGCGAGCAGACCAGCGTCGGCCTCAACCTCAGCCGCGCCGCGCTGGACGCCGCCGCCAAGTACCCCTGGCCGCGCGGCGGGCACCCGGCCGGCCCCGCCTTCCGCAAGTTCGGCGTCTACGACGACGACCGGCGCATCTTCGACTGGGTGCGGGCCGACGCGCCCGCCCGCGACCGGGTCTGCTTCGAGGCGCAGGTGATGGACTGGGCCGACGACGTCGCCTACTCCGTCCACGACATCGAGGACGGACTGCACGCCGGGCACATCCAGCCGTCCCGCCTGCACAGCGCCACCGACCGGCGGGAGATCTTCACGGTGGCGGTGCTGGACGCCCGCTACGTGCCCGCCGACACCGACCCGGAGGAACTGGGCGCGGCGCTGGACCGGCTCCAGTCGCAGGAGTGGTGGCCGCACGGCTACGACGGCAGCGCCGTCGACCAGGCCCGGCTGAAGGACGCCACCAGCCAGCTGATCGGACGGTTCTGCACCGCCGCCGAGACCGCCACCCGGGCCGCGTACGGCGACGGGCGGCTGACCCGGTACAAGGCGCAGCTGGTGGTGCCGCGGACCACCCGGATGGAGTGCGCGGTGCTCAAGGCGGTCGCCGACCTGTACGTGATGCAGCGGGCCGAGCAGGAGCGGCTGCGCGCCGAGCAGCGGATCGTCGTCGCCGAACTGGCGGAGGCGCTCACGGCGCGGGCGCCGGAAGGACTGGACCCGCAGTTCGCGGCGCTGTTCGAGGCGGCGGGGGACGACCGGGCGCGCAAGCGGGTCATCGTCGACCAGATCGCCTCGCTGACCGACGCCTCGGCCCGCGTCCTGCACACCCGGCTCACCATGCAGGCGTGAGCGGGGCCCTTTACCGCACGGCCGGGACCGCGTGGCCCCTTCGACAGGTCCCCTTCTCCCACTAGCCTCCGTGCGGGACGCTCATCCGGCACCCCCGGAGAAGGAGGCACACCGTGGTCGACGCGGACCAGACGTTCGTCATCGTCGGAGGAGGCCTGGCCGGCGCGAAGGCGGCGGAGACGCTGCGCGCCGAGGGCTTCAGCGGGCGGGTGATAGTGATCAGCGACGAACGCGACCACCCGTACGAGAGGCCCCCGCTCTCCAAGGGGTACCTGCTGGGCTCGGCGGACCGCGAGGGCGCCCTCGTCCACGAACCCGCCTGGTACGCGGCGCACGACGTCGAACTGCACCTCGGGCAGACCGTGGAGGCCGTCGACACGGCGGCGCGGACCGTGCGGCTCGGCGACGACGGCTCCCTGGTCCGCTACGACAAGCTGCTGCTGGCGACCGGGGCGGAGCCGCGCCGGCTGGACGTGCCGGGAACCGACCTGGCCGGCGTCCACCACCTGCGGCGGTTCGCGCACGCGGAGCGGCTCAAGGGCGTGCTCGCCGCCCTCGGCCGCGACAACGGGCACCTGCTGATCGCCGGCGCCGGCTGGATCGGCCTGGAGGTCGCGGCGGCCGGACGGCACTACGGGGCCGAGGTCACCGTCGTCGAGCCCGCGCCGACGCCGCTGCACGGGGTGCTCGGGCCCGAGCTGGGCAACGTCTTCGCCGAGCTGCACCGGGAGCACGGGGTGCGGTTCCAGTTCGGGGCGCGGCTCACCGAGATCGTCGGGCAGGACGGCCTGGTGCTGGCGGCGCGGACCGAGGACGGCGAGGAGCACCCGGCGCACGCGGTGCTCGCCGCGATCGGGGCGGCGCCCAGGACCGCGCTCGCCGAGGCGGCGGGGCTCGAACTGGCGCCGCGGGAGCAGGGCGGCGGCGTCCTCGTCGACGCCTCGCTGCGGACCTCGGACCCGCACGTCTTCGCCGCGGGCGACGTGGCGGCGTTCCCGCATCCGCTCTTCGGGGCGCGGATGCGGGTGGAGCACTGGGCCAACGCGCTCAACGGCGGCCCGGCGGCGGCGCGGGCCATGCTCGGGCGGGACGTGGTGTACGACCGCGTGCCCTACTTCTTCTCCGACCAGTACGACCTGGGCATGGAGTACTCCGGGTGGGCGCCGCCGGGGGCGTACGACGAGGTGGTCATCCGCGGCGACGCCGGGAAGCGGGAGTTCATCGCCTTCTGGCTGAAGGAGGGGCGGGTGCTGGCCGGGATGAACGTCAACGTGTGGGACGTCACCCCGGCGATCCAGAACCTGATCCGCTCCCGGGCACCCGTCGACACCGAGGCGCTCTCGGACCCCCGCGTCGCCCTGGACTCCCTCCCCGCCTGAGGTCCCGCGGGGTCCCCGCCCGGGGCCCCCGGGGCGTGCCCGCCCGCGCTCCCCGCACCCCGGGGGGCGGGCGGCGCACCCGCCCGCGGCGGCGGTGGCGGGGCGGCGTCGGCGGACCCCCGTACAATTTGCACGTGGCAGGTGGCGGCAGGATCAACGACGAGGACGTGAAGGCGGTCCGGGACGCGGTCCCGATCGACTCCGTCGTCTCCGAGTACCTGCAGCTGAAGAACGCCGGCGGCGGCAACCTCAAGGGCCTCTGCCCGTTCCACGACGAGAAGTCCCCGTCCTTCCAGGTCAGCCCCGCCAAGGGGCTGTTCCACTGCTTCGGCTGCCAGGAGGGCGGCGACACCATCACCTTCGTGATGAAGGTCGACCACCTCACCTTCTCGGAGGCCGTCGAGCGCCTCGCCGCCCAGGCGGGGATCACCCTGCGCTACGAGGAGGGCGGCTACAACCCCTCCCACCAGCGCGGCGAACGCATCCGCCTGATCGAGGCGCACAAGATCGCCGCCCAGTTCTACGCCGAGCAGCTCGCCACCGGCCCCGAGGCCGAGACCGGCCGCGCCTTCCTCGCCGAGCGCGGCTTCGACCAGGCCGCCGCCGAGCACTTCAACGTCGGCTACAGCCCCCAGGGCTGGGACCACCTCACCCGCTACCTGCGCGGCAAGGGGTTCACCGACAAGGAGATCCTCACCTCCGGCCTCGCCCAGGAGGGCCGCCGCGGCCCCATCGACCGCTTCCGCGGCCGCCTGATGTGGCCGATCCGCGACATCGGCGGCGAGGTCGTCGGCTTCGGCGCCCGCAAGCTCTACGAGTCGGACAACGGCCCCAAGTACCTGAACACCCCGGACACCCCGATCTACCGGAAGTCGCAGGTCCTCTACGGCATCGACCTCGCGAAGAAGGACATCGCCAAGAGCAGCCGCGCGGTGGTGGTCGAGGGCTACACCGACGTCATGGCCTGCCACCTGGCCGGTGTGACCACCGCCATAGCCACCTGCGGCACCGCCTTCGGCGGCGACCACATCAAGATCCTCCGCCGGCTGCTGATGGACAACGGCACCTCGCGGGTGATCTTCACCTTCGACGGCGACTCGGCCGGCCAGAAGGCCGCGCTGCGCGCCTTCGAGGACGACCAGAAGTTCGCCGCCGAGACGTACATCGCCATCGCCCCCGACGGCATGGACCCCTGCGACCTGCGCCTGGCCAAGGGCGACGACGCCGTCGCCGACCTGGTCGAGCCGCGCACGCCGCTGTTCGAGTTCGCGCTGCGGCAGATCGTCGGCCGCTACGACCTGGACACCCCCGCCGGGCGCGCCGCCGCGCTGGACGAGGCCGCCCCGGTGGTCGCCAAGATCAAGAACGTGGGCGCGCAGCACGAGGTCGCGGTGGAGCTCGCCGGGATGCTCGGCATCCTGGACACCCAGTTCGTGGTGCGCCGGGTCGCGCAGATCGCCCGCTGGGCCCGTGACCGGGGAGGGCGGGGTCCCGCCGCCCCCGAGGGCGGACCGCGCCACCCCCAGGACGGCCCCGGCACCGCCGCCCCCGCAGGTCCGGGCTCCCGCGGCCCCTCCGGCCCGCCGCTCAACCTCCGCAACCCGGTCCACGCCACCGAGCGCGAGCTGATCAAGCTGGCGCTGCAGCGGCCCGAGCTGGTCTCCCCGGCGTTCGACGCGTACGGCGTGGACGAGTTCACCGCCCCGCCCTACGCGGCCGTCCGGCAGGCGATCCAGGAAGCGGGCGGCGCCGAGGCCGGGGCGCAGCAGCCGCAGGAGTACCTGATCCGGGTCCGGGAGGCCGCGCCCGACGACACCGTGCGGGCGATGGTCACCGAGCTGGCGGTCGAGGCGATCATGGTGCGCCGCCCGGTGGACGAGAACTACGCGGGGGAGCAGCTGGTCGCGGTCCGCCGCCGCGCGGTGGACCGCCGCATCCAGGAGATCCAGAGCAGCCTGGCCCGCCTGGGCCACCAGGGCGATCCGGCCCGACTCGCCGCCGTGCAGAATGAGTTGTGGGTCCTGCAGCAGTACGGCCAGGCGCTCAGGGAGCGCGGGGCGGCCGCGCTGTAGGGGCTGTCCGGCGTGGTGGTGGGGTGCTGTAGCCTCCCGGCGTGGCCACTGTTCCCGCGCTGTTGGATCATCTCGTCCACGCGACACCGGACCTGGCGTCGACGGTCGCCGAGTTCACCCGGCGTACGGGGGTGGCTCCCGCGCCGGGCGGCGCGCACGTGGGCCTGGGCACCCGCAACTACCTGGTGGGTCTGGGCGGCCGGCGGTACCTGGAGATCGTGGGACCGGACCCGGAGCAGCCGGAGCCGGCGGGCCCGCGGCCCTTCGGGGTGGATGATCTGTCCGCGCCGCGGCTGGCGACCTGGGCGATCTGTCCGCCGGACCCGGACGCGGCGGTGGCCGCGGCCCGCTCGGCCGGGGTGGCCACGGGACCGCTCCGCGGGATGAGCCGCCGGCGTCCGGACGGCACGCTGCTGGAGTGGCGGCTGACGGCGGGCGAGAGCATGGTGGTGCCGTTCCTGATCGACTGGGGCGTCACCGGGCACCCCTCCGCCGGGCTGCCGAGCGTGTCCCTCCTGGGCATGTCGGCCAGCACCACGGACCCGGACGAGACCCGTCGCCACCTGGCCGCCCTCGGCACCGGACTCGACCTCACCGAGGGCCCCGACAGGCTCGTGGCCCGCATCGACACCCCCGCGGGAGTCCTGGAACTGTCCTAGGCGAGTTCCAGGCCGAGGGCCGGGGTCAGGGCGTCGAGCAGGCGCTCGGTGAACTCCTCCCGGCGGCCCGCCAGTTCCGGGTGGTCGGTGGTGAAGTCGTCCCACAGGACGTGTCCGAGCAGCGCGGCCAGGTCCTCCCGGGCCAGCCGGCCGGACGCGGTGAAGTGCGGCCACTCCTCGGACTGCCGCAACGCCGCGGCGAGCAACGCCCGCGTGAGGGTGTGCCGTTCGGCGAGCAGCACGGCGTCGTAGAGGTCCTTGCCCTGCGGGTAGCTGTCGGACACCAGCCAGGTCACCTTCCAGGCCAGGGACAGCTCGGGCGTCGCCGCCCGCAGGACGGCGCCGTCCGGCAGCTCCACCAGGCCGGGTTCCTCCAGCAGTTCCTCGCCGAAGACGAAGTCCAGCTGCAGGCTCCCGGCCGGGAGGTCCGGGAGGTCCGGGGCGGACCAGGGCAGGACCAGGCGGCGCCCGGGGACCCGGTCGTAGGTCCAGATGTCGTCCGACACGGCCCCGCTCGCGCTGATCCGCAGCGCCTTCCCGGTCTCCCCGGTCTCTCCGGTTTCCCCGGTTTCCCCGGTCCGTTCGGTCCGTTCGGTCCGCTCGGCCAGGGACTGCGCGTCCTCGGCGATCCGGCCGAACATGCGGGCGGTGCGGCCGTCCTCCAGCCGCCAGTCCCGCGGCACGACCACGAAGTCCAGGTCGCCGGGCTCCCGGGCCTCCGGGCCGAACCAGAGGGCCATCAGCGCGCTGCCGCGCAGCACCAGCGAGTCGGCCCAGGGCGAGTCGGCGATCGCCCGCAGCACCAGCCCCATCGCCCGCCGCCGGGCGTCCCGCCAGGCCGCGCCCCGCGCCGGGTCCGCGAACCGGGGGTCCGAGGCCCGGTAGGCGTCGGCGTGCTGCTTCATCGACGGGTCGAAGACGGGGTCCTGGGACACCCCGTCCGCGGCGACCCAGCGCAGGGTCCTCGGCAGGTCGTGGAACTCGCGGGGCCTCCAGGGCCTGTCACGGGTGCTCATGCCGTCACTTCCTCGTCCGCGGCGGTCAGCCAGCCGTCGTCCACCGACGCGTCGCTGTCGTGGAGCACGAACTCCCGCTCCACGTCGAGCACCTCCAGTCCCGCCAGCTCCGCCAGCAGCGCGTCCAGGGCCCGGCCGGCGCCGTCCGCGGCCACGCCGTGGCAGCGCTGGGTGACGAACCGCTCGTGGTGCCCGGGGCCGGAGACCCGGCGGGCGTTCCAGGACAGGTGCGCGCCGTGCGGGGCGACCCGGGCGGCCAGCGCCGTCAGATCGGCGCCGGCGGCCAGGCGGAGCTTCACGTGGTGCTCGAAGTGCCGCTCGTCCGGCGGCGGTTCGCGCGGCACCTCCGGGGCCCACGGGTCGCACTCGACCTTCAGACGGAGCACCGCGAAGCCGTCCCGCTCCAGTTCCGCGGCCACCGCCCGCGCCCGCTCCAGCTGGGCGGCGTACGAGATGGCCTCGCGCAGGGTCAGCATCGGCTGCGAGCGGGTGCGACCGCGGGCCAGCACCACATGGGTCAGCTTCAGGTCGCGCGCGGCGGACCAGTCGCGCAGCCGGTCGAGCGCCGTGTCGTCGGCGCACCGCACGGTGAGATGCGCTTCGTAGGAAGAGCGGGGCATCCGCTGATCATTCCAGAGGGGTTTCTGGGGGCGCACATGAGATTTGCGTCCAGTGGGTAACCACCCGGTCACGGACCGGTCCCAAAAAAACGGCGCACGACCCTCGTGAGGGATGTGTGTCCTACGCCACACTGAGTCCGGCGCCGAGTATCCGGAGCACGCACGGCCCGCGACCACGGCGCGGTCGAGCCGCCCGGCGTCACCCCCCGCAGTCGCCCACAGACGCAAGCGCTGCCGCACCGCCCAGCAGCGATTCCCCCTGGAGGTCGCACGCGTGCAGACCCAGACCCTCACCCCCGCCGCCGGACCCACGCGCGTCCTGGCCGACGCCGACGCGGCGGTCCTCCCGGTGGTGCCCCCGCAGGACCGCGCCGCGCACCACCCGGAGACCCAGGCCGGCCCCTCGGACGAGCCGGCGGAGCCGGACGAGCCGGTGGAACCCGTGCGGGCGCCGGACCCCCTGGACCTCACGGAACCGGTTGACCCGGCCGACCCGGCCGACGATCAGGCCGACCCGGTGGGAGCGGTCGAAGCGGTCGAAGCGGTGGAGCAGGAGGAGCAGGAGGACCAGGACGAGCCCGAGGGGCAGGACGGGCCGGAGACGCCGGTGGCGGCCGGCCGCCGGGGGCAGACCGCGGGGCCCTCCGCCGACCTGTTCCGGCAGTACCTCCGCGAGATAGGCCGCATCCCCCTGCTGACCGCGGCGGAGGAGGTCGAACTCGCCCGCCGGGTGGAGGCGGGGCTGTTCGCCGAGGAGAAGCTGAGCCGCACCCCCGACCTGGACAGCCGGCTCGCCCACGACCTGGACCGGCTGGTGGTGCTGGGCCGCCTGGCCAAGCGCCGGCTGATCGAGGCCAACCTGCGGCTGGTCGTCTCGGTCGCCAAGCGGTACGTGGGCCGCGGCCTGACCATGCTCGACCTGGTCCAGGAGGGCAACCTGGGCCTGATCCGCGCGGTGGAGAAGTTCGACTACGCCCGCGGCTACAAGTTCTCCACCTACGCCACCTGGTGGATCCGGCAGGCCATGTCCCGCGCCCTCGCCGACCAGGCCCGCACCATCCGGGTCCCGGTGCACGTCGTCGAGCTGATCAACCGCGTGGTGCGGGTGCAGCGCAGGATGCTCCAGGAACGCGGGTGCGAGCCCACCGCCGAGGAGGTCGGCGCCCACCTCGACCTCACCGGCGACCGGGTTCGCGAGGTGCTGCGGCTCGCCCAGGAGCCGGTGTCCCTGCACGCACCGGTCGGCGAGGAGGAGGACGTCGCCCTCGGCGACCTCATCGAGGACGGCGACGCCGCCTCCCCCGTGGAGACGGCGTCGTTCATCCTGCTGCGCCAGCACCTCGACGCCGTGCTCTCCACGCTCAACGAGCGCGAACGCCGGGTGGTCCAGTACCGCTACGGGCTGATGGACGGCCGTCCCCGCACCCTGGAGGAGATCGGCCGCATCTTCGGCGTCACCCGCGAACGGATCCGGCAGATCGAGTCCAAGACGCTGAGCAAGCTGCGCGACCACACCTACGCCGAGCAACTGCGCGGCTACCTCGACTGAGCCGGACCGCCCGCCGCCGGGGCGCGGAGGAAGAGGGCCGCGGCGAGGACGGTGAGGAGGACCAGGGCGGCGTTGACGGCGACGGCGGTGTGGAGCCTGCTCGCCGCCACCCTCCCCGTCAGCCGGGGGGAAGCCCCGGACGCGCCGGACGCGCCACCCGCCCCGCACGCCCCGGCGGCCACCGACTGATCACCGGCTGATCACCCCGGCCGATCACCGGCTGGTCGCCGGTCAGGCCGCCCGCGCGCCGTCGTCGTCCGTGAGCACGACCAGCCGCTGGGTGGCCCGGGTCATGGCGACATAGCGGTCGACCGCGCCCGCGACGCCCTCGCCGAACCGTTCCGGCCGGACCAGCACCACCAGGTCGAACTCGAGCCCCTTGGCCAGCTCGGGGGTGAGCGACCGCACCCGGGACGTCCCGCGGAAGGCGGGGTCGCCGATCACGCAGGCGATCCCCTCCTCGTGGGCGGCCAGCCAGCCCTCCACGACGCCGCGCAGCTCGGCGACGGTGCCGTGGTGGACCGGAACGCCGGAACGACGCACCGAAACGGGCACGTTGGCGTCCGGGACAGCGGCCCGGATCACCGGCTCGGCCTCGGCCATGACCTCCTCCGGGGTGCGGTAGTTGATGCTCAGCGACGCCACCTCCACCCGGTCCAGGCCCACCCGCCGCAGCCGCTCCGGCCAGCTCTCGGTGAACCCGCCCCGGGCCTGCGCCCGGTCGCCGACGACGGTGAAGCTGCGCGACGGGCAGCGCAGCAGGAGCATCCGCCACTCGGCGTCGGTGAGCTCCTGCGCCTCGTCCACCACGACGTGCGCGAACGGGCCGGCCAGCGGATCGGTGCCGGCGGACGGCAGCGCGGACCCGTCGACCAGGGACTCCCTGAGGTCGTCGCCGAGCAGCATGGTCACCGCGCCCTCGCCGTCCGGGTCGGCCGCGACCACGCTCTCGATGACGCCCGCCATCCGCTCCCGCTCCGCGGCGACGGAGGCCCGGTGGCGGCGCTTGCGCCGGGCGGTCGCCGGATCGCCCAGCCGCTGCCGCGCGGCGTCCAGCAGCGGCAGGTCGGAGACCGTCCAGGCGTCCGGCCTCTCCCGCCGCAGCAGGCGCACCTCGTCGGGGCTCAGCCAGGGGGCGCACAACCGCAGGTAGGCGGGGACCGTCCACAGGTCGCCGACGAGGTCGGCGGCCTCGATCATCGGCCAGGCGGCGCTCAGCGCCCCGGTCAGCCCGTCGTCGTGGGCGAGCGCCCGGCGGAACAGACGGGAGGGGACCTCCGCGCCGATCCGGTCCTCGAGCACCGCCACCAGCTCGTCCCAGATCTGCTCCCGCGCCTCGTTGTGCGGGGTGCCGGGCTCCGCCGCGTCGAACGCCTCGGCCCAGTCGGCGGCGGTCAGCGGCACCTGGCCCCACGGGGTGGTCACCGTCATGCCCTCGGTGGGCGGCGACTCGTAGAACCGCACCGCCTTCTCGATCGCCCGCACCATCTCCACCGACGCCTTCAGCCGGGCCACCTCCGGGTCCGCCTCCGGCACGGCCCGGGCCCCCTCGGCGACCAGGTCGCGCAGGGTGCAGGTGCGCACACCCTCCTCGCCCAGGCCGGGCAGCACGTCGGCGACGTAGTTCAGGTACGGCTGGTGCGGGCCCACGAAGAGCACCCCGCCCCGCCGGTGGCCCAGCCGCGGGTCGGCGTACAGCAGGTACGCGGACCGGTGCAGGGCCACCACCGTCTTGCCGGTGCCCGGCCCGCCGTCCACCACCAGCGCGCCGCGCGACCCCGCCCGGATCACGGCGTCCTGGTCGGCCTGGATGGTGGCGAGGACGTCCCGCATCCGGGAGGAACGGTTCGCGCCCAGACCGGCGACGAAGGCGGACTGGTCGTCCAGCGCCGCCCGGTGCTCGCCGAGGCCGTCCGCGGTGAACACCTCGTCCCAGTAGTCGCCGACGCGGCCCGCCGTCCACCGGTACCGGCGGCGGCTCGCCAGCCCCATCGGGTTGGCGTGGGTCGCGGCGAAGAACGGCTCCGCGGCGGGGGAGCGCCAGTCCACCAGCAGCCGGCGGCCCGAGCTGTCGGTGAGACCGAGCCGCCCGACGTAGAGGGGCTCCCCGGAGCCGTCGGCGGGAACCATCCGGCCCAGGCAGAGGTCCAGGCCGAACCGGCGCAGCGCGCGCAGCCGCGCGGAGAGGCGGTGGATCTCCAGGTCGCGCTCCATCGCCTCCCGGCCCACGCCGCCGGGCGCCCGCCGCTCCGCGTCGAGGCGGCCGGACAGCTCGGCGATCGCCTGCTCCAGGGTGGCGGCGACGTCAGCGAAGTGACGCTCGTCGTCGCCGATCAGCCGCGGGTCGGCCTTGGCGGCCAGCCGCTCGGGCAGGGCGAAGGCAGGGGCGGGCAGGGAAGGAAGGGTCACCGTTCGGCTCCGTCACAGGGGGGCGCGCCCGTGGTCACCGGCGCGGAGGAGCGATTGTGCGCCACGAGGGGGGCCTTGCCGCAAGGACCCCCCTGCGCTATACCTTGACCATGGCAGGAGGTGTCCGTACCCTCCGCCCTCCACGACGAACGGTTCGGCCCCCACCCGCGAGCGCGGACGGGGGCCGAACCTCTTCGCGCGTCACTCCACCTCGGCGACCGCCTGGGCGAACTGCGCCTTGTACAGCCGGGCGTAGGCGCCGTCCTCCGCCAGCAGCTTCGCGTGGCGGCCCTGCTCCACGATCGCGCCGTTCTCCATCACCAGGATGGTGTCCGCGTCCCGGATCGTGGAGAGCCGGTGCGCGATCACGAACGAGGTCCGGCCGTGCGCCAGCTTGGCCATCGCCTTCTGGATCAGCACCTCGGTCCGGGTGTCGACGGAACTGGTCGCCTCGTCCAGCACCAGGATCACCGGGTCGGAGAGGAAGGCCCGGGCGATCGTGATCAGCTGCTTCTCGCCCGCGCTCACCCCCGCCCCCTCGCCGTCGATCACCGTGTCGTAGCCGTCCGGCAGGGTGCGGATGAACCGGTCGGCGTGCGCGGCGCGCGCCGCCTCCTCCACGTCGCCGCGGGTCACCTCGCCGGGCGCCCCGTACGCGATGTTCTCCGCGATGGTCCCGCCGAAGAGCCAGGTGTCCTGCAGCACCATGCCGATCGCGGACCGCAGCTCGTCCCGCGACATGGTGGCGACGTCCACGCCGTCCAGCGTGATCCGCCCGCCGGTGACCTCGTAGAACCGCATCAGCAGGTTCACCAGCGTGGTCTTGCCCGCGCCGGTCGGGCCCACGATCGCCACCGTGTGCCCCGGCTCCACCGTCAGCGACAGGTCCTCGATCAGCGGCTTGTCCGGCTCGTAGCGGAACGACACCCGCTCGAACCCGACCCGGCCGCGCAGCTCCTCCGGGCGCACCCCGGGGATCGGGTCGGCGTCCTGCTCCTCGGCGTCCAGCAGCTCGAAGACCCGCTCCGCCGAGGCCACGCCCGACTGCACCAGGTTCGCCATCGACGCCACCTGCGTCAGCGGCATCGAGAACTGCCGCGAGTACTGGACGAACGCCTGCACGTCACCGATGGACAGCGACCCCGACGCCACCCGCAGGCCACCGACCACGGCCACCAGCACGTAGTTCAGGTTGGAGACGAACATCATCAGCGGCTGCATCACACCACTCATGAACTGCGCCTTGAACCCGGCCCGGTACAGCTCCTCGTTGTGCTCGGCGAACCTCGCCGCCGACTCGTCCTGCCGGCCGAACACCTTCACCAGCGAGTGGCCGGTGTACATCTCCTCGATGTGCGCGTTGAGCTGCCCCGTCGTGCGCCACTGGGCCACGAAGTGCGGCTGGGACCGCTTGCCCACCCTGGTCGCCACCACGAACGACAGCGGCACCGTCACCAGCGCGACCAGCGCCAGCAGCCAGGACACCCAGAACATCATCACCAGCACGCCGACGATGGACAGCACCGCGTTCACCAGCTGCCCCATCGACTGCTGCAGCGTCTGCCCCAGGTTGTCGATGTCGTTGGTGGCCCGGCTCAGCACCTCGCCGCGCTGCCGCTTGTCGAAGTACGACAGCGGCAGCCGCGACAGCTTGGTCTGCACGTCCTCGCGCATCCGGAACATCGTCCGGTTGACCGCCCGGTTCACCATCCGGGTGGCCACCGCCATCAGCAGCCCGGCCGCCAGGAACATCCCGAGGGCCAGCAGCAGCACGCCGCCCACCGCCGCGAAGTCGATGCCCTCGCCCGGGGTGAAGTCCACCCCGCCCAGCATGTCCGCGACCCCGTCCTCGCCGCGGGCCCGCATCGACGCGAGGACCTGCTCCTTGGTCGCCCCCGCGGGCATCTCCCGGCCGACGATGCCCGCGAAGACCAGGTCGGTGGCGCGCCCCAGGATCTTCGGCCCGGCCACCGTCAGCCCGACACTCACCACCACCGACGCCAGCATCACCCACAGCGACGCCCGCTCCGGCTTGAACCGCACCAGCAGCCGCCTGGTGGAGCCCTTGAAGTCCATCGACCGGTTGTCCGGGCCCGTCCCGGCCATCATCCGCCCCGCAGGCCCGGCCATCAGGCTGCCTCCGCTTCCGTCAGCTGGGAGAGCACGATCTCCCGGTAGGTCTCGTTGCCGTCCATCAGCTCCGCGTGCCGGCCCACGCCGACCACCCGGCCCTCGTCCAGGACCACGATCCGGTCCGCGTCCCTGATCGTGGACACCCGCTGCGCCACGATCAGCACGGTGGCCCCGGCCGTCTCCCGGATCAGGGCCGACCGCAGCGCCGCGTCCGTGGCGTAGTCGAGCGCCGAGAAGGAGTCGTCGAACAGGTAGATCTCCGGCCGCTGCACCAGCGTCCGGGCGATGGCCAGGCGCTGCCGCTGGCCGCCGGAGACGTTGGAGCCGCCCTGCGCGACCGGGGCGTCCAGGCCGCCCTCCAGCGCGGCCACGAACTCCTTGGCCTGCGCCACCTCCAGCGCGTGCCACAGCTCCTCGTCCGTCGCGTCCGGGTTGCCGTACCGGAGGTTCGTCGCCACCGTGCCGGCGAACAGGTACGGCTTCTGCGGGACCAGCGACACCGTCCTCGCCAGCACCCGGGGGTCGATCTCCCGGACGTCGGTCCCGTCGACCAGGACCTCGCCCTCCGTCGCGTCGAACAGCCGGGGCACCAGGCCCAGCAGCGTCGACTTGCCGGAACCGGTCGAGCCGATCACCGCGGTGACCTCCCCGGGCCGCGCCAGCAGGTCGACCGCCTTGAGCACCGGCTCCTCCGCGCCCGGGTACCGGAACCCGGCCCCGCGCAGCTCCAGCGTGCCGCTCGCCCGCAGCTCGGTCACCCCGGCCTCGGGCGGCACCACGCTGGACTCCGTGTCCAGGACCTCCTGGATCCGCTCGGCGCACACCTCCGCCCGCGGGACCATCATGAACATGAACGTGGCCATCATCACCGACATGACGATCTGCATCAGGTAGGCCAGGAACGCCGTCAGGTCGCCGATGCCCATGCCGCCCGACTCGATGCGGTGCGCGCCGAACCAGAGCACCGCGATCGACGCCAGGTTCACCACCGTCATCACGACCGGGAACATCAGCGCCATCAGGTTGCCGGTCCCGAGCGAGACCTCGGTCAGCTCCTCGTTGGCCTTCCGGAACCGCCGCTGCTCGTACTCGTCCCGCACGAACGCCCGGATCACCCGGTTGCCGGTGATCTGCTCGCGCAGCACCCGGTTCACCTGGTCCAGCCGCTCCTGCATGGTCCGGAACAGCGGCCGCAGCGCGCGGATCAGGAAGGTCAGCGCCACCGCCATCACCGGCAGCACCCCCAGCAGCACGCCGGAGAGCGGCACGTCCAGGCCCAGCGCCATGACCACGCCGCCCACGCCCATGATCGGCGCGGACACCATCAGGGTGAACGTCATCAGCGCCAGCATCTGGATCTGCTGCACGTCGTTGGTGGTCCGGGTGATCAGCGAGGGCGCTCCGAAGCGGCCCAGCTCGCGGGCCGAGAAGGACTGCACCCGGTCGAAGACCGCGGCGCGCAGGTCGCGGCCCAGCGCGGCGGCGGTGCGGGCGCCGAAGTGCACGGCGCCGATGTTGCAGACCACCTGCGCCAGGGAGATCCCCAGCATCAGGGCGCCGAAGGTCAGGATGTAACCGGTGTCGCCCTTCACCACGCCGTCGTCGATGATGTCGGCGTTCAGGGTGGGCAGGTAGAGGGTCGCGCACGTCTGCAGCAGCTGCAGCGCCACGACCAGGGCGATGGGGGTGCGGTAGGGCCGTAGGTGGGTCCTGAGGAGTCGTATGAGCACGCCGATACTTTCGAGAGGCCGACGAAGGGGCGCGGGCACCGCGGGGACGCGGATCCCACGCCGCCTATCGTCGACCACGACAGTGGCGTTACCTCAAGCGATTAAGCCAAGCGCGGGCCAAATCGGGGTCAGGGTTCAGCCGCAGGGGTTCTCCGGGGTCACCCCGGGAACGCCTCCGGGTGGGTCTGCTCGCGGACCGCGACGTACTGCTGCCGGACCGCCTGGCCCACCGGCAGGTCGTCCCCCGGCTCCAGGACCTGCGCCGCGGCGCCCTGCCAGGCCGGAGGCCGGTGCGGCTCCAGCGTGCCGTGCGCGACGCCGAGCGCCCAGGCCGCCTGGCGGGCCGCCCCGATCGCCGCGTAGTCGGCCGGCTGCGGCACCACGACCTGCGTCCCGAACAGCGCCGGGGCGATCGCGCGCACCGCCGGCAGCTCCGCCGCCTCGCCCAGCAGGAAGACCCGGCGCACCGCGACCCCCCGCGCCCGCAGCACGTCCAACGCGTCCGCCAGGGAGCACAGCATCCCCTCGAACGCCGCCCGCGCCAGGTGCTCGGGCCGCATCGACTCGGACCGCAGCCCGGTGAGCGTGCCCGCCGCGTGCGGCAGGTGCGGCGTGCGCTCACCCTCCAGGTAGGGCAGCAGCACCAGTCCGTGCGCGCCCGGCGTCGACTTCAGCGCCAGCTCCGACAGCGCCCGGGGGCCGTCCACGTCCAGCATCCCCGCGGTGGCCCGCAGCACCCGCACCGCGTTGGACGTGGACACCACGGGCAGGTGCATGCCGGTCGCGTCGGC
Organism: Streptomyces sp. NPDC047130; assembly: GCF_040643475.1. NCBI lineage: Bacteria > Bacillati > Actinomycetota > Actinomycetes > Kitasatosporales > Streptomycetaceae > Streptomyces > Streptomyces sp. NPDC047130. The sequence continues at coordinate 388,839 of NZ_JBEYUK010000002.1, read as the reverse complement.
CAGCGACGTCACCGAGCCGCCCGAGTCCCCGACGGCCTCCGGGTGCACGGCCATCACCGAACCGGAGACGCCCAGCGACACCACCGCGTCGCCCACGCCGACCCCGAGGCCGAAGGCCGCCGCCATGGTCTCCCCGGTGCCGGCGGAGATCAGCAGCCCCTCCGGCGTGGTGCCCGCCGCCTCCCAGGGGGCGATCACCTCCGGCAGGGCCGCCGGGTGCCCCAGCGCCATCTCGACCAGGTCGGGGCGCCAGGCGCCGGTGGCGGCCGACCAGTAGCCGGTGCCGGAGGCGCCGCCGCGGTCGGTGGTGCGCCGCGCGGGGCGGCCCAGCAGCTGCCAGACCAGCCAGTCGTGCGCCTGCATCAGGAAGGCCGTGCGGTCGGCGCTCTCCGGCTCGCTCCGGCGCAGCCACCGCAGCTTCGTCACCGGCTGCGCGGCCTGCGGGACGAGGCCCACGGCCCGCGCCCACGCCTCCCGGCCGCCCAGCAGGTCCACCAGGTCGGCGGCCGATGTCTGCGCGCGCCGGTCGCCCCCGGTCAGCGCCGGCCGGACCAGGTTGCCCTGGCCGTCCAGCGGCACCAGGGCGTTGCGCTGCGCGGAGACGCCGATGGCCTGCACCCCCTCCAGCAGGCCGCCGCCGGCGGCCTCGCCCAGGGACCGCAGCCACGCCTGCGGGTCGACGTCCGCCGGACGCCCCCCGCCCCCGGCGGGCTCGACCGGATGCGGAGCGTAGCCCTGCCGCAGCACGGCACCGGTCTCCGCGTCACAGACCACGATGCGAGTCGAATCGGACGAACTGTCCAAGCCGGCGACTATCCCCATGGGGGTGATTGTGCACCACCCGTGACGCTTCCGGACCGGACCGGAGGCCGCCCACGGCGCGGGCCCGCACCGGGGGCGGTGCGGGCCTCGTGCCCGGATCGGGGACGCGGACCGGGTCCGCGACCGCGAGGCGGCTCAGACGGTGCCGGTTCCCCAGTCGTCCGTGCCGTGCTGTCCGTTGGAGCCGGACCGGCTGCCGCGGACGGACTTCACCCGCTGGGAGACCGAGTCGGGCATCTTGTCGCTCACCGTGTGGTAAGCCTTGCCGGCCACCTGGCGGCCCTGCTGGGCCGCGGTCTCCGCGGTGTTGCGCACCGCGGGGTTCTCGGTGATCTGACGGGCCTTGGTCATGATCTGTTCGTAACGCTCCCGCCCGGCTTTCGCGCCGAGCACGTAGCCCAGGGCCACTCCGGACATGAATGTGAGCCGGTAGCGCATGGTCGGCCACCCTTCCTTCGGCTTCGGCAACGGTCACAGGGGATACCGATTGGCGGAGCACCCCCCTGCTTGCGCTAATGTATGTCTCGCAGCGAGCGCGCGCCCCCTGGCGAATACCCGGGTGGGAGCGTTCGATGCAGCGAGGCATTCCTCCGTAGCTCAATTGGCAGAGCAGCCGGCTGTTAACCGGCAGGTTACTGGTTCGAGTCCAGTCGGGGGAGCTTCGGTCCTCCGTAGCTCAATTGGCAGAGCAGCCGGCTGTTAACCGGCAGGTTACTGGTTCGAGTCCAGTCGGGGGAGCACGCTTGAACGAGGGCCCCACCGGGGTCCTTTTTCATGCCCTGCCACGTCCGGCTCCCGCACTCCGCGGTCGGTCGGCAGTTGGTCATGGTCATGCTGTCGACCTAGCTGAGGCAGGAGATCGTATGAGCGGCTATGCTGCGGCAGACGGCGCGCACATATGTGCGCGACGCGCCGTGAAGGGGCGGTAGCTCAGCCGGTTAGAGCAGCGGACTCATAATCCGCCGGCCGTGGGTTCGAGTCCCACCCGCCCCACCACGGACCCCTTCCTCGGCGCCCCCGGGCGCACCTCGGCTCCCTGCCGCCGCGCCCGCGGCGAAGGGAGCCGTCGTCGTGCACGGGCCGCTCGGCCTCGGGTACGGGCCGCTCAGCCCTGGTCGCTCTCGTCGTCCGCCTCGCCCTCCGCCTGGGAGGGGTTGGTGTGCGGCGGATTGACGTGTTCCTCCTCACCCGGTTCGGGGTCGCGCTCGCCCTCCGCCTGGGAAGCCGTCGGGATCGGCTCGTCGCTCATGGGTTCTCCTTACGGGGACGGGGCATGCGGTGACAGGGCCACCGCCTGCGGCTCTCGGGCGGCGGGTACCCGGTACCCGAGCGCCTGACGCGTGGTGGAGGTCTCGCCCGCCGTCCGGGCACGCGGTGCCCGGCCCCGGCCGGCGCCAGGCATACTGGACGGCGCCGGCAACCCACAGGAGGCGGTGTGCACAGCCCGGACAGGACCGCGGCAGGGGCTGCGGTCCCGACGACCGCGGCGCCGTACCTGACGGTCCACCGTCTCCCCGGGGGGAGTGGTGTCCGGCTCGCCGGTGAGGTCGGCCTGGCCACCCACCCCGTCTGGACGGAGGTGCTGGCCGACGCCGTCGCGGCCGGCGGCAGCGCCTATGTACTGGACCTGGCCGAGGTCGGCTTCGTCGACGTGGCGGGGGCCGAGGCGCTCGCCCGTGCCGTGGAACGGCTGGACGCCGACCGCCGACTCGTCCTGCACAACCCGCCGAGGACCCTCAAGCGAGTCCTGGAGATGTACTGGCCCGGCCTGCCGGGGATCGAGGTGCCGACGCCGTGAGTACCGTGACCGAACCGTTCGTGCATCCAGCCCTCTTCTACGCGAACGCCGCCGAGTACCTGGCCGGCACCGTGTCGTTCGTGCGTGAGGGGCTGGAGCGGGGCGAGCCGGTGGCCGTCGCCGTTCCCTCGTACAACCTGGAGCTGATCCGCGCCGAGCTGGGCGAGGACGGCTCGCGGGTGCGCTTCCTCGACATGCAGAAGGCGGGACGCAACCCCGGGCGGATCATCCCCGGCGTGCTGCGGGCCTTCGCCGACTCCCACCCGGCCGCCGGGAGGGTCCGGCTGATCGGCGAGCCGATCTGGGCGGGCCGCTCGGAGACCGAGTACCCGGCCTGCGCCCAGCACGAGGCGCTGATCAACCACGCCTTCACCGGCCGCGAGGTCAGCATCCTCTGCCCGTACGACACCACCCGGCTCGACGAGCGGTCGCTGGCCGACGCCTACGTCACCCACCCCGTGGTGATCGACGGCGGCGGACGGCAGAGCGACAGCCCGGCCTACGACCCGGACGGCCTCGTCGCGCGGTACAACCAGCCCCTGCCCGAGGCGCCCTGCGGGATCCGCCTGAGCTTCGACTACGACGCCGAGTCGCTGCCGACGGCCCGGCACCGCAGCGTCGCCGAGGCCGCGCAGACCGGACTCGCCGCCGACCGGCTGGACGACTTCGCGCTGATCGTGGCCGAGCTCACCACCAACAGCGTCGTCCACGGCGGCGGCCGGGGCACCGTGCGGCTGTGGTCCGAGGACGGACACCTGGTGTGCGAGGTCCGCGACGCCGGGCAGCTGACCGACCCGCTGGCCGGGCGCCGTCCGGCCGGCCGCGACCAGATCGGCGGGCGGGGCCTGCTCACCGTCAACCTGCTGGCCGACCTGGTGCGCGTGCACACCGGCGGCTACGGCACCACCATCCGCGCCTACCTGGCGCTCTGATCCGCCGGAGCCGGAGCCGGAGCCGGAGCCGGAGCCGGAGCCGGAGCCGAAGCCGGAGCCGAGGCCCGGGCCCGGAGCCGCGGCCGCGGGCGGGAGGCCCGGGCGCGGCGGTCAGCCGGCCAGCGGGTCGAGCACCAGCGGCTCGATCTTGCCGTCCAGCATGGCGCCGAGGCCCTGCACCGCGCAGACGTCGGGGCGCTCGGCGATGTGGACGGGCATCCCGGTGGCCTGCCGCAGCATCTGGTCGAACCCCGGCAGCAGCGCCGTGCCGCCGACCATCATGATGCCGCGGTCGGCGAGGTCCGCCACCAGGTCGGGCGGGCAGTCGCGGAGCACCTTGCCGATGCCGTCCAGGACGGCGGTCAGCGGCGTCTGGATGGCGTTGCGCACGGCGGCGGTGTCCACCCGGACCGACCGGGCCAGGCCCGTCGCCACGTCACGGCCGTGGATCTCCGTGGTGGCCGGGCCGTGCGGGGTGAGGCCGTTGCCGGACAGGGCGAGCTGCAGCGGGCGCACCGACTGGCTCGGCAGCATCAGCTCGTGCTCGTGCCGCAGGTGCTGGACGATCGCGTTGTCCACGGCCTCGCCGCCGACCGGGATCCGCTCCGCCGTCACGATCGACCCCAGCGACAGCACCGCCACCTGCGTGGCCGCCGCCCCGCACACCATGATCATGGTGGCCTCGGCCCGCTCCACCGGCAGACCGCAGCCCACGGCGGCCGCGATCAGCGTGTCCACCAGCTCGACCCGGCGGGCCCCCAGACCCACCAGCGTCTCCACGGTGGCCCGCCGGGCCAGCGGGTCGGCGTCGTGCGGGGTGCAGGCCGCCGCCCGCAGCCGCGGCTTGCGCCGCAGCAGGCGCCGGGTCTTCTCGCCGATCAGGTGCCGCAGCATCCGCTGCGCCATCTCGATGTCGACCACCGTGCCGCCGGAGACCGGGCGGACCGTCTTGATGTAGGAGGGCGTGCGGCCGGTCATCTTCTCGGCGAACTCGCCGACGGCGATCAGCGCGCCCGTCCGGGTGTTCACGGCGGCGACCGAGGGCTGGTCGACGACCAGCCCGGCGCCCTTGACGTAGACGCGGGTCCGCGCGGCGCCGAGGTCCACGGCGAAGTGGCAGCGGCGCAACTGCTCCAGATTGGCGGTCACGAGTGGATCCTCCCGAATGCGGTGGACGACGCCCGGCCGGCGCCCCTCTTCCCGCATCCTGCGACCGGCCGGGACGGCGCGCCCGCCGGAGCAGCCCGGCCGGGTGCGGCCCGGACGGGTGGCCGTGCCCCGGCCGGCGGCCGAAGGGGCGGCGCGGGACCCCGGACGGCCCCCAGCGGGAGGCGGGTTAGCGTCACGGCGCATTCCCGCCCCCCGGTCGTGACCCGACGGTGACCTGGCCTGCGAAGAATCGTCGGCGAGCGCCCGTCACCTCCCGGCGGCCGCTGGACGAAGAGAGGGTAGATGAGCCCCCATTCCGAACGCCTCCCTGCCGAACGCCCCCCTGCCGCACGCCCCCGCAGCCCCCGCCGCGCCGCCGGCCTGGTCTCCGCCTGCCTCGCCTGCGCGCTGCTGACCCCGGTCGCCCCCGCCGGAGCCGCCCCGGCCGCGCCCTCCCCGCAGACGCCGGCGCGGAAGGCCGACGCCTCGCACACCGTCACCCTCGTGACGGGCCACCAGGTCACCGTCACCGAACTGGGCGGCGGCCGAAGAACCGTCGACGTCCAGGCCCCCGCGGGCGTCACCGGCGCCGTGCGCACCGACGTCGTGAACGGCGACGTCGTGGTCGTCCCCGAGGAGGCCGAGCCGCTCCTGCGGGACGGCACCCTGGACCGGCGGCTCTTCGACGTCACCGGGCTGATCGAGTAGGGCCTGGCCGACGCCAGGACCGACGAGCTCCCGCTGATCGTCACCTACGGCAAGGGGGCCCGGACCACCACCCCCGAGGCCGCCGACCGCGAACGGTCGCTGCCCAGCGTCCGGGGCGCCGCCGTCACCGCCGAGAAGGGCCGCGAGTTCTGGCACGCCGTCACCCGCCAGGCGGGTGTGCGGGGCGTCTGGCTGGACGGGCGGGTCGAGGCCACCATGGCCGAGAGCAACGCCCAGATCGGCACCGGCGCCGCCTGGGAGGCCGGGCTGACCGGCAAGGGCGTCACGGTCGCCGTGCTCGACACCGGCGTCGACGCCTCCCACCCCGACCTGAAGGGACGCGTCGCGCAGTCCCGCAGCTTCATCGAGGGGGAGGAGGTCGCCGACCGCGACGGCCACGGCACCCACGTCGCCTCCACCGTCGGCGGCAGCGGCGCCGCCTCCGGCGGCAAGGAGAAGGGCGTCGCCCCCGACGCGACCCTGGCCGTCGGCAAGGTCCTCGACGACTCCGGCTCCGGCACCGAGTCGCAGATCATCGCCGGCATGGAGTGGGCCGCCCGGGACGTCGACGCCAAGATCGTCTCCATGAGCCTCGGCTCCCCGGAGCCCAGCGACGGCACCGACCCGATGGCCCAGGCCGTCAACACCCTCTCCCGCGAGACCGGCGCGCTCTTCGTGATCGCGGCCGGCAACACCGGCAGCCCCTCGTCCATCGGCTCGCCCGGCGCCGCCGACGCCGCGCTGACCGTCGCCGCCGTCGACGCCGAGGACGCGCCCGCGTACTTCACCAGCGCGGGCCCCCGGTTCGGCGACAACGCCCTCAAGCCCGACCTGGCCGCGCCCGGCGTCGGCATCCTCGCCGCCCGCTCCACCCTCTCCGAGGGCTCCGGCGACTACGTCGCCATGAGCGGCACCTCCATGGCCACCCCGCACATATCCGGCGTGGCCGCGCTGCTGGCCCAGCAGCACCCGGACTGGACGGGCGAGCAGCTCAAGAACGCCCTGATGTCCACCTCGAAGCGGCTGGACACCTCCGTGTACACCCTCGGCTCCGGCCGGGTCCGCGTCCCCGAGGCGCTGTCGGCCTCGGTGACCGCGACCGGCAGCGTGGACCTCGGCTTCCACAGCTGGCCCTACGAGGAGAACACCCCGCGGACCAGGACCGTCACGTACACCAACTCCGGCGACCGCGCGGTCGAGCTGGAGCTGTCCCTGGAGGGCGGGGAGGGCGTCGCCACCCTCGCCGACACCACGCTGACCGTGCCCGCCAACGGCACCGCCTCCACCACCGTGACCGGTGACGGCACCGACGCGCCGGTGGGCAACACCAGCGGGCACGTCGTCGCCTCGGTGGCCGGCGAGCCCGTCGCCCACACCGCGTTCGGCCTGGTCAAGGAGGAGGAGCGCTACACCCTGACGGTCCACGTCAAGGACCGTGAGGGCAAGCCGGCGAACGCCGGCCTGGCGGTGCAGAAGCTGGCCGCCGGGAGCTGGGCGCAGCCCGCCTCCACCGGCGACGACGGGACGGTCGAACTGCGGCTGCCCCCGGGCACCTACAGCGTCGACACCTTCCTCGACGTCACCGGCGCCCACGGCCGCGACTCGCTGGGCCTCGGCCTGCTGGTGGAGCCCGAGGTCGTGCTCGACCGCGACCGGGAGATCACCCTCGACGGCACCGAGCTGCGCGAGATCGACGCGAAGGTCGACGACCGCACCGAGACCCGGCAGCTGCTCATGGAGTACGCCCGCGAGGCCAACGGCTTCTCGGCGGTCGCGGCGCTGCAGATCCCGCTCGCCTACGACACGATCTACGCCGCCCCGACCCGCAAGGTCACGGACGGCACGTTCGAGTACCGCACCCGGTGGCGGCTCGGCAAGCCGCTGCTGCAGGTGCGCGGGCTCGACGAGGCGCTGCCCCAGGCCGGAGCGCCCCTCCTCGACGGCGACCTGCGCCTGCGGCTGGCCGACGTGGGCACCGGTCCGGTCACCGCGAACGCCAAGGGCAAGGCCGTCCTGGCCACCGTCGGCGAGGACACCGACCTGACCGCCCTGGCCCGTGCCGCGCACGAGGCCGGCGCGAAGTTCCTCTTCGTCACCGACGACCAGCGGGGCAGGCTCAGCCGCTGGGCCGGCGACCTGGTCACCGGCGCCGAGGCGCCGCTGCCCGTCGCCTCGCTGAACGCCGCCGACGCCGAACGGCTCCGCAGGAGCGGCACCGTCAAGGCCGAGGGCACGCCGAACACCCCGTTCGTCTACGACCTGACCGAGGGCCACCCGGGCGCCATCCCGGACCGCAGCCTGGTGTACGCCCCCGACCGCGACGACCTCGGCAGGGTGGACGTGGCGTTCCACGCGACCCGGCCGAGCGACGCCGGCAGCGAGTTCCGCTACTCGATCACCGACACCTTCCCCGTCGGCGTCGGCTTCCGCGAGCGGGTCTCCTTCCCGCACCGCCGCACCGACCACGTCACCGTCGAGAAGGGCCTGACCTGGCACGAGGTGACCACGATGAACGACGGGGCGATGGAGCAGCGTTCCGGTCTGGTCACCTACCGGGCGGGCGACCGCCACGACCTGAACTGGTTCCGCCCCGTCTGGCACCCCTGGATGGGCGAGGGCCTCGGCTGGGGCCAGACCCGCACCGGCGACTCGCTGGCCTTCAACGTCCCCGGCTGGGGCGACTCCGGCCCCGACCACACCGGCTTCGGCGACGTCTGGGCCGACGGCACCGGCATGACGCAGGTCACCGAGGTGTACGCGGAGGACGGCACGCGGCTGGCCCGCGGCCAGGGCAGCGGCCTCAACGTGTGGGAGGCGCCCGCCGAGGAGCAGACCTACCGGCTGGTCACCGACACCGCCCTCGACCCGGAGAAGTGGGACCTGTCCGCCAAGGGCCACGGTGAGTGGACCTTCCGCTCCGGAGCGACGGACGGCACCGTCACGCTGCCGCTGCTCAACCTGGGCTTCCACGTCACCACCGACCTGTCCGGCGACATCCGGGCGGGGCAGCGGGTGCCGATCGCCATCAGCGGCGAGTACGTCAGCGGCGCGAGCGGGACCGGGAAGCTGCGGTCCGGCAAGCTGGAGGTGTCCTACGACGACGGCGCCACCTGGCGGAAGGTGGACCTGCGCCGCGAGGGCGACGCCTGGCGCGGCACCCTCTCCGCGCCGCGCGGCACGGACCACGTCTCGCTGCGGGCCGAGGTCCGCGACGACAAGGACGGGTCGGTCCGCCAGGAGATCGTCCGCGCCATCGGCGTGAGGTGACCCTGACGGATGCCCGTGCGCGGACCCTGACGGGTCCCGCGTAGAACGACGACGGCGGCGCCGCCTCCCTGGGACGGGGAGACGGCGCCGCCCGGCGTTGCGCTACCGGCGGCTCACCGCCAGGGCGGTCGGGTCAGACCAGCCAGCCCAGGAAGTGGGCGATGCAGGCGAGCGCGTCGGTGATGACGTTCATGGGAACTACTCCTCGGGACATGAATCTCTTGCTGGGACATGCGCCGACCGCCGGTCTGCAGCCCGTCTCCGTCGGCACACAGTGAGCATTCCGTCCCGGAGAGTTGACGTGCGGGTGTTTGAGGAGTGATCACCTGATCAAGGGAGTGGCAGAACAGGTGTCCAATACACGCTTCATCACCTTGCCCATGTCGTTCCGCGGCAGGGCCTCCAGCAGGCGCACCTCGCGGGGCCGCTTGTGGGGCGCGAGGCGGCGGGCGACATGGCCGGCCAGCTCCTCCAGGCCCGGCGGCGACTGCGGGTCGGCGGGCACGATCCAGGCGACGATCCGCTCGCCCAGGTCCGGGTCCGGCGCGCCGGTGACCGCGGCCTCGCCCACCCCCGGGTGCTCGAGCAGGGCGTTCTCGATCTCGCCCGCGCCGATCTTGTAGCCGCCGCTCTTGATCAGGTCGGTGGCCCTGCGCCCCACGATCCGCACGTACCCGTCGGGTTCGAGGACCGCCATGTCGCCGGTGCGGAACCACCCGTCCCCGGTGAAGGCGGCGGCCGTGGCGTCCGGGCGGTTCAGGTAGCCGGTGAACAGGTTCGGCCCGCGGACCTGGATCTCGCCCACGGTCTCCCCGTCGCGCACGGTCAGCGGGGCGCCGTCCTCGTCGACCAGCCGCAGCCCGACGCCCGGCAGCGGGACGCCGACGGTTCCCGCGCGGGGCTCGCCGTCCGCGCGGACGCTGGTGTTCATCAGCGTCTCCGTCATCCCGTACCGCTCGATCACCCCGCGCCCGGTGGCGGACCGGATCCGCTCGTGGTCGTGGACCGGCAGCGCGGCCGAACCGGACACCAGCAGCCTCGCGGAGGCCAGGCCCTTCACCAGGTCCGGCTCCGACGGCAGGGCCGCGGCGATCCGGTGGTACATCGTCGGCACGCCGAAGAGCATCGTCGCGCCGGCGTTCAGCTCCCGCGCCACCCGCGCGGTGTCGAAGGAGCCCAGGTGGCGCAGGCCGCCGCCGCGCCGCAGGGGGCCCAGCACCCCGAGGACCAGGCCGTGCACGTGGAAGAGCGGGAGCGCGTGCACCAGCACGTCGTCACCGGTCCACGCCCAGGCGTCGGCCAGGGCGTCCAGGGTGGCCGCGACCGCGCTGCGGGGGATCACCGCGCCCTTGGGCGGGCCGGTCGTGCCCGAGGTGTAGACGACCAGGGCGGGGGCGGACGGCCCGGCGGTGTCCTCCGGCAGGGCGGCGCGCGCCCCCGGATCGACGTCGAGCCGGGCGGGCCCGGCGAGCTGTTCCGGCAGCCGGACGCGGGGGGCCGCCAGCACCGCGTCCGGGGCGCTGTCGGCCAGTATGTGGGCCAGTTCCTTCTCGCCGGAGCGGGGATTGAGCGGGACCACGCACGCGCCCGCGGCCAGGGCTCCCACCACCGCCACGGCGGTCTCCGGCTCGGGCGTCGCCCACACCGCGACCCGGCGGCCCGCACCGGCGTCGGGGAGGCCGCGGAGCCCGGCGGCCACCGCTCCGGCCACGCCCGCCAGCTCCCCGTAGGTCAGGCGGTCGTCCCCGAAGGCCAGCGCCGGACGGGCGGCGGCGGCCGGATCGTGGAGGAGGGGGAACAACGGCAGCGGGGGACGGGACATCGGTGCTCCTTCGCGGCGGGGCGGGGCGGGGCGTGGGTGCCGGGTGGCGCCGGGGCGGTGCCCGGACGGTACCCGGGTGCTGCTCGGGTGGTGCTCGGGCTGTGCCTGGACCGGTGCTCGGGTGGCGCCTGGGCTGTGCCTGGGCTGCTGCTCGGTGGTGCTGGGGCGGTGCTCGGGGCTGTGACTGGACTGGTGCTCGGGCGGTGCCGGGAATGTGCGGGCGGGGCTTGGGCTGGTGCTTGGGCCGTGTCGAGGGTGCGCAGGGGGCGCCTGGGCCGTGTCGAGGGTGCGCAGGCGGCGCCTGGGCTTGTGCTCGCATGGTTGCTCGGGCTGTGCGGGGGTGCGGGCGGGGCTTGGGCTGGTGCTTGGGCTGTGTCGAGCTTGGGCTGGTGCTTGGGCTGTGTCGAGGGTGTGCAGGGGGCGCCTGGGCTGGTGCTCGCCTGGTGCTCGGGCGGTGCCGGGGGTGCGCAGGCGGTGTCCGGGCGGCTGATTCCTACCCGGCCGCGGCCCCCGTCACCGCCAGCCGCTGGAGCAGGCCCCAGGTGAACTCGGCGACGCAGTCCCAGCGCGCTCCGTCCGCGTCCGGGACGGTCAGCGCGAGCCCCCACCGGGTCGGGGCGCTGCCCTGCAGCGGCCGGGCGCCGGGGAACGCCCGGGCCGCCTCGTCGACCGTGCAGGACCACGGCGTCAGGTCCTCCAGGGTGCGCGGGCGGGCTCCCGGCTCGCCCGGCGCGCGGACCAGCCACTCGTTCCATACCGCCCCCGTGGGGCCCACCAGCACCTCGAACCGCAGGTCCGGCCAGAGCGGTACCGGCCACAGCCGCGCCTCGCACTCCAGGTCGCCGATCACCCGGCGGCGGACCAGCTCCGGCTCGCCCAGCACCGAGCGGTACCGGGCCGCCGCCGACCGGCCGCGCGGCGAGCGGACCATGGCCTGCCACCGCCGGTTCGCCTCCCGCATGTCGGCCGCCGACGCGCCCAGCCGCCGGCGGGCCTCCTCCACCAGCTCCGCGTTGTGGTCGGCCATGCGGCGCAGCAGCACCAGCTGGAAGTCCCGCCGGGTGAACGGCGTGCCCGGCGGGCCGGAGCGGTGCGCGGAGGTCATGCGGTCACCTGCCCGGGGAGTCCACGTCCTGCACCGGCGTCCCGCCCGCGGCCGAGCCGAGCAGCTTCAGCCCGACCCTGCCCGGACCGGCCGGTGTGGTCCCGTCGGACAGGACGGCCAGGGCCAGTGTGTTCTCACCCCGTGTGCGCAGCACCCCGTTCGGCAGCACGAAGGTGTGCTGAGGACCTGTGTCGTTGACGTACAGGCCGAGGTTCCAGCCGTTGAGGAAGATCTGCGCCCGGTAGGCCGACGACGGGTCGTCCTCCAGGACCAGCCCGATCGAGGCGTCCACCGAGGCGGGCACGTCCAGGGTGAAGGCGGTGCGGTACCAGGTGACGCCCTGCCGCGCCTCCCGGTCCTCCTCCGGCACCGGCAGCGCGGCGGGCTCCCAGCCCTCGCCGTCCACCGGCCCGGGCAGGTGCCAGCCCTTCCGCTCGCCGTACAGGCCGCCGTTGTTCATGGGCCCGCGTACCGGGTCCGGCGCGACGGCGCCCCGCACCCGCCACTCGACGGCGGGGCGCGCGCCCTCGAAGGCCACCGAGGTCAGACCGCGCGCCGCCTTGTAGGCGCCGGCCGGGCCGCTGCCCACGTCGCGGGCCATGGGCCGCACCAGCACCGCCAGCACATGGGCGCCCGGGGTGCGCAGCTCGGCGGGGACCGGGAACTCCGCGGTGACCTCGCCGTCCCCGCCCGCGCCGCCGGGGCCGCCCGTGTCGCCGGTGCCGCCCGTGTCGCCGGTGCCGCCCGTGCCGCCCGTGTCGTCGGGGCGCCGGTGGACGCCCAGCGGTTCGCCGTCCAGCCAGGCCATCACCAGGCCCTGCGGTCCCGCGCGGTAGGAGAGCCGCACGGCCGCCGCCCCGCGGGCGTCGCCGAAGCGGCCGCGGTACCAGAGGTCGCCGTAGTGGAAGCCGTAGTCGTCGGCGAAGAGCACCGGCCCTCCTGCGGGCACCGGGGTGGTGCTCGTGGAGGACTCCCGGTCCGCGGTGCGCCAGCCGCCGTCCGGGTAGCGCGGGTCGGCCTCCGGGTTCTCGGCGCGGCGGTGCCAGCCGGTCAGCGCCGGCAGTTCCACGGCCGGCGGCGGGCCCAGCCGCCTGGTCGCCACCAGGGCGTTGGCCCGGGAGACCGTGGTCCGCACCCGGACGCCGTTCCAGGTCACCGAGCCGATCCCGCCGGGCGCCCACACCTCCAGGCCGGTCAGGGACCGCACGTCGCCGGTGAGGTCCACGCTGTCCTCGTGCGGCGTCACGGTGCGCACCAGCGACGGACCGTAGACCAGGAAGTCGCCCTTGCGGGTCCTCACCGGCCACAGACGGGCCGCGTCGTTCTCGTCCGCGAAGACCAGCAGCAGCGGGCGCCGGCTGCCGCCGCCCTCCACCATCACCCGGCTCAGGCCGCCCCGGCCCAGCGGCGCGGTCACCCGCAGCAGGTTGCGGTCGAGCGCCCAGGCCGGCTCCGGGTCCAGCCGGGTGGTCACCGGGTTCCCCGGGCACTCCAGGACCACCTCGACCAGCTCCTCCCGCGGGCCGGTGAAGACCGCCACGTCCATCGAACCGACCGGCAGGAAGATCATCGGCTGGGCCGTCGAGTGGCGCATCATCCGCTCCCCGAGGCGCAGCCGCGACATCATCAGCCGGGCGTCGCGCGGGGGCACCGTCATCTCGACCGGCAGGTCGGAGCCGGCCACCCGCAGCGAGGTGGTCACCTCCACGTCCGCGTCGTTGCGCAGCACATAGGTGTGCGAGCCGGTGTCCGGATTGGTGAGGTGGTAGACCCGCACCCGGTCGTCGTCCGCGCGCACGTCCGCGGCGCGGTGCAGCTTGGCCAGGTCGGGAACGGTGCGGAGCATGTTCCCGATCTGCTGCACGGCGGCCAGCTTCGGGGTGGGGAGGCGGGCCTCGTCGTGGGCGGCGGCGAGGTCGTAGGAGGTGATGGTGGACGGGCCGCCCTGCCAGCCCCAGTTGGTGCCGCCGAAGGCGGTCCGCGTGTTGTGGACGGTGAGCCCGTTGGCGACGTCGGTCAGGCAGACGCGCCGCACGTAGGCGGCGTCGAACTCCCGCCGCACCGCCTCGTGGCCCTGCCGCCCGTGACGGCCGCCGCCCCAGGGCACCGCCTCGCCGGCGGGGAACTCGGCGAGCACCCCGGCGGTGCGCGGGCGCGACCGCTCGGTGGCGGCCGCCCCGAAGTACAGCCCGCGGTCCCGCGGGGGGACGGACGGGTCCGGGGCGGCGGAGCCGGAGGCCGGGTCCAGTTCCTTGTGGAACACCGGCACGTCGATCCCGTCCCCGCGCACCTTGGCGTACAGGTGTTCCCGGTAGGCGGCGGACGAGGCGCCGCTGACGTCGGTGAACTGGTAGAGCAGCAGCGTGCCGCGGCCCTTGGTGTACTGGTGGCGGCGGGCGATCCGGTCGACCGCGGTCAGCCAGGCGTCCACGTGCCGCAGGTAGGCCGGCTCGTCGGCCCGGGGCTCGCCCTCCACCGCGGCCAGCCAGCCGGGCAGCCCGCCCGCGTCCAGGTCCGCGCCGAGGAACGGACCGGGGCGGAGCACCACGTACAGGCTCTCCTCCGCGGCCGTGCGCAGCAGGAGGTCCAGGTCGTGCACGCCGGTGAAGTCGTGGCGGCCGGGCGCGGGGGAGTGGTGGCTCCACACCACCGGCACGGTCACCGCGTTGTGGCCCGAGGCGCGGATCTTCTGCAGCGCGTCCCGCCACAGCGAGGGGCTGGGCAGCCGGAACGGATGGAACTCCCCGGACCACAGCACCAGGCGCTGCCCGTCGACGATCAGCGAGTACCGGTCGTGGCGCACCGAGTGGGGCCGCCGGTCGGCGCGCGGCGGGGCGGGCGGGCGGCCGGTCGGCACGTTCCGCGAGGCGGAGGCGGTCGGCGGCGCCGCCGTGCTGCCGCCCTCGAGCGCCAGTCCGAGCACCGCGGTCCCGGCCAGAGCACCGAACGTACGCCTGGTGAACACCAACAGAACCTCCGCCGACTCCCGCGCCACATCGACGCGCGCGCCCCATTCTCCACAGGGGCCGCACCCGATACGCCGCGGCGGGCTCCGCGCGCCACCGTCCGCCCGTCCGGTTGTCCCGGAAATGCCGGATTCGCGGGGGCGGTCCGGCCGTGTGAGAAGCACGACCCGAGCGAAAGCCGCCCTGCACCGGGCGCCACACCGGTAACTTCGACCACCGCCCGGCCGTACTCCGACGGCCGCGACGGCCGAGGAAGGTGGAGGGGACCACGGTGCTGACGACCGGCAGGGTGCTGAGGTTCGACGAGGTGCGCGGGTACGGGTTCATCGCCCCCGACGAGGGCGGCGAGGACGTCTTCATGCACGCCAACGACCTCCTCGACGACAAGTACCTGTACGCGGAGGGCAGCGAGGTCGAGTTCCTGCTGGAGATGGGCGACAAGGGGCCGAAGGGGGCCGAGATCCGCCTCCTCAGGCCCGCCGCCCGGCCCGCGGCCCCGGCGGCCCGCCCCGGCGCGGGTTCCGACTTCCGCGCGGAGCTCACCGAGGCCCTGCTCGACGCCGTCCCCACCCTCACCGCCGCCCAGCTGAAACAGGTCCGCTCCTGCGTCCTCGACCTCACCCGCGCCCAGGGGTGGACGACGTCCTGAACCCGCCCTGCGCGCAGCGGAGTCGGGCCGTCGCGCACGGTGCGCACCTCCCCGGGCCCGCGTCAAGGCCGCACACGACCTTCACGCGGGCACCCCGGAAACGCACCGGTCGGGCACCTACTCTTCCAGCCTCATGGACTACTGCGCGCAGTGCCGGCGCCACCTCAACTCGCAGTTCAATTGCCCGGGTTGCGGAACGCCGGCCTGGGAACTCCACAAGTACGCCGAGGCCGACGACGTACGCGCCGAATCCGCCGAGCCGGCCGAGCCCGACGCCGGTGCGGCGGAGGACGTCGAGGTCGCGGTCGAGGAGTCCGGCGTGGGGGCGACCGGCGCCGGGGACACCAGGCGCGGAGGGGATGTCAGGAGCCCCGGAGGCCGCCGCGCCGGACTCCGCACCCCCCGGGCGGCGGCGCCCGCCCCCCGCGAGGCCGCGTGGCGCCGAGGCCGCGGACCGGGGCGCATGATCGCGATAGCGGCGTGCCTGCTGGGCGCGCTGGGGCTCGGGATCGCCGCCGTCGGAGGGCAGGACACCTCCGCGCCGACCGCCGCGACCGCGGACCCGCGGCCGTCGACGGTGGCGGAGTCCGCGTCGGTGGCCGCGCTGCGGGCCGAGAGCCCCGTGCCCGGCGCGGACACGGCGTCGTCGCCCCCGGACGCGTCCGCGTCGGCGTCGGTGTCCGCGGACGCCGACGCGTCGGACTCCGCCTCCGCCTCCGCCTCGGCCCCGGCCCCGGCCGAGGAGGGCCCGTCGCCCTCCTCGGCGTCGCAGGAGGCCCCGGTGCGGGCCTCGGGCCCGGCGGAGCCGCCGAGAACCTCGGCCCCGCCCACCACCTCCGCGCCGCCCGCCCCCACCCCCACGCCGTCCCCGACGTGCGAGCGGGTGCTGTGGTGGTGCGCCTGACGGGACGGGCGCGGGCGGGAGCGGGGGAGCGGGGGCGGGGCGGCGTCGGTGGGCGTCAGACCTTGACGACCGCCTTGCCGACGTTGTCGCCGCGCAGCAGCATGCCGAGGAAGGCGTCCACGCCGTTCTCGATGCCCTCGGTGACCGTCTCGCGGTACTTGAGGTCGCCGGAGCGGATCCAGGCGCCCGCCTCCTCGGTGAAGGCCGGGCGCAGGTCCTCGTGGTCGCCGACCAGGAAGCCCTCGATGCGGCCGCGGGTCTGGATCAGCCGGGCCAGGTTCCGCGGCCCCGGCACCGGCTCGGTGGCGTTGTAGACGGCGATCATGCCGCAGACCGCGATCCGGCCGCCGACGTTGAGGGAGCCGAGCGCCGCCTCCAAGTGGTCGGCGCCCACGTTGTCGAAGTAGACGTCGACGCCGTCCGGCGCGGCCTCGCGGAGCTGCTTGCTCACCGGGCCGTCCTTGTAGTTGAACGCCGCGTCGAAGCCGTACTCCTCGGTGAGCAGCCGGACCTTCTCCGCGGAGCCGGCCGAGCCGATCACCCGGGAGGCGCCCTTCAGCTTCGCCATCTGCCCCACCTGGGAGCCGACCGCGCCGGCCGCGCCGGAGACGAAGACGCTGTCGCCCTCCTTGAAGGAGGCCACGCGGAACAGGCCCGCGTACGCGGTCAGGCCGGGCATGCCCAGCACGCCCAGGTAGGCGGAGAGCGGCACCGCGTCCGGGTCCACCTTGACGGCGTGGCGGGCGTCCAGCGCGGCGTAGTCGCGCCAGCCGAGCATGTGCACCACGTGGTCGCCGACCGCGAAGTCGTCGGAGTTCGAGGCGACGACCTCGCCCACGGCGTGGCCCTGCATCGGCTTGTCCAGCTCGAACGGGGCGACGTAGGACTTGGCGTCCGACATCCTGCCCCGCATGTACGGGTCCACCGAGAAGTAGACGTTGCGGACGAGGATCCGGCCGTCCTCCAGTTCGGGCAGCTCGCTCTCGACCAGGGCGAAGTCGTCCGGCTTCGGTTCGCCGACCGGACGGCTCTTCAGGTGCCAGGCGCGGCTCTGTGCGGGGAGATCAGTTGAGTGGGACATGAGTCCCATGGTGCCTGCTCGGCCGCCGGGACGCACCGCTAGGGTTCGCGTCATGCGTGATCTCGCGGTGGGTTTCGGTTACTTGTTCAAGGGGCAGCGCTGGGTCGCCCGGCACGGCCGGAGTTACGGCCTCGGCCTCGTCCCGGGGCTGATCACCCTGGTGCTCTACGTCGGGCTGCTCGTCGCCCTCTTCACCTGGGGCTCCGACCTGGTCACCTGGGCGACGCCGTTCGCCGACGACTGGTCGGACACCTGGGCGGGCCTGGTGCGGGGCGCCTTCACCGTGCTGCTCTACGCGGGGTCGCTGCTCGCGGCGGTGCTCACCTTCACCGCGATGACCCTGCTGATAGGCCAGCCGTTCTACGAGGCGCTGTCCGAGCGGGTCGACCGCGACGTCTCGCCCGACGGCACGGCCGCGGTCTCCGACCTGCCGCTGCTGCGGGAGCTGTGGATCTCCGGACGGGACAGCCTGCGGGTGGTCGTCCGGGCGGCGCTGTGGGGCCTGCTGCTGTTCGTCCTCGGGTTCGTGCCGGTGGTGGGGCAGACCGTGGTGCCGGTCGTCGGTTTCTTCGTCACCGGGTTCTTCCTCACGGAGGAACTGACCGCGGTGGCGATGCAGCGGCGGGGCGTCGTGCTGCGCGACCGGCTGGAGCTGCTGCGGTCGCGGAAGACGCTGGTGTGGGGGTTCGGGACGCCGCTGGCGGTCACCTTCCTCGTCCCGTTCCTGGCGGTGCTGCTGATGCCGGGGGTCGTCGCCGGCGCCACGCTCCTCGCCCGCGACCTCCTCGGCGAGGACACCGTCGACGGCCGGAGCGCCGGGACCACGGGGGACGACGCCCGGGGAGCGGGCGACGCCGCGCCCCCGTCGCTGACGAAGCCGTGACGCGGACCGCGTGAGCGCGGGCGCGGGCGGAGGCGCGGGCGCGGGCGGAGGCGCGGGCGGGGGCGGAGGCGCGGGCGGGGGCGGCACGGGCGGGGGCGGCGCGCTCGTGCCGCCCCCGCGGCGTCACCGCGTGCCGAAGCCGTAGACCGTGCGGGAGCGGAACGTGGTGCCGGGGCGGAGCACGGTGGAGGGGAAGTCGGGACGGTTGGGCGCGTCGGGGTAGTGCTGGGTCTCCAGGGCCACGCCGTCGCCGGGGGAGAAGGGGCCCTCGAGGAAGTCGCCGGTGTAGACCTGGATGCCCGGCTCCGTGGTCGAGACGGTCAGGACCCGCCCCGTGGACTCCTCCCACATCTCGCCCACCGGGGCGGCCTCCGCGGTGACCCCCTTGTCGAGGACGAGGTTGTGGTCGTAGCCCTCGCCGGTGGGCCGCCCCTCCGACCCCCGGAAGTCGAACCGCGTCCCCGCGACCTCCGCCGGGGCGCCGACCGGGATGTTCGCGCCGTCCACCGGCGTGTACCGGGAGGCGGCCAGCCGCAGCCGGTGCGTCCGGGCCGTGCCCGAGCCGGCGCCCGCCAGGTTCCAGTAGGTGTGGTTGGTCAGGTTCACCACCGTCGGCGCGTCCGTGACCGCCTCGTAGGTCAGCGACAGCGCGCCGTCCTCCTCCAGCGCGTACACCGCGGAGACCTCCAGCCGGCCCGGGAAGCCCGCCTCACCGGCGGGGCTCACCCGGGACAGCCGCAGCGCGTGGTCGCCGTCCGGCTCGGCCTGCCAGACCTGCTTGTCGAAGGCGTCGTCACCGCCGTGCAGGCAGTTCGCCCCGTCGTTGGCCGGCAGCGCGTGGTCGACGCCGTCCAGGGTGAACCGGGCGCCCGCGATCCGGTTGGCGTACCGGCCGATCAGCGCCCCGTAGAACGGACCGGTGAACTTGCGGTACCCGTCTAGCCCGTCGAAGCCGAGCGCGATGCCGGCCGTACGGCCGTCGCGGTCCGGCGTCTCCACCGACTGCAGGATCCCGCCGTACGTCAGGACCCGCACCCGCACCCCGGCCCGCGCCAGGGTCCACCGGTGCACCTGGGCGCCGTCGGGAAGGGCGCCGAAGAGTTCGCTGCTCATGATCGCCACCCTAGGCCGTGACGGCCCGGTAGGCGATGTCGGCCAGCCTCGCCTGGCCGTCCACGCTGGGGTGGAACAGGTCCCACCGGCTGAGCTGCCGGGCGCCGAACCGGTAGGCGTACACCGCACCTCCGTCCGTCCGGCACCGCTCGTCCCGCGCGCAGACCTCGGCCAGCGCCTCGTTGTACTCCTCCACCCGGTCCCTGACCTTCCCCCGGCGCTCGTCCGCCTTGCGGTCCATCGCCTCCGCCTCCCCCAGCATCGTCGGGCAGATGCCCAGCTTCCACACCTCGCGGCCCATCGGCGTCTCCTGTCCCACCTCCCACAACCTCTTGAGGTCCGGGATCGACGCCACGTACACCTGGGACTTCGGCGACCGCTCGCGCAGCGTCCGCAGCGCGGACGCGAACTGGTCGCGGAAGGTCTCCACCGGCGTCATCGACCGCACCGACCCGCGGCAGGCGTCGTTGGCCCCCACCAGCACCGTCACCAGCCCGGGCCGCCGCTCCGCGGCCTGCCGCATCTGGGCCCCGAGGTCGGACATCCGCGCGCCGGTCTCCGCGAAGTTCCAGCTGTGCGAGGCCGCCCTCGCGCGGCCCAGCAGCCGGGACGCGAGGCTCCGTACCTCCGGGGAGTCGCCCGTGGACCAGGACACGCCCGGGCAGTCCGAGAGGACCTGGCAGGAGTCGAACCCGGTGGTGATCGAGTCGCCGACCGCCGCCACCGAGTCGGGCGCGCGGTCCCAGGAGGACGGCGGCGGAGAGGCCTTCGGGTGCGGCGGCGGCGCACCCTCCTGGCCGCCGCAGCCGGCCGACGCCAGCAGCGCGGCGACGGCGGCGACGGCCCCGGCGGCGCGTGCCGGCCGCGCTCCGCGACGCATCGTCATACCCGTCCTCCTCCCTCCACGGCCCCGGCCCCGGCCCACGGTTCCGCCCGGCCGTTTCCGTCATGGTCACGGCGAACCGGGGCACCGGTGCGACGTGACCCTCACCATGAGAACGCGCGGGAGTTCCCGCCGGCGACCCGATGTGACCTTGCCGACCCGTACAAGCGTCCCACCGGGTGAATGGCGGCGTTTCGCCACCGTGGGACGGACGGTACGTCACCCTCCGCGCCCGTCGGCACGGTAGCCTCGCACCGTGACTCCTCCGACACGCCGTCAGGTGTGGACCGGGGAACTCAGGAGTCCCGTCCGTCCGTTCTGTCCGTGGCAAGCGCGCCGCTCTGAGGAGGTCTCGGTGACGACACGTGGGGTTCTGTACGTGCACTCCGCTCCCCGCGCGCTGTGCCCGCACGTCGAGTGGGCGGTCGCCGGAGTGCTCGGCGCCCGCGTGAACCTGGACTGGATCCGGCAGCCCGCCGCGCCCGGCACCTGGCGCTCGGAGCTGTCCTGGCAGGGCAAGGCCGGTACGGCGTCCAAGCTGGCCTCCGCGCTGCGCGGCTGGCAGATGCTGCGGTTCGAGGTGACCTCCGAGCCGTGCCCAGGCGCGGAGGGCGAGCGCTACAGCTGCACGCCGGGCCTCGGCATCTTCCACGCCGTCACCGGCATCCACGGCGACATCATGATCCCCGAGGACCGGCTGCGCGCCGCCCTGACCCGCTCCCGCAACGGCGAGACGGAGCTCGAGGCGGAGCTGGCGAAGCTGCTGGGCAAGCCGTGGGACGACGAGCTGGAGTCCTTCCGGTACGCCGGCGAGGGCGCCCCCGTCCGCTGGCTCCACCAGGTCGTCTGACCCGCGCCCGAAGCGCCCTCCTCCGGGAGCACCGCACGACACGACGAGAGGGCCCCCGCCGGAGCGGGGGCCCTCTCGCGTGCCGGTGCGGCGACCTGGGGTGCGGCGACCCTCGGGCGCGTGACCTCAGATCGTCCGGAAGGCCAGGACGACGTTGTGGCCGCCGAAGCCGAAGGAGTCGTTGAGAGCGGCGATCCGGCCGTCGACCGGCAGCTTGCGCGCCTCGTCGCGGACCACGTCGGCGAGCCCGGCCGCCGCCGGGTCCAGCTCCTCGATGTTGATGGTGGGCGGCGCCACCCGGTTGTACAGCGCCAGCACCGTGGCGACCGACTCGACACCGCCGGCGCCGCCGAGCAGGTGACCGGTCATCGACTTGGTGCCGGAGACCGCGATGTGGTCGGCGTCGTCGCCGAACACCGCGCGCAGGCCCTTGAGCTCGGCGATGTCGCCCGCCGGCGTAGAGGTGGCGTGCGCGTTGACGTGGACCAGCTCCGCCGGGTCCAGGTCGGTGGAGGCCAGCAGGTTGCGCAGCGCGGCCTGGATGCCGCGGCCCTCGGGCTCCGGCTGCACGATGTCGTGGCTGTCGGCGGAGATGCCCTGGCCGACCGCCTCCGCGTAGACGCGGGCGCCGCGCGCGGCGGCGTGCTCGGCGGACTCCAGGACCAGGACACCGGCGCCCTCGCCCATCACGAAGCCGTCGCGGTCCGTGTCGTAGGGACGCGAGGCGCCCTCGGGGTCGTCGTTGTTCTTCGACATCGCCATCATGTTGGCGAACGCCGCGATCGGCAGCGGGTGGATCGCCGCCTCCGTGCCGCCCGCGACGACCACGTCGGCACGGCCGCTGCGGATCATCTCGATGGCGTAGCCGATGGCCTCCGCGCCGGAGGCGCAGGCGGAGACCGGGGTGTGGACGCCCGCCCGGGCGTTCACGGCCAGGCCCACGTTGGCCGAGGGGCTGTTGGGCATCAGCATGGGCACGGTGTGCGGGGAGACGCGGCGGACGCCCTTCTCCTTCAGCACGTCGTACTGGCCCAGCAGGGTGGTGACACCGCCGATGCCGGAGGCGATGACGGCGCCCAGACGCTCGGGCGCGACGCCCGCCTCCTCCTCACCGGCCTTGCCGGCGAAACCGGCGTCCGCCCAGGCCTCCTGAGCGGCGACCAGCGCGAACTGCGCGGACCGGTCCAGGCGGCGGGCCTGGGGCCGGGGGATGACCTCGGTCGGCTCGACCGCGATCTGCGCGGCGATGCGGACGGACTGCTCGGCGGCCCAGTCCTGGGTGAGGGGGCCGACACCGGAACGTCCGGCGATCAGGCCTTCCCAGGTCGAGGCCGCGTCGCCACCCAGCGGTGTGGTTGCGCCGATACCGGTGACGACCACGGTGCGATTGGTCGGGCTCACGGGAACTCTTCTCCAACGAGGTACGAGGAACAGCGGCGCCACCGCACTGCCTCCGCAGCGGGTGCCTGCGCCCTGACGGCGAGGCACCCCCCGCGGAGACGCTGCCAGGTGGCGAGCGTCAGGCGCTGAGCCCGGCTCAGCCCTGGTGCTTGAGGATGTAGTCGGCGGCGTCGCCCACCGTCTTGAGCGTCTTGACGTCCTCGTCCGGGATCTTCACGTCGAAGCGCTCCTCGGCGGCGACGACGACCTCGACCATGGACAGGGAGTCGACGTCCAGGTCGTCGGTGAAGGACTTGTCCAGCTTGACGTCCTCGGTGGGGATGCCGGCGATCTCGTTCACGATCTCGGCGAGACCGGCGACGATCTCTTCCTGCGTGGCGGCCATGTCGGGCGCTCCTTCGTCGATGTATTTCTGAGGGTGTGGCGATCTACGTCCACATGTCCGGGCCGGACCGGTCGTCCGGCACGGAACGCCTAGGGGAGGGTGACGACCGTCGCGGCGTAGGCCAGTCCGGCGCCGAAGCCGATGACCAGGGCCGTGTCACCGCTCTTCGCCTCGCCGGTCTCCATCAGCCGGTCCATCGCCAGCGGGATGGAGGCGGCCGAGGTGTTGCCGGTGGTCCGCACGTCGCGGGCGACCGTGACCGTCTCGGGCAGCTTGAGCGTCTTGAAGAGCGAGTCGATGATGCGCTCGTTGGCCTGGTGCGGGATGAACACGTCCAGCTCGTCCGGGGCGATGCCGGCCGCGTCCAGCGCCTGCTGGGCGACCTTCGCCATCTCGAACACGGCCCAGCGGAAGACCGTCTGGCCCTCCTGGGTGAGGGCGGGGAACTTCACCCGGCCGGCCTCGTCCAGCGGCAGCTCGGCCAGGTCGCCCACGCGGTACCGGTTCCAGGACACCGTCTGCTTGATGACGCCGGACTTGTCGCCCTCGGAGCCCCAGACCGTGGGGCCGATGCCGGGCTCGTCGGACGGGCCGACCACCACGGCGCCCGCGCCGTCGCCGAAGAGGAAGGCCGTCGCCCGGTCCTCCAGGTCCGTCAGGTCGGACAGGCGCTCCACGCCGATCACGACCACGTACTCGGCGGACCCCTCGACCACCATGCCCTTGGCCAGCGTCAGCGCGTAGCCGAAGCCGGCGCAGCCCGCCGAGATGTCGAAGGCGGCGGCCTTGTCCGTGCCCAGCTTCGCCGCGATCTCGGTGGCGACGGCCGGGGTCTGCTCGAAGTGCGACACCGTCGAGACCACCACGGCGCCGACCTGCTCGGCGGCGATCCCGGCGGCGGCCAGCGCCTTGCCGGCCGCCTCGACCGACATCGCCGAGACGGTCTCCTCGTCGTTCGCCCAGTGACGGGTCCGGATGCCGGAACGCGACCGGATCCACTCGTCGGAGGAGTCGATCTTCTCGAGGATCACCTCGTTGGGCACCACCCGCGCGGGACGGTAGCCGCCCACGCCCAGGATCCGCGCGTACGGGGAGCCCTTGCTGGGCTTGATCTTCGACATGTTCGGTCGGCTCCTTCTGGGGCGTCAGGCGTGGTCGGCGATGAGCGCGCGGGCCGCGTCGAGGTCGTCGGGGGTCTTCAGGGCGAGCGTCTTGACGCCCGGCAGGGCGCGCTTGGCGATGCCCGTGAGGGTGCCGCCGGGGCACACCTCGATCAGCGCCGTCACACCGAGCTCCTGGAACGTCTCCAGGCACAGGTCCCAGCGGACCGGGTTGGCCACCTGGCCGACCAGACGCCGCAGCACCTCGGCCCCGGAGGTGACCCGGGCGCCGTCCTTGTTGGAGACGTAGGCGACCCGCGGGTCCGCCGGGTCGAGGGCCCCGGCGGCCTCGGCCAGCTTGTCGACCGCGGGGGCCATGTGGTGCGTGTGGAACGCGCCCGCGACCTTGAGCGGCACCACGCGGCGCACGCCCTCGGGCTTCTCCGCGACCAGCGCCTCGATCTGCTCGGCCGTGCCGGCGGCGACGATCTGGCCGGCGCCGTTCCGGTTGGCCGGGGTCAGCCCGAGCTTCTCCAGGTGGGGGACCGTCACGTCGGGGTCGCCGCCCAGCAGGGCGGCCATGCCCGTGGCGGTGACGGCGGCGGCCTCGGCCATCGCCAGGCCGCGGGTGCGCACCAGCGACAGGGCGGCGGAGTCCTCCAGCACGCCCGCGAGGGCGGCGGCGGTGATCTCGCCGACGCTGTGGCCGGCCACCGCGCCGGGCGTGACGTCGCCCAGCGCGGACGCGGACAGCAGACCGGCCGCGACCAGCAGCGGCTGCGCCACCGCGGTGTCACGGATGGCGTCCGCGTCGGCCTCGGTCCCGAAGTGGGCGAGGTCGAGCCCGATCGCGTCCGACCACGCGGCGAGGCGGTCGGCGGCGCCGGGGAGTTCGAGCCAAGGAGTCAGGAAGCCGGGCGTCTGGGCGCCCTGGCCGGGAGCGACGAGTACGAGCACTCTCACACTCTCTCTTGGAGACGGCGACGGCCGCCCGTGGGGACAGGGACGAAGAACGGGAGGGCTAATTGTAGGACCCGGACAAAGGGTCAGCCGGGCTGATCACCGTCCTGGAGGCGGCCGAGGACCAGCGCCACCCGCAGGGCGAACGCGGACCGGACGTCGGAGGGTGACCACCCGGTGACGTCGGTCACACGTCGGAGCCGGTAGCGCACGGTGTTGGGGTGGACGAAGAGCATCCGCGCCGCGCCCTCCAGACTGCTCGCCTGCTCCAGGTAGACGCTGAGCGTCTCCAGCAGCGCGGAACCGGCCTCCTCCAGCGGTCTGTAGATCTCCTCCACCAGTTGCTCGCGCGCCATCGGATCACCCGCGATCGCGCGTTCCGGCAGCAGATCGTCCGCCAGCACCGGGCGCGGGGCGTCCGGCCAGGCCGAGCAGGCCTTGAGCCCGGCGGTGGCCGCCTGCGCGGAGCGGGTCGCGGCCAGCAGGTCCGGCACGACCGGGCCGGCCACCACGGGGCCCGCCGCGAACGGCCCGATCAGCGACTTCGCCACGTGCAGCGGGTTGTCGCTGCCGCCCGCGATCACCACCAGGCGGTGCCCCAGCACGCCGGTCAGCACCTGCAGCTTGGTGTGGCGGGCGGCACGGCGGATCGCCTCCACCGTCAGTTCGCTGTCGCCCTCCGGCGCCGTGCCCAGCACCACGCAGACGTGCTCGGGGGAGTTCCAGCCCAGCGCCGCGGCCCGGCTGACCGCGCCCTCGTCGGCCTCGCCGGAGAGCACCGCGTTCACCACCAGCGACTCCAGCCGGGCGTCCCAGGCGCCGCGGGCCTCGGCGGCCTGCGCGTACACCTGGGCGGTGGCGAAGGCGATCTCCCGGGCGTAGACCAGCAGGGCCTCGCGCAGCACCGACTCGTCGCCGGGGGCGGCGACCTCGTCGATCGCGGACTCCATCACCTCGATGGTGGTGCGCACCATCTCCACCGTCTGCCGCAGGGTGATCGCGCGGGTCAGTTCGCGGGGGGCCGTGCCGAAGACGTCCGTGGAGATCGCCTGGGTGGGGGTCTCCGGGCGGCGGAACCACTCGGTGAACGCGGCGATGCCCGCCTGCGCGACCAGGCCGATCCACGACCGGTTCTCCGGGGGCATCGCCCGGTACCAGGGCAGCGTCTCGTCCATCCGCGCGATCGCCTGGGCGGCGAGGCTGCCGGAGGACCGCTCCAGCCGTTTCAGCGTGGCGGAGTGGGTGTGGGCGGCGGACGGACGGTGTTCGGAAGGATCTGGTGCGGGCACGCCCACAAGGGTGCCCCATGCCGGACGGGTCGCGTCGCGCCGGGTCGGACGCGGTCCGTGTGCGGACCGTCACACCCGGCCCGGGGCGGGGTCCGGGGAGCCGGGAGGGCGGCGCGGGTAGCGTGACCGCCGTGACCATCGACGTACGGCGCGCGGACGACCGGTACCCGGGCGGGGAGCCGGGGGCGGGGATCACCACCCGCCACGCCTTCTCCTTCGGCCCGCACTACGACCCGGACAACCTCGGCTTCGGGCCGCTGATCGCCGTCAACGAGGAACGGCTCGAACCGGGGGCCGGCTTCGACGAGCATCCGCACCGCCACGTGGAGATCGTGACCTGGGTGCTGGAGGGCGAGCTCACGCACCGGGACTCCGGGGGACGGGAGCGGCGGGTGCGGCCCGGGGACCTGCAGCACCTCGGCGCGGGGAGCGGGGTGCGGCACGTGGAGCGCAACGACGGCTCCGTGCCGTGCCGGTTCCTGCAGATGTGGCTGGCCCCGCGGGAGGGCGTGCCCGGCGAGCCGGCGTACCGGCTGGTGCGGGAACTCCGGGCGGGGGCGTACGAACTGCCCGAGGCGCGGGCGGTGTTGCACATCCACCGCCTGGCGGCGGGCGACAACGTGGCGCTGCCCGCGGCGGGTTCCCTCTACGTCCACCTCGCGTCGGGCGGACTCCGCGTCGACGGCGAGCCGTTGACCGCCGGTGACGCGGCCCGGATCACCGGGGAGGGCGCCCTCACGGCGGAGGCCGCCGCCCCGTCGGAGTTCCTGGTGTGGGAGTTCGCCGCCCCGGACCCGGCGGTGGGGTCCGGCACGGCCGGGTGACCGTCAGCCGCGGAGTTCGGCGAGGACGGCGTCGGTGAACGGGGGCCAGGCGTCGATCGCCCACTGGCCGAAGGGGCGGTCCGTCAGCGCGACGCAGGCGAGGCGGGCCTCGGGGTCGACCCACAGGAAGGTGCCGGACTGGCCGAAGTGGCCGAGGGTGGACGGCGACGACCCGGAGCCCGTCCAGTGCGGGGACTTCCCGTCGCGGATCTCGAAGCCGAGCCCCCAGTCGTTGGGGTTCTGGTGGCCGTACCCCGGCAGGACCCCCTTGGTGGAGGGGAACTGCACGGTCATCGCCTCGAGGACCGTGCGCGGGTCCAGCAGCCGCGGGGCCTGGACCTCCGCGGCGAAGCGCAGCAGGTCCGTCACGGAGGAGACGCCGTCCTTCGCGGGGGAGCCCTCCAGCGTGGTGGCGGTCATGCCGAGCGGTTCCAGGACCGCCTGGCGGGCGTACTCGGCGAAGGACATCCCGGTCGCCTTCTCCACGTGGCGGCCCAGCTCCTCGAAGCCCGCGTTGGAGTAGATCCGGCGCTCGCCGGGCGCGGCCGTCACCTTGGGCTCGTCGAAGGCGAGACCCGAGGTGTGGGCGAGGAGGTGGCGGACGGTGGCACCCTCCGGGCCGGCCGGCTCGTCCAGCTCGACCGCGCCCTCCTCGTACGCCACCAGCACCGCGTACGCCGCGAGCGGCTTGGTGACCGAGGCCAGCGGGAACCGGTGGTCCACCGGCCCGTGGACACCGGCCACCGCGCCGTCCGCCCGCACGACGCCCGCCGCGGCGGTGGGGACGGGCCAGGTCTCGATCATCGACAGGCTGTTCATGCCGCAGAGCCTAGGCGGAACGGAGGACCGGCCGCATCGAGGGGTCCCGGCCCGCGGATGAAGACCGTGCGCGGCACGACAGTGCCGGGGCGGTCCGCCCGTGCGCCGCTCCCCTCCGGCCGCGCACGGGCGGACCGTCACGCTCCGCATGTCCTGCGGAGGGCCTGACCCGCTGTGACCTTGGGCTGCCCAGGAGGGTGTGCGCCCAACCCCGTCTCACCCGAACCGGTGAAGCATCCGTACATATGTCCGGTTGCGTGGAGGCCCGCCGTGCCGAGGCCGGCCCGGCGGACCGCCCGGTGCCCGTCCGGTCGGAGGTCGGACCGCCCGGTGCTCGGTCCGGTCAGAGTTCGGCGAGGAGGTCGGCCTTCTTGGCGGCGAACTCCTCGTCGGTGACCAGTCCGGCCCGGTGGAGCTCTCCGAGGTGCCGGATCCGCTCGGCGATGTCCGCGGGGTCCCGCCGGGTGACGCCGACCGCCACCGGCGTCATCCGTTCCGCGACGCCGGTGCCCGCCGTGGGGCCCGAGGCCCGCACCGAGGCCAGCACGGCCGCGGCGAACGGCAGCGACTCGTGGACCGGCCCGTAACCGAGGCCGAACACCACCGCCGAGGGGTCCTGGTCCACCGGCACGTGCGCCTCGCGGTCGCGGGCGCCGTGCCGGACCAGCCTCAGGTGCCCCTCCAGCGCCTCCGGCGAGCGCCACTCGACGCCGGCCAGCTCGCTCACCGGCACGTGCTGGTCGCCGGTCTTCCACTTCGCGGACGAGGCCCCCGTCCACGACCAGCGGAAAGACACCGTCGAGCCGTCGAAGGACGCCTTGGCGTCGTAGGCCTTGAACTGCCGCGGCGCCTCGGGCGGGGCGACCAGGTAGGCGGAGACCGGCCCCGGGTCGCGCGGGACGAGGGCCCGCAACTCGTCCGCGTAGTACTCGGCGAGGGTCTCCCGGTCGCCGGGCAGCACCAGCCGGTACGGGTCGTTGGCCTCCGGCAGCTGCCCGTCGGCGGCGTCCATCAGCGGGTCGGCGCCGGGCCGCAGCCTGGCGCGCAGCACGACGGTGCCGCGCCGGCCGCGGGTCAGCTCGACCCCGGCGAGGGCGGCTGTCGGCACCCGGCGCTCGCCGAGCGCCTGGAACAGTCTCGGTGTGCGTATCCCCCGTTCGTAGCGGATGAGCACGGAGTCGGACTCGAACTCCCAGGCGGCATGAAATCCGGCCAGTACGTCACCCATGCGGGTCATCGTATGCGCGCCTCCCCCTCGGCGTCCCGTGTCCGGCAGGCATTGAGTTCTTGCGGCGCGACCGGCCTCGAACAGGTGAGACTTCGGTGGCGAGGGTTCCGCACGGGTCTTCTTCGCGTGCGCACCGCACGGCGGCCGAAGACCCCGCGCCGATCGGAGCGAAATCTCTCAGACTTTCCTTGCCCGGCGCGAAGTATCCGGTGTGCCCCCGTGCCCCCTCCGCGGACACCGCCCGCGGACGCCGCCCGCGGACGCCGCGTCGGGGCCGGCCGCCGGTGGGGCGGGTCCGCGTGATCGTCACCGGGGGGAAAGCCCAGGAGCGAGGCCCCCTCGGCGGAAAGCGCCAACTCGTATGCGTGCCGCGCCGATTGCGGGCAATCCGAACAGTGAACCCGAACAGCGCCCCTACAAGGCAGAGGGTGCAAGGGAGTTGATATGGCCGGCTTCGGACAAAGTGCGCGCAGGAACCCCCGCTCGCGTGGCGCGAATCCGTCACGGACCGGGCCGGACAGCGCGACGCTCGCGATCGTCGGAGTCGTGTGCGCGGTGGCCGGACTCTTCGTCGCCGGGATCATCCTCGGCCCGGTGGCGATGGTGTGCGGCTGGCTCGCCATGGGACGCACCTGGAAGGGCGCGAGTGCCGGATGGCCGGCGCTGGTCGCCGTCGTCCTGGGTGCGATCGACACCGTTCTGGCGCTGATCTTCCTCGCCGGGGCGGGAACAGGCACCGGTCTCCTCTGACCGGCCCTGCGACAAGGGCGCCGGAGCGACTCCTCTCCGCTCCGGCGCCCTTCGCCGTGCCCGGGCCCGACCGCCCACCACCGGGACGCGAGCGCGTGCCGGGCCGGACCGCCCCCACGTGACGCGAGCGCGGGTCCGGGCTCGACCGTCTGCCGCCCGGACGGGCACCCGCCCGGCACCGAGCGCCGCCGGGCGTGAGGAGCACGCGTGTCCCGGCCGGATCACCGGCCGCGTCGACGCCGGCGCGTGTCCTGGCCGGACCGTCCGCGGCGTGGCACGCACGCGCCCGGGGACCACCGGTCGGCGCGCGTGAGGGTCACCCGTCGTCCGCGTCGACCGGTGCGCGGCGGGACTCCGAGAGGGCGGCGACCTCGGCGCGCAGGGCGCGTACCTCCGCCGTGAGGGCGCTGATCGCCTCGGTCCGGCGCCGTTCCTCCGCGTCGTCCTTGTCGAACTGGGCGATGAACCAGGCCGCGATGTTGGCCGTCACCACACCGAGCAGGGCGATGCCGGAAAGCATCAGCCCGACCGCGAGCAGCCGGCCCAGCCCCGTGGTGGGCGCGAGGTCGCCGTAGCCGACGGTCGTCATGGTGGTGAACGCCCACCAGACCGCGTCGCCCAGCGTCCTGATGTTGCCGTCCGGGGCGTTCCGTTCCACCGACAGGACCGCCAGCGAGCCGAACACCAGCAGCCCCACCACGGACCCGGCGACGTACGTGGTCAGCCGGACCTGGGAGCTCAGCCGGGCCCGCTGCCCGACCAGGATCAGCGTGGAGACCAGCCGCAGCAGCCGCAACGGGCTCAGCAGCGGCAGCAGGACCGCGAGCAGGTCCAGCAGGTGGGTGCGGAAGAACGCCCACCGGTCCTCCGACAGCCACAGCCGCGTCGTGTAGTCCACCGCGAACGCGCCCCAGACCAGCCACTCCGCCCACCGGCAGGCGGTCACCACCGTCCGGCTCGCGTCCGGATCCACGATCGGCACCGCGTAGGCGACCGCGAACACCACCGCCAGCACCAGCAGCGGCCGCTGGGTGCGCCGCTCCCACGCCTCCAGCGGGGCGGGCCGCGCCGCCGTCTCGTCCTCGACCATCCCGGAATCGTAGGAAGGCCCCCGCCGTCCCGGGGACGGCGGGGGCCCGACGGCGGGCGCGGGCGGCGTCAGGCGTCGCCGCCCATCGTGCCGGGATCGGCCGCGGTCACGTCCAGGATCCGGTAGCGGTCGATGGCCTGCTTGAGCACCCCGCGGTCCACCTGCCCCGCCTTGGCCAGCTCGGACAGCACCGCCACCACCACCGACTGGGCGTCGATGTGGAAGAACCGCCGCGCCGCGCCGCGGGTGTCGGCGAAGCCGAAGCCGTCGGCGCCCAACGAGGTGTACGGGCCCGGCACCCAGCGCGCGATCTGGTCCGGCACCGACCGCATCCAGTCCGAGACGGCCACGAACGGACCCTCGGCGCCCGACAGCTTCCGCGTCACCCACGGCACCCGCGGTTCCTCCTCCGGGTGCAGCAGGTTGTGCTCCTCCGCCTCGACCGCCTCGCGCCGCAGCTCGTTCCAGGACGTCGCCGACCAGACGTCCGCCCGCACGTCCCAGTCCTCGGCGAGGATCCGCTGCGCCTCCAGGGCCCACGGCAGGCCCACGCCCGAGGCGAGGATCTGCGCCGGGACCGACCCCTCGGTGCCGGGCGCGTACCGGTGGATCCCCTTGACGATGCCCTCGACGTCCACGTCCTCCGGCTCGGCCGGCTGGACGATCGGCTCGTTGTAGACGGTCAGGTAGTAGAAGACGTCCTCGCCGTGCGGGTGCTCCGGCGAGGAGCCGTACATCCGGCGCAGTCCGTCCCGCACGATGTGCGCGATCTCGAACCCGAACGCCGGGTCGTAGGCCACGCAGGCCGGGTTGGTGGAGGCCAGCAGCTGGGAGTGGCCGTCCGCGTGCTGCAGACCCTCGCCGGTCAGCGTGGTGCGGCCGGCGGTCGCGCCCAGGACGAAACCGCGGGCCATCTGGTCGGCCATCTGCCAGAACTGGTCGCCGGTGCGCTGGAAACCGAACATCGAGTAGAAGACGTACACCGGGATCAGCGGCTCGCCGTGCGTCGCGTGCGACGACCCGGCGGCGATCAGCGAGGCCGTGCAGCCGGCCTCGGAGATGCCGTCGTGCAGCATCTGCCCGGTCGGCGACTCCTTGTAGGCGAGCAGCAGCTCCCGGTCGACGGACTCGTACTGCTGGCCCATCGGGTTGTAGATCTTGGCGCTCGGGAAGAACGAGTCCATGCCGAAGGTGCGGTACTCGTCCGGCGCGATCAGCACGAACCGCCGGCCGATCTCCTTGTCCCGCATCAGGTCCTTGAGCAGCCGCACGAACGCCATCGTGGTGGCCACCGTCTGCTTCCCGGACCCCTTGCGCACCGCCGCGTACGCGGCGTCGCCCGGCAGCGTCAGCGGCTTCGACCGCAGCACCCGGGTCGGCACGTAGCCGTCCAGCGCGCGGCGCCGGTCGTGCATGTACTGGATCTCCTCCGAGTCCCGGCCCGGGTGGTAGTACGGGGCCTCGTAGGGGTTCTCCAGCTCCTTGTCGGAGATCGGCAGGTGCAGCCGGTCCCGGAAGCGCTTGAGGTCGTCGACGGTCAGCTTCTTCATCTGGTGCGTGGCGTTGCGGCCCTCGAAGTTCGGGCCCAGCGTCCAGCCCTTGATCGTCTTGGCCAGGATGACCGTCGGCTGGCCCTTGTGCTCCAGCGCCGCCGTGTACGCCGCGAAGATCTTCCGGTGGTCGTGGCCGCCGCGGCCGAGGTGGAGGATCTGGTCGTCGGTCATGCTCTCGACCATGGCGCGCAGCCGGTGGTCGTCGCCGAAGAAGTGGTCGCGGATGTAGGCGCCGGACTCGGTGGCGTACGTCTGGAACTGGCCGTCCGGCGTCCGGTTCATCCGGTCCACGAGGACGCCGTCCCGGTCCCGCGCCAGCAGCGGGTCCCAGGAACGGTCCCAGATCAGCTTGATCACGTTCCAGCCGGCGCCCCGGAAGACCGACTCCAGCTCCTGGATGATCTTGCCGTTGCCGCGCACCGGCCCGTCCAGGCGCTGCAGGTTGCAGTTGACCACGAAGGTCAGGTTGTCGAGGCCCTCACGGGCGGCCAGGCTGAGCTGGCCCAGCGACTCCGGCTCGTCCATCTCGCCGTCGCCGAGGAACGCCCACACGTGCGAGCGCGAGGTGTCGGCGATGCCGCGGGCCTGCAGGTAGCGGTTCATCCGCGCCTGGTAGATCGCGCCCAGCGGGCCCAGGCCCATGGAGACCGTCGGGAACTCCCAGAAGTCCGGCATCGAGCGCGGGTGCGGGTACGAGGACAGGCAGTCGGGGGCCTTCGACTTCTCCTGGCGGAAGCCGTTGAGCCGTGCCTCGGAGAGCCGGTCCAGCAGGAAGGCGCGGGCGTAGATGCCGGGGGAGGCGTGCCCCTGGAAGAAGATCTGGTCCCCGCCGTCGCCGGCGTCCTTGCCGCGGAAGAAGTGGTTGAAGCCCACGTCGTACAGCGAGGCGGAGGAGGCGAAGGTGGCGATGTGGCCGCCCACGCCGACGCCCGGGCGCTGCGCGCGGGAGACCATGACCGCGGCGTTCCACCGGGTGGCGTTGAGGATCCTGCGCTCGATCTCCTCGTTGCCGGGGAAGAACGGCTCGTCCTTGGTGGCGATGGTGTTGACGTAGTCCGTGCTGCGCATCTCGGGCACGGCCACGCGCTTCTCGCGGGCCCGCTCGATCAGTCGCAGCATCAGGTAGCGCGCCCGGTCACGGCCGCGTTCGTCGATCGCGGCGTCGAGGGAGTCCAGCCACTCCTTCGTCTCCTCGGGGTCGAAGTCGGGGACCTGGCTGGGCAGGCCGCCGATGATGATCGGGGCGCGATCTGGTCCGGGTCCGGAAGCCACGGCGTTCCTTCGCTCTCGCAGGGGTCCAGTCGTCGGGATGTGGACGGGTTTCCCCCATGGTGTACCCGCTGATCGCGAACCTCACCTCGCGCGCCTCCGGGCGGGCGGCGGACGAACACCGGCCCCCGTGGCGCGCGCGTCGCGGAAACCGAATACGCTCACACCAGACAGGTTTCGCAAAACAATTCGTACGTCGCACGCATGGTGTCCGCCGAAAGCGGCAAAGAGGACAGAATAGTGTGGCCTGCGTCACCCGGAGCCGGGATCGGTGCCCGGAACTTGCACCGGCGCCGCCGGGAACGTCACCGTTTCGGCGGTCTCGACGGCCGGGTACTTGCGCGATCCGTCCCGCCCGTGTGGACTACGGCCAATGCTTCGCGCACGCGCGTGGCTCGAACCCTTCCCCCGGCAGCGTCAGGCGAGCCGGAGGAGACACAATCGCAACATGATCAGGAGGCAACCCGTGAGCGCGACCGCGGACCACGCGGAGGAGCGGACGAACCCTGCCGCCAGGCTGGGGTTCCAGCCCGAGCAGGTGGTCCAGGAGATCGGCTACGACGACGACGTCGATCAGGAGCTCCGCGAGGCCATCGAGGAAGTCATCGGCGGCGAGCTGGTCGACGAGGAATACGACGACGTGGCCGATGCCGTGGTGCTGTGGTTCCGCGACGACGACGGCGACCTGACCGACGTGCTGGTGGACGCCACCACGTACATCGAGGAAGGCGGCTCGATCCTGCTCCTCACGCCCAAGACGGGCCGTGACGGATACGTGGAGCCGAGCGACATCGCCGAAGCCGCGACCACCGCGGGGCTCTCCGCGACCAAGAGCGTCAGCGTGGGCAAGGACTGGAGCGGAAGCCGCCTGCTGACGCCGAAGGGCGCCAAGACCAAGCGGTGACGCCGCTCCCGCCGGAGCACGACCCCGACCGCGGGGGGACGCCGGGCCGCACGGCCCGGCGTCCCCCCGCGGTGCTTTGCCCCTCTCCACGGTCACCGTGCACGGTTCGCGGTGCACGGTCTCCCCGTGGTTTTCGCAGGCCGCGTAGGGTGTCACCGACTGTCACACTGTCACCCGCCCGAACGGCGTGGCCGGCGAAGGGAAAGCGAGACGATGGCGATCGAGGTCGGCAACCGGGCCCCGGACTTCGAACTGAGGGACAACCACGGCAGGACTGTGCGGCTCTCCGACTACCAGGGCGACAAGAACGTGGTGCTGCTCTTCTACCCGTTCGCCTTCACCGGTGTCTGCACCGGCGAGCTCTGCGACATCCGGGACAACCTGCCGGCCTTCGTCAACGACGACACCCAGGTGCTCGCCGTCTCCGCCGACTCCATCCACACCCTGCGGGTCTACGCCGAGCAGGAGGGCTTCGAGTACCCCCTCCTGTCCGACTTCTGGCCGCACGGGAACGTGTCGCGCGCCTACGGCGTCTTCGACGAGGAGAAGGGCTGCGCGGTGCGCGGCACCTTCATCATCGACAAGGAGGGCGTGGTGCGCTGGACGGTCGTCAACGC
The DNA here is from genome assembly GCF_040643475.1 of Streptomyces sp. NPDC047130. Taxonomy (NCBI): domain Bacteria; kingdom Bacillati; phylum Actinomycetota; class Actinomycetes; order Kitasatosporales; family Streptomycetaceae; genus Streptomyces; species Streptomyces sp. NPDC047130. Next base: position 353,718 of record NZ_JBEYUK010000002.1, on the reverse strand, counting down.
CCTGCCCGACGCGCGCGACCTGAACGACTACGTCAAGGCACTCGAGACCGTGTGACGGGTTCTCCGCCCGCCGGGCGGGAACCGGTCACTACGATCGGTCCTTGATTGCCTACCGACGCATCACTCGACGAACTCGGGGCTCCCCGCCCCCGGACAGCAAAAGGGAGGACTCGTGGGAGTCAGCCTCAGCAAGGGCGGCAACGTTTCGCTGAGCAAGGAGGCGCCCGGCCTGACGGCGGTCATCGTCGGCCTCGGCTGGGACGTCCGCACGACCACCGGCGCCGACTTCGACCTGGACGCGAGCGCGCTGCTGCTCAACGCGGCCGGGAAGGTCGCCAGCGACGCGCACTTCGTGTTCTTCAACAACCTCACGAGCCCCGACGGCTCGGTGGAGCACACCGGTGACAACCTCACCGGTGAGGGCGAGGGCGACGACGAGCAGATCAAGGTCAACCTGGCGGCGGTCCCGGCCGACGTCGACCGGATCGTCTTCCCGGTCTCGATCTACGAGGCCGAGGCCCGCCAGCAGTCCTTCGGCCAGGTCCGCAACGCCTTCATCCGCGTGGTGAACCAGGCCGGCGGCGCCGAGATCGCCCGGTACGACCTCTCCGAGGACGCCTCCACGGAGACCGCCATGGTCTTCGGCGAGCTCTACCGCCACGGCGCGGAGTGGAAGTTCCGCGCGGTCGGCCAGGGCTACGCCTCCGGCCTGCGCGGCATCGCGCAGGACTTCGGCGTCAACGTCTGACGTCACCCGGCCAGGGTTCACGCCCCGGGTCCCGGACCGGCCCCCGCACCCGCGGAGCGCCGGGCCGGGCCCCGGGGCGCGGTCGACACCGCGGCCGGCGGACGGCCGGGGCGGCGCCTCGGCGGTCCGCGGGGCGTGCGGCGCCACGGCTGTCCGCGGGGCGTGCGGAGCCTCGTCCCGCACGCGCCGCTCCACGCGGGGCGTGCGCACGGCACCGCTCCACGCCGCGCTGCACCGCTCCACGCCGCGCTGCACCGCTCCACGCCGCGCTGCACCGCTCCACGCTGCGCCGCGCCGTTCCGCGCCGCGCGGTCGTCCGCACATCATCCGCACGAAGGGGAGGATCCGTTCATGGGCGTCACGCTCGCCAAGGGAGGCAACGTCTCCCTCTCCAAGGCCGCCCCCAACCTCACCAAGGTGACGGTCGGGCTCGGCTGGGACGCGCGCTCCACCACCGGCGCGCCCTTCGACCTCGACGCCAGCGCGCTGATCTGCGGGGCGGGCGGCCGCATCCTCGGGGACGACTGGTTCGTCTTCTACAACCAGCTCACCAGCCCCGACGGTTCGGTGACCCACACCGGCGACAACCTGACCGGCGAGGGGGACGGCGACGACGAGTCGATCGTCGTGGACCTCTCCCAGGTGCCGGCGCAGTGCGAGCGGATCGTCTTCCCGGTGTCCATCCACGACGCCGACCTGCGCGGCCAGAGCTTCGGCCAGGTGTCCAACGCCTTCATCCGCGTGGTGGACGACGCCGACGGCCGGGAACTGGCCCGCTACGACCTCTCCGAGGACGCCTCCACGGAAACCGCCATGATCTTCGGCGAGCTGTACCGCTACCGGGGCGAGTGGAAGTTCCGCGCGGTCGGCCAGGGGTACGCGTCGGGTCTGCGCGGCATCGCGCTGGACCACGGTGTCAACATCACCTGAGGCCCGGACGTCACCGGGGCGCGACACAACTTTAGACTGCGGGGTCAACGCAGAGTAAAGCCGGGTGCGGGGCGGTCCCCCGCCACATGATGGGGTAGCCAGTGGTTCTGAAAACCTTCGGCTGGTCGTTCGCGGTCACCGCGATCGGCCTGGTCGTCGCATTCTTCTACGGGGGCTGGACGGGCTTCGGCGTCGTCGCCATCCTGTCGATCCTCGAGATCTCGCTGTCCTTCGACAACGCGGTGGTCAACGCCGGAATCCTCAAGAAGATGAGCCCCTTCTGGCAGCGCATCTTCCTGACCATCGGCATCCTGATCGCCGTCTTCGGCATGCGGCTGGTCTTCCCCGTCGTCATCGTCGCCGTCAGCGCCCAGCTCGGTCCCATCGAGGCCGTCGACCTGGCGCTGAACAACAAGGATCTCTACGAGCAGTACGTGACGGACGCCCACCCGGCGATCGCCGCGTTCGGCGGTATGTTCCTGCTGATGATCTTCCTCGACTTCATCTTCGAGGACCGGGACATCAAGTGGCTGACCTGGCTGGAGCGCCCGCTCGCCAAGCTGGGCAAGGTCGACATGCTGTCGGTCTGCATCGCGCTGATCCTGCTGCTGATCACGGCGATGACCTTCGCGACGCACGCCCACACCCACACCGGCCACGCCGACAAGTCCGGCACGGTGATGCTGGCCGGCATCGCCGGTCTGATCACCTACCTGGTGGTCGGCGGCCTCTCCGGCTTCTTCGAGGACAAGCTGGAGGAAGAGGAGGAGCGCGAGCACGAGGCGGAGGAGAAGGCCGTCGCCGAGGGCAAGCCGCGGTCCGCGGTGATGCTGGTCGGCAAGGCCGCCTTCTTCATGTTCCTCTACCTGGAGGTCCTGGACGCGTCGTTCTCCTTCGACGGGGTCATCGGCGCCTTCGCCATCACCAACGACATCATCATGATGGCGCTGGGCCTGGGCATCGGCGCGATGTACGTCCGTTCGCTCACCGTGTACCTGGTCCGCCAGGGCACCCTGGACGACTACGTCTACCTGGAGCACGGCGCCCACTACGCGATCGGCGCCCTGGCCGTGATCCTGCTGATCACCATCCAGTACCAGATCCACGAGATCATCACCGGTCTCATCGGCGTCTGCCTGATCGGCGCGTCCTTCTGGTCCTCGGTCCGGCGCAACCGCGCGCTGGCGGCCGCGGAGGGCGGCTCCGGGCACAAGGCGAAGGCGTCTCCTGGCGTGTGACCTTCGGCAGGTCCCTCTCGCCGGGTGTACCGCACCCTTCGGCAAGGGAACGCTCTCTGCGGGGCGGTCGTCGAGGACGAGCAGTCGTCCTCGGGCCGCCCCGCGGCGCGTCGGTCGCGGGGCGAGTCACGAGATGTGAGGGGTGGACGGGATGGCTTCCACGGAACAGGGATCCGGGGAGCGGGGTGCGCGGCAGGGCTTCGCGCCGTTCTCGGGGTTCTCCGGATTCTTCGACGGGCTGCGGCCGTGGCACGCGGCCGGGTTCGACACCGGGGGCGCGCGGGGCGGGCCGGTCCGGCTGACCGGCCGGCGGCGCCGGGTCTCGCTGACCAAGCAGGGCGCCGACACCGGCAACCTGCGGGTCCAGCTCGCCTGGCGGATGCGGAGCTCCGACCTGGGCGGCGGCGCCCGGGCGAGCCTGCTGCGGCATCCGCTGCGGGCGCTGAAGCCGCCGGAGATCGTCGGGCACACCCAGTCCATGGTCCGCGTCGACCTGGATCTCGGCTGCCTGTACGAGCTCACCGACGGCTCCAAGGGCGTCGTGCAGCCGCTGGGGCGCCTCTACGGGGCGATCAACGAGCCGCCGTACGTGAAGCTGGACGGCGACGACCGGGCGGGGTCCGGGTCCGGCGAGACCATGCACATCAACCTCGACCACCGGGGCGACGTCCGGCGGCTGCTGGTCTTCGCCTACATCTACGACGACACCCCGGCCTTCGACCGCACCGAGGCGACGGTGACGCTCTTCGCCGGGGCGGACCCGGTGATCGAGATCGACCTCGACGAGCGGCAGCCGCAGGCGCGGTCCTGCGCGGTCCTCATGATCGAGAACGTCAAGGGGGAGATCTTCGTCCGGCGGGAGGCGCGGTACGTGTACGGGTTCCAGGCGGAACTCGACCGCCTCTACGGCTGGGGCCTCAACTGGGGCCGCGGCCACAAATCCACCCCCCGCTGACCCGATGCCCCGCTGACCCGACGCCCCGACGCCCGCGAGGGGCTCCGCCCGGCACGGGACCGGTGCTACGGCGCGGGTGCGGTGCCTTCGGGGCGTCGGCCGGTCCGGGGCGTCAGCGGGAGAGGAACTGGGGGCCCATCGGGGGGAGGCGGAACTCCTGGTCGCCGACGGGCTGGGGGTAGCCGTACGCGGAGGCGTGGGCCGGCACCCGCTGCGCCGGAGCGGGCTGCGGATACCCGTACCCCGCGGGCGCCTGCGGCGTGGCCGGCGGCGGATACCCGTACCCCGGTGTCGTCGGCGGCGCCGCCATCGCGGGCGCCGTGACCTCCTCCGCCGGCACCGCGGCCGACGGCCGCGAGAAGTCCGGCCCGCCCTCCGCGGCGGCCCCCTCCGAAGGCCCCCCGGCCGCGTCGCCCTCCGGCTCCTCCACCGAGATGCCGAAGTCCGCCGCGAGGCCTTCGAGCCCGTTCGCGTACCCCTCCCCGAGGGCGCGGAACTTCCAGCTCCCGCCCCGGCGGTACAGCTCGCCGCAGAGCATGGCGGTCTCCTCGCCCGTCTCCGGCACGATGTCGAAATACGCCAGCGGATCGCCGTCCGGCACGTCCGCGTCGTACAGCAGGATGCGCAGGTCCTCCACGCGGGAGAACGGGACGCCGTCCGCGGAGGCGACGACCAGAACACGGCCGACATCCGCCTCGACACCGTCGAGGTTCGTCTGGACCGTGTCGGTGAGGCCCTCGGTGACGCGCTTCTTGCCGAGCCGCCAGACCTTCCCGGAGGGATGCCGTGGCTGGTTGTAGAAGACGAAGTCCGCGTCGGACCGCACACGACCGTCCGCCCCGAGCAGCAGCGCCGAGGCGTCCACGTCCGGCGCCCCCGGTCCGGCGGACCACCGGAGCACGGCGCGTACCGTGCCCGCCTCCAGCGGGACGTTCGACCCCTTCAGCATCGCGTGCGTCATGCGGGCAATCCTGCCCTCTGGCTCTGGCCAGGACAATGCGGGGGTGCCGCCGGACCGGACCGCCCCCGGGCAGGCTTCGGGTGAATCCGAGCGGACATATGCCTGTCACCGGAACTTCACGGACCCCGGGAACTGCAGAAATCGATCCGTACGTACTATTACCGGCCACCCTTTTCGGCCGCTGATCCACACGGGGGACCCCCAATGCGTCACTTCGGGCACGTAGCCCCGGAGGTGCGAGAGCGCCTCTTCCACCAGGAGCCCTGCGCGTTCACGGCCGATTCGCCCGCTCCGGTCCTCTCCGCGGCGCTGGGAGCCACCCTCTACAGCCCGGCCACCCGTCCCCGGCTGGCCGACGACGTGCTGAAGCAGGCCGCCCGCGGGGTCGTCTCGATGGTGCTGTGCCTGGAGGACTCCATCGACGACGCGGACGTCGAGGCCGGCGAGGAGAACCTGGTCCGCCAGTTCGCGGAACTCGACGCCCGGCTCGGCGACACCTCCGGCGAGCGGCTGCCGCTGCTGTTCGTGCGGGTCCGGCACCCGGGCCAGATCGGCGACCTGGTCCGCAGGTTCGGCGCGTCCGTCCGGCTGCTCTCCGGTTTCGTGGTGCCCAAGTTCACCCCCGTACGCGGCACGCCCTACCTCGAGGCCGCCGCCGACGCGGAGACGTCCAGCGGCCGGCGGCTGTTCGTGATGCCGGTCCTGGAGTCCCCGGAGCTGCTGTACCTGGAGTCCCGGACCGAGACCCTGACCGGGATCTTCGACGTGGTGGACAAGTACCGCGAGCGGGTGCTGGCGCTGCGGCTCGGCGTCACGGACTTCTGCTCCGCGTACGGCCTGCGCCGGGCCCCCGACATGACCGCCTACGACGTGCGGATCGTCGCCTCGGTCATCTCCGACGTGGTCAACGTCCTGGGGCGGGCCGACGGCACCGGATTCACCGTCACCGGCCCGGTCTGGGAGTACTTCCGGCTGCAGGAACGTATCTTCAAGCCGCAGCTGCGGGAGAGCCCGTTCCGGGGCGAGGCGCAGGAACTGCGTGAGACCCTGATCGAGCACGCCATGGACGGCCTCCTCCGGGAGATCGCCCTGGACCGTGCCAACGGACTGCTGGGCAAGACCTGCATCCACCCCACGCACGTGCAGCCGGTCCACGCGCTGTCCGTCGTCAGCCACGAGGAGTTCTGCGACGCGCAGGACATCCTGCGGCCCGAGCGGGGCGGCGGCGGGGTGCTGCGGTCGGCGTACACCAACAAGATGAACGAGGTGAAGCCGCACCGGGCGTGGGCGGAGCGGACCATGCTCCGCGCGGAGGTCTTCGGCGTCGCCCACGAGGACGTGGGCTTCGTCGACCTGCTCGCCGCGGCCGCCGACGCCTGCCCGTGAGGGACACCGCGCCGCGGCGACCGCCCGGCGGCCCGCCCGCGCCACGACGAAGTGGCCCGCCGCCGCGGCACGCCCGGCCGCCCCGGCTGCCGCACACGGCGGTGCGGGGCGTGGGGAGGGCGGCCCGGACCGCCGCACACGGCGGTGCGGGGCGTGGGGAGGGCGACCCGGGCGATGACGCAGGCAGACGGTCGCCGGCACCTGGTGGCGCACGCCACCGAGGCGCCGGCCGGACACACAAGGGACACATGAAGACAGCCGACACCACCGAGGACCGCTCCGGGACCTGGACCGGCACCTGGGTCGCCGAACGGCTGGGCCTCGCCCTGGAGGGCGACCCGGCCCTGCGCGACCTGCTGGGGCTCGCCCTGCGCCGCAATCCCCGGCGGGCCCACCTGCTGGTCTCCCACGTCCTCGGCAAGCACGTGCCGCAGTCGCCCGCCGTGGTCCACGGACACGGCCTCGCGCTCGGCCGCAGGGTTCGGGACCTGCTGGGCGCCGAGGAGGCCGCCCGCGCCGTCGTCCTCGGCTACGCGGAGACCGCCACCGGCCTCGGCCACTCGGTCGCCGACGGCCTCGGCGACGCGCCCTGCCTGCACTCCACCCGCCGCCCCGTCCCCGGCGTGGAACCGGCCGGCGGCTTCGAGGAGTCCCACTCCCACGCCACCAGCCACCTCCTGCTCCCCGAGGACCCCGCCCTGCTCGCCGGCGACGGGCCACTGGTCCTGGTCGACGACGAGTTCTCCACCGGCAACACCGTCCTCAACACCATCCGCGCCCTGCACGCCCGCTACCCCCGCGAGCGGTACGTGGTGGTCGCCCTGGTCGACACCCGTTCCCCCGCCGACAGCGGTCGGCTCGCCGCCTTCGCGCGGGAGATCGGCGCCCGCGTCGACCTGGTCGCCACCGCCTCCGGCCGGGTCCGGCTGCCCGAGGACGTCCTGGAGAAGGGCCAGGCCCTGGTCGCCGAGCACGAGGCCCGGGCCGAGGCCGCCGCCCCCCGCACCGCGGACCTGGTCCCGCAGCAGCGCACGGCCGCGGCCTCCGCCGTCCGCCGGGTGGACCTCGGCTGGCCCGACGGCCTCCCCGACGGCGGCCGGCACGGCTTCACCCCCGCCCACCGCGCCCGCCTCGACGCCGCCCTGCCCGCCATGACCGGCCGCCTCACCGAGGCGCTCCCGTCCGCCGCCCGCCGCGGCGGCCGCGTGCTCGTCCTCGGCTCCGAGGAGCTGATGTACGCCCCGCTGCGGCTCGCCGCCGAGCTCGAGCGGAACCTCCCCGACACCGACGTGCGGTTCTCCACCACCACCCGTTCACCGGTCCTCGCGGTCGACGACCCCGGCTACGCCATCCGCACCCGCCTGGTCTTCCCCGCCCACGACGACCCGGCCGACGGCCCCGGCGACCGCTTCGCGTACAACGTGGCCGGCGCCGGCTTCGACGCCGTGATCGCCGTCGTCGACTCCACCGCCGACACCTCCGCCCTGCACGGCCCGGACGGCCTGCTCGCCCAGCTCGCCGCGCACACCCCGCAGGTGCTGCTCGCCGTCGTCCCCAGCCACGTCCCCGCGAGGACCGCCCGTCAGGGCGCTTCCGCGCGCGCATCCGAAAGGCCCGCCATGCTGCCAGAGCCCCTCCGCGGACCGGACTTCTCCTCCTACGCCCCCGACGAAGTGGGCTGGCTCCTGCAGGACCTCTCCGACATCACCCTCGAGGCGCCCACCGAGGAACGCGAGGAGGCGATCCAGAGCGGCGGCGCCCACTACGCCGAGTCGCTGCCCGTCGAGTACCAGCCCAGCGACGACTACCAGCGGCTCTTCCACGCCGCCCTGGAGACCTCCGCCGCCCGGATCGCCGAGGCCGTCGGCGTGGTCACCGAGACGGTGCTGGCCGAACGCGCGCCGCGCTCGGGGCAGACCGTGCTGGTCTCCCTCGCCCGCGCCGGCACCCCCGTCGGCGTCCTGATGCGCCGCTGGGCCCGCCACCGGCACGGCCTCGACCTCGCGCACTACGCCGTCTCCATCGTCCGTGGCCGCGGCATCGACGCCAACGCGCTGCGCTGGCTCGCCGCCCACCACGACCCGCGCGACGTGGTGTTCGTCGACGGCTGGACCGGCAAGGGTGCCATCACCCGCGAACTGGCCGCCGCAATAGAGGAGTTCGAGGCGTCCGAGGGCATCACCGGCTTCGACCCGGAGATCGCGGTGCTCGCCGACCCCGGCTCCTGCGTGCGCACCCACGGCACCCGGGAGGACTTCCTCATCCCCTCCGCCTGCCTCAACTCGACCGTCTCCGGCCTGATATCGCGCACCGTGCTGCGCGCCGACCTGGTCGGCCCGCACGACTACCACGGCGCCAAGTTCTACCGCGAACTGGCCGCATCCGACGTCTCCGTCGCCTTCCTGGACGCCGTCTCGGCCCACTACGACGACGTCGCCGACGCCGCAGAGGCCCGCGCCAAGGAACTCCTCGCCGCCGACCGCACCCCCACCTGGGAGGGCTGGGCCGCCGTGGAGCGGATCAGCGAGGAGTACGGCATCCACGACGTCAACCTGGTGAAGCCCGGTGTGGGCGAGACCACCCGGGTGCTGCTGCGCCGGGTACCGTGGAAGATCCTCGCCCACAAGGACGCGGGCGCCGACCTTGACCACGTCCGGCTGCTCGCCGCCCAGCGCGGGGTGCCGGTCGAGGAGGTGGACGACCTGCCCTACAGCTGCGTCGGACTGATCCACCCGCGCTTCACGCGCGGCGCCACCGGCACCGACGGACGGGCGGTGGCCGCGCGATGACCGAGTCCTCCACCGCCGAGTCCTCCACCGCCGAGGCCCCCGACCCCCGGTCCCGTGCCGCCGAATCCCATACCGGCGGCCCTCGCGCCGTCGTCGCCAGCGACCTGGACCGGACCCTCATCTACTCCACGGCCGCCCTCGCGCTCACCATGCCGGACCCGGACGCCCCCCGGCTGCTGTGCGTCGAGACCCACGAGCACCGACCGCTCTCCTTCATGACGGAGACCGCGGGCGAACTCCTCGCCGAACTCGGCGAGACCGCGTGGTTCGTGCCCACCACCACCCGCACCCGCGCCCAGTACGAGCGCATCCACCTGCCGGGTCCCGCGCCCCGCTACGCGATCTGCGCCAACGGCGGCCACCTGCTGGTCGACGGCGTCTCCGACCCGGACTGGCGGCGCACGGTCGACGCCCGCCTCGCCGACGAGTGCGCGCCGCTCGGCGAGGTCTCCGACCACCTCCGCCGCACCGCCGACCCCGCCTGGCTGCGCAAGCACCGGGTCGCCGAGGACCTCTTCGCCTACCTGGTCGTCGAACGGGACCTGCTGCCGCCGCAGTGGATCAAGGACTTCGCCGAGTGGGCCGAGAACCGCGGCTGGACGGTCTCCCTCCAGGGCCGCAAGATCTACGCCGTGCCCAAGCCGCTCACCAAGAGCGCCGCGGTCCGCGAGGTAGCCCGCCGCACCGGGACCGGCCTGCTGCTCGGCGCCGGCGACTCCCTCCTGGACGCCGACCTCCTCCTCGCCGTCGACCGCGGCTGGCGCCCCAACCACGGCGAACTCGCCGACACCGGCTGGGGCGCCCCCACCGTCGTCCCGCTGGTGGAGCGGGGGGTCCTCGCCGGGGAGCGCATCCTGCGCGAGTTCCTCGCCGCGGTGCGGGGGTAGCGGGGGGCGGGGGACGTGGGGGGCGCGCACGTTGCGGTGGGGCCCTGTTCGCCCGCCCTGCTTGCCCGTCCTGCTCGCCTGCCCTGTTCGCCCGTCCTGTTCGCCCACCCTGCTCGCCCGCCCTGCTCGCCCGCCCTGTTCGCCTGCCCGTGCAGGCATGGCGGCGGGGCGGGCGCTGCGGCGGGGTCCTGCTTCCGCCGCGGTGGCTGCCCGTCGGCCCCCGCCGCTTCGCCCCGCTCGACCGGGCCCCGCGGTGCACGACGTGGCCCGTGGACGCCGTGGTTCCGCCGGATCCCGGCGCGGGGCGGGCCGACGCGGGCGGCGCTGCCGACGCGGGCCGGGGTGGGGCTGGGGCTCGCTGGGCTCCGCGGCTCGGCTCTCCTCGACGGTTTTCCACAGGGCCAGGCCCCGCAGCCGCGGCCGGAACGCATAATGAGGCCATGCCTCGTTACGAGTACCGCTGCCGCACCTGCGGCGACACGTACGAACTCAGCCGCCCCATGGCGGAGTCCTCCGCCCCCGCCCCCTGCCCCGCGGGCCACGAGGACACCGTGAAGCTCCTCTCCACCGTGGCCGTGGGCGGCCGCTCCGGCGGCTCGCCGGCTCCCGCCCCCTCGGGCGGCGGCGGTGGCGGCTGCTGCGGTGGCGGCTGCTGCGGCTGACCCGCACAGCGGCCGGTCCGCTCCCGCCCGGAGGTCATGGAAGTCCCGGAGGCGCCCCAGAGGCAGAGAGGCCCTGGAGGCTCCCGGGGGTCCCGGGGGTCCCGGGGGTCCCGGGGGTCCCGGAGGTCACGGAGGTCCCGGAGGGGCGGGCCGGGGCCCGGCCGGTCCCGGCCCAGGACCTGGCGTAGGCCCTGGCGGGTTCCGGTCGGTCGGGGACCCGTCCGGTCACCCCGCCGCGCGTTCCTCACGGATCGCAGCGACCACCCGTGCCACGTCCTCCCGCACCGCCTGCGTCTCCCGCAGGAACCGCCACCAGTCCGGGTGCCGCGCCCCCTCCACCGCCGCCGCGGCGCGATCGAGGCGTGCCGCCGCCGCGTCCAGGGGACCGGCGTGCCGCGGGTCCGGGCGGTGCCGTCCCGCCATCGCCAGCCGCTGCGCGTCCCGCACCGCGAACCGGGTGCGCTCGGTCTCCGCGCCGGGGTCCTTGCGCACCGCCTCCAGCAGCCGCAGCCGCTCCCCGACCGCGGACACTCCCTCGTCCGCGGCGTTCAGCAGCGCCCGCACCGTCGCCAGCAGCGCCGTGGCGTCCGCCCACCGCTGCTCCTGACGGGCCGCCCGCGCCTCGGTCAGCCGTTCCCCGGCCTGGGTGACGTTCCGCTCCGCCAGCTCCGGCACCTGCTGCAGGTCCTCCCAGCAGGCCAGGGTGAAGCCGCGCCGCAGCTCGCTCAGCAGCGGCTCGACCTGGTCGGCGCGGGTCTCCAGCGCCTCGGCCCGGGTCCGCAGCGACACCAGCCGCCGGTCGATCTCCGCGGCCCGCTCCGGCAGCCGCGCCGCCTCCGCACGGACCGCCTCCGCCTCCCGCGTCACCCGGTCGGCACGATCCAGCGTGGCCGTCGCGCCGTGCCGTCCGGCGCCCTCGTTCAACAGGGTCAGCTCCGGCCCCAGCGCGGCCAGCCGGGCCGCGAGGTCGTCGGCGCGCAGGCCCGCCCCGCGCGTGACGTCCAACTGCTCCGACGCCGCCCGCAGCGCCTGCCGCGCCCGTTCCACGGAGGGCGCCAGTCGGGCCAGCCGCGTCTCCGCCTTGTCCAGCAGGGGCCCGAGCCCCTCCGCGAACCGTTCCAGCTCGCGCCGCACCTGCTCCAGCTCGTCCTTCGCCCGGGTCAACTCGGCACGCGCACGGCCGGCGGTGGCGGCGTCCAGGTCGTCCCGGTCCAGGTCATGGGCGTCGATCGCCTCGATGTACCGGTGGCTGGCCTCGTCGACCCGCCGCCCGAACTCCTCGAACGACGCGAGCGCCCGCCGTGCCTCGGGCGACTCGTCGACGGCCCGGATCGTCTCCAGCGACAACCGCAGCTCCCGCTGCGCGGTGTCGAGCTCGTAGAAGGCCTGCGCCGCCTGGTCCTTCGCCTCCTGCGCCTGCGCCCGCCGGTCGTCCGTCCGCCCCCCGAACCACCGCCGCGTCCCGCCGCCCGTGAAGGCCCCCGCCACCATCGACGTCAGCAGCAGCGGCAGCGCCAGCAGCGCCACCACGTCCTTGACCGGCCCGGGCGTCCACGACTTGTCCGACACATCCACTCCCCGTCACCGCCGGGCCGACTCCGCCATTGTCCCACCTGTGTCGACGCACCACACGGCCCGAGCAGTTCGCCCCCCGGACGCGGAGTTTGCGGGAGTGCCGGAGCGGCAGGGTAGGCTGTCGGCTCGTATTGTCCTGCGCGCGTAGCTCAGCGGTAGAGCGCCGCCCTTACAAGGCGGATGTCGGCGGTTCGAAACCGTCCGCGCGCACCGGCGAAAAGGCCCCCGCGAGCACCAGCCGCGGGGGCCTCGCACTGTTCCGGCCCTCTTTGCCGCCTCCGGTGGCGGCACCGACGGGGGGCCTGCCGGACCGAGGGCGACCTGGGCGGGAGCCTGCGAGATCGCCATGGGCGGGGCCGCCGGATTCGGTCGGCGCGGTTGGAGGAGTGGGCCCGCGGAACCACCCTCGACGATCTGGCTCAGGCCCGGCCGATGGTGGCCCGCCACATGGGCTGCGCGTAAGGACTGGTACCGGGACCACCGCTACCGGCTTCTCGCGTTCGAAAGGCCGGGGAGGTACAGCGTCTTCGCCTTCCCGGAGGCCGGCGGGACCGAGGCGTTGATCGTCCAAAAGGCAAGGAGCTGGCTGCGGAGCACCTACGGCACGGTGCCCGCGGACCAGCCCGCCATCACCAACGCGGCCGCTTCCGCGGAACCGCTGGAGGAGTGCGGGGAGGGTGGGCGCTCCTGAGTCCGGTGCGGGCCGTGAGTCCTGACCGGGGCCTGCAGACGGCGTCATGCGCTGTCCCGGTGTTCGTCATGGGCGTGCTTGAGCCCCGAGCGGGCCTCCGGGGCGTCGGGACCCTGTACCTCCTTCCAGAAAGGGTGCGTCGTCACGAACACCGCCAACTCGTGCTCCCGGCGGCGCAGCTTCTCGACCTGTTCCTGTTCGTCCGGCGTCCAGCCGGGGGAGGCGGGACGCTCGACCTTGCGCCAGCCGTTGTCGTCGCTGAAGCCGTCGTGGGGGTCGACGGACCAGGGGAGGCGCTTGAGGAGGGCCGAGAGCTCGGCCCTGACCTGGTGCAACTCCGCCTGACCGTCGAGCAGGTCGCTCGGAAAGTCGTAGGTCTTGGCCACGTCGGCAATGCTACGCCTGTTCGATTTAGTGAGGCGAGTTCGACCCGATGGTTTCCCTCGAACGGGTGTCCTGCGTTGTCGGTGTTTGATCGCCGGACGGCGAAAAGTCCGTGGTGGGTCCCACTCCAATCCGTCTACGTTCGCCTGCGTGACCGACGAAGGCTTCCGGCATACCCGGCTCGCGGCGCTCTACGACCCGCTGGACCCCGACCGCGGTGATCTCGACGCCTATCTGCGGATGGCGGAGGAGTTCGGGGCGCGCCGGGTGCTGGACATCGGCTGCGGCACGGGGGTCTTTGCCCTGCTGCTGGCCGAGCGGGGGATCGAGGTCGTGGGCGTCGATCCCGCCGCGGCGTCCGTCGACGTCGCGCGGGCGAAGCCGGGGAGCGGGCGGGTGCGGTGGATCCACGGGGACGCGACGGAGCTGCCGCCGCTGCGGGTGGACCTGGCGACGATGACGGCGATCGTCGCCCAGGCGATCGTCGCGCCCCAGTCGTGGCACGGGACCCTGGAGGGCGCCCGCGCGGCGCTGCGGCCCGGCGGGCGGCTGGTGTTCGAGACGCGTGACCCGGCCCGGCGCGCCTGGGAGGAGTGGACGCGGGAGAGGTCCTGGCAGGTCACGGAGGTGCCGGGGGAGGGGGCCGTCGAGAGCTGGGTCGAGCTGGTCGAGGTCGACCCGCCGCTGGTGAGCTTCCGCTGGACCTACGTCTTCTCGTCCGACGGAGCGGTGCTCACTTCGGACTCGACGCTGCGGTTCCGGGACCGGGACGAGGTCGAGCGGGACCTGGCCGGGCACGGTTTCGCGGTGGAGGGGATCCGGGACGCGCCGGACCGGCCGGGGCGGGAACTGGTCTTCGTCGCGCGGCGGACGTGAGCGCCGCACGGGGGCGGGCGGCCGTGAACCGTGCGCCCGGAACCGTGCGGCACGGGCCGCCCACGCGCCACACTGGACGTATGTGTCGCAGCATCAAGACGCTCCGTCCGCCGGCGCTGCCGGACGAGGCCACGGAGGAAGAGATCAGGGCCGCCGCGCTGCAGTACGTGCGGAAGGTCTCCGGGTTCCGCGCGCCCGCGGCGCACAACCGCGAGGTGTTCGACGCGGCGGTGGACGCGGTCGCCTCGGCGACGGCGGACCTGCTCGCGCAGCTGGAGGTGCGGGGGAGCGGCGCGAGGGCCACGACGGGCTAGGCGGCGCCGCCGCGGTCCCTGGCCCGGGTTCCCGCCCGGGTTCGGTCCTCGTGCGGCCTTCCGGCCTTCCGTCAGGTGCCCGGGTTCGGTGCCGGGTGCCGGTGCCGGGTGCCGGGTGCCGGCGCCCTCCGCGCCTCCCGCACCGGTGCGCGCGGGCGCGGTGGAGCGCGCGCTGGGCCGAACGGGGGACAGTCTTCGCAAGGCACGGAAAACGGACCTGCGGGACGAGTAGAAACGGACGCGAAGTCCACCGGACGCGGAAACGTATCCCCATGCCTCACGGCCGGGGTCACGGGTGCGCGTCATGGATCGTCCTGGAGGGAACCTTGGGTATCCGCCACATCACCGCCACCACCGTCGCCGCCTTCGCCCTGGTCGCGGGCCTGGCCACCGGAACCGCGTCGGCCGCGCCGACCGCACCGGAGACCACGGCCTCGCAGAGCGCCGGCGTGGACCGCTGCCACAAGCACCGGGACCACGACCGCCACAACTGGCGCGGCGACCGCTGTCGGGACCGGCACGACCGGTGCTGGCGCCGTGACCGCGACCGTGACCGCCGCGACCACGGCAGGCACCACAGCCGCGACTGCGACCGCTGGGACCGGGACCGCGACCGCGACCGCTGGGACCGGGACCGCTGGGACCGCGACCGCGACCGGTACGACCGCGACCGCCGCGACCGTGACCGTCGCCGCTGACCGGTGACCGCTCAGCCCCTTCGGATCTCCGCCCCCGTCGGCCCCCGCCGGCGGGGGCGAGTCGTGTCCGTGTGTCCGCGGCGCGGTGGCCGGACCGGCCGGAGACCGGAGCCCGGCCGGAGACCGGAGCCCGGCCGGAGCTCGGTCGGGGTCCGGCGGGGGCCTGGTGGGTGGCCGCCGAGGCCGCCGAGGCTGCCGAGGCTGTCGGTCCCGCAGCGAGGTGGCTGACTCAGGTCGTCGCCGAGGGAGCGGTGTCGCCGAGGGGGCGGCGGAGCAGGTACGCGGCGGCGGCCCCCGCGAGGAACAGGGAGAGCACCGAGACCGCCATGGTGATCCACCCGGCGCCCAGCCACTGGCCGCCGAAGTAGCCGAGGGCGATGCTGTAGCCGGCCCAGCTCACGCCCGCCAGCACCGACCAGGGCAGGAACTGGCTCACCCGGCGCTGCGCCACGCCCGCCCCCAGGCTGACCACCGAGCGGCCGGCGGGAGCGAACCGGGCGACCAGGAAGAGCGCGCCGCCGCCACGGGCCAGGGCCGCGCCGAGCCGGGCCTGCGCGGTGCGCAGGCGGCGCGAGCGGGCCAGCACCCGGTCCAGGCACGGGCCGCCGCGCAGGCCGATCCGGAAGGCGGCCAGGTCACCCAGGACGGAAGCCGTCGTGGCGCACAGGGTGAGGACGATCAGGTCGGGGACGTCCGTGGCCGTGCCGGACACCGTGTCGGCACCGGCCGCGGCGGCTCCCGTTCCCGCCGCCGCCGCGGTGGCGGCGGCCGCGACCAGCACGCCGCTGGGCAACACCGGCAGGAAGACGTCCAGCAGGATGGAGATCACGATCAGTCCGTAGATCCACGGACTGGTGGCCAGGGTTCCCACGCTCTCCCACACGGCTCTCTCCCGGACCTCTCCCGGCTGTTACCGGGCCGCGGCGTCGCAGGGAGCTGCAGGGGCGGCCGATGACGGACGACTGGCAAGAGACTACGCCGATCAGGTGATTGACGTTCCTCGGGGGCACGTATGTCCACAAGGTCCCGTTCCTCCTTGTGCCGGTGTCGACGAGCGCGGCGCGGCCTCCTCCCGTATCAACGGGAGTGCCGACCGACGGCGAGCAGTGACCGAATGACCGACAGTGAGGAGCGGGTGGAGATGGCAGTTCGGGCGGGAGTGTGCGCGGGTGTCGTGGCGATGGCCGTGCTGGGGACGGGCGGGATCGCCGTGGCGGGCGGCGACGGTGGGCAGCACGCCCACGGCGGGAAGCCGGGTTTCCGGATGACGACGGAGGGCGTGTTCGCACCGAAGAAGACCGCGACCACGGCGTTCACCTACGACAAGAAGCTGGTTCCGGTGGGCTCCTGGGTGCAGGTCGGGCAGCGGACGGCTCCCGGCGGGGCGACCACGGTGACGCTCCGGGTGAAGGGGCTGAAGGCGGGCCACGCCTACGGCGTCCACGTGCACACCAAGCCGTGCGCCGCCGACCCCGCCGCGGCCGGCGGGCACTACCAGCACAAGCCGTCCACCGACCCGGCGGCGGTCAACCCGCGCAACGAGGTCTGGCTGGACTTCACGGCCGACGCGAAGGGCTCCGGCAAGGCCTCGGCCCATCACGACTGGGGCTTCCGCAAGGGCGGGGCGTCCTCCGTGGTGATCCACGACGAGCCCGGATCCTCGGGCGCCCGCGTCGGTTGCTTCACCGTGCCGTTCGGGTGGACGACCGCGAAGTGAGACGACGGAGCGGGGCGCCCAGCGAGAGGGCGCCCGGCCCGGTGACGACGAGAAGGAGGAAGGACCAGCAGAAGAGGGCGGCCGGCTCACCACCGTTCAGCAGCGGCCACAGGTCGCGCGCCTGGTGGACGGAGAAGTACGCGTAGGCCATCGAGCCGGAGCAGACCAGCGCGGCGGCGCGGGTGCCGAGTCCCAGGAGGACGAGGGCGCCGCCGACGAGCTGGATGACCGCCGCGTACCAGCCGGGCCAGGCGCCGATCGGGGCGGTGCCCCCGGTGCCGTGGGCGCCGCCCAGCACGCCGAAGAGCGAGGCGGCGCCGTGGCAGGCGAACAGCAGGCCGGTCACGGCGCGGAAGAGGGCCAGGACGTAGCGGCGGGCCGTCGCGATGCCGAGGTCGACGGCGAGCGCGAGGGAGGCGGGCCGCCCGTCCCGGGGCGCGGGGGCCGCCGCCGCGGCCACGGCGGTCCCGTGCGCTTCGGCCGCGGGGGAGGCCGCCGGTACGTCGGAGGAGGGTGCCGGCACCTCGGCGGCCGGGGCGGGCAACGGGGTCGACAGGGCGGGCGTCGCGGTCGACAGGGCGGGCGACTCGGCGCAAGGGGCGGGCACCTCGGCGCGGGGTGCGGGCGACTCGGCGGACGCGGCGAGCGACTCGTGGGTGGGTGCGGGCGACTCGGCGGTGGACGCGCTCACGCCGGCGGTGGGTGCGGGCACCTCGGCGGTGGGCGCGGGCACCTCGGTGGTGGTGGCGGACCTCTCGACGGAGGGGGCGGGCACTCCGGCGGTGGGCGTGGGTGCGTCGGCGGGTGGGCCCTGGGCCGCGGCGGCCGCGGCGGAGGTGTCGTGCGAGGCGTCGTTCGAGGCGTCGTGCGAGGGCTGGGGCATGGTGGGCTCCTCGGGATGGGCCGATCGAGGACAGTGTGATCGGACCGAGGAGCCCCGCCCCGGCCGTGGCCCACCAGGTCACCAGGGAGAGTGACGGCGGGGCCGCGGCCGGGGCGTCGGAGCCGGGCGGGAGACGGGGCGGAGCGTCAACCCCGTCGGGGCGAGGGCGCGCCGACCGGTCAGGGCCGACTCGGCGGTGCGACCGGCTGGGGCCGGCTCCGGCTCAGCAGCCGGACAGGTAGCTGGTCAGCGCGCTCTTCTCGGCGGAGTCCACCGAGAGGTTGTAGTAGTACTTCACCTGCACCCAGGCGCGGACGTAGGTGCAGCGGTACGCGGTGCGGGACGGCATCCAGGTGGCGGGGTCCTGGTCGCCCTTCGCCTGGTTCACGTTGTCGGTGACGGCGAGCAGCTGGGGGCGGGTCAGGTCGTTGGCGAAGGCCTGGCGCTGCGCGGTGGTCCAGTTGCGGGCGCCGGAGTCCCATGCCTCGGCGAGCGGCACCAGGTGGTCGATGTCCACGTCGGAGGCGAGGGACCAGGTCGCGCCGTCGAAGGGCGAGTACCAGCTGCCGCTGGTCGCGGCGCAGGAGGAGTCGGTGACGACGCCGGAACCGTCGCGCTTGAGCACGGTCTCGCGGGTGTTGCAGGCGCCGCTGATGGTGATCCAGTGCGGGAAGAGGTCGCGGTTGTAACCGGTGCGCACCTCCGTCTGGACCGGGAGGGCGGCGAGGTAGCTACGGGCGGTGGTGGCGCTGACCGGCGTCGGCAGGGCGGCGGAGGCGCTCGGGGCGGTGAACAGGCCCAGCGAGGCGAGGATCCCGGCCAGCGCCGTGACTATGCCGAAACGACGACCGTGACGCGCGTAGAACTTGGGCATGCGAAGTCCCTCGGTTGGGAGGAGTGGAGCGCGGACGACGGCATGCTCGTCGCGTCACGTTGCCGGCGGATGAGCAGCCGGTGAGAAGCTAGCGACGCGTACATGCCACGACAAGAGGCCGTGGGAGGTTCCGTCGTGTTCGCCCGGATGTTCCGCACCGGACGTTCACACCCGCCGTCCGCGCCCGGAGGTTCCCGTACGATGGACGCAGCGGAAGGGGAGTAGCCCTACGCCGGGACCGTCGACATACTGCTCAGCTCGCTGAGCCGGCGCCCGGGGGCCGCGCACCGGTGCGTCACCGGAGCGGCCGGCGAGACCTTCGGCAAGCAGTGCATACCCGTGTGCAACCGTGTGTGCTGCCGTGCCGAGGTGTTCGCAGACGCGCAAGCTCTCGGTGGGGTGGCCCGACCGATTGAGGAACAGTGATCAGTATTGGTGTGACGGCGCTCGTCTTCGGCGTCGTCTTTCTCGCGGAACTCCCCGACAAGACCGCCCTCGCGGGCCTGGTGCTGGGGACGCGCTACCGCGCCTCGTACGTCTTCGCCGGTGTGGCGGCGGCCTTCCTGGTCCACGTGGTGCTCGCGGTCGCGGCGGGCAGCGTGCTGACGCTGCTGCCGCAGCAGCTCGTGCACGCGATCACGGGTGTGCTCTTCCTCGGCGGGGCGGCGGTACTGCTGATGAAGAAGGGCGAGGACGAGGAGGAGATCCGCAAGCCGGAGAACCAGTCCTTCTGGAAGGTCTCCGGGGCGGGCTTCATGCTCATCCTCGTCGCCGAGTTCGGTGACCTCACGCAGATCATGACCGCCAACCTGGCCGCCCGGTACGACGACCCGCTGTCCGTGGGGCTCGGCGCGGTGCTGGCGCTGTGGTCGGTGGCGGCGATCGGCATCCTCGGCGGCAAGGCGCTGATGAAGAAGGTGCCGCTGGAGCTCATCACCAAGATCGCCGCGGTCGTGATGGTGGGGCTGGGTCTGTGGAGCCTGTGGGAGGCGATCGCCGGCTGAGGTCGGCCGGGGCCCGGGCGGCGCCCCCGTTTCGGGTCCTGCACGTCGGTCCTGCGGCGCACGCGTCCCGGGCCCTCGCACCGCCCTCTCGATCCAGCGACGCACGCGTCCCGGGACCCGGTGGTCCGCCCGCTCCTCCGGGCCGCGCTCGACCCTGGTGCCGCGGCGGAACCCGTGACCGGTGTGCCGGGTCCCGCTGCGGCCGGGATGGTGTTCGGTGTCCGCCCAGGCGCCGAAGCCGGTGGGTGCGGCGGCCGGCGCCTGGGCCTCGTTCCGCCGACGCCCCCAGGGGGTGGCTGTGGGCGTGCCCCTGCGCCCCGCTTTCTCGTGCTCCGGCGCAGCCCGGCCGTGACCCGGCGCCGCCCTGCATCGGCCCGGTGCGCCTGGGGCTCGCTGGTCGCGGCGGAACCTGCCGTGGGTGCGGCGAGCCCAAGCCGCCCGGCCGGTCCTGCCGGGGCCGTCGACGGCCGCGCCGATCGGTCCAGCGGCCCGGGAGTCCGGTCGGGAGGGCGCGGTCCGGCTGTCGCTGGGCAGGATCCGGCAGGTCGCGCCCGGCGCCCATGGGTGCCCTCGCGTGCGCCCGACCTGCGCTTTCGCCTCCCCGGTACGGCGCGGTGTCCACATCCTGGTCGCCCGGGTGGCGGGAAGCGGGCAGGTTTTGTATCGTGAAGGAACAAAGTGGTTCCCGCTCGTCACCCCCTGACCGGCGGGCGGGGCCACCTTGGTCTTCTTCTCTCGTGTCTGGAGCCGTGCCGTATGGCCGTGGGTGCCGCAGTGGAACTCTCCGTCCGCGCCCTCCTGCTGGACATGGACGGAACCCTGGTCAACTCCGACGCCGCCGTGGAGCGCGTCTGGAGGCGCTGGGCCGCGGAGCACGGCATGGACGGCGACCGCGTGATGGCGGTGGCGCACGGCCGGCAGGGCTACGCCACGATGGCCCTGCTGCTGCCCGACCGCCCCATGGCCGAGAACCACGCCGACAACGCCCGGCTGCTGGCCCAGGAGACGGCCGACACCGAGGGTGTGGTGGCCGTGCCCGGCGCCCCCGAGTTCCTGTCCTCCCTGCGGGGCCTTCCGCACGCCCTGGTGACCTCGGCCGACGTGGCGCTGTCCACGGCGCGCATGGCGGCAGCCGGACTGGCCGTGCCGGAGATCCGGGTCACCGCCGAGGACGTCTCCGCGTCCAAGCCCGACCCGGAGGGCTTCCTCAAGGCGGCCGCGGAGCTCGGGATCGCGCCCGAGGACTGCCTCGTGTTCGAGGACTCCGAGGCCGGTATCGCCGCCGGCAAGGCCGCCGGGATGCGGGTGGTCGGCATCGGTGAGCGGGCCGCCGCCCACGGTCCGGACGTGGTCGTGCCCGACCTGCGGGCGATCCGCGTCGAAGCGGGCGCGGACGGTCCGATCCTGGTCAACGTGGAGCAGGACGGGCTCGACCGGCCCGCCGGAAGCTGACCGCGTACGACCACGACCCCACCATGACGCGGGACCGGACAGGTCCCGCCCTTCGAACCAACCGGGCCCGGCCCTCATCGCCCGCCGGCCGGGCCCGGTTATGGCCTTGTCGACCTATCGACGGCCGTCGCGGTCCTGGTCGCGGCGGTCGTCGTCGCCGTCGTACCGGCTGCCCGGTCGTCCCTCGCCGGTGGTGACCGACTCCAGGGCCGCCCGGGTGTGCGGGCCGTACGTGCCGTACTCGTCGCCCTTGACGCCGTTGACGTACTGGAAGGCGCTGACGCTGTTGCGCACCTGGTCGTCGTACCGGCCGTCCGGCTCACCGGGGTAGAGCCAGAGCTCCGCCAGGCGGCGTTGGAGCTCCGCCACCTCCGGGCCGGTGTCTCCGGGGCCCAGGGCGCCCGCGGCCGGGCCGGTGTCGCTCTCCGTGCCGTCGGCCGGGGCCGAGGTGCTGGAACGTTCCGGCTCCGGGGTGGGGGAGGGGGTTCGCGAGGGCTCCGCGGACGGGCTGGGGGAGGTGCTGGGCGACGCGGAGGCGTCCGGGGCCGCCGACGGCGCGGCCGAGGTCGGCAGGTCCGTGTCGGCGGCCACCTCGGTCGGGTCCACGTCCGGGACGCTCGCCCGCTGCGGCAGGGAGGTCGTCCGGGAGGGCGGCTGGTACGAGAAGAGTCCGCTGGTCACGCCCGCGATCACCGCGCCCACGCCGACCACCGAACCGGCGGTCACCAGGGCGACCCGGCGCTTGGGCGTCCGGCGGCGGCGGTGCGTGCCCCGCGCCCCCGCGGCGTCCGGTCCGGCCGAGTCCGCAGGCCCGCCGGAGCCGGCAGGCCCGCCGGAGCCGGCCGGCCCGACGGAACCGGCAGGGACGGCGGAGCCGAAGGGCCCGGTGCCGCCGGCGGAGCCGAAGCCGGCCGCCGGGCCGGGATCACCCGCGGCGGAGAAGCCGCCCGCACCGGCGCCCGCGGTGCCCGCGTCGACCCCGGGGCCCAGCGGTCCGGCCCCCGCGAAGTGGGAGCGCGCGGCACCCGCCCCCGCGCCGTGGACCGGCGCAGGCTGCTCCGGGGGCAGCGGGCCCGCGAGGGGCACCTCGGCGTCCCGCGCGGCGACGATCTCCCCCACGATCACCCGAGGCTGCCCGGCGGGCGGCGTGTCGGTCCCGGAGCCCAGCCCCACGTAGGGCCGCACCCGCAGCGGGTCGAAGTCCTCCGCCTCGGCGGCCTCCCGTTCGCGCGCGTCACGCAACGCGTCGGCGGCCAGCGTTCCGCAGGCGCACAACGGGGTGTGATCCGCCCGGCGCGGCGTACCGCACCCGGGGCAGTCGTTCCCCTGGTTCTCGTTCACGCGACGGGTCCCCTCCCAGGAATCTCCCGTGATTATGCAGATTTTCTGACCGTGCGCCTACGGCGGTCCGGATTCGGTCCCGCCCCTGGGGACTCAACGGGCCATAACGGGTGACTCCGGACACGATGGATGGAGGCCGAGGCACGCGGAGGCCGAGGCGTGACGGCCGAGAGTCGAGAGCCCGGGAGGACCCATGGCCGACGACGCACAGCGGGGGACGGGCGGCCCCCGGTCCGGGGAACCGGACACCGGCCGCACCGGCTCCGGGCCCCCGTTCGACCGGCGGGTGCCGGCCGCCACCCATGACGCGGCCCACGCCCCGCACGCGGCCCACGCCTCGCACGCCGGGCACGCCGGGCACGCGGGGCAGGCGGGGCAGGCCGGGCAGGCCGGGCACGGGACCCGGGGCGGCGTCGCGCAGGAACCCGCCCATGTCGCGCCCAACGTGCTGCTCTCGATCGGCGCGCTGCTGCTCGGCATGCTGCTCGCCGCCCTCGACCAGACCATCGTCTCGACGGCGCTGCCCACCATCGTCAGCGAACTCGGCGGCATGGAGCACCTGTCCTGGGTGGTCACCGCCTACATGCTGGCGGCCACCGCAGCCACCCCGCTCTGGGGCAAGCTGGGCGACCAGTACGGGCGCAAACGCCTCTTCCAGACCGCCATCGTCATCTTCCTGGCCGGTTCCGCGCTCTGCGGCATGGCGCAGGACATGCCGCAGCTCATCGCCTTCCGGGCCGTGCAGGGCCTGGGCGGCGGCGGCCTGATGGTGCTGTCCATGGCGATCGTCGGGGACCTCGTCCCGCCCCGCGAACGCGGCCGCTACCAAGGCCTCTTCGGCGCGGTCTTCGGCGCGACCAGCGTGCTCGGGCCGCTGCTCGGCGGACTGTTCACCCAGCACCTGAGCTGGCGCTGGGTCTTCTACATCAACCTGCCGCTGGGCGTCGTCGCGCTGGGTGTGATCGCCGCCGTGCTGCACATCCCCCGGCACCGGGAGAAGCACCGCATCGACTACCTGGGCACCCTGCTGATCGCCTCCGTCGCCACCTGCCTGGTGCTGGTCACCTCGCTCGGCGGCACCACCTGGCCGTGGGGGTCCTGGCGGATCGTGTCGCTGGCGGTGCTGGGCGTACTCCTCGCGGTGGCGTTCGTGGCGGTCGAACGGCGGGCCGCCGAGCCGGTGCTGCCGCTGAAGCTGTTCACCATCCGCACCTTCAGCCTCACCGCGGTGATCAGCTTCATCGTCGGCTTCGCGATGTTCGGCGCGATGACCTACCTGCCGACCTTCCTCCAGGTCGTGCACGGCATCTCGCCGACCATGTCCGGCGTCTACATGCTGCCGATGGTGGCGGGCCTGCTGCTCGCCTCCACCGGCTCCGGGCAGGTCGTCAGCCGCACCGGCCGGTGGAAGGTGTTCCCCGTGGCCGGCACCCTGATCACCGCCCTCGGCCTGGTGCTGCTGCACCGGCTCGACGCGACCAGCCCCACCTGGCTGATGGGCGTGTACTTCTTCGTCTTCGGCGTCGGCCTGGGCCTGGTCATCCAGGTCCTGGTGCTGATCGTGCAGAACGCCGTGTCCTACCAGGACCTGGGCGTCGCCACCTCCGGCGCCACCTTCTTCCGCTCCATCGGCGCCTCCTTCGGCGTCGCCGTCTTCGGCACGATCTTCGCCGGACGCCTCGACGACAAGCTGGTCAGCACCTTCCGCGGGGTCACGCTCCCACCCGGGGTGACCGTCGACGGCCTGGAGGCCGACCCGCGCGGCATCGCCGGACTGCCCGCCGCGCTGCGCCTGCGCGCCCTGGACGCCTACTCCTCCGCCATCACCGACGTCTTCCTGTACGCCGCACCCGTCGCCGCGCTCGCGTTCCTGCTGGCCCTGGCGCTGCGCGAGGACCCGCTGCGCGGCTCGGTGACCGCCCCGGACGCCTCGGAGACGCTGGCCAGCAACCCCGTGGAGCGGTCCTCGCGCGACGAGGCGGCGCGCGCCCTGTCGGTGCTGGCGAGCCGCGAGGGGCGGCGCGAGGTCTACCGGCGCATCACCGAACGGGCCGGCTACGACCTGCTGCCCGCCGCGAGCTGGCTGCTGCTGCGGACCCGCCGGTACGGGTGGACCGAACCGGCCGTGCTGGCCGAGTACAGCAAGGTGCCGCTGGAACGGATCATGACGGCCGGACGGCAGGTGGAGGAGCGCGGTCTCGCGGTGCGCCGCGGCCTCGACCTGGAACTCACCCCCGCCGGGTACGAGGTGGCGGAACGGCTGGCGCGGGCCCGCGAGGAGTCGATGGCCGAGCTGCTCGGCGACTGGTGGGGACCCGAGCGGCCCCGCGACCTGATCCAGCTGGTCAAGGAGCTCAACGACGAGCTCTCCGGCTCCGACGCCGAACGGCCCCGCAGGGTCGGCGGATCCACCTCGCACCGCTACTGGCGGGCCGCCTGAGCGGTTCGCCGCGACCTTCCCGAGGAACCCCGCCACCCGCTCCGCCCCGCTCCGCCCGTCTCCCCTGCCGTGAATGCGCCGTTTGAGCGATGAGGCCCCGGCAAGACGAACGGGACGAAGCGGTCCGCGACGAGGAGCGGGCCGGGAGCGACCCCGGAAGGCATCCATGTCCCAAGGCGTGATCATCGCTCTGATCGTCATCGTGGCCGCCGTCGTGCTGATCGCGGCCTTCATGGCCAAGTCCCGCAAGGCGCACGGCGGGCGCAACCTTCGCCGGCGCTTCGGGCCCGAATACGAACGGACGGTCGCCCGGTACGACGGCGACACCGCCGCCGCCGAGCGGGAACTGGCCGCGCGCGTCGAGCGCCACGGCGAGCTGAGCATCCGGCCGCTGGAGCCGGCCGAGCGGCAGCAGTACGAGACGCGCTGGGCGGCCGCCCAGGAGCGCTTCGTCGAGTCGCCGCGCGAAGCGGTGACCGAGGCCGACCGGCTGCTCGCCGAAGTGGCCGCCACCCGCGGATTCCCCGGCGGCGGCGAGTACGAGGAGCAGGTCTCCGCGCTCTCCGTCCACCACCCGCACCACGTGAACGGCTACCGGCGCATCCACCGCGCGGCCCTCGCCGCCGCGGGCGGCGCCGCGGAGAGCAGCTCGGCCACCGAGGAGCTGCGCGAGGCCCTGGTCGAGGGCCGGGCGCTCTTCGACGAACTGATCAACGACCACCGCACCCACCGCCCGGGCGCGACCGCGGCCGGCTCCGGCGACGCCCACGGGCACGGCGCCCGGCACGGCAGCCAGGGCACCGTCGGCGACCGGGTCCGGTCCCACCTGCCGGGCAACGCCCCCCGGCACCACGTGAAGGGGAGCTGACGCATGAGCGAGCGCATGACCGACCGCATCAAGAACCGCCTGACCGACCAGGGCAACAACCA
Organism: Streptomyces sp. NPDC047130; assembly: GCF_040643475.1. NCBI lineage: Bacteria > Bacillati > Actinomycetota > Actinomycetes > Kitasatosporales > Streptomycetaceae > Streptomyces > Streptomyces sp. NPDC047130. The sequence goes on along the minus strand of NZ_JBEYUK010000002.1, from coordinate 327,983 downwards.
CCCCGACGGCGGCGACCACCACCACGGCACCGCCCACCACGGCACCGCCCACCACGGCACCGACCACTCCACCGACCGCGGCACGGGCCACACCAACGGCCTGCCCGCCGACCGGACCGCGGACGGAGCGGGCGCCGCCGACGGGTGGGGCCCCGGCGCCTCGGCCGACACCGCCGTCACCCCGGTCCGCCCGCTCTCGGAGCAGGGCGTCCCGGTCACCCCGGACAACCACGACCTGCGCAACCAGCAGGACCGGTCCGCGGGCCAGGGCATCCGGGACGGCCAGGTCTTCCAGGACAGCCACGACACGCAGGACTCCTACGACACGCAGGACCCCTACGGCACGCAGGGCGGCCACGGCGCGACCGGCGCCCACCCGACCCCGGGCAGCGGCACCACCGGCCCGACCGGCGCGAGTGCCGCGACCGGGATGACCGGTACGACCGGCACCTCGGCCCAGGGCACGGGCACCCACGCCGCTCCCCACGAGAGCGGGCACGGCTCCCTGGGCGACGGGCAGCACGGCACGGCGGTCGGCGGCCCCTTCGGCGGCGTCACCGGCGGGCGCGACTCCCACGGCGCTGAGTCGTACGGCGGCGACACCCACGGCGTGGGCACCCACAGCACCGGCACACATGGCACCGGCACACACGGTGCCGGCACCACCGGCCCCGGCACCACCGGCCCCGGCACCCATGGCACCGGCACCCATGGTGGGGCCACCCACGGTTCCGCCGGCACCCATGATGGCGCCCACCACAGCGACGAAGACGGTCCGGGCGAGACCCTGCACCGGCTGCTCCCGCACGAGGACACCGAGAAGCTGAACCAGCGGCTGCACCACGCCGTCGGCGGCTTCGTCGACGAGCCGCGCGGGTCCGTCGGGGAGGCGGAGAAGGTCCTGGACGAGGTGGCCGAGCGCCTCACCTCGTGCCTGACCGCGCGGCGGCGCACCCTGCGCACCGCCTGGCAGTCGCTCGGCGACGAGACCGCCGACCCGGCCGCCGACACCGAGCAGCTCCGGCTGATCCTGCGGGACTACCGCGAGCTCACCGACCGGCTGCTGCGGCTCTGACCCGAGGGCCGCGCCCCCGCCCCGATCAGGCCCGGACCAGACCCTCGGCCAGGCTCCCGACCAGGCCCTGATCAGCCCCGCCGGGCCCGCCGCTCGGCCAGCACGCCCTCCACGTCGAAGGGCTTGCGGCCCAGCGGCGGGCCCGGCGGCGGCTTGTACATCATCTCGCGGATCCGGACGTTGACGTCCTCCAGGATCTTGCGCGCGGCCCGCTCCGACGGGGCGGCCAGAGCGGCCTCGTGGGCGTCCTCCGCCTCCTTGCGCAGGGCGAGCGCCGGCGGCAGGACCGACAGGCCCTCGCGGGCCATCTTGCGCTTCACCCACCACAGGTCGTCGTGGGCGGCGCCCAGGTCCGGCAGCGGCTTGCCCGCGCCCGGCAGATCGGCGAACTCGCCCCGCGCCTCGGCCTCGCGGATCTGGCGGTCCACCCAGGACTCGAAGTTCACGCCCGGAGGCTTCCGTTCGGTCATGCGTCCATTGTCCAGGACCGGCCGTCCGGAGGACGAGCGGCATCCGGCCGATCTATCATCGGCACCGGTCCCGCCCGGTCGCACCCTAGGAGCTGAGCACAGTGCTCGAACTGACCATGGCCGCCGTCTCCGGCACGGAGGAGGGCGCCACGGCCGGCATGCAGATGGCCGACGCGCCCAGCGTGCCCGGCTCGGTGCTGCGGGTCGGCCGCGACAAGGCGGTGTGCCGGCTGGGCACGCCGTCGGACTGGCTGTTCGTCTCCCGGGTCCACCTGGAGTTCCAGTTCGGCTCCGACGGCGTCTGGCACCTCAGCTGGCTGCGCGGCTCCCAGCCGGACCCCTCCTCCGAGGTCCGCATCGTCCTCGGCGGCGCCACCCACCCGCTGGCCTACGGCGGCACGGTCGCCCTGCCGCCCGGCGGTTCCGGCGAGGTCGTCGTCCAGGACCGCACCTCGCCGCGCAGCGTCAACGTCGGCTTCCACCACGAGGCCTGAGCCCGAGCCCCGCGGCCCGGACGCCGCTCAGGACACCACGCGCGCCAGCGCGAACCCGTCGTGGCCCTTGGTCCCCACCGTCTGCAGCGCGGTGGCGCTGAGCCGCGGGTGCCCGGCGATCAGCTCCAGCGCCTCACGGGTGCCCCGTACGTCAGGCGCGTCGCTGCCGGCGTCGGCGACCCGGCCGCCGCGCACCACGTTGTCGACGACGATCAGGCTGCCCGGCCGGGTAAGCCGCAGCGCCCACTCCACGTAACGCGGGTTGTTGCCCTTGTCGGCGTCGACGAAGACCAGGTCGAACGGCTCGTGGCCCTCGTCGGCCAGCTTCGGCAGCGACTCCAGCGCCGGGCCCACCCGCACCTCCACCACGCCGTCCAGCCCGGCCCGGGCGAGGTTCCGGCGGGCGATCTCCGCGTGCCGCTCCTCGTACTCGAGGGTGACCAGGCGACCGTCGGCCGGGAGGGCGCGCGCCATCCAGATGGTGCTGTACCCGGCCAGGGTGCCGATCTCCAGGATGTTCCGCGCGCCCTGCGTCTCGGCCAGCAGGCGCAGCAGCTTGCCCGCGCCGGCCGAGACGCTGATCGGGGGCAGCCCGGCCGCCTCCGCGTCCCGCAGCGCCGCGGTCAGCGCCTCGTCCTCGGGGGCCAGCAGGCCGGACAGATAGTCGTCGACGTCGTTCCAGAGAGCGGAGTCGCTCATCGGACGGAACCTTTCCTCGGGGCCGTCGGACCGGGCGGACGGCCGTGCGCCCACCCGCACCCGGATTATCGTCCGGTCACGGCCCGCCGGGGGAGAACTCCGCCGAACGCGCGGGCCGCGTCCCGGCGGTCAGTCCCGGACGCGGTCGAAGCGGGGGCCGGAAGGCCCGACGGACACCGCGTAGTGGACGGCGCCGCCACCCTCGCGGGCCGTGCGGCAGATGTGCCCGGTCGGTCCGTCCGGCTCGACCGCCGCCGCGGCCGGCATCGCGTCGCAGCTCAGCGAGGTGCCGGCGTCGCCGCCGAACCGGTCCCAGAACGCATGGTGGACGCGGCGGGCGACCAGCAGCGCCTTCCCGGGGTCGGCGCGGTAGGGGGTGAGGACGTCGCCCGGCTCGTACTCCTCGCCGACGGTGACCGTGTAGGGGATCTCCACCCCCTCGTACGTCACGACGCACGCGCTCGCGGCGCCGGCCCGCTGGGTGACGCCCTCGGGGCAGACGGCGGTGGTCCTGCCCGCCACGCGGACGTCGCTCAGCAGGTCGCCCTGGAGCGCGTACTCGACCTGGGTGGTGAAGTCCGCGTCGGAGCCCGGCCGGCCGGGCGGATCCGCCATGTCGGAGCCGCTGCCGGCCACTCCCCGCTGCGGGCCGGTGATCTCCACCGCCAACGGGCCGCCGTCCGCGGGGGAGGCGGGGGACGCGGGGGAGGAAGCCGGTGCGGGGCTGGAGGCGGGTGCGGGGCTGGAGGCCGCGCCCGGCCGGTCCGCCGGGCCGGGGCCGGTGGACGCGCCGTCCTCACGGCCGCAGCCGGCCATGAGGAGCGCGGCGGCGGCAACGCCCAGCAGGGCGCGGGAATCTCGTCGCATGACCGGAATGTTAGGGATGTGCCGACGCCGCCGGGGAGGCGACGGGAAAACCCGTTGGGCCCGGTGCCGGGCCGCCGCGACAATCCCGGCATGACGACGCCGCACACGACCACCGCCTGGTCGGTCGCCCCCGAGGCCGTGACCTCGGCAGACGCCGCCGCGCTCTGGAGGGCGTACCACACCGAGGTCAGCGACCGCTGGTACCTGCTGCACGAGGGGCGCCGCACCGACCCGGACGAGCTGGAGCGGGAGATCGCGGCCGGCACCGGGGGCGGACTGGCGCCGCCCGGCGGGGCGCTGCTGGTGGCGCGGTACGACGGGGCGCCCGCCGGGACGGCCGGGGTCCGGATGGTCGAGGAGGGCGTGGCGGAGCTCAAGCGGGTGTTCCTGCTGCCCGCGTGCCGCGGCAGGGGAGGCGCGGCGCTGCTGGTCGCGGCGGCCGAGGGGACGGCCCGGGCGATGGGGGCCCGGCGGATGATCCTGGACACCCGCCACGACCTGGTCGAGGCGCGGGCGCTGTACGCGCGGCTCGGCTACCGGGAGACCGGCCGCCACAACGACGAGCCGTACGCCGAGCACTGGTTCACCAAGGACCTCACCGGCCCCTGACCCCGACGCTCGCGGACGCCACCCTCCCCGACGTCACCGGTCCCCGGCCCTGACGCTCCCCGACGTCACCGGTCCTTGGCCGCGGCGGGCTCCTCGAAGGTCACCGGGGTCTCGAACGCCGCCTGCCGGGTGGCGCGGCGCAGCGCGCGCAGGACGGCGGGGCCGACGGTCAGGGTGAGGACGGTGGTGAGCAGGGCGCGGCCCAGGTCCCAGGCCATGGAGGTGGTCAGGCAGTAGGCCACGAAGCGGGCCAGGTTGACGGCGAGGGGGGCCTGCGGGTCCGGAGCGACGGCCACGGCGATCTGGCCGGCCATGAACGGCCACCCGGCCAGGTTCATCAGCGTGCCGTAGCCGAACGCCGCGAGGAAGCCGTACCCGGCGAGCATCCCCACCTCGGCGCGTCCCGAGGGCCGGCGGGGCAGGAGCCCCGCGCCCAGCGTGAACCAGCCGAGGGAGAGCATCTGGAACGGCAGCCAGGGGCCCACCCCGCCGGTCAGCAGCGCCGACGCGAAGAGCGTCACCGAGCCGAGCACGAAGCCGAAGCCCGGCCCCAGGACACGGCCGGCCAGCAGCATCAGGAAGAAGGTGGGCTCCAGCCCGGCCGTGCCCGCGCCGAGCGGGCGCAGCGCGGCGCCCGCGGCGGCGAGCACGCCCAGCATGGCCACGGCCTTCGCGCCGAGGCCCGACTCCGCGATGGTGGCCGCGGTGACCGCGACCAGGAGCAGCAGCAGCGCGGCGAACAGCCAGGGGGCGTCCTCCTGGTGGGCGGCCACCGAGGACTCCGGCGGCACCAGCAGCGGCCACACGAAGCCGGCCAGGCCGACCGCGCTCACCAGCAGCAGCGTGAGGGTGGAGCGGGCGCCGAGCCGGACCGCGCGGGTGCGGGGGGCCGTCGGGGGGACCGCGGTCATGCCAGCGCCTCCCGGACCTGGCGCACGGTGAGCCAGCGCCGCGGGGCGAGCACCTTGGTGACCTGCGGGGCGTAGGCGGGCAGCGCCAGCACCACGTCGGCGGTCGGGCCGTCGGCGACGACCTCGCCGTCCGCCAGCATCACCACCCGGTGGGCGAGCTCGGCCGCCAGTTCCACGTCGTGGGTGGCGAGGACGATGGCGTGGCCCTGTCCGGCGAGCTGCCGCAGGTGGCCGACCAGGCGGGACTTGGCCGCGTAGTCCAGGCCCCGGGTCGGCTCGTCGAGCAGCAGCAGCGGCGGGCGCGCGGTCAGGACCACCGCCAGGGCGAGGGTGAGGCGCTGGCCCTCGGAGAGGTCCCGGGGGTGGACGGAGTCCGCGATGCCCGGCAGCAACCGGGTCACCAGGGCACGGCAGGTGCCGGGCTCGGCGTCCGCGTCGCGGTCGGCGGCCGCGCACTCGGCGGCCACGGTGTCCGCGTACAGCAGGTCGCGGGGCTCCTGCGGCACCAGGCCCACCCGGCGGACCAGGTCACGGGGCCTGGTCCGGTGCGGGACCGCGCCGCAGGCCAGCACCGAGCCGGAGGCGGGCTCCACCAGGCCGACCAGGGCCGACAGCAGCGTGGACTTGCCCGCGCCGTTGCGGCCCATCAGGGCGACGGTCTCGCCGGGAGCGACACCGAGCGACACCGAGCGCAGCGCCTCGACCGCGCCCCGGCGCACGACCAGGCGGTCCACCACGGCCGGCAGCGGGGCCGCCGCCGCGGGCTCGCCGCCCCCCACCCGCGCCGTCGCGGGCGCCGTCGTGGGTGCCGACAGGGGTGCCGTCGCGCCGGTGGCCGGGGCGTCCGCACGGGTGCCGTGCCCGGCCCCGCCGTCCCGCGGCTGCGGAAGCGTTCCGGTCGCGCCGCCGGCCCCGGAGGCGGCGGACGCCGCGGACGCCCCGGACCCCGCCGCCCGCCGGTTCGGGCGCCACCACCGGCGGCGCTCCGGCTCGGGCGTCGGCGCGGGGACGGTGAGGGCGGCCGGCCGCGGGGCGGGAGGGGCCGTGTCGTCCGCGTCGGCGAGGCGGTCGCGGAGGCCGGTCGCGCGGCGGCGGGCGTCGCGGACGGTCAGCGGGAGCGGGGACCAGCCGGCCAGGCGGCCCAGCTCGACCACCGGCGGGAAGACCGGGGAGGCGGCCATCACCTCGGCCGGGTCGCCCACCACCGGCGCCCCGCCGGGCGCGGGCAGCAGCAGCACCCGGTCCGCGTAGTGGACGACGCGCTCCAGCCGGTGCTCGGCCATCAGCACCGTGGTGCCCAGGTCGTGCACCAGCCGCTGGAGCACCGACAGGACCTCCTCCGCGGCGGCCGGGTCCAGCGCGGAGGTCGGCTCGTCCAGCACCAGCACCCGCGGGTGCGGGGTGAGCACCGACCCGATGGCCACCCGCTGCCGCTGCCCGCCGGAGAGCGTGGCGATGGGCCGCTCCCGCAGGTCCGCCAGGCCCAGCAGGTCCAGCGTCTCCTCGACGCGACGCCGCATCACGTCCGGGGCGAGGCCCAACGACTCCATCCCGTACGCGAGTTCGTCCTCGACCGTGTCTGTGACGAAGTGCGCCGTCGGGTCCTGCCCCACCGTGCCGACCACGTCGGCGAGTTCGCGAGGCTTGTGGGTCCGGGTGTCCCGGCCGGCCACCGTCACCCGGCCGCGCAGGGTGCCGCCGGTGAAGTGCGGCACCAGCCCGCTGACCGCGCCCAGCACCGTCGACTTGCCGACGCCGGACGGGCCGACCAGCAGGGCGAGTTCGCCCTCGGGGATCTCGAAGTCCAGCCCGCGGACGGCGGGTTCGCCCGCACCGTCGTACGTCACGGAGACATCGTCGAAGCGGATCACGGTCGTCGGTCCTTGCCGTTCGGTCGGGAAACGTGCGGGGCGAGGAAGGAGGGGAGCAGGCCCAGCAGCAGCGCGGCGGCGGGCCACAGCGGCAGCACGGGCGCGGTCGCCGGGGTGACCGGCGGAGTCAGCGCCACCGGGTCCCAGGCCGCGGCGAGGACGGTCAGCACGGCCACCGCCACGCCCGAGCCGGAGACCAGCCAGGCGCGGACGCCCCACCGCTCGGGCCGGTACCGGGTGCGCGGGGTGCGCCGGCCGCCCAGCCACAGCCCGCCCAGCGCGGCCGCCACCCCGGCCAGCAGCAGCGGAAGCCCGTACACCCCGCCGACGGCGGAGAGCAGCCCGTACGAGCCGGCCGCGACCCCGAGCAGGCCGCCCACGGTGAGGACGGCCGTGGTGCGGCGCACGGCGGCCGGGACGGCGGCGGTGCGGCCGTACCCCCGGGCGTCCATGGCGGCGGCCAGCGCCACCGAGCGGTCCAGCGCCCCCTCCAGGACCGGCAGCCCCACCTGGAGCAGGCCCCGCACCCCGCGGTCCGGCCGCCCGCGCAGCCGCCGGGCCGCGCGCAGCCGCAGCACGTCGGCGATCAGGTGCGGCGCGAAGGTCATGGCGACCACCACCGCCACCCCCACCTCGTACAAGGCGGCCGGCAACGCCTTCAGCAGCCGGGACGGGTTCGCCAGCGCGTTCGCCGCGCCCACGCAGATCAGCAGGGTGGCCAGCCGCAGGCCGTCGTAGAGCGAGAACAGCACCTCCTCCAGGTACACCGGACCGCCCAGGCGGACGCCCTGCGCCCAGTCGGGCAGCGGCACCTCGGGGAGGTGGAGCAGCAGTCGCGTGCCCGGGACCGCGGTGCCGAAGACCAGCGAGAAGACGAGCCGGATCCCCAGCACCAGCAGGCCCAGCTTGACGAACGCGCCGTACGAGCGCGCCCAGGGAGCGTCCGTGCGGCAGGCCATGACCACGTAGGCGCTGACGCCGATCAGCAGCGCCAGCAGCAGCGGGTTGCGGGTGCGGGACGCGGCGACGCCCAGCGCCAGCGCCCACACCCACCAGGCGCCGGGATGCAGCGCCGCGCCGGAGGCCCGGGCGGCGCCGCGGTTCGCGGACACGGTCATGGTCACGGTCACGTTCGGTCTGCCTCGCTCCCTCGTCCCCTCGTCCCCTCGTCCCCGTCAGCCCCGCCGGCGGCGGGACTGCCAGACGGCCGCGCCACCCAGCAGCAGCACGGCGCCCGCGCCCGCCCACAGGCCGAGCGACGGGCCCGGGGACCCGGCGTCGGTGGAGGCGCTCCCGGTGGAGGCGGGCTCGGCCGGGCCGTCGGACGGGTCCGCGGCGGCCACCTGCTCGCCGCAGCCGGTGCGCGGGTAGCCCTCGATGGCGCACAGCATGGCGCTGCTGTCGTAGCGCAGCGGGGCGGCCACGGCGGCCAGGGCCTCCGCGGCGGAGGCGTCCTCGGCCACGCTCGCGCAGTAGGTGCGGCCCTCGGGCGGCGTCTCGCCTCCCGGCGCGTGCTCCGGCGTGCCGAAGTCGACGACCAGGGCGATCCGCTTGCGGCCGTCGCGCTCCGGGGTGCCCTCGCAGATCTCCGCGAACGGCTGCGTGGTGCGCGGACGGGACGCCTCGGCGGAGTTCTCGGTGATCGCGAAGCGGAAGCCCTGCACGGCCCCGTCCGCCGGGCGCAGCGAGGACGGGCCCTGGGTGGCCCACACCCACGTCCGCCCGTCGAGCTCCCAGTAGGACCAGTACCGGTACCCGGCCGCCTGCGCCGCGCCCGCGCCCTGCACCAGCAGGAGCGCGGTCAGCAGCGTGAGGACGGCCGTGGCGAGGGCGCGCGCACGGTTCACGGGCGGCGCTTCCGGGAGGCGCGGACCGCCGGCAGGGCCGCGACGGCCGCGATCACCACGAGGGCGGCGCCGCCGGCCCACCACACGGCGGGGGAGACGCCCCGGTCCTCGCTCGTGCCCTGCTCCTCGGCCTCGGCGGGCTTGCCGGCCTTGGGGGCGGGACCGGTGGCGTTGAGCTGCTCCACCAGGTCCTGGCCGCCGAAGTCGCGCGGGTCGGCGCCGACCGCCCGCACGGTGAGGATCAGCTGGGCGTAGGCGGCGGGGCCGGTCTGCTTCGCCCAGGCGACGCCGTTGTCCCGCAGGTGGGCGACGGCCTTCTCGGCCTGGTCGGCGTGGCCGGCGGAGGCGAGGGCGACCACGGCGTCGGCGGTGTTGCCGAGGTCGGGCTGCGGGTCGGCGCCGGGCATCGCCGAGGTGAGGTGGCCGTCCTCGGTCAGCGGGCCGGCCAGGTAGGCCGCGCCGTTCTCGGCCGCCTGCTCCGGCGTCCTCGCCTCGGCGCACTGCGCGGCGGCACCGGCCGGCTCCGCCTTCCTCCCGCCGAGGCCGGAGCCCAGGGAGCCCAGCACGGCGGCTGCGGTGGCGTCGGCGTTGGCGAGCAGCTTCCCGGACCTGTCGGGCTGGTAGGCGAACGCGCCCGCGTCCTTCCCCTTGCAGGGCAGCGCGAAGGTGAGCAGCGCGTCCAGGGGCGACTTCCCGTCCTTCACGGTCTCGGCCGGCTCCTCGCCCGCCGCGACCAGCGCGCCGATCACCACGGAGGTGGAGTTGGCGTCGGACGGGGTGCCGGGGTTGTAGCCCCAGCCGCCGTCCTCGTTCTGCACGGAGACCAGCCAGTCGACGGCCTTGCCGACCGCCGCGTCGTGCCCGCCGAGCGCGGCCAGCGCCTGCACCGCGGCGGCGGTGCTGTTGCTGTCGACCATGGTCTTGCTGTCGCACGCCGCGGACGGGTCCGGGCGGAACGCGGCGAACGAGCCGTCCGCGCACTGCTGCCCGGTCAGCCAGCCGACGGCCCGGTCGGACGGGGTCACCCCGGCGGTGTCCTGGGCGAGCAGGGTCAGCGACTGGCGCCAGACGCCGTCGTAGGTGGGGTCGGTGGCGCCGTGGAGGCCGGCGGGTATCTCCGGGGGCGCGGACGGCGACGGCGTCGCGTCGTCCGCGAAGGCGGCCGGGGCCGTCCCGGCGCCGAGTACGGCGGCAGCGGCCAGGACCGCTGCGGCGCGGCGAACGTTCATGGTTGGCGGAGAGCCTCTCCCTGTGGGGGAGCCAGGCAGCGACGGGCACCGACTGGGGCCCGGCGGCTCGGCTCCGTATACCTCGACGGTGCCGGCCGCCGACGGGAGCCGGCGGCCATGAGCCGGTCACGGTCGCGCGGGGCATTCCGGCTCGCCGCCATGACGGCGGCTCACGGTTGCGGGTCAGCGCCGGATTTGCACCGGCTTCCCCCCGAACGGGTGTGATGACGACCGTGCCACTCTACCGGCAGCCCCGGGCGGCACCAGGGGCGCGGTACCCCCGCCCCGCCCGGGCCGGGCGCCGGTCCGGCCCGCGCGTCCCGACCCGCGCGACCGGGCGGTCGCACATATCCGGCCATGGCGATCGCAAACAGGGCCAAGGGGCCCTCGACCCGGCCCCGGGGTGCGGCTAGATTCCGGGAATGGTCCTGATCGGAGTCGGCCGAACGGCCGACGTGTACGTGCTCGACGAACGGTGGGTCCTGCGCAGGTACCGGGACGGCGCCGTCGGGGACGCGGAGACCGAGCGGACCCTGATGACCTACCTCCGCGGACACGGCTACCCCGTGCCGCTGGTCCGCCCCGCGCAGGAGGGGACCTCCCGCACGGACCTGGTGCTGGAACGCCTCGACGGCCCGACCATGGCGGGAGCCCTGGCCGCCGGACTGGTCACCCCGCGGCAGGCGGGCGCCATGCTGGCCCTGCTGCTCACCGGGCTGCACGCGGTCCCGGCCCGGCGGGCCGACGGCCCCGGCAGGAGCATCCTCCACCTCGACCTGCACCCCGAGAACATCATCCTCACCTCCGGCGGCCCGCGCGTCATCGACTGGGCCAACGCCTCCGAGGGACCTCCCGGACTCGACTGGGCGATGAGCGCGGTGATCCTCGCCGAGGTCGCCACCGGGACCACGCGCACCGCCCGGCCGGCCCGGGAACTGCTGTCCGCGCTGCTCGGCGACCCGGCCGCCGTCCACCTCACCCCCGAGGCGCTGACGGAGGCGCTGCGGCGCAGGGCCGAGGACCCGATGACGACGGAGCGTGAGACGGCCGCCCTCGGCCGGGCCGGGGACGCCGTGCGCGAACTGGTGGAACCACGGCCGGTGTGACCCCCGTGCGGGAGGCCGCGATCCGGACATCTCCCCACGTCAGCACAGACGTCGGGGAGCGGGCGCCGTGGCGAGCATCACCCGGCGGACCACCCACAGTCCGGCTACCAGCGGGTAGATTCGAAGCGCCGCTGTGTGATCAACAGTGGTCACCGGTGATCGATCCGCGACTTGTTGCTGGCAGCCGCCGCGACGTAACCTCGCGGAACAGTTCAGTGAGAAGGGGGCCGTACGTGACCGCTGAGGCCATGGCCGCCGACGGTCAGCCGGCTCTGCGCATCGCGCTCCTCACCTACAAGGGCAACCCGTTCTGCGGCGGACAGGGCGTCTACGTGCGCCACCTGTCCCGCGAACTCGCCCGTCTGGGCCACACCGTCGAAGTGATCGGCTCCCAGCCGTACCCGGTCCTCGACGAGGGCGAGGACCTCGCCGGACTCTCCCTGACCGAGCTCCCCAGCCTCGACCTCTACCGCCAGCCCGACCCGTTCCGCACCCCGCGCCGCGAGGAGTACCGGGACTGGGTCGACGCCCTCGAGGTCGGCACCATGTGGACCGGCGGCTTCCCCGAGCCCCTCACCTTCTCGCTGCGCGCCCGCCGCCTGCTGCGCGCCCGCCGCGGCGACTTCGACGTCGTCCACGACAACCAGACCCTCGGCTACGGCCAGCTCGGCGACCTCGGGGCGCCCCTGGTGACGACCGTGCACCACCCCATCACCGTCGACCGGCAGCTCGAACTCGACGCCGCCGGCGACTGGAAGCGCCGCCTGTCGGTCCGCCGCTGGTACGCCTTCACCCGGATGCAGAAGCGCGTCGCCCGCCGCCTGCCCTCCGTCCTCACCGTCTCCGGCAGTTCCCGGCAGGAGATCGTGGACCACCTCGGCGTCCGACCCGAACGGGTGCACGTGGTGCACATCGGCGCCGACACCGACCTGTTCTCCCCCGACCCGTCCCTCGCCCGGGTCCCCGGACGGATCGTCACCACCTCCAGCGCCGACGTCCCCCTCAAGGGCCTGGTCTTCCTGGTCGAGGCGCTCGCCAAGCTGCGCACCGAACAGCCCGACGCCCACCTCGTCGTGGTCGGCAGGCGCGCCGAGGACGGCCCCGTCGCCCAGGCCATCGAGCGGTACGGTCTCGAAGGCGCCGTCGAGTTCGTCAAGGGCATCTCCGACGCCGAACTCGTCGACCTGGTCCGCTCCGCCGAGGTCGCCTGCGTGCCCTCCCTCTACGAGGGCTTCTCGCTGCCCGCCGCCGAGGCCATGGCCACCGGAACCCCGCTGGTCGCCACCACCGGCGGCGCCATCCCCGAGGTCGCCGGCCCCGACGGCGAGACCTGCCTGGCGGTACCGCCAGGCGACGCCGGCGCCCTCGCCGCCGCCCTCGGGCGCCTCCTCGACGACCCGGAACTGCGGGCCCGCCTCGGTGCCGCCGGCCGCGCCCGCGTCCTGGAACGCTTCACCTGGAAGCGCGCCGCCGAGGGCACCGTCGCCCACTACCGGGAGGCCGTCGCACGCCGCTCGACGGGCGGTCGCGCGCCCGTCGCCCCCACCCCCACAACCGGCCACCACCACGAAAGCAGGACCCCGTGCTGACCGTCGACTTCTCCCGGTTCCCGCTCGCCCCGGGCGACCGTGTCCTGGACCTCGGCTGCGGAGGAGGCCGGCACGCCTTCGAGTGCTACAAGCGCGGCGCCCAGGTCGTGGCCCTCGACCGCAACGGCGAGGAGATCCGCGAGGTCGCCAAGTGGTTCGCCGCCATGAAGGAGGCCGGTGAGGCCCCGGCCGGCGCCACCGCCACCGCCATGGAGGGCGACGCCCTCAACCTGCCGTTCCCGGACGCCTCGTTCGACGTCGTCATCATCTCCGAGGTGATGGAGCACATCCCCGACGACAAGGGCGTGCTCGCCGAGATGGTCCGCGTCCTCAAGCCGGGCGGCCGGATCGCGGTCACCGTGCCGCGCTACGGGCCGGAGAAGGTCTGCTGGGCGCTCTCCGACGCCTACCACGAGGTCGAGGGCGGCCACATCCGCATCTACAAGGCGGACGAGCTCCTCGCGAAGATGCGCGAGGCCGGCCTGCGCCCCTACGGCTCCCACCACGCGCACGCGCTGCACTCGCCGTACTGGTGGCTGAAGTGCGCCTTCGGCGTGGACAACGACAAGGCGCTGCCGGTGCGGGCGTACCACAAGCTGCTGGTGTGGGACATCATGAAGAAGCCGCTGGCCACCCGGGTCGCCGAGCGCGCCCTCAATCCGGTCATCGGCAAGAGCTTCGTGGCCTACGCGACCAAGCCGCACCTGCCGGCCGCCGCCGTCGCGGGTGCCGGTGCCGACTCCGGTGCCGACGCGGGTGCGGGTGCCGGCGGGGCGGACACGCCGTGACCACGCCCAGGACCGAGCACCTCGTCCTTCCCGGGGTGCTCACCGCCGAGCAGGCCGCCGCCACCGTGCGCGGCCTGCTCGCCGTGCAGCGCGAGGACGGCGCGATCCCGTGGTTCCGCGGCCACCACCTCGACCCGTGGGACCACACCGAGGCCGCCATGGCCTTCGACGCGGCCGGCGAGCACGAGGCCGCCGAACGCGCCTACCGGTGGCTCGCCCGCCACCAGAACGAGGACGGCTCCTGGTTCGCCGCCTACGCCGACGGCGCCCACGACCAGGTCACCGACCGCGCCCGCGAGTCCAACTTCGTCGCCTACGTCGCGGTCGGCGTCTGGCACCACTACCTGTCCACCGGCGACGACACCTTCCTCGACCGCATGTGGCCCGTGGTGTACGCGGCCGTCGAGTTCGTGCTCCGGCTCCAGCAGCCGGGCGGACAGATCGGCTGGAAGCGCGAGGACGACGGCACGGCGGTGAACGACGCGCTGCTGACCGGCAGTTCGTCCATCCACCACGCGCTGCGGTGCGCGCTCGCCGTCGCCGAGCAGCTGGAGGAGCCGCAGCCCGACTGGGAGCTCGCGGCGGGCGCGCTGCGGCACGCCGTCCGGCTGCACCCGGAGCGGTTCCTGGACAAGAACCGGTACTCCATGGACTGGTACTACCCGGTCCTCGGCGGGGCCCTGGAGGGCGCCGAGGCGCGGGAGCGGATCGCCTCCCGGTGGGACGACTTCGTGGTGCCCGGACTGGGCGTGCGGTGCGTCGTGCCCAACGCGTGGGTGACCGGGGGCGAGTCCTGCGAGCTCGCCCTCGCGCTGTGGGCGGCCGGGGAGTCGGACCGGGCGCTGGAGATCCTCCAGTCGGTGCAGCACCTGCGGGACGAGGAGTCCGGGCTGTACTGGACCGGGCTCGTCTTCGACGACGGGGCGATCTGGCCGCGGGAGCTCACGAGCTGGACGGCGGGGGCGTTGCTGCTGGCCGTGGCGGCGCTCGGGGGACACGAGGCGACCTGCGCGGTCTTCGGCGGCGACCGCCTCCCCCGGGGCCTCGACCCCGACTGCTGCGACCCCACCCCCACCGGACCCGCCTGACCCCGCATCGCCCGAGCCGCCCGGCGGGTCGCGTTCGCCGGGCGGGGCAGGGGCGGGGCAGGGGGTGTGGCGCGGGCGGGGAGGCCGGGACACCCGGACGGGGGTACTGGGGTCGCCGGGGGAGAGGGGCGGGGTGAGGCTGCGGGGAGGGAAACGTTCTCTCCATCCGGAGGCAGACTCATGCCCGTTTCGATACGCCGTCTCGTCCTGGCCGTCACCCTCTGCTGCGCCCTCGTCGCCGGCACCGCCGCCTGCGGCGGCGGCGAGCGCACCGCCTCCGCCCCCCAGGCGGACACCCGGTCCGTGGAGGAACGGGCGATGGCGGAGATGAGGGCCGAGGCGGACCGGGCCGCCCGCCAGGCGCCGGCCGAACCCACCCCGACCACCTCCGCCGAGAAGCAGAAGTTCGCCAAGACCCGCTTCGTGGTGAACGCCGGCCTCGCCGCGGGCGCCACCTACCAGTGGATCGTGAAGCCCTTCCGCGCGGGCAAGTTCAAGAAGGGCGCGGACGGCCGCCGCGTCGCCCTGGTCAAGGCGGGTGTCGCCGGCCTGTTCGCCTACAACCGGCTCGACGCGGCCGTCAAGAACGCCAAGGCGGACCCCACCCTGTCCAAGGCGGTCGCCCCGCTGCAGGAGGGCATCGACAAGCTCAAGGAGCAGGCGAAGAACCTGCGCAAGGGCGACAACACCGACGACATCGTCGGCAACTTCGACAGCATCATCAACGACGTCAAGGACGCCGGAAAGTCGGCCGGCGCCGAGGTCACCGACAAGGTGCCGTCCGCCGGCGAGCTCACGGGCGGCTCGTAAGGGCACTCGGGCACACGGCGACGCGCGGCACGACGAAGGCCCCCGCCGGGCGGCGGGGGCCTTGTCACGAGTTGACGCCGGCCGTCAGCCCCGCTGGATCCCCGAGGCGTCCTGCAGCAGACCACGACGGCCGTCCTGGGTCTGCGCGATCAGGCCCGGACCCCGCTGGTCGACCGCCAAGTACCAGACGCCCGGCGTCAGTTCGGCGATCTGCGTGGGCGAGCCGTCCTCCGCGTACAGCGGACGCGGCGCCGGCACGGCGAACCAGAACGGGGAGAACTCCGGCCCCGCCTGCTGCGCGGGGGCCTGCATGCCCTGCTGCGGCTGGGCCTGCGGCTGCGGCTGGCCGCCACCGAAGGACTGCTGCGGCGCCCCCGGGTAGCCGTACCCGTTCTGCGGCTGCGCGCCGTACGGCTGCGGGGCCGCCGGACGCGGGGTCGCGTTGATCAGCGGCGCCTTCAGCGCGGCCACCAGATTGCCGGCGACCGCCGCCCCCGCCAGCACCAGCGCGGCGATGAACCCGAGGATCAGGCCGGCGCCGGCGCTGCCGTCGGAGTCCAGCAGCATCCACAGCAGGTACCAGAAGGAGAACACCGTGAAGGCGACGCCCAGCGTCCCGAGGTCGTGACCGGCCACCTTGCGCGGCTGGGGCAGACACCGGTTGACGACGATCAGCGCGGCGCCGATCACGCCGCCCAGGAACACACCCAGGGCCAGCGGAAGGCTGCCCCAGGCGGAGGGGGATTCGATGCCGTAGTCGTTGGCGCCAAGGTCGCCGAGGTCGGCGATGTCGAGGAACGACGCGATGAACAGCAACAGCGCTGCCCCGATCACCACGCCGTCGCCCCGAGTGAGGGAGCGGATGTTCACTACAAGTCCTTCGTCGTCTCGTGTCGTCGTGTCGTACCCGGCTCTGCCGCGGGTTGGACCCTACCGTCAGCACCGGACAGCGCGGGCACCCGGTGGGCAGGTCCGCGCACGTCCGACGGTCATCCGCCCAGGAACCCCACGATTCCGTCGGAAATGCCCTGCGCGGCCTTCTGACGCCATGCGCCGCTGGTCAGCAGCGCGGCGTCCTTGCTGTCCCGCATGTTGCCGCACTCGATGAACACTTTGGGCACCTTCGACAGATTGAGGCCGCCCAGATCCTTCCGCGTGACCAGACCGGTGCCGCCGCCGACGTAGTTGGAGGGCGCGCTGCCGGTGACCCGCACGAAGTGGCCCGCGATGCGTTCCCCCAGGTCACGGGAGGGGCCCACGATCGGACGGGTGTCCGCGCCGCCCCCGGTGACCGCCCCGGGCAGGATCAGGTGGAAGCCGCGGTCGCCGTCGGCGGAACCGTCGGCGTGCACCGACACCACCGCGTCCGCCTCCGCCTCGTTGCCGATCCGGGCGCGTTCGTCGATGCAGGGACCCCACGGGCGGTCGCCGTCCTGGGTCAGCCGCACGGTCGCGCCCTGCTTCTCGAGCAGCGCCCGCAGCCGGCGGGACACGTCCAGGGTGAACGCCGCCTCCGCGTACCCCGCGTCGGTGGCGGTGCCGGTGGTGTCGCACTCCTTGCTGCCGTTGCCGATGCGGACCGTGCGGTTGATCTCGGCGGTGTGCCGGGCGTTGCCGGTGTTGTGCCCCGGATCGATCACCACCACCTTGCCCCGCAACGGGCCCGACCCGGCGGGCGGCCGGGCCGTGGAGGAATCCGAGGGCGAGGAACCGGAGGACGCCGAGGGCGGCGTGGAGGCGCCCGTGGGTGAACTCCCGTTTCCCGAGGGGTAGTTCGTGGAGGTCGGGGCGGCCGTGGGGCCGCCCCGGCCGCCGTCGCCGCTCACCGCCCGCTGGACCGCCAGCCCGCCGGCGGCCACGGCCACCACCACCATCACGGCGAGCAGCGCGCGGCGGCCCCGGCCGGGGCGCGGCGACGGGCGGGGATCGAATTCCGGACCTGCGTACGACACGGGGCGAGCCTAACGGGGAGAGTCCGTACGGGGATTCAGATCCCGGCGCCGGTCCGCCGCAGCACCCGCAGCGAGCCGGTCGCCGCCACCTCCGCGAACGCGCCGGACCCCAGCGCCCGCAGGTACACGCGGTACGGGGCCTGCCCGGTGAACTCGTCCAGCTTCACCGGGAAGACGTCGTGGATCACCAGCAGACCGCCCTCGGCGACGTGCGGCGCCCAGCCCTCGTAGTCGGCGTTCGCGTGCTCGTCGGTGTGCCCGCCGTCCACGAAGACCAGCCCCAGCGGCGACCCCCACACGGCCGCCACCTGCGGGGAGCGGCCCACCAGCGCCACCACGTGGTCCTCCAGGCCCGCCCGGTGCAGGGTGCGGCGGAAGGTGGGCAGGGTGTCCATCACCCCGAGCTCCGGGTCCACGGTCCGCGGGTCGTGGTACTCCCAGCCCGGCTGCTGCTCCTCGCTGCCGCGGTGGTGGTCCACGGTGAGGGCGGTGACCCCGGCGCGACGGGCGGCGTCCGCGAGCAGGATCGTGGAACGCCCGCAGTAGGTGCCGACCTCCAGCAGCGGCAGACCCAGCCGGCCCGCCTCCACGGCCGCCGCGTACAGGGCCAGGCCCTCGTCCGCGGGCATGAAGCCCTGGGCGGCCTCGAACGCGGCCAGGACCTCGGGCGCGGGATCGACGGTCGCGGGCATGGGCTCTCCTCGGGGTGGTGCGGCGGGCTGCGCGTACGGGTGCTGCGCGGCCATGCTGCCGTACGGGACGCGTCGGCGGTCGAGGGGGTGCGCGGTGAAGGGGCCGGTCAGTCCGCCTCGCGGAGCAGCGCGGCGGCCAGCGCCGGGTCCACCACCGTCTCACCGGTCAGCACCCGGCGGATCGCGGTGGCGAGTTCGCCGACCGGACCGTCCTTGACGAGGAACCCGGCCGCGCCGGCCGCCAGCGCGCGGCGCACGTACTCGGGGCGGCCGGCCGTGGCCAGGACGATCACCCGGCAGTCGGGGGCCTGGGCGGTCAGCTCGGCGGCCAGGTCGAGACCGCCGAGCCCGGGCAGGCCGACGTCCACCAGCGCGACGTCGGGGCGGTGGGTGAGCGCCGCGTGCACCGCCTCCTCGCCGGAGGCGGCGCGGACGACCACCTTCAGATCGGGCTCCATCTCCAGCAGGTGCGCCAGGCCGCCGCGGGCGGTGCGGCCGTCCTCGGCGAGGAGGAGCCGGACGGACCGGGTGGGGCGGTGCGGGGGCGGCATCTCGTTCACGTCCCCAGCGTAGGTTCCCGAGGCCCGCCAGGCCGCCCCGTCCACCGGTCGGGTGAACCCCGCCGACGGGGCGGTTCCCGCCCGTCCGCGGGGGCCGGGCACGCTCCCGGGCCCTCTCCGGCTCTTCTGGGCGGGACGCTCGGGTTCGCGCGGCTTTGCTGGGCGGGGCGGTCGGGTTTGTGCGGCTTTCTTGAGCGGGGCGCTCGGGTCCGTCCGGCCTTCTTGGGCGAGGCCCTCGAGTTTTGCCGGCTTTCTTGGGCGGGCGCTCGGGTCCGTCCGGCCTTCTTGGGTGGGACGCTCGGGTCCGTCCGGCTTTCCTGGTCGGGGCGCTCGGGGTGTGCCGGCTTTCCTGGGCGGGACACCGGGTCCGTGCGGCTCTCCTGGTCGGGGCGCTCGGTATCGTGCGGCTCTTCCGGGCGGGACGCCCGGGTCCCGCCCGGCACTTCCGGGCGGTCCGGCGGACCCGGATTCAGACCGCCGCGCGGGCGGCGAGCGGGGACTGCTGGAGGGGGACCGGCCGGATCGGGGACGCGGCGTCCGGGGCGGCCTCGACGGGCCGGTCGGCGGGCGGCGCGGTGACCGCGGCCAGGCCGCACGGATCCTCCCGCGTGGCGTACGGCAACCGCAGGACACCGTCCTTGCCGAACACCCCCGCCCCGGTCAGCCACCCCGGCGGCGCCGCCACGTGCCACACCCGCCGGTCCGACGGCCGCCACAGGCCGATCCACGTGCCGCCCACCCCGTCCACCCGCAACGCCACGGCGCACGCCTCCGGCGTCAGCACCTGACCCGGCTGCACCGCGAACGGCGTCATCACGCACTCCGCCGGCCGCAGCCCCTCCGGGAACCGCACCGGCAGCGTCGACCCCAGGACGCCCCAGCCCAGCCGGTGCCGCCCCGGGGAGGGGGCGTCCGAGCGGATCAGCAGCAGCCCGCTGTCCGGGTCGGCCATCACCAGGCGGTCGTCGCTGTCCGCCGAGATCTGCAGCAGCGGCGACACCTCGCAGCCCCGCTCCAGGTCCACCACGACCGTCTTGGTGCGGCCGTCCAGCTCACGGTCGAGGGCCAGCATCCGGCCCTCGCGGTCCAGCCAGACCCCGCCGGAGCAGCGGCCGCGGATCTCGCCCAGGTGCTCCGGGCCGCACGGCCCGCCGGCCACCAGCCACACCGCCGTGGACCCGCCCGGGCTGACCGCCACCGCGTACGCCCGGCGCCCGCCGGGGGCGGGCGGCAGCAGCCGCAGCGCCTCGCCGTCCGGGCACTCCACGGAGCCGACGGCCAGTTCACCCGTGCCGGGACCGGTGGGGTAGAGCAACGTGAAGGTGTGCCGCGCCCCGGCCCTTCGGTGGATCAGCACCCGGCCGTCGCTCAGCGGCTGGACCTCGGCGTCCGGCTCCTCCGGCTGGTTGCCCGGCAGCGGCACGACGTACGGCTCCGGGCCGCCGAGCGCCCACCGCTCGGGCAGCCACGACGCGCCGTCCGCCGCGAGCGTCAGCCGCGCGGCGTACGTCCCGTCCCGGGTCACCAGGCACTCCGGCGCGGGCGGCGGCACGTACGCCACCGGCGGCCGCGGCGGCGCCGTCTGCCGCACCCAGCGGGACGCCGGGTGGGGAGACGTTTCCCCGACGGGTGTCTCCCGGACCCCCTTCAGCACCACCGGCCGCACCCCGCGCACGCCCTGCGGACTCGGAGCGGCGGCGGCCGTCGTCGTCGTGCCGATACCGGTACCGGCACGGGCGCCGGCGTCTGAACCGTCCGGCTCCCCGGCCGCAGGCGTGGCAGCTCCCGCCGATGCGGCAGCTCCCGGCGGGGTGGCAGCCCCCGGCGGGGCGGCGGGCACGTGCGTACCCGGACCCGCGGCCTGGCTCGCGGGCCGGCCCGCCGGCTGACCCGCGGCCGGACCCGCGCCCCGGCCCGTGTCGGGACCCGCGGTCGCAGCCGCTGCCGCGGCGGGCTGCCGGGCCTCCCCGGCGTCCGGCCGCAGCCGGACGGGCCGCACGCCGCGGGCGTTCCGCGGCGGCCGGACGGCGGCACCGGCCGACGGACCCGCGGGAGCCCCGGCGGCCGTCGGCCCGGCGGCGCCCGCCAGGGGAACGGTCAGGGTCCGGACCGCCTGCGTGCCCCGCGGCGGCGGCGCCACCCCCGGGCTGGCCGCGCCCGGCGCCGCCGGGGCCACCGCGAGGACGTACGGCGGCGCCGCTGCCGGGGCCGCCCCAGCGTCGGCCGCCGCGGCGTCCACCGCCTCGGCCTCCTTCGGTTCCGGCATCAGGACCGCCGCATCCGTCTCCGTACTCATGGTCACGTCGTCTCCCGAAACCTCGGTCCGACCTCAGGGGAAAGCCTGGGAGAAGCACAGGCTGTCATCCTCGGTCACCTCCTGTGACGAAACCTAGGTTCGGGTGCGCGCCCGGATGAGCCCCCTGCCCCCGCTTCACCCGTACGTGTGGCCGTCCCGGCGTTCCACCGCCCCGCGGGCCGCCCATGTGCTGGGCCCCCGCCGGTGGGTCCGGGCCTGCCCCCGGCCAGGTAGCCTTGCCCCCGTGCCCCGTCTGTCTGAAGTCACCGCCGCCCTGGAGAACCTCTGGCCCGCCGAGCGCGCCGAGTCCTGGGACGCCGTCGGCACCGTCGTGGGCGACCCGGACCAGGAGGTCACCCGCGTCCTCTTCGCGGTCGACCCGGTCCAGGAGATCGTCGACGAGGCCGTGAAGCTCGGCGCCGGACTGCTGGTCACCCACCACCCGCTCTACCTGCGCGGGACGACGACCGTCGCGGCGTCCACCTTCAAGGGCCGCGTGGTGCACGACCTGATCAGGAACGACGTCGCCCTGCACGTGGCGCACACCAACGCCGACCGGGCCGACCCCGGCGTCTCCGACGCCCTCGCCGGCACCCTGGGGCTGCGCGTGCTGCGCCCCCTGGTCCCGGACCGTGACGACCCGGCCGGCCGGCGGGGCCTCGGCCGCGTCTGCGAACTCGACGCCCCCGTCCCGCTGCGGGAGTTCGCCGCCCGCGCCGCCGCGGCGCTGCCCGCCACCGCGCAGGGCGTCCGGGTGGCCGGCGACCCCGACGCCCCGATCCGCACCGTCGCCGTCAGCGGCGGCTCCGGCGACAGCCTCTTCGACGCCGTCCGCGCCGCGGGCGTCGACGCGTTCCTCACCGCGGACCTACGCCACCACCCGGTGAGCGAGGCCCGCGCGCACAGCCCCCTCGCGCTGCTCGACGCGGCGCACTGGGCCACCGAGTGGCCCTGGTGCCGGCTGGCCGCCGCCCAGCTGGAGGAGATCTCCGAGCGGCACGGCTGGAACCTCCGGGTCCACGTGTCCGCGACGGTCACCGACCCCTGGACCGCCCACGCGGCGTCCACCCACCCCACCCACTGACCTCACTCCCAGGAGCCCCCAACTGAACGCCGCGCCCGCCGACCAGATCCGTCTCCTCGACGTCCAGGCCCTGGACATCCGCCTCCAGCAGCTCGCCCACAAGCGCCGCTCGCTGCCCGAGCACGCCGAGATCGAGTCGCTGACCAAGGACCTCACCCAGCTGCGCGACCTGCTGGTGGCCGCGCAGACCGAGGAGGGCGACTGCGCACGGGAGCAGACCAAGGCCGAGCAGGACGTCGACCAGGTCCGCAAGCGCGCCGCGCGGGACCAGCAGCGCCTCGACTCCGGCGCCGTCTCCTCCCCGAAGGACCTGGAGAACCTGCAGCGCGAGATCACCTCGCTGGCCAAGCGCCAGGGAGACCTGGAGGACGTCGTCCTCGAGGTGATGGAGCGCCGGGAGTCCGCCCAGGCCCGCGTCGCGGAGCTGAACGAGCGCGTCGCCTCCGTGCAGGCCAAGCTGGACGACGCCACGGCCCGCCGTGACGCCGCCACCCAGGAACTCGACGGCGAGGCCGCCTCCGTCACCAAGGAGCGCCAGGTCGTCTCCGCCTCTGTCCCGGCGGACCTCCTCAAGCTGTACGAGAAGCTGCGCGAGCAGCAGGGCGGGGTCGGCGCCGCGCGCCTCTACCAGCGCCGCTGCGAGGGCTGCCAGCTCGAGCTCAACATCACCGAGGTCAACGAGGTCCGCGCCGCGGCCCCGGACGCGGTCGTGCGCTGCGAGAACTGCCGCCGCATCCTGGTCCGCACCTCCGAGTCCGGACTGTAGGGAACGGCAGGGAACGGCAGGAACACGAAGGGGCGCCGCCGGTGCGGGAGTTCGTGATCGAGGCCGACGGCGGGTCACGGGGCAACCCCGGGCCCGCCGGCTACGGCGCGGTGGTCGCCGACGCGGCCACCGGCAAGGTCCTGGTCGAGGCCGCGGAGTACCTGGGCGTCACCACCAACAACGTGGCCGAGTACAGCGGTCTGCTGGCCGGCCTGCGCGCGGTGCGTGAACTCGCCGGGGACGGCGAGGTGTCGGTGCGGGTGCGGATGGACTCCAAGCTGGTCGTCGAGCAGATGTCCGGCCGCTGGAAGATCAAGCACCCCGGCCTCGCCCCGCTCGCCGAGGAGGCCCGCCGGCTGCTCCCGCCGGAACGCGTCACCTACGAGTGGATCCCGCGCAAGGAGAACAAGCACGCGGACCGGCTCGCCAACGAGGCGATGGACGCGGGGGCGCGCGGCGAGGCGTGGATGCCGTCGGGGCGCCCCGCCCCCACGGCCCGGTCCCTCGCGGAGTCCGCGTCCACGGAGCCCGCGCCCGCGGAGCCCGCGCCCGCGGAGGCCGCGCCTGCGGAGGCCGCGTCCACGGGGCCCGCGTCCACGGAGCCCGCGTCCACGGAGCCCGCGCCTGCGGAGGCTGCCCCGACGAGGGCCGCGGCTGCGGGAGCTGCGTCCGCCGAGACTGTGCCCGAGAAGGCCGCGCCCGCCGCGCCCGCCGAGGCCGAGGCCGCGTCCGCGGGGAAGGCGTCGCCGGAGCACGCCCCGGTGGGGGACGGGCCGTCGCGGACGGTGGCGGTGGGGAAGAGGCAGGCCGACGCGCGCGCCGCCGCGAACGTGGCCGCGGCGCCCGCTGCGCGCCAGCGACAGGGCTGGTCGGCACCCGACCTCGGCGCCCCCGCCACCCTGGTACTGCTCCGCCACGGCGAGACCCCGCTGACCCCGCAGAAGCGCTTCTCGGGCAGCGGCGGCAGTGACCCGTCGCTCTCCGGGATCGGCCGGGAGCAGGCCCGCCGCGCCGCCGCTCTCCTCGCCGCCCGCGGCACCGTGCAGGCGATCGTCAGCTCCCCGCTGGCCCGCACCCGGGAGACCGCCGCCGTCGTCGCCGACCGCCTCGGACTCCCCGTCGCGATCGACGAGGGCCTGCGGGAGACCGACTTCGGCGCCTGGGAGGGGCTCACCTTCGGCGAGGTCATGGAGCGCCACCCCGACGACCTCGACGCCTGGCTGGCCTCCCCCGACGCCCGCCCCACCGGCGGCGGCGAGAGCTTCCAGGCCACCGCCGCCCGTGTCGAGGAGGCCCGCGACCGGCTGATCGCCGCCTACGCGGGGCGCACGGTCCTGCTGGTCACCCACGTGACCCCCATCAAGACCATCGTCCGTCTGGCCCTGGGTGCCCCGTCGGAGGCCCTGTTCCGGATGGAACTCTCCGCGGCCTCGATCTCCGCCGTCGCCCACTACGCCGACGGCAACGCCAGCCTCCGCCTCTTCAACGACACCTCCCACCTGCGCTAGGGAAGCGGGCCCGCCCGCCGGACGGGCCCGGACGTCTACGCCCCGACGTGCTTGCGGTACGCGTCCTCGAGGTCGCGGACCTCGACGCTCGCGTGCGCCGTCACGTCGGGCCCGGTCCCCACGTGCTTGCGCAGCAGGGTGAGCACGGCCTGCGCCACCTCCGCCTTGACCTCCTCGGTCCGCCCCCGCTTGAGAGCGACCTCGACGTGTATCACCGCGTGCCCGGGGTCCCCGTCGCCCACGAACGTCTCGTCGACGCTCCGGAACCGGGTCTTGCAGTCGCCGACGGCCGCCCCGGCGACCTCCGTCAGCAGCGGGTGCAGTGCGCGGGCGAAACCGGGACGGTCGAAGGACGCGGTCAGCGAAGCGGAGTGGTCGACGGTGATGTGCGGCATCGGATGCTCCCTGCCAGGTCGGAATTCTGCTGTCGCGGCATCCTCCCGCATCCGCCGTGCCCGGCGGGGGCCCTGTGGAAAACCGTCGCGGAACCAGCGGAACCGGCGGAACCGGCGGAACCAGTGGAACTAGTGGATCTCCCGCACCACGACGTCCAGCGCCCACGGCCGGCCCGCCTTCGCCGGAGGCTCCGCCTCCACCGTGTGCCCGAGGTCCCGCAGCGCCTCCACCAGCTCCGCCGGGTCCTTGGGGTCCGCGCCCCCGCTCAGCAGGGCGCGCACGATCCGTCCCTTGGTGGCCTTGTTGAAGTGGCTCACCACCGAGCGCTTCTCCACGCCGTCCACCATCTGCGCGTGCAGCACCCGCACCGTCGCCGTCCGTCCCGCGACCTCGCCCTTCGGCTTCCAGGCCGCCGCGTACGCCGAGGACCGCAGGTCCAGCACCAGCCCGTCACCGGCCGCCTCGGGCATCACCTCGGCCATCGGCCCCCGCCAGTGCGCGGCCAGCGCGCCCGTGCCCGGCAGCTTCACGCCCATCGAGCAGCGGTACGAGGGGATCGCGTCGGCCACCGAGACCGCGCCCCACAGCCCCGAGAAGACCAGCAGCTGCCGTCCGGCCCGCTCCCGGGCCGCCCCGTCGAGGGTCCCCAGCCCCAGCGCGTCGTACAGCACCCCCGTGTAGATCTCCCCGGCCGGCCGCGCCCCCGCCGTCGGCAGCCCGGCGTTCTTGGCGACCTCCCCGCGCAGGCCCTCGCTCAGCCCGAGAACCTCCCGCGCCTTCTCCTCGTCGCCGGAACAGAGCTCCACCAGCTCCTCCAGCACCGCGCGCCGCGCCCCGGTCAGCCCGGGCAGCGACAACGACTCCAGCCGCACCGGGGCGCCGTCACCGGACGGCGCCTTGCCTTCGGACGGGGGCAGCAGGACGAGCACGGGGAACTCCTTCGGGTTCAGGGGACCCCGCCAGCCTACGACGCGCCGGAAGCCCGCCCGGCCCACCGGGGAGACCACCCCGCCCCCGCCGGGGGACCGCCGGACCGGCCCGGTCGGCGGCGGACCCCGCGCCCGGTAGCATGGTCCCCACGGCAGACGAGCCGGGCGGGCGGCCGCGTGAGTGCCTCAGGGCGCTCCCGAGGAACGTCCGGGCTCCACAGGGCAGGGTGGTGGCCAACGGCCACCCGGGGTGACCCGCGGGACAGTGCCACAGAAAGCAGACCGCCGGGGACCTCGGTCCTCGGTAAGGGTGAAACGGTGGTGTAAGAGACCACCAGTGCCCAGGGTGACCTGGGCAGCTAGGTAAACCCCACCTGGAGCAAGGTCAAGAGGGGGTACTGCGGTACCCCTGCGCGGACGATCGAGGGCGGCCCGCCCGATGTCCGCGGGTAGACCGCTGGAGGCCGGTGGCAACACCGGTCCTAGATGGATGGCCGTCGCCCCGAGGTCCGCGAGGACCCCGGGGAACAGAACCCGGCGTACAGCCCGACTCGTCTGTCTTCACGGCCCTGACCTGGGGAATCCCGGATCGGGGCCGTTCGCATGCGGTCGGAGTCGTCAGCATGCTCTCTGGCACGCTGACCCTGCGGTGGGACCCAAGCCTTCCCGCCGCTGCCGGCCGGAGCCTCAGCTCCCGTGAGGGTGCGGCCGCCCCGCCGGGTCAGGCGGAGGTGGTGGAGTCCGTGCGGGGGAGGGTTTCGCC
The DNA here is from genome assembly GCF_040643475.1 of Streptomyces sp. NPDC047130. Classification (NCBI taxonomy): domain Bacteria; kingdom Bacillati; phylum Actinomycetota; class Actinomycetes; order Kitasatosporales; family Streptomycetaceae; genus Streptomyces; species Streptomyces sp. NPDC047130. The sequence continues at coordinate 301,584 of NZ_JBEYUK010000002.1, read as the reverse complement.
GCGGAAGAACTCGGGGCGGCGGATCCGCTGGACGATCATCACGGCGGCGCCCAGCAGCAGCACGGTGACGCCGAGGATGAAGACCAGGCCCACGCCGCCGATCTGCGACCCGGAGCCGTAGGACGGGTCCATCGAGTCGTAGCAGGTCTGGACGAAGAAGATCAGGAGCAGGACGCCGCCGAGGCCGGGCAGCAGGCCCTTCATCAGGAAGGGCCGGATCCCGCGACGGAGCTCCTTGCGGAAGTACCAGACACAGGCGAGCGCGGTGATGCCGTAGTAGAAGCAGACCATCATGCCGAGCGCGGTGATGGTGTCCCACAGGACGTCCTCGGAGAGGATCCGCATGACGGCGTAGAAGGCCGAGGCCACCAGCGCGGCGGCGACCGTCGCGTACCCGGGGGACTGGAACCGCGGGGTGATCCGGGCGTAGGACGGCGGCAGGGCGCCGTAGTGGCCCATGGCGAGCATGGTGCGGGCGGGCGAGACGAAGGTCGACTGCAGGGACGCCGTCGAGGAGGAGAGCACGGCGAGGGACATCAGGATCGCCATCGGTCCCATCACCGGGCCGGCGAGGGCCGCGAAGACGTTCTCCTGGATGTCCTCGTTGCCGAGTCCGTGCGCGCCGTCGGTGACGCCCGCGTAGCTGAGCACGCCCAGGGCCACCGCCATGTAGAGGGCGACGATCACCAGGATCGTGGTCAGGGCCGCGCGTCCCGGCGTGGTGGCCGAGCCCTTGGTCTCCTCGTTGATGGTCAGGACGACGTCCCAGCCCCAGTAGATGAAGACGGAGAGGGAGATGCCCGCGGCGAAGGAGGAGAAGGAGTCGACCGCGAAGGGGTTGAACCACTCCGGGCTGATCGCGGAGGCGTCGAAGGCGGTCCCGTCGACGACGTGGCCGAAGGCGGCGGCGGAGAACCAGACGAGGACGACGACCTGGAAGGTCACCAGGACGTACTGGACGGCCTTGGTGGCCTCGAGCCCCCGGTAGGAGATCCAGCAGGCCAGCGCCATGAACACCAGACAGGTGGCCACGTTGACCGGGACGTTGCGGGTGAGGTCGGCCAGCGCGTCGTCACCCGTGATCTGGGCGAGGAGCAGGTAGAAGAAGTCGACCGCGATGCCCGCCAGGTTGGACAGCACCAGGATGGTGGCGGCCAGCAGGCCCCAGCTGCCCATCCAGCCCACCCACGGCCCGAAGGCCCGGGACGCCCAGGTGAAGGTGGTGCCGGCGTCCGGCATCGCCCGGTTCAGTTCCCGGTACCCGACGGCGACCAGCAGCATGGGTATGAAGCCCACGAGGAAGATCGCAGGAAGCTGCTCGCCCACCACGGCGGCGGACGGGCCCAGGGCGCCCGAGAGGGTGTAGGCCGGCGCGATGCAGGAGACCCCGATGACGACCGCGCCCAGCAGGCCGACGCGGCCTTTGGCCAGGCCTTTGCCGCCGCTGTCGTTCTCGCCGGAGGTCGTCGCGCCCGCAACGGGAGTGGTCATGATGGTTCTCCGTCCATGTGTGGCACGACCACCATCGGAATGGGCAGGTGCCGGAGGATTCTGGCTGCGGTGGTGCCGAGGAAGGTGCGTCGGCGCGGGGCGAGGCGGGAGGAGCCGATCAGCAGGATGCTGCGCGGCTCCCAGTCGATCGACTCGACGGCCTGCTGCATGGTCCGGCCCTGCCCGATCTCCACGGCGGCCCGGCCGTCGGGGACGTCCTGCGCGGCGGTGACGATCAGTTCCGTGGCGCGCTGCCGGGCCGGCTCCTCCGCGCCCTGGTGCTCGTCCAGCTCCAGGAGCGAGACGAGGTGCAGGTCGAGGCCGGTGCGCCGGGCGGCCTCCACGGACTCCCGCACCACCTGCTGCGCCCCGGGCCGGGTGCCGACGGCGCAGTAGATCCGCTCCAGCAGGCCGTGCGACGTGTAGCGGCGGGGCACCAGGGCGACCGGGACCGGTGAGGCGTGCAGGAGCTGAGTGGCGACCGGCCCGACGGTGAAGCCGGGGCCGCCCCCGGACGCCGTGCCGACCACGATCAGGCGGGCGTCGAGGTCGGCGGCGGCCTCCAGGATGCCCTGGGCGATCGAACGGTGCCGGCGGACGTGGGTCTCGACCGGCACCTCGGACGGGACGGAGGCCCGCGCCTCCTCGAGCCACTGCCGGGCCTGGCGCTCGACCAGCGACTCGAAGTCCGGGGCGGGAGGGTAGACCGCGCCGAACGGGGCGTCGGACCGGACCACCAGCACGATGTCGAGGACCGCGCCCAGGGAGCGGGCGAGGTCCGCGCCCAGCCGCAGGGCCACCTTGCTCCGCTCGTCGCCCCCGTAGGCGACGACGTAATGCGGGGTGTGCGGGGCGCTCACGGCGCCTCCACGGCGGCGGTGCCGGCGAGCTCGCCGATGATGTCCTCCGCGGTGATCCGGCCCATCCGCAGCGCGCCCTCGACGTGCTGGTAGCCCTCGGCGGCCAGGTCGGAGCAGGCCCAGTGGATCGGGCCGACCGGGGTGCGCTGGTCGGCGCCGTACCGGGTGAGGCCGCCGAGGTCGAAGCTGGCGGCGTAGGCGCCGCGGGTCCACTCCTCGCTGCCCCAGTCGGACTCGTAGTAGACGACCGGCTCGAGCGCCCGGTCGCCGAGGTAGGAGGCGATGGACTCGAGGATCCGGCGGCGGCGTTCCTCGGCGGGCAGCGCGAAGGCGGCGTCGGCCCTCTCCTCGGCGACGAAGGCGACCAGGGTGCCGCGGGTGTCGCCGTGGTTGGTGTTGTCGTACACCTCCTGGACCAGCCGGCCGGCGCCGAACCCGGTGCCGGAGAGGCCGTCCTCGCGCCAGAAGGGCGTCTCGTAGACCGCGTGCACCTTGATCACCAGGCCGAGCGAGAAGTGCTGGTGGAGCTGGTGCTGGCGGCGCGGCAGCGGCGGCTCGTAGGAGACCCGGCTGTACAGGTTCGGCGGCACCGCCATGATCACCTTCTTGGCCCGCACGGTGACGCGGTCGGAGATCACGGTGACGCCCGCCTCGTCCCGGCGGATCGTCCGCACCGGGGTGGACAGGTGCACGTCGTCCCCGAGCGCGGCGGCCATCGACCGGCTGACCGACTGCATGCCGCCGACCACCCGCCGGTCGAGGATGAAGTCCTCGTCGACCAGGTGGGAGAAGGAGCCCGCGGACGCCGCCATCAGGACCGCCTGCAGGGCGGAGAAGGAGTGGGCGGGCTTGGTGAGCATGCCGCCGGCGATGAAGAGGCCGACGTTCTGGCAGGCCTCCTCGTCGTCGGACTGCTCGCGCAGCCAGTGGTGGAAGGAGATCGTGTCGAGCTCACGGGCCCGGGGGTGCGCCCACGGCTCGGAGGGGCCGATCTCGGCGGCGAGCCCGTCGAGGATCTCGATCAGCCGCTCCATCTCGCCGGCGGTCCGGTCGCCGACCGGGAAGCGGTCCCCGGTGTACCGGGTGCGGGTGCCGTCCGGGGCGATGTACACCGAGTCGCCGTCCCGGTAACGGGGGTAGGTCGAGAGGCCGAGCTCGTCGAGCAGGCCGAGCAGTTCGCTCTGGTCGGGCGAGACCCACTGCCCGCCGATCTCCAGCCAGGCGCCGTCCACGGTGTCGCTCCACGTGCGCCCGCCGACCCGGTCACGGGCTTCCAGTACGGCGACGTCGAGACCGGCCTCGGAGAGGCGGCGGGCGGCCATCAGGCCGGCCGGTCCGGCGCCGACCACGACGACATCGCGCTCGAGGGTGAGGGGGGTGGGCTGGGGGGTGTGCATGGCGCTTCTTCCGGACGGCAATATGAATGCCGCTCATTTAGCCTGGGTCCCGGGCGTCCCGTCAATAGCCCCGGGCAAAGAGTCCACCGACCGAACGAACAACGCCGCAGACGGGGCGAAGCGGGAGCAAGGGGATCGGCGCCGAATCCGGAAGGATCACCGGAACGGCCTCATGAGATCGTTGCACGGTGACTGCCGCCGAACAGCCGCGACGCCGCGGGCGCCCCACGACGCCACTGCTCTCGCAGGAGAAGATCACCCGGGCGGCGGTGGAGCTGATCGGCGTCCGCGGTTACGAGGCGCTGACGATGGCGGCGCTGGCGCGGCGGCTGGGGGTGGCCCCGTCCGCCCTCTACAACCACGTGACCTCCAAGCGCCAGCTGCTGCTGTGGCTCCAGGACCACGTCAACCGGGAGATCGACTGCTCCGGCTTCGGCGCCCGGCCCTGGGACGCGGCGCTGGAGGCGTGGGCGCACTCCTACCGCGAGGCGTACGCGCGCCATTCGCTGCTCGTCCCGGTGATCGCCGTCACGCCCATCGCGGGCTCCCCGCACACCGTCGCGATGTACGAGAAGGTCGCCGCGGGGCTGCGCGACGGCGGGTGGCCCGACGACCAGATCATGGACGTCGTCGTGGCCGTGGAGTCCTTCGTCCTCGGGTCGGCCCTGGACGCGGCCGCGCCCGACGACATCTTCGACGTCCCGGGCGGCCAGGCGCCCGTGCTGGCGGAGGTGGTGGGCGCCCGGGTGGGCAGGGACGCCGCCAGGGCGGCCTTCGACCTCGGGCTCGCCACGGTGCTGGCCGGCCTGCGCGACCGGTGGAGGGCCTTCCAGGGCTGAGCCGGGCCGGCGTCCGGGCCCGGCTGCGCGGGGCCGGGCCTCGGTGTGCCTCCCCCGCCGGGCGTCAGTCCTGCCGGCTGCGGGCGTAGTGGCGCTGGGCCTTGGCGCGGTTGCCGCAGCCGGCCATGGAGCACCAGCGGCGGGTGCCGTTCTTCGAGACGTCGAAGAAGTGCAGCACGCACGCCGGGTTGGCGCACGCCCTGATGCGGTCGGGGCGCGCGGCCAGCAGGTCCAGCCAGTCGGCGGCGGCGGCCCAGGCGGGCAGCCAGGACGCCTCGTCCACCTCGACCGAGGTGTCCGGGCCGGACGGGGTGAGTGACGGGCGCAGCCGGCCGTGCGCCAGGACGGCGTTGAGGGCCTCGACCGCCTCGGGGGAGGGGTGCTCGGGGTCGGCCACCGCCAGGTCAAGGGCCGCGCGGGCGGTCAGGAGCCGGGCGCGGGTGGTCCCGTCCGGCTCGAAGGCGGCTCCGGCGACCGCGCCGGTGCGCACGACGGTGGCGGTGGCGGTGGCGGTGTCCGCGCCGGTGTTCGCGGCGGTGGCGGTCGCGAGGAGGCGGTGGGTGCGGACGCCGGACAGCCACACCGCGGTTCCGGCGAGGGTGTCCAGCAGGTCGTGAGGCCCGTCGGCGTCGATCCAGCGGGTGTTGAGCAGGTCCACCGCCAGGGGTTCCCCGGTCAGCGGGCGGGGGTCGGCGTCCGTACCCGCCGCCCGGACGTCCCCGTCCCCGCGCCCGTCCCCGGTTCCGGCTCCGTCTCCGGCTTCTCGTTCCACCGTCCGGTCCCTCCGTGTGCCCGCCGTTCCGCTGTCGTCGCCGTCGAGTTTAACCGGTCATCGGGCGATAGGCGGTTGCGCGTTCGGCTACCTAACCTCTAAATTCAGTTTCAGTGGTTACGAGATCCGCTCTTAGCCCCTACACGGAGGCATGTGATCCCCCATGGGCACGTACAAGAACCTGCAGACCGGTCATGTCGCGCTGAACGTCGTCGAGTTGGAGCGGTCGCTCGCCTTCTACCGGGAGGTGTTCGACTTCGAGGTGATCGCCGAGGGCAAGGACGAGGGCCGCCGCTGGGTGTTCCTCGGGCGCGACGGCCGGCTGCTGGTGGCGCTCTGGCAGCAGAGCGAGGGCGGCTTCACCGCCGACCGGGCCGGGCTGCACCACCTGTCGTTCCAGGTCGACACGGTCGAGGAGGTCCAGGAGGCCGAGCGGGTGCTGACGGCGCTGGGCGCGGAGTTCGCCTACGAGGGCGTCGTGCCGCACGGCGAGAACGGCACCTCCGGCGGCATCTTCTTCACCGACCCCGACGGCATCCGGCTGGAGATCTACGCCCCCACCGGCGCCGACCCCGCCAAGGCCCCGGTCGCCGGGGCGCCGACCTGCGGCTTCTTCTAGGCCCCGCCGCCGTCGTCGTCGTCACCCGTTCCGTCCGAAGGGAAGCCGTGTCCAGGTATCACAGCGGAGAAAGAGCGGTGCAGGAGCGCGCCGGGCTCGCGGAGCAGGCGGCGTTCTCGCTCGGGGGGATCGGTGACGGCGTGCCGCCCGTCGCCCGGGACTTCCTCGCCGAGCAGCCGATGATCGTGGTGGGGGCGGCGGACGCGAAGGGGCGGCTCTGGGCCACCCTGCTCACCGGGCCTCCGGGGTTCCTCCGCGTCCCCGGCCCCCGGACGCTGCTGGTCAACGCCGCGCCGGCACCCGGCGACCCCCTCGACGACGTCCTGCGCGGCGCCGGCCGCGGCGGACACGGGCTCCAGGTCGGCATGATCGCCGTCGAGACGGCCACCCGCCGCCGGATGCGGATCAACGGCCGCGCCCGGTGGACGGGGGACGGCCTCCAGGTCGGCGTCGACCAGGTCGTCGCCAACTGCCCCAAGTACCTGCAGAAGCGGGAGTACCGGTGGGCGGAGGGCGGAACCGGCGGCGGAAGAACCGGGGGCGGCGGGCGGGCGGCCGGTGCGGCCGTCTCCGTCGGCCGGGCCCTCGATCCGGCGCAGCGGGCCGCCGTCACCGCCGCCGACACCTTCTTCGTCGCCACGGCCGGCGGTGACGGCGACGCCGACGCCTCCCACCGGGGCGGCAACCCCGGCTTCGTGCGGGTGCTGTCGCCCACCCTGCTGCGCTGGCCCGACTACACCGGCAACGCCATGTTCCTCACCCTCGGCAACCTCCAGCTCAACGACGCCGCCGGCCTGCTCTTCCCGGACTGGCGGACCGGAACGCTGCTCCACCTGACCGGCACCGCGAGGGTCCTCTGGGACCCGGCGGAGGCGGCCCGGGTGCCGGGGGCGCAGCGGCTGGTCGAGTTCGCGGTGGCCGGGGTGCGGGAGCTCGCCGGCGCGTCCCCGCTGCGGTGGTCCGATCCCGCCTACTCCCGCTTCAACCCGCCCACCGTCTGACCCCGCCCCCACGAACGGAGCCTGCCGCCATGCGCATCGCCGTCGACACGGACCTCTGCCAGAACCACGGGCAGTGCGTCTTCGCCGCGCCGGAGATCTTCTCCTTCGACGACGACGAGAACCTGCTGTACGAGGAGAACCCCGACCCGGCGCTGCGGGAACAGGCCGAGCGGGCCGCCGCCTCGTGCCCCGTGCGGGCCGTCGCCGTGCACGCGTCCGCGCCCCCGGACGCGCCGTGACGTCCGGCGGGGCCTGCTGGCGGGGCGGCCGGGCGGTGGTCGTCGGGGCCTCGTCGGCCGGACTCCGGGCGGCGGAGACGCTGCGCGCCCGCGGCTGGGACGGACCGCTGACGATCGTCGGCGAGGAGTGTCAACTGCCGTACCGGCGGCCGCCCTTGTCGAAGGACGTGCTGCTGTCGGAGGAGGAGCCGGAGCCCGTCCGGCTGCCGGTGTCCGCGTCGCTCGGCGCGCGGTGGCTGCTGGGCCGCCGCGCCGTGCGGCTCGACACCCGGGCCCGCCGCGTCACGCTGTCGGACGGCACGGAACTCGACTACGACGGGCTGGTGGTCGCCACCGGGGCGCGGGCCCGCGCCCCCCGCTCCGCATCGCCGGGCGTGTTCACCCTGCGCGACTGGGACGACGCGGTCGCGCTGCGGGCGCGGCTGCTGCCCGGGCGGTCGGTGGTGGTCATGGGCGGAGGCTTCCTCGCCTGCGAGATCGCCGACGCGGCGCGGGCGCGGGGGGCCTCGGTGACCCTGGTGACGCGGGGCGAGGGGCCGCTGGCCCGTGCCCTGGGCCGGGAGGCGGGCGCGTACGTGGCCGCCCTGCAGGGCGAGGCCGGCATCCGGGCGCGGACCCGCGCGGAGGTCACCGGTTTCCGCACCGGAGCGGACGGGGCGCCGCGTGCCGTCGAGCTGGCGGACGGGTCGTCGGTCCCCGCCGACACGGTGGTGGCGGCGCTCGGCGCCGTGCCGGCCGTGGACTGGCTCACCGGCTCCGGCCTCCTGCTGGACGGCGGCGTGGTCTGCGACCCCTGGCTCAGGGTGCTGCGGGCGGACGGGACGGTGGCGGAGGGGGTGGTGGCCGCGGGCGACGTGGCCCGGGTGCCGCAGACCCTCGCCGGCGGCGCGCGCCTGCCCACCGGCCACTGGGCCGACGCCCTCGCCCAGGGCGCGGTGGCCGCCGCCACACTGGCCGCGGGCCCGTCGGAGCCGTACACCGTGGTGCCGTCCTTCTGGTCCGACCTGCACGGCGCGAGGCTGCGCGGGGTCGGGCTGCCCTCCCGGGCGGAGGAGGCGCGGGTGGCCGAGTACGACGTGCCGGGGCGGCGGCTGGAGATCACCTACCACCGCAACGGCCGGCCGGTCGGCGCGCTCACCGTCGGGCGCATGTCCCGGCTGGCCGCGCACCGGGCCGAACTCGCCTCGACGGCGGCCGAGTCGGCGGCCGAGTCGGCAGTCGAGCCGGTGGCCGAGTCGGGCACCGTCCGGTAGCGCGGACGGTTGCCGCGACCGCCGTGACGCCGCGGGGGGCCGCCGCGACGCCGCGGGGGCCGCCGTGACGCCGCCGCCGGGGCAGCCGCGCCGCGGTGCGCGGCGCCCGTTCAGGAGACCGGGTGGCCGGCGGCGTCGGTCCGGTCGGACTGGCTGGAGAACTTGTTGAGGAAGACGTCGTAGTGGCCGTCGGGACGGCGGGCGAGGGTGGCGCCGTCCTGCCAGACGCCGTTCTCGGTCCACCACGGGGAGCCCGCCGGGTCGCCCTGGTTCTGGTGGATGTTGTGCATGCCGAGGTCCCCCTCGGGGTCGTCGTCGAAGGGTTCGCCGAAGACCAGGACCTGCTGCCCGGGGACCAGGATCGCCTCCAGGGCCAGCGCCGCGTCGAGGTTGGACCCCGCCTGCCACGGGTGGGAGCCGGCCAGGTCCAGGAGGTCCTGGAGCCAGGAGGGCGGGCGGCGCAGGAACAGCACGCCGGAGCGGTCCGCCAGCGCGGCGTGGCGCAGGTGGTCCAGTGCGCCGGAGTCCGGGGTGCGCGGCAGTTCGTGGTAGCCCGGGGGCAGGGCGGCGGCCGGGCCCAGCGCCTCGGACGGGACGGTGAACGTCCTCCACCGGACGCCGACCGCCGACGCGTGGCTGTCGACGTCGACGGCGCAGTGGTAGCGCCCGGCGGGGGCGTCGACCTCGAGGTTGACGTGGAACCAGCGGCCCTGGCTGTCGGGCCGGTCGCGGTGGTGGCGGTGCAGGGTTCCGGAGAGGGCGCCGTAGTGGACGAAGGGCATGCCGTCAGTGAACCAGCCGGTGCCACCGGCTCCCGGCACCGTACGCGGCCGGTGTCACCCGCTTGCCGCAGGGGAGGCGCGACGGCGCCGCAGCGGAAGGCGGAGCACGGTCACCTCCCGCTTCCCCGGACCGGCGCCTGCCTCGCGGACTCCGGCTGCTGCCCCAGCACCGCGCCGAGGCAGCCGCGGCGTGCGCGGGGGAGGCACGCCGCGGCCCGCGGGCGCGGGGCGGCCCCGCGGGGGTGCGGGGCGGCGGCGACGGACGCGGCGCGTCGACCCGGTCAGGCCGAGCCCGCGGCCAGCAGGGCGACGTGCGGGAGGACGAGGAGGCCGTCGTCGCCGAGGAGCGGCGCGGCGAGGGCGTCGAACTCCTTGCGGACCGCGTCGATCACGTCCTGCGGCTGCGCCGCGACCAGGGCGCCCGTGGGACCCACGCCGCCCGCCGTGCCCGCCCACCAGCGGTCGGGCTCCACGCGGTGCTCGAAGCGGACCGTCGCGCAGGTCACCCCGGTGAACCCGGCCCCGGCGAGGAGCGCGGCCACGCCCTCCTCGGTGCGCGGGAAGTCCTCCTCCGGCGCGATCGGCGGAAGCGCCGGAGGCAGATCCACACCGGCCGCGGCGACGGCCCGGTGCGCCAGGCTCTGGCCGACGCCTCTCTCCTCGCCCCACAGGGCCAGGGCGACCCGGCCGCCGTCCCCGGTGACCCGGCGCAGCTCGGCGGCCGCGGTGCGCGGGCGGCCCACGTGGTCGAGCACGAAGTTGGCCAGCACGGCGTCGAACGTGCCGTCCACGAAGGGAAGTTCGGGCAGTGCGGCGACCCGGACGTCCGCCTCCGGAACCGCCTCGGCCGCCCACTGGGTCATGTCCGGTTCGGCGTCGACGGCGCTCACGATGGCCCTGGCCCGGCAGGCCGCGGCGGCGACCGCCCCCGTGCCCGTGCCGACGTCCAGCACCCGGGCTCCGGGGCCGACCTTCGCGGCCTCGACCAGTGCGGGGACGGTGTGCGCGCACAGACCCGCGAAGGTGGCGGCGTACGCCGAGGCGCGCCCGTCCCAGATGCGCCGCTCGGCTTCGTCGAATGCAGTCATGTTCATCGGGGCATGGTACGAACCCCCGTACAGAAATGGGTGTCTGACGGCGTGTCCGACAGGTGAACCGGTGGTGCCGCGCTGACGCGCGCTCCCGAACGCGCCGGTTGTTGCGGGAGGACGAAGGCGGTGTGGCGGTCGCCTTACGGCCCGGCCGCCTCCCTTGTCCGCCCGGGAAGCCGCTGCCTAGGGTCATGGCCATGCGGACATTCCTGCGGCTCACCAAGAGGCGCGCCGTCGACCTGATGCGCGTCGCCACCTCCGTCTGTCGCTGAGCCCCTCGCCCGGCCCCGGCCCCGGCGTCCCGCCGGCCGCGCCGGCCGCGGCGCGTACGCACGTCGTGCCGCGGGGCCGGTGACGCGCGGTACCCGGCCCGCGCCCGCGCCGACGCCCGCACGGCCCCGTGCCGCACAGCACGGACCCGTGGCCGTACACGCCGGGCCCGGCGGGACGGACCGTTCCCCCGGGCCCCGTCCCCGCGACCCCGGCCGCCGCCACGGCCCCGCCGGCCCACCCCGCCGGCCATCCCGTCGGCCCGCCCGCGCGTCGGCCCGCCCGGGCGTCGAGCCGCCGCGCGCCGCGCCGCCGCCCCGGTGTGCCCTCGGGCGGTGCCGCGCCGCGCCGTACGCCCCCGTGCTCCCGCTTCTCTCCTAAGGCTGCCCTCCATGAAGATCCGTTTCCGTTCCCGCGCGTCCCGCCCCCCGTCGGGGCGGCCCCGACGCCCCGCCCTGCTCGCCGCCGCGCTCGCCCTGCCCCTGCTGCTCGCCTCCTGCGCCCTCGACGCGGAGACCACCGCGAGCAGCGAGGAACTGGCCGGCTCCCGGATCCCCGCCACGGTGGCGCCCGACACCGAACTGGTCGTCGGGGCACCGTCGTTGAAGGTGGCGCTGGAGCTGTCCGGACAGATCGACGAGCTGCCGTTCACGGTGGAGTGGGCCAACATCAGCGGTGGCCCGCAGTGCTCGGAGGCGTTCCGGGCCGGTGCGCTGGACGTGTGCGCCGCCGCGGAGATCCCGTCCATCAACGCCCACTGGACCGGCCTCGACACCAAGCTGGTCGCCGCGGCGTTCCGCGAGGACCCCTACGAGAACCCGATCTACGAGCTGGGCATCGCCCCCGGCGCCGGCATCCGCTCCCTGGAGGACCTGCGCGGCAAGAAGATCGCCTACAGCCCGGGCCAGGCCCAGGGCGCCCTGGTGCTGCGCGTCCTGCAGAAGGCGGGCCTCACCCAGGACGACGTCGAGCTGGTCGAACTCGCCAGCACCGGCGACGTCTACCCGACCGCGCTGGGCAACCACCAGGTCGACGCCGCCCCCATCGCCGACGTCAACATCAAGCGCTACCTGAAGAACTACGGCGGACAGGGCGCCACCACGCTCAAGCACGGCCTGCGTGACGACCCCTCCCACCTCTGGGCGCTCACCGAGTCGGTGGCCGACCCGGAGAAGGCGGCCGCCGTCCGGGAGCTGGTCGAGTTCTGGGCGCGGGCGCAGATCTGGATCGACGAGCACCCCGACGAGTGGATCGACGGCTGGTACGTCAAGGACCAGGGCCTCAGCCGCGAGGACGGCGAGTACCTGGTCGAGCGGGCCGGACACCCGGACATCCCCGCCGACTGGTCGGCCGCCATCGAACGGCAGCAGCAGACCGTCGACCTGCTCGCCGAGGAGCAGGGCCACCAGCGGTTCGAGGCCAAGACGCTCTTCGACCGGCGGTTCGAGAAGGTCGGCGCCCAGGCCCTGGCCGAGGAAGCCGGAGGCGCCCCCGGCGGCGGGGACGCGGCGAAGAGCGAGGGCGCGGAGAAGAACGAAACCGCGGCGAAGAGCGGGGGCGCGTCATGAGCGTCGAGGCACCCACCCGCGGCCTCGCGCCGGCGCCCGCCGCCGGTGACCGGCCCGTCGCGGTCCGGAAGTCCCCGCGGACCGGCGCACGCGGCCGGCGGCTGGGCCCCGGCCGCCCCGTGCCGTACGGCTGGGCCCTGGGCCCCGTGCTGCTCCTCGCCCTGTGGGCGGCGGGCTCCGCGGCCGGCCTGGTCGACCCGCGGGCCCTGCCCGCGCCCTGGACCGTGGCCACCACCGCCGGCGACCTGATCGCCGAGGGGCGCCTCCAGGACCACCTGCTGACCTCGGCCGGACGGGCCGCGCTGGGACTGCTGTTCGGCGTGGCGGCCGGGCTGCTGCTGGCCCTCGTGTCGGGGCTCAGCCGGATCGGCGAGGCGCTGGTCGACGGTCCGGTGCAGATCAAGCGGGCCGTCCCCTCCCTGGCGCTGATCCCCCTGCTGATCCTGTGGTTCGGCATCGGCGAGACGATGAAGGTCGTCACCATCGCGCTCGGCGTCTTCGTGCCGATCTACATCCACACCCACAACGGCCTGCGGGCCATCGACAACCGCTACGTCGAGCTCGCCGAGACGGTACGGCTGGGGCGGGCCGCCTTCGTCCGCCAGGTCGTCCTGCCCGGCGCGCTGCCGGGCTTCCTGCTCGGCATGCGCTTCGCGGTCACCGCGGCCTGGCTCGCGCTGGCCGTCGTCGAACAGGTCAACGCCACCAGCGGCATCGGCTACATGATGGAACTCGCCCGGACCTACGGACAGACCGACGTGATCCTCGTCGGCCTCGTCGTGTACGGCCTCCTCGGGCTGGTCTCCGACGGCCTGGTGCGGCTCGTCGAGAGGAGGGCGCTGTCATGGCGTCGCACCCTGGCCGGCTGAGCCCGGCCGAAGCCGTCCGGATGGAGGACCTGGTCCGCTCGTTCGACGGCCGCCGCGTCCTCGACGGACTCGGACTGACCGTCCACGAGGGCGAGTTCGTCGCCCTGCTGGGACGCAGCGGATCCGGCAAGAGCACCCTGCTGAGGGCCCTCGCCCGGCTTGACCACGACGTGGACGGCGACGGGCTGCTCACCGCCCCCGACAACGTGTCGGTGGTCTTCCAGGACGCCCGCCTGCTGCCGTGGAAGCGGCTGCTGGAGAACGTCGTCCTCGGGCTCGACGGCCCGGACGCCGAGGAACGCGGACGGGCCGCGCTCGCCGAGGTCGGCCTCGCCGGGCGGGAACGGGCCTGGCCCGTGGAGCTGTCCGGGGGCGAGCAGCAGCGCGTCTCGCTGGCCCGCTCCCTGGTGCGCGAGCCCCGACTGCTGCTGGCGGACGAGCCGTTCGGGGCGCTGGACGCGCTGACCCGCATCCGGATGCACCTCCTGCTGCGCACCCTGTGCGCCCGGCACCGGCCGGCCGTGCTGCTGGTCACCCACGACGTCGACGAGGCGATCGCGCTCGCCGACCGGGTGGTGGTGCTGGACCACGGCCGGATCGCCGCCGACCTGGAGGTCCGGCTGCCCGCGCCCCGCCGCACGGGCACACCGGAGCACGGCCGCCTGCGCGACCGCCTCCTCACCCACCTGGGCGTCGACCTCACCGACCTCACCGACCTCGAGGCCGCCGACCCCGGGCCCGGCCCCGCTTCCGCGCCTGACGCCGCCCCCGACCCCGCCGACCCCGCCGAGCCCCGCCGGGACGAGGGCGGGCGGGCCGGGCGGGGGCGGGTGCCGGACGGTGCCGTGGCCGGGGGCGCCGGACAGGACCGTGACGTCGAGGAGGTCCCCGCATGAGCGACCGACGGCGGCAGTTGCGCCTCAACCTCTTCGTGTACCCCGGCGGCCACCACGAGGCCGCCTGGCGGTACCACGGCTCGGACCCCGGCCGGGTGCTGGACATCGGCTTCTACCAGGACCTCGCCCGCCGCGCGGAACAGGCCACGTTCGACGCCGTGTTCCTCGCCGACGGCCCGTCCCTGCCGGACAACGTGCGGTACGCCAGCCGGTTCCGGCTGGAGCCGTTCACCTGGCTGTCCGCGATCGCCGCGGCCACCGAGCGGATCGGCCTGATCGCCACCGCGTCCACGACCTACACCGAGCCCTACAACCTGGCCCGGCTGTTCGCCTCGCTGGACCACCTCAGCGGGGGCCGCGCCGGCTGGAACATCGTCACCACCGGCGCCCCCGACGCGGCCGCCAACTTCGGCCTCGACGCCCACCCCGTCCACGCCGAACGCTACGACCGGGCGCGGGAGTTCGTCGACGTCGTCGGCAAGCTGTGGGACAGCTGGGAGGACGCGGCGCTGGTCGCCGACCCGGCGACCGGGGTGTTCGCGGACACCGACCGCGTGCACGCGGTGAACCACCGGGGCCGCCACCTCGCGGTGCGCGGACCGCTCAACACGCCCCGCACCCCGCAGGGGCGCCCGGTGTACGTGCAGGCCGGATCCTCCGAGGACGGCCGGGCGTTCGCCGCCCGGTACGCGGAGGCCGTGTTCACCGCCCACCAGACCCTGGAGAGCGCCCAGGCGTTCTACGCCGACGTCAAGGCCAGGACCGCCGCGCTGGGGCGGGACCCGGAACGCCTGCTGGTGCTCCCCGGGATCAGCCCGTTCATCGCCTCCACCGAGGCCGAGGCACGGGCCCTGCAGGCCGAGTTCGACGGGCTCACCCAGCCCGGCTACTCGCTGGACCTGCTGCGCCGGCTGCTCGGCCTGGAGCTGGGCGAGGACGAGCTCGACGGCCCGGTGCCGCGCCACCTGATCGAGACCGGCGGGGAGCGCGGCAACGGCAGCCGCTTCCGGCTCGTGCTCGACATCGTCGACCGGGAGCGGCCCACCGTCCGGCAGCTCCTGCACCGGCTCGCCGGGGCGCGCGGCCACCAGGTCGTCGCCGGCACGCCCGAGCAGATCGCCGACCACCTCCAGCGGTGGTTCGAGCAGGGCGCCGCGGACGGCTTCAACGTGATGCCGCCCTGGCTGCCCGGGGGCTTCGACGTGTTCGCCGAGGAGGTCGTGCCGCTGCTGCGGCGGCGCGGCCTGTTCCGCGAGGCCTACGAGGGCCGCACCCTGCGCGACCACTACGGGCTGACCCGCCCCGAGAGCGTCTACGCCACGGCCGGCCACCACGACCCCGGCCCCGCCGCCACCACCACCGCCACCGGCACCACCGCCGATCAGCAGAAGGAGCCCGTCCCGTCATGAGCACCCGCAGATCCCGCACCGCCCTGGCCGCCCTCGCCGCGGCCGTCCTGACCGGCGCGCTGGCCGCCCCGCAGGCCGCGGCGCACCCCCGGACCGCCGGTGACACCACCGCCGTGGAGTGGTTCGACGTCACCGCCCGCACGGTGGCCGCCGCGCCCGCCCCGACCCAGGTCACCAACAGCCGCACCTGGGCCATCGGCTGGCTGGCCGCCGCGCGGGCCACCCGCGAGACGCCGCGCGGCGTCGACGCGGGCGACTACCGGCGGGCCGCGCTCGCCTCCGCCCTGCACCGGGCGCTGACCGAGCTGGTGCCCGCCCAGGCCGCCCAGGTCGACGCCGCGTACGCGGACACCCTGGCCGCGATACCCGACGGCCCCGCCGAGGACCGGGGCGCGGCGGCCGGCGAGCGGCAGGCCGCGCTGCTCCTCGCCGAGCGGACCGGGGACGGCCTCGACCCCGCCTCGGTCAACACCCCGTACCCGGTCCCCGCGGCCGGTCCCGGCGTGTGGCAGCCGACGCCGCCCGCGCACGCCCCGGCCACGCAGTACGGCAACCGGGTGGCCGAGCCGTTCGCGCTGCGCTCGCAGAGCCAGTTCCGGCTGCCGCCCCCGCCCGCCCTCGACTCGGACCGGTACGCCGCCGACCTGGCCGAGGTCCGGGCGTACGGCGCGGCGGACAGCGCCGTGCGCACCGCCGAGCAGACCGGGACCGCGCAGTTCTGGTACGGGTCCTCGTTCACCCTCTACACGGAGCCCCTGCGGGTGGCGCTCACCCGCTCCCCGGAGGGCCTGGCGGGGCAGGCCGCGCTGGTGGCGCTGTTCCACGTGGCGTCGGTGGACACCCAGATCGCCACCTCGGACAGCAAGTACGCCTACGCCCGCTGGCGCCCGGTGACCGCGATCCGCACCGGCTCCCTCGACCCGGACCCGCAGTGGACGCCGCTGCACGTCACCCCCGCGCACCCGGACTACCCGAGCGGCCACGGCACCTACTCCGGCTCGGCGGAAGGGGTGCTGACCGCGCTCGCCGGGCCGCGCACCGCGCCGTTCGAGCTGACCAGCCCCACCGCGCCGGGCGTGACCCGCACCTACACGAACTGGCGGCGGCTGTCGGTGGAGAACGTGGACGCCCGCGTCTGGTCCGGCATCCACACGCGGACCGCGGACGAGGCGGGCATCACCCTCGGGAAGAACGTCGCCCGCCACGTGCTGGAGCGCCGGGGGACGCTGCTGGCACCGCGCTGACCGTCCCGGCGCACGGTCCCCGGGCCCGGGGGGTGTACCCAGCACCACCCCCGGTCCGGGTGCCGCGCCCCGTGCGGCGGCGCCCCGGCGTCCGTACCGTCCTCGGTGGGGGGCGAAGGGCCCGCCGGAACACCGCCGGGACACGGGGAGTCGGACCATGACCGTCACACGGGCAACCATCGCCGCCGCGCGCGGACTCACCCTGGGGGTGGTGGCGTTCTTCGGGTCCACGGCCCTCCTGCTGGGGGTCGTCCTGGCCGCCGCCCTGCTCCCGCTCGGCGTCGGCGCCTACCTCCTGCCGCCCCTGCTCACCGCCGTCCGCCGCCACGCCGACCGGCGGCGGCGGACGGCCGAGCGGTGGTACGGGACGAGCCTCCCCGCCGCCTACCGTCCCGTGCCCGCCGGAACGCCCGCCACCGGGGTGACCCGCATCCTGCGCCTGCTGCAGGACCCGGCGGTCCGCCGCGACCTGCTCTGGCTGCCGGTGGACGCGACCGCGGGCTTCTTCCTCGCCGTGCTGCCCGCCGCGCTGCTGGCCAAGGCGGCGGAGGGCCTGGCCCTGGCGCTGGGGTTCTGGCGGGTCGCCGCGGACGGCGGGGACTACTGGTACTGGTTCCTCCCGGTGAGCGGACAGGCCGACGCGATCGGCGCGGGCGTCCTCGGACTGCTCCTGATGCACTTCGCCTTCCGCTTCAGCGACCGCCTGCTGCGGGCCCACTTCACCCTCACCCGGACCGTGCTCACGCCCACCGGCCGCGCCGCCCTCGAACACCGGGTGGAGGAGCTGGCCCGCACCCGGCACGACGCGGTGGACACCTCCGCCGCCGAACTGCGGCGCATCGAACGGGACCTGCACGACGGGGCGCAGGCCCGGCTGGTCGCGATGGGGATGAGCCTGGGCACCGTCGAGGCGCTGCTCGACAAGGACCCCGAGCAGGCGCGGACCCTGCTCGCCAAGGCCCGCGCGGAGTCCGTGGAGGCGCTCGCCGAACTGCGCGACCTGGTCCGCGGGATCCACCCGCCCGTCCTCGCCGAACGCGGACTCGGCGACGCGGCCCGTGCCCTGGCCCTGCGGACGCCGGTGCCCGTGGAGGCCGACGTCGACCTGCCCGGCCGCGCCGAGCCCGCCGTGGAGTCCGCCGTCTACTTCGCGCTCAGCGAGATGCTGACCAACGTGGTCAAGCACGCCGGGGCCGGCCGCGTCTGGCTGGAACTCGGACACCGCGACGGCATGCTCCGCCTGACCGTCACCGACGACGGCCGCGGCGGCGCCGACCCGGCCGCCGGCACCGGACTGGCGGGAGTGGAGCGCAGGCTGGGAGCATTCGACGGCGTCCTGGCCGTCGTCAGCCCCACCGGCGGCCCCACCGTGGTGACCTTGGAGATTCCGTGCGCGTTGTCCTCGCCGAAGACCTCTTCCTGCTGAGGGACGGCCTGGTCCGGCTGCTGGAGGCGCACGGCTTCGAGATGGCCGCCGCCGTCGACAACGGCCCCGAACTGGACCGCGCCCTCGAGGAACTGGAGCCGGACGTCGCGGTGGTCGACGTCCGGCTCCCGCCCTCCTTCACCGACGAGGGCCTGCAGTGCGCCCTGCGGGCCCGGCGGCGCACACCCGGACTGCCCGTGCTGGTGCTCTCCCAGCACGTCGAGCAGCTCTACGCCCGTGAACTGCTCGCCGACGGCAGCGGCGGCGTCGGCTACCTGCTCAAGGACCGGGTGCTGGACGCCGAGCAGTTCACCGAGGCGGTCCGCCGGGTCGCCGCCGGCGGCACCGCCATGGACCCGCAGGTCATCTCCCAGCTCCTGCAGCGCCAGGGCGCCGCCGACCGGCCCGTCTCCCGGCTCACCCCCCGCGAGCGGGAGGTGCTGGAGCTGATGGCGCAGGGCCGCTCCAACACCGCCATCGCCGCCCGGCTGACCGTCACCGAACGGGCCGTCGCCAAGCACACCGCCAACATCTTCGCCAAGCTGGACCTCGAGGTGTCCGACGACGACAACCGGCGGGTCCTCGCCGTCCTCGCCTACCTCGACGCCGCCTGAGCCGCGGCGGCCGGCTCCCGCTCCGGCGGGCCGGCGGGCGCGGCGCCGCCCGCGGCGCGGTAGGGGCTCCACCAGTTGGCGGGGCCCAGCACCGTCATCACCGCCGGCACCAGCACACCCCGCACCACCACGGCGTCCACCACCGCCGCCAGCGCGATGCCCACCCCGATCAGCTTCAGCAGCGTGACCGGCGCCGACGCCATCGCCGCCGTGGAGATCGCCACCGCGGCCGCCGCCGAGGTCAGCAGCCGCGCCGTGCGGGCGATGCCGTCCACGATCGAGCGGCGGTTGTCGCCGCAGCGGTCGAACTCCTCGCGGATCCGGCCCAGCAGGAACACCTCGTAGTCCACCGACAGGGCCAGCGCCACGAACAGGGTGAACAGCAGCAGCGAGGCGTCCAGCGTGCCGGTCACCGTGAAGTCGCCCACCAGCCACCGCAGCCGGCCCTCCTGGAACACCCACACCATCGCGCCGATGCTCGCGCCCAGGCTCAGCACCGCCACCGCCAGCGCCTTCAACGGGGCCACCCAGCTCCGCGTGAAGTACCCCAGCAGCAGCGTCAGCGCCGCGGCCAGCAGCAGCAGACAGCGGGGCAGCGCGTCCCGCACCGCCGCGTTGGTGTCGGCGATCTCCGCGGCCCGGCCGCCCACCGCCACCTCGCCCGGCGCGGGCACCGCCCGGACCGCCTCCAGCGCCGTGCCGGCCCGCTCCGAGTCCGCGGCCACGCCCAGCGCCGCCGCCAGCACCACACCGCCCTCCCGCTCGCCCCGCCCGGTGGCGGCCGGCCGCACCCAGGTCACGTCGTCCACGGCCCGCAGCCGCTCCAGGTAGGACCCCATCGCCGCGGGGCGGTCGACGCCGGTGAGCACCACCGTCAGCATCCGCTCCGGCGGCGCCGCCAGTTCCGCGTCCACCCGCGCCTGGGTGCGGGCCACCTGCGCGGACGCCGGCAGGGCCCGCTCGTCCGACAGACCGAACCGCGCCTGGGTGATCGGCGCGGCCAGCAGCACCAGCAGCAGCGCCGCCAGCGAACCCGCCAGCCACGGCCGCCCGGTGACCGCCAGCGAGGCACGCCGCCAGAACCGGCTGTCGTCCCCCGTGCCCGCCCGGCGCCACCGCCGCAGCGGGTCGAACCGGTCGACCCGGCCGCCCAGCAGCCGCAGGCACGACGGCACCACCGTCAGCGCCACCACCGCAGCCAGCACCGTCGCCGTCGCCCCCGCCAGCGCCAGGGCCCGCAGCAACGGCACCGGCACCACCAGCGCGCACGCCATGCAGCAGGCCACCGCCGCCGCCGAGAACACGATCGACCGGCCGCTGGACCGGCGGGCCGCCGCCAGCGCCGACTCCAGGTCCTCGCCGCGGCCGGTGTGCTCCTTCACCCGCGCCAGCAGGAACAGCGTGTAGTCCACCGCCAGGCCGAAACCGATGGCCGCGGCCGCGTTCACCGCGAACGACGAGACGTCGAGGAACCGGGCCAGCAGCCCGATCACCGGGATCGAGCACGCCACCGTGAGCAGCGCCACCAGCACCGGCAGCAGCGCCGAGACGGCCGAACCGTAGGCGAACACCAGCACCGCGAACACCAGGGGCGCCGCCACCAGTTCGGCCCGGGCGAGCCCCGCCGTCGACGCCAGGTTCAGCTCGCGCCCCGTCCACACCGGGCCGCTCGCCTCCACCCGCACCCCGTCCGGGACCGCCGCCCGCGCGTCGGCCAGCACCCCGGGCGCGGCCCGCTTGCGGTCCGCGGCGTCACCCGTCATCCGCACCGGGACCAGCTGCAGCGTCCCCGCGGGCGACCGCCCCGGATCCGCCGGGGAGGCGGTCGCCGTCCCCACCCGCCGCACCGCCGGATCGTCCGCCAGGGCGCCCGCCACCGCGCGGGAGGCGGCGGCGACCGCCGCCCGCTCCCCGCCGGTCACCACCAGCACCAGGTCGGGCGCCGCCACCCCCAGCCGCTCCGCCTGCCGCGCCGCCCGCTCCGCCTCGGTGCCGGTGGCCGCGGCGCCCCCGGTGTTCAGCGACGCCAGCGACGCCGGGGCCAGGAGCGCCGCGCAGACCAGCGCCAGCAACGCCCCCGCCAGCACCAGCCGGGCCCGCCGCAGCACCGGATCCCCGACCCCCCGCCGCCCGGGGCCGCCGGTCTTCCCTCCGACCGTCTCCACGCCGTCACCACCTCCCGACCCGCCCCGGGCCCCACCGGACGTCACGCCTGCGCCGGCGGCCCGCCAGCACCGCCGCCCTGGTGAATCCGGGCGACGCGGGATGCGTGTCACCGATTGTCCGCCCATGCGATGTGCCTACGGTGCCGAAGGCGGGAGCGGCTGCCGGGTGATCCGCCGTGTCCGGGCCCGAATCCCACCTGTTTGGCGGGCGGCGGACCCGGTGCCCCACGACGGACGGGGAGCGGCTGCGCCGCGCGGTCCGCGGCGGCCCCCAGGACGGCGGCCGCACATCGGCACATCCCCTGTGAGGAGAGACAGTTGACGGACCAGCCGCTTGTCGCACGGCTCGAGGCGTTGCTGCGCGACCACTTCGAGATCGACCCCGAGGCGCTGCGCCCGGACGCGACCTTCGGGGAACTGCAGATCGACTCGCTCGCCATGGCCGAGCTCCTCGCCATCCTGGAGGACGAGGACGGCATCACCCTGCCCCCGGCCCTGCCCGGACTCGGCGCCGACACCACCCTCGCCGACGGCTTCCGGATCATCGCCGAGGCCGCCGAACAGCAGGGCGAGACCGCGGGGGCCGCCAGGTGAGCTCCCCGATCGCGGTCACCGGCCTCGGGATCGTCGCCCCCGACGGTGTCGGCGTCAAGGAGGCCTGGGAGCGGCTGCTCAGCGGCGTCTCCACGGCGGCCCGCGACCCCGAACTCGAGGGGATGCCGGTCGACTTCTCCTGCCGCGTCGACGACGAGGCGATCTCCGCCCGGCTCGGCCGCGGCCTGCGCTGGCGCACCGACCGGTTCATCCAGTTCGCGGTGATCGCCGCCCGCGAGGCCGTCGCCGACGCCGGCCTCTACCCGGAGGAGTGGGACGCGCAGCGGGTCGGCGTGGTCATCGGCGTCGGCGGCAGCGCCATGGTGCACACCGGGGAGTACACCAAGCTGATGGAGGGCCGCTTCGGCGCCATGAAGCCCAGCCTGGTGGCGCGCAGCCAGCCCGGCATGGCGGCCGGCGAGGTCTCCATCGACCTCGGCGCACGCGGCGCGATCCTCACCACCAGCACCAACTGCACCTCCGGCGCCTCCGGCATCGCCATGGCCAAGCTGCTGCTGGACTCCGGCGCCTGCGACGTCGTCGTCGCCGGAGGGGCCGAGTCGGTCCGCAACAGCTGGGGCTCCGCCGCCTTCTGGCGGATGGGCGCCCTGTCCACCCGCGGCGACGACCCGGCCACGGCCTCCCGCCCGTTCGACGCGGACCGGGACGGCTTCGTGCTCTCCGAGGGGGCCGGGGTGCTGGTCCTGGAACGCGAGGAACACGCCCGTGCCCGCCGCGCCAGGGTCCGCGCCCGCCTCGCCGGGCAGGCGCTCTCCGGCGACGCCCACCACTGCGTCGCCCCCGAACCGGACGGCGCCGGGGCGGCCCGGGCGATGCGGGCGGCCATCGCCGACGCGGGCCTGACCCCCGCCGACATCGACCACGTCAACGCCCACGGCACCTCGACCAGCCTCAACGACGTCGCCGAACACCTGGCGCTGCGCTCGGTGTTCGGGACTCCGCCGCCGGTCACCGCCAACAAGGGCGTGTTCGGGCACGCCATCGCGGGCGGTTCCGCCATGGAGGCCGCGTTCAGCGTGCTCTCCCTCGACCAGCAGGTCATCCCGCCCACCGCCAACCTGCTACGGCAGGACCCCGCGATCGACCTGGACGTGGTGTCCGGGGCACCCCGGCCCGCCCGGCTGCGGTCCGTGCTGTCCAACTCGGTCGGCTTCGGGGGCCACAACACGGCCCTGGTGTTCACCGCGCCGTAGCGCACGGGAGACAGCGCACGGGCCGTGACGCGCGGGCCGTGACGCACGGGTCCTGACGCACGCGCCGTGGCGCGCGGGCCGTCGGGGCCGGGAAGCGTCAACCGCCCTCCACCGGGCGGGGGTTCCCGGCCTCGACGGCCTCCTGGCGCCTGCGGACACCCTCCACGTGCGCCAGGAACACCTCCCGCGCGTCGGGGGTGAGGGTGCGCAGCGCCACCAGCGCGGTCAGCGCCACGTCGCACAACTCCGCCTGCACGTCGGTCCACGCGTGGGTGACCCCCTTGCGCGGGTTGTGCCCGAGGGTGCCGATCACCGCCTGCGCGACCTCGCCGACCTCCTCGGACAGCTTCAGCATGCGCAGCAGCAGCTCCTGCTCGCGGGGGCCGGTGCTGCTCCGGTCCAGCCAGGCCCACAGGGCGTCGACCGAGGCCCAGGCGTCGTCGTCCCGCGCGTTGCCGTCAGGGTTCAGGGCCACGGGTCAGCGCTCCAGGACGACGCGGCCGCCGATCTCCACCCAGCCGTGCGGCTGCGGCGCGGTCAGGATCTGGGAGCCCAGGCCCTGGGTGATGTTGAGGGCCCGGCCGAGCCGGTCGGTGAGGAGCAGCGCCGCCGCCCCGGTCGCCTCGTCCTCGTCGACGCCGTCGTCCCGGCCGGGGAAGGCCCGGGCGCGCACCCGCCCCGCCGCCTCGTCCTCCCAGGCCCAGGCGTAGATCCACTCGCCCTTCCCGGGCACCTCCAGGGCGTCCACCTCCACCGCGGAGCCGTACTGGCGCAGGACGCGCGGCGGCGCCCACTCCGCGCGGGCCTCGATCCAGGTGAACTCGCCGTCCAGGCGCACGCCCACCTCACCGGCGGCGGTGACCAGTTCGGGCACGTCCAGCAGCCAGGCGGTCCCCACACAGGGGTGGCCGGCGAACGGCAGCCGCAGGGACGGCGTGTAGATGTCGATCACGCCGCGCTCGGGGTCGTCGACGAACACCGTCTCGCTGAAGCCGAGTTCGGCGGCCATCGCCTGCCGTTCGGTCTCGCCGGGGATCTTCGACCCGTCGCGGACCACGGCCAGTTCGTTGCCGTAGCCGCGTCCGGCGTCGCAGAACACCCGGAGCACGTCGTAAGGAGTCACGTCGCGCATTCAAGCATCCCCGGGTACCGCCCGCGCGCGCCGCCCGGCACGGGTAGGGTGCCGCTGCGTAAGCCGGAAGGAGAAGGCGAGTTGTCGATCACGTGGGGGCGTCGCGTCCTGCCGGCCGCCGCGGCGGCCCTGGCACTGACCGTGAGCGGGTGCGTCGTGGTGCACGGCGAGCGGGAGGTCCTGCCGGCCGCCACGCCCGACGAGGCCGGCGGGGCGCTGAGGGCGTTCACCGACGCCTACAACGCGGCCGACAAGGCGTACGACCCCAGCCTCGACGAGGACCGGGTGACCGGAGCCTTCGGGGCGATAGACGGGGCGCGCCTCAAGGCGCGCCAGGCCAACCACCCGCAGGGCAACGAGCGGCACGAGCCGCTGGAGCTGACCGACGCCCGGTACACCATCCCCGCCAAGGCGGGCTGGCCGCGCTGGTTCCTGGTGGACGCCAAGGCCAACAAGGGCGGCGACGCGCGCTGGATGCTGGTCTTCGTCAAGGAGCGCAGGGAGGAGCCCTGGCAGGCGGCCTACCTGACGCTGCTGAACCCCGCGGACGTGCCGGAGTTCCGCAAGGACGAGCAGGGCTACGCGGAACCGGCCGTCGGCGGCGACGCGCTGGCCGTCGCCCCGTCCAGGCTGAGCCGGGCGTACGCCGACTACCTGGGCGAGGGCGGCGAGACCTTCGCGGAGGGGCCGCACACCAGCGTGGTGCGCGAGCAGCGGGAGAAGAACGAGAAGCGGCCGGGCCTGGTCCGGCAGTTCAAGGACGAGCCGCTGGTGGCGGGCGACTACGCGCCGCTGGGCCTGCGCACCGTCGACGGCGGGGCACTGGTGTTCTTCGCGACACGGCACTTCGAGAAGCTGACGGCGGCGCCGGGCACGGAGGTCCCGCTGCAGAACGCGGACGTGCGGGCGCTGACCACCGGCGAGGTCGGGCAGACGCTGACCATGGAGTACGTGTCGCAGCAGGCCGTGCGGGTGCCGCGCCGCGGTCAGGTGGTCTTCCTCGGCCGGGTCCCCGGGCTCACCGCGGCCCGCGGGGAGTGACCCGCCCCACGGTGGGGCGTGGGTGCCGGGACGCTGCCGGGGGTGGGGTCAGCGCTGCAGGGGCCAGACCGCGCCGGCCGGCTCCTCGTCGCCGTACCGCTCGCAGGCGTCGGTGAGGGTCTCGAGCAGGGTCAGCGGCTCCGGCAGCGGGTGCTCCGGGCCGCGCAGCCAGCGCACCGCGCGGCCGTCGTCGCCCGGCAGCCGGGCCGGGGGCACCAGGACGTAGGAGCCCCGGCAGTGCCAGCGCAGTCCGGGGTGGTCCTCGTCGGTCTCGGGGTGGCTGTCCAGCTCGCAGGGCCACCACTCGTCCTCGTCCTCGGGCGTGCCGCGGGTCCGGGTGAAGAAGAGCATCCGGCCGTCGTCGCTCTCGGCGACCGGCCCGACCTCGACGCCCCTCTCCAGGAGGCGCTGCAGCGCCGAGCGGCCCGCCGCCAGCGGCACGTCCAGGACGTCGTGGAGCATGCCGGTGGCGGTGATGAAGTTGGCCTCGGGGTCGCCCTGGGCCCAGCGCTCGACCTGGGCGGGGTCGGTGGTGGACTGGGTCTGCCAGGCGAAGGAGACCGGGTGGCGGGCGGGCGTCGGACAGCCCACCCGGGCGCAGGAGCACCGGTAGCCGACCGGATGGGCCGCGGGCGCGAGCGGCAGCCCCGCGGACGCAGCGGCCAGGAGCAGGGCTTCGCGGTCCTCCGCCCCGGCGGCCTCCGGCGGACGCCGTCCGCGCAGCCACTGGGAGATCCTGCTCTGCCGGCCGGGACGGCCGCCGAACGTCGCGCTCATCTATCCCCTCGCCTCGCCGATGGTGCGGACAGCATGCCCCATGGTCCCACCGTCACGTGCCTCCGGGCGGGCCGGGCAGAACACGCCTGAGGCTCGGATCGGAGGTCATTGCCTGATTTCATGGTAATTGCCGGGCTCGGCGGGCGGCCAGGAGTCGCCCCAGTCCGCGTCCCGGGCGGCCTTGTACAGGTCGCCGTGGCGCTTGGTCACCGTGTGGCGGCGCAACTGCTCCTCCGCCTCGCACAGGTCGAGCAGCACCTGCCCCTTGCGGATCTGCGGGCGGCGGACCACCCGCGCGGGGGTGGGGGAGAGGTCCGTCACAGGCAGCCGGGTGGCGGCCACGTAGCTGAACTTCTCGTCCTCGTAGGGCAGCGAGCCGGCCTTCACCCGGCGGTGCAGCGAGGAGCGGCTGACCCGGGCGGAGAAGTGGCACCAGTCGGTGCCGGGGACGATCGGGCAGGCGGCACTGTGCGGGCACGGGGCGGCGACGCGGAAGCCCGCCGCGATCAGGCGGTCGCGGGCGGCGATCACCCGGGCGTAGCCGTCCGGGGTGCCGGGCTCGACGACGACCACCGAGCGGGCGGCGCCGGCGGCGGCGTCCACGACATGGGCGCGGTCCTTCCCGGTGAGCTCGCCCAGGACGTAGGAGACCGTGACGAGATCGGTGCTCTCGATCTGGAGCGCCGCTCCGATACGCGAGCGCTGCCAGCGCGCCTCGGCGAGGGCCGGGTTGGCCGCGGCCAGCTCCTGGCCGAGGGCGAGCGCGGGCTCCGCCCAGTCCAGCACCGTGACCGGCCGCACGCCGTCCCAGGCGGCGGTGACCGCCCAGGTGGCCGCGCCGGTGCCGCCGCCGACGTCCACGTGGGAGGCGGGCGTCCAGCCGGGGACCGCGTCGGCGAACGCCGCCAGCGCAGAGCTCACCGCCTCGAAGGTGGCCGGCATCCGGTAGGCCGCGTAGGCCGCGACGTCGGCGCGGTCGCGGAGGATGGGGGCGTCGGTCGGGGTCTCGCCGCGGTAGTTGGCGATCAGCCGGTCGACGGCCTGGGCGGCCTGGCGAGGAGGGAGCCCGTCGAGCAGTTCCGCGAGCGCGGCGCGGAGGGTCTCGGCGGAGGACGGCGCGATGTTCACCCCACGATTGTCGCAGCCGGCCGGGGGCGCCCGGTCCGGCGGACGCGAGGGCCCGGAGCCGGCGCGCCCGTCCCCGCCCGCCCGTCCCTGCCCGCCCTGTGAGACGCCGGGGCCGTCCTCGCCGGGCGGCCCGGCACGCGATCTATGCTCTCCGCCAGGGCTGGTGTCCGACGGTGTCACGGAGTGAGGAGCGGCCGGAATGGCTGAGACGGTGCGGTGGGGAATTCTGGCCACGGGCGGGATCGCGGCGGCCTTCGCGGGCGACCTCGTCGACCTGCCGGACGCCGAACTGGTGGCGGTCGGGTCCCGTTCCCAGGAGTCGGCCGACGCCTTCGCGGAACGGTTCGGCATAGCGCGGGCCTACGGCGACTGGGCGTCGCTCGCCGCGGACGAGGAGGTCGACGTCGTCTACGTCGCCACCCCGCACACCGCGCACCGGGCCGCCGCCGGGCTGTGCCTGGAAGCCGGGCGCAACGTCCTCTGCGAGAAGCCCTTCACCCTGAACCTGCGGGAGGCGGAGGAACTGGTCGCGCTGGCGCGCGAGCGCAAGCGCTTCCTGATGGAGGGCATGTGGACCGCGTGCAACCCGCTGGTCCGCCGGATGAAGCAGCTGGTGGACGACGGGGCGATCGGCGAGATCCGCACGGTGCAGGCGGACTTCGGACTGGCCGGGCCGTTCCCGGTGGCGCACCGGCTGCGGGACCCGCAGCAGGGCGGCGGCGCGCTCCTCGACCTCGGCGTCTACCCGATCGCCTTCGCGCAGATGCTGCTGGGCGAGCCGGCGCGGGTGACGGCGCAGTCGGTGCTGTCGCCGGAGGGCGTGGACCTGCAGACCGGAGCGGTGCTCGGATGGGAGAGCGGTGCTCTCGCCCTGGTGCACTGCTCCATCGTCGGGGCGACCGGGACCACCGCGTCGGTCACCGGCACACGGGGGCGGATCGACGTCCCCGACGGCTTCTTCCAGGCGGACCGGTTCGTCCTGCACCGTGAGGGCCGGGAGCCGGAGGAGTTCGCGCTCGCCGCGGGCGACGGGCTGCGCAGCAGCTTCCGGCACGAGGCGCTGGAGGTCATGCGCGCGATCCGTGCCGGGGAGACCGAGTCGCCCCTCGTCCCCCTCGACGCGACGCTCGCCGTGATGCGGACCCTGGACACCGTGCGCGCCCGGACCGGCGTCCGCTACCCCGGGGAATGACCCGCGCCCGCGGCGGGCCCGGCGGCGACCGCACGCCACCGGACCCGCCGCGGCACCGTCACACCCCGGCGAACCCCCCCGACCCCCCCGGTGACCGTCACGCCGGGTTGAGGCCCGGGTCGCCGGACTCGGTGACGTACGTGGCGGCGACGGTCAGGGGCGCGTTCGGCACCGTGACCCGCGGGACCGTCTTGAACCGGGTGACGGCGGCCCGCCGCCCCAGCTCCACCGTCGTGTAGCCCCGCAGCCCGTTGTAGAAGCGCAGGTGCGGGTTCCGCTCCAGGTACCCCGCCCAGTTGGCCGGCCGCTCCGCCCCGTCCCCGCCGGAAGAGACGGAGGTGGTGACGATCTCCGTGCCCAGCGTCCGCGAGGCCGGGTCGTCGAAGTCCTCCTTGATCTCCAGCCCGTAGTGGACGTGCACGTCGCCGGTGAGCACCATCAGGTTCTGTCGGCCGGACGCCTTCCACCCCTCCAGCACCCGCCGCCGCGACGCCGGGTAGCCGTCCCAGGAGTCCATGGACAGCGTGGTGTTTCCCGCCGCGGGGTTGTTGCGGCGGCTGAAGGTGACCTGCTGCGGCACCACGTTCCACACCGCGGAGGAGCGGCGCCACCCGTCCACCAGCCACCGCTCCTGCTCCGCGCCGGTGAGCGTCATCGACTCGGCCTCGGACTCGGCGGTGGGCGTCTTCCAGCCGTCCCCGTTCGCCTGGTCGGTGCGGTACTGGCGGGTGTCGAGGACGTCGAACTGGGCCAGGTCGCCCCAGTGCATGCGGCGGTAGAGCCTGAGGTCCGGGCCCTCGGGGCGCTGCGCGGCGCGCAGCGGCATGTTCTCCCAGTACGCCCGGTAGGCGGCCGCCCGGCGCAGCAGGAACTCCTCCGGCGCGACGGAGTTCTCCGGGTTCCCGCCCGCGTAGTTGTTCTCCGTCTCGTGGTCGTCCCAGGTCACCACGAACGGGTGCGCCAGGTGCGCGGCGATCAGGTCCGGGTCCGACTTGTAGAGGGCGTACCGCAGGCGGTAGTCCTCCAGCGTCACGGTCTCGTGGTCGAAGTGGGCCGGGATCACCCGGTCCGTGTAGCCGCGGCCGCCCGCCCGGGCGTTGACCGCGTACTCGTAGAGGTAGTCGCCGAGGTGGAAGACCGCGTCCAGGTCCTCGCCCGCCAGGTGGCGGAAGGCGGTCCAGTGGCCCTGGTCGTAGCGCTGGCAGGAGACCAGGCCGAAGCGCAGCGCGTCCACCCGCGCGCCGTGCCCGGGCGCGGTGCGGGTCCGGCCGGTCGGGCTGATCCAGTCGCCGGCCCGGAAGCGGTAGTAGTACACGGAGCCCGGCCGCAGGTTGCGCACGTCGACGTGCACCGCGTGGTTGAACTCCGGGTGCGCCCAGGCGTGGCCGCGCCGCACGACGCGGCGGAACCGCTCGTCGTGCGCGAGCTCCCAGCGCACGGAGACCCGGCGGGCCGGCAGCCCGCCGTCCAGGTCGAGGGGCCGGGGGGCCAGCCGGGTCCACAGCGCGACCGAGTCCGGCAGCGGGTCGCCGGAGGCCACGCCCAGCGTGAACGGGTCCTCGGCCAGCCGGGCCGGCTCCAGCTCGTCGGCCGCGGCGGTGCCGGCCGCGGGAAGGTTGACGGCGAACGCGAGGGCGGCCGCGGCGGCGGTGCTCGTCAGGAATCTTCGGCGTCCCAACGCGCCGGCCGCGGCGCGGAGTTCAGGAGAGTGGGACGAGGGGCGGGCAGGCGTGGTCATGGTGGCCTTCCGGGACGGTGGCGGGGTGCGGAAGGCATTCGAACGGGACAGGACGACCCCCGGTTGTTGAGCACACGACATGCACATGACGGCTGGGTAACCTCCCCATGACCCCCTGTGATCACACCCGTGCGCGGGTGGAACGGCGGAAACGGGGGGACTCGGGACCGGTCCGTAGCGGTCATCGGTCCCAAGGAGTCGACGTGACGTGTTTCGACCGGCGTGATCTCGGTCTGCTGCTGCTGAGGGCGGGCACCGGCGGGGTGCTCGCCGCCCACGGGTCGCAGAAGCTGTTCGGCTGGTTCGGCGGCCACGGGCTGGAGGGCACCGGACAGTGGATGGAGTCCATCGGCTACACCCCGGGCAGGGCGAGCGCCACGATGGCGGGCGCCGCGGAGACCGGCGGCGGGGTGCTGCTGGCGCTGGGGCTCGCCACCCCCGCGGCCGGGGCGGCGGCGGCCGGCGCGATGGCGGGAGCGGCCGCGGTGCACGCCCCGCAGGGCTTCTTCGCCCAGAGCGGGGGCTACGAGTACGCGGCCTCGCTGGGGCTCACCGCGGCGAGCCTCGCCGTCACCGGGCCCGGGCGGATCTCCCTCGACCACCTCTTCGGGCACGCGTTCAACAAGGACTGGATGCTCCCGGCGGTGTTCGCCGCGGTGGGCGCGGCGACGGCGTACGTGGTGGGCAGCCGCAACCGCCGCGTCAGGAAGCAGGCCGAGGGCGAACAGGACCCCCTCTTCGAAGCCTGACCAGGCATCTTCCGGCCTTCGGCCCCTGGTCTTCCGGCCTTCCAGCCTTTCGGCCCCTGGTCCCGCCGGCTTCGGTCCACGCCCCGACCTGGGCCGGGCGCGGGCCGGATCCGGGCCGCGCCGGGCCGGGCCGGGGCGCCGCCCGGTCGGGGCGGGAGGATCAGGTGCCGGGCGGGGGGTTCACCGCCATGTGGAGGCGGAGGACCAGCGCGCGCGGCTCGGCGCGCATCTCGACCAGGTCGCAGAGCTGGTGCATGATCCACACCCCGCGGCCGCCGTGCGGCGAGCGCGGGTCGGGGCGGCGCCGGCCCACCAGGGGGTCGGTCAGCCGCCCGGCGTCACGTATCTCGGCGACCAGGGAGTTCTCCGCCCGCCACATCCGCAGCGTGCCCTGCCCGCCGCCGTGCCGCACCGAGTTGCCGGTGGCCTCGCCGATGGCCAGCAGCCAGTCGGTGCGCCGCGCCGGGGACAGCCCGCAGCGGGACGCCCAGTCCTCGGCCTCGCCGCGCACCAGCGACAGCTGGTGCTCGCCGAACTCGACGACCAGCGGGTCGGTGGGCTCGGGCAGCGGGGTGTCGAAGGTCCGGCAGACGTCCAGCGGGTCGGCGAAGTCGCGGCTGATCCGCCGGGTGCCCTCCTCGGTGACCACCGGGTGGATCCGGCGGGCCTGGACCAGGACCTCCTCCGGCAGGCGGGCGTCGTACGGGCACAGCACGCTGACCCGGCGGCCCGCGAAGGCGACGTTGACCAGTGCCTGGTGCCGCAGCGCCTCACGGGTCTCCGCGGGTCCCCGGCCCACCCACAGGGCCTCGCCCACGATGCACGGCCGGGACTCGGAGGACTCGTGCCGGTCCGCGAACTCGCGGAACTGCGACAGGATGCGGCCGGGGTTGCGCCCGGCCTCCGTCATGTCGAGCCAGGTGACGCGCTCCTCGGGGTCGTCGAGGAGCTCGCGCAGCCGCTCCAGCCGGGCGCCGGGCACGGCGACCAGCGCGTGGTCGCCGCGGGCCTGCACGGCGGTGCGGACGAACCGGCACACGCCGTCGAGGTACTCGTCCTCGGAGCGGTAGAAGAGCGCAGGGTGGAAGAACCCGGAGCCGGGCCCTCTGCCGGGCGGCTGCCGGAAGTACGTGGTGGTTCGGCTGTGTGTCGTCATCGCTCGGCGATCTCCACAGCGGCCCCGAGTTCGGGGAACAGTCCGAGGAGCCGTCGAAGGGGTGCGGGAGGGTGCAGCAGGCGCAGCCGTCCCGCGGGACGGCGCCGTGCGGCCTCGACGAGCGTCACCAGGGCGGCTATGTCGAGGTGCCGGAGGGCGGACAGGTCCAGTTCCACGTCCCCGCCGGGCGAGCCGGCCACCACGGCCGCCGCCGAGCGGACCGTCCACCGGGTGTCGTACCCGGCGGAGCCGGACAGGCGCAGGCCGGTACGGCCGCCGAGCGGCTCCAGCCGCAGGGCGGGGCACGGGGCGGGTCCGCCGCGGCGGTCCAGGTGGGCGCCGGCCAGCACGGCCAGCAGCTCCGGGGGGATCCGGCGGCGGTCGTAGAAGCACCAGGCGGTGAGCGGAAGCGGTTCGAAAACCTCGTGGTGGAGACGGAGCTCGTACTCCAGGAGCCGGTCCGCCCCCTTCACGTCCCGCGCTCCCCAGGCCATCTCGCCGATCGCCCGGAGCCCGCGGTGTCCCTCCGCGAGCGCGCTGTCCATGGCCTGTCGCCACAGGCCCATCATGGCGTCCGGGTCGAAGGCGGGGCCCGACAGGTACGTGTGCGCCGCCGTGGTGACCACCAGCCGTCCCTCGGCGCTGGCCCGCGCCGCGTCGACCCCGGCGGACGCCAGGGTGCCCATCACCCGGTCCGGGTCGGTGGTGTCCGAGAAGTACTGGACCTGCTCGCCGCGCTCCAGCCCGGCGCGGACGAAGGCCACCAGGTGACCGGCCCACTCGCGGTCGTCGGAGAAGACGACACCGCTGTGCCGCCCGTGCGCGGGGGACACCGGCACGGGAACGTCGGCCGTGGAGGTCATGGCCATCTGTCCGTCCTTCTCGGAGCCCGTGTCCCGTCGCGCCACCGGGGCGCCTGCCCCGGCAGGATAACGAAGTGCAGAGCAGTCCGATGCCCCGTGAGGGCTGTGGTAAACGGGGCCGGACGGCTCAATTTTGCAGGACGGTCACCGCGCGGTCCACATCGGGATGAAACGTGAAGATGTGGTCCAGCCCCACCGTCTCGAACATCTGGCGCAGCTCGGGCCCCAGTCCGGCCAGCCCCAGCGGGCAACCGGCCTGCTCGGCGCGGTGGTGGGCGGTGACCAGCACCGTGATGCCGGTGGAGTCGCAGTAGGAGAGTCCCGACAGGTCGATCACCAGGCCGTCCGTCCGGGCGAGGTCCAGGCCGTCCAGCTCGCCCAGCAGGGCTCCGGCGGTGTGGTGGTCGAGTTCGCCGGTCACCCGCAGCACGACGGCGCCCGAGGGGTGCGTGTGCCGGTCGACGGTCAGGACGGGGTCGGTCGTGGTCACCGGGTCTCCTGGGGGGTGGCGCGGATCGGATGGACTGCAGGAGCCGACGGCCCGGTGGTGCCCCCGGGAGCGGCGACCGCCGTCCGGGCCGGAAATCCGACCCGGAATATGCCATGGGTTCGGCTTATCCTACGAAGCCTGTGGAATGTGTGTGGGGTTCCCGTGAAGACCGGCGTCGAACGTGTCGCCGGCACGGGGCACTCGGTCGAGACGAAAGGCCCGCCCATGGCACGCTCCTTCCCCGACGGCGACACGGCGCCGGACGGGTCCGAGGTGTTCGCCGCCGATCCGGAGGTGGGGCGCGACCTCGCCGCCGTCGACTGGGCGGCGACCCCGCTGGGGCCCCCGTCCGGCTGGCCGCAGAGCCTGCGCACGGCGGTGAGCATCCTGCTCTCCTCCCGGTTCGCGATGTGGATGGCCTGGGGTCCGGAGCTGACGTTCTTCTGCAACGACGCGTACCGGCACGACACGCTCGGGCAGAAGTATCCGTGGGCCCTGGGCAGGCCCGCGCGTGAGGTGTGGGCGGAGGTCTGGAGCACCGTCAGCCCTCGCATCGACACCGTCCTGACCAGCGGACGGGCCACCTGGGACCAAGGGCTCCAGCTGTTCCTCGAACGATCCGGTTACCCCGAGGAGACGTACCACACCTTCTCCTACAGCCCGCTCCGCGACGAGGCGGGCGCGGTCGTCGGCATGCTCTGCGTGGTCACCGAGGAGACCGAGCGGGTCGTCGGCGAACGGCGGATGGCCACCCTGCGCGACCTCGGCTCGGACCCCAGCGTGGTGCGCACCGAGCAGCAGATGCTGGACTTCGCCGCCCAGCAGCTCGGCCGCAACCCGCAGGACCTGCCGTTCACCCTCACCTACCTCTTCGACGACGAGGGACCTGACGAGGGACGTGACGGCGGACCCGACGGCGCGGCCGTCGGCGAGGCGGACGACGAGGCGGGCGACGAGGTGGGCGAGGCGGCCGGGCCCGGCGGCACCGGCGACGGGCCGGCCGGCGCCGGCGCCGGCCCCGGCGGCACCACCCGCGCGCCCCGGGGCCGCCGCGGCGCCCGCCTGGCCTGCGCCAGCGGCATCGAGCCCGGCCACCCCCTGGCACCGCTCCGCCTGCCGCCCGGCGCCCTGGCGCCCTGGCCCGCGGCCGGACCCGCCGACGGCCCCCAGGTCGTGGACCTCGCCGCCCCGCCCGGGCCGTCGGCCGAGGTCCCTCCGCCGCCCACGGGCGTGTGGGAGGAGCCGCCCACCGGGGCGCTGCTGGTGCCGCTGCCCCGGCAGGGCGGCGAGCCGTACGGCTTCCTGGTGGCGGCGCTCAACCGGTACCGCCCGCTGGACGAGGACTACCGGTCCTTCCTCGACCTGGTCGCGGGGCACGTGGCCGCCGGCATCGGCAGTGCGCGCAGCTACCGGGCCCAGCAGCGGCGTGCCGAGGAGCTGGCCGAGCTGGACCGGGCGAAGACCGCGTTCTTCCACAACGTCAGCCACGAGTTCCGCACCCCGCTGACCCTGATCATGGGCCCGCTGGAGGAACTGCGCGGCCGGCTGGAGGCCGCCGACCCCCGGATCCGCGAGGAACTGGACGTCGCCCACCGCAACGGGCTGCGGATGGGCCGGCTGGTCAACACCCTGCTCGACTTCTCGCAGATCGAGGCCGGGCGGATGCGGGCCGCCTTCGCCCCCGTCGACCTCGCCGCCACCACCGCCGACCTGGCCGGGGTCTTCCGCTCCGCCGTCGAACGCGCCGGGCTCACCCTGGAGGTCGACTGCCCGCCGCTGGACGAACCCGTCCACCTGGACCGCTCCATGTGGGAGAAGGTCGTCCTCAACCTCCTCGGCAACGCCCTGAAGTTCACCTTCGACGGCGGCCTCAGGGTGGCGGTGCGCCGCGACGGCGACCAGGCGGTCGTCACCTTCGCCGACACCGGCGTGGGCATCCCCGCGGCGGAGATGTCCCGGCTGTTCGACCGGTTCCACCGGATCCGCACCACCCGCGCCCGCTCCCACGAGGGCAGCGGCATCGGCCTGGCCCTGGTCAAGGAACTCGTCCAGCTGCACGGCGGCTCCATCACCGCCGACAGCACCGAGGGCCGCGGCACCGTCTTCACCGTCCGGCTGCGGTTCGGCACCGCGCACCTGCCCCCCGGCTCCCTCGTCCCCGCCGCCGCGGCGTCGGTCATGACCGACGCCCGCCCCTACGTGCAGGAGGCGCTCGGACAGCTCTCCGAGGAGGCCGCGCGGACCCCCGGCCACCTGGCGGCCGAGGTCCGGGAGTCCGGCGTCACCCCCGCCCTGGCGGCCGGCCGGACCGCGGGCGCCAGAGTGCTGGTCGCCGACGACAACGCCGACCTGCGCGGCTACCTCACCCGGCTGCTGACCGGCGCCGGCTACCGGGTCCGGGCCGTCGGCGACGGCGCCGCGGCCCTGGAGGCGGCCCGCGCGGCCCAGCCCGACCTGGTGGTCGGCGACGTGATGATGCCCGGCATGGACGGCCTCGCCCTGGTGGCCGCGCTGCGCGCCGACAGCCGCACCGCCGCCGTGCCGGTGCTGCTGCTGTCCGCCCGGGCCGGGCAGGAGGCCTCCATCGAGGGGCTGGAGGCGGGCGCCGACGACTACCTGGTCAAGCCGTTCGCCGCCGCCGAACTGCTCGCCCGGGTGCGGGCCGCCATCGAGCTGGCCCGGATCCGCGGCCGCAACGCCCGCTGGCGGGCGGCCCTGGTCGACGCCCTGCAGGAGGCGTTCTTCGTCTGCGACGAGGACGGCACGCTCCTGGAGGCCAACTCCGCGTTCACCGAGATCCTCGGCTACGGCCCCGAGGACCTGCCCGGCCCGCCCCGGCCCGGCGACGCGGCCGGCCGGGAGGCACACGAGCGGTGGAGGCGGGCCTTCCGCGACGCGCTCTCCGGCGGTGCCGGACGGTGCGACCTGCCCGTCGAGCGCAGCGACGGACAGCGGATCTGGATCGCGGTGAGCTGCAACGGCGCCCGCGACCCGGACACCGGCCGCCGGATCGTCGTCGGCACCTTCCGCGACGTCACCGCCGAGCAGTACGCCGTCCAGCGGGACGCCACCCTGGCCGCGCTCGGACTCCGGCTGTCCCAGGCCACCGGCCCCGGGGAGGCGCTGGCCGGCGCGCTGGACGAGCTGCGCCGTGTGTGGCGGGCCGGCCAGGTCCTCGCCGTCGTCTTCGGCGACCGCCCGGAGCCGTGCGTCGCCGCCGTCGGCGAAGGGGCCGTGGACCGCTGGGCGGGGCTGCCGGAGGAGGACCGCGCCGCCCTCTCCGCCCTGCGGGACCACCCGGCGCTCACCCCGGTCGCCGAGGGCAACCGGGCCCACGTCGTGCTGGAGCACCCCGAGGGGCCGCTGGTGCTGAGGGTGGACCTCGGCGCGCGGCGGCCGTTCACCCCCGAGGACCGGCTGCTGCTCTCCCTGCTGGCCGGCCGGATCGCGCAGGGCCTGACCCGCATACACCAGGCCGACCAGGACCGCCGGACCGCGCTCGCCCTGCAGCGCTCCATCCTCGGCCCCGCCCGGCTGCCCCGGGGCTTCGCGGTCCGCTACGAGCCGGCCGTGCCGCCCCTGGAGGTCGGCGGCGACTGGTACGACACGGTCGCCCTGCCGGACGGGCGCACCGGCATCGTCGTCGGCGACTGCGTGGGCCGCGGCCTGGAGGCCGCCACGGTGATGGGCCAGCTGCGCAGCGCCTGCCGGGCGCTGCTGCTCCAGGAGGCCGGGCCCGCCCGGACCCTGGCCGCGCTGGACCACTTCGCGGCCGGCGTCCCCGGCGCGCTCTGCACCACCCTGTTCTGCGGCGTGCTCGACCCGGAGACCGGGCGGCTGGTGTACGCCGGGGCCGGACACCCGCCGGGCATCCTCGTCGGACCCGACGGCGGGACGACCCTGCTCGACCAGGGCCGCTCGCTGCCGCTGGCCGTGCGGCCCGGCGCCGAGCGTCCCGAGGCCGAGTGCGTGGTGCCCCCGCGGTCCACGCTGCTGCTCTACACCGACGGCCTGGTCGAGCGGCGCCGCCGCCCGCTGAGCGAGGGCATCCGCCTGGCGGCGGAGGCGCTCGAGGAGGGGCGCGACCTGCCCGCCGACCAGCTCGCCGCGCGGGTGATGGACCGGCTGGCCCCCGAGGACGGCTACGACGACGACGTGGCCCTGCTGCTGTACCGGCACCCCGGCCCGCTGGAGCTGACCTTCCCCGCCGACTCGTCGCAGCTGGCCACGACGCGGGGGACGCTGCGCGGATGGCTGCAGCGCTGCGGCCTGCCGCCGGGGCTCGCCCAGAAGGTGCTGGTGGCCGCGGGCGAGGCCTGCGCCAACGCGGTGGAGCACGGGCACCGGGACCTGCCCGGCGGGCCGGTGCGGCTCTCCGCCGCGGCGACCGCGGACGAGATCCACCTCGTCGTCGAGGACAGCGGGCGGTGGAAGCCGCCGGAGCCGGGGGCGGACCCCTTCCGGGGGCGCGGGCTGGCGCTGATGCGCGCCATGATGCAGGAGGTCTCCGTCGCGCAGGGCGGGACGGGGACCACGGTTCGGATGTGGACGAGGATCGCAGGATGACGCCGCTGACCGTGACCCCCGGCACCGGGCCGGGCGGGAGACCGCTGCTGACCGTGGCCGGCGAGATCGACCTCGGCAACGCCCAGGTCCTGGCCCGTGCCCTGGAGGCGACGGAGTCCACCACCGGCCCGGTGGTGGTCGACCTCACCGCCGTGGAGTACCTCGACAGTGCCGGGCTGAGCGTGCTGTTCGCCCACGCGGCCCGGCTCGAGATCGTGGTCCCGCCGCTGCTCGAGCCGCTGCTGGCCTACTCCGGCCTCACCGAGCTGGCGGTGGTCCGTGTGCCCTAGGGCCGCCGCCCCCAGGGCCGCCGCCCCCAGGGCCGGGGCGTCACGGGAGGCGGGGGCGTCACGGGAGGGTGAGGATCTCCGCGCCCGTGTCCGTGACCACCAGCGTGTGCTCGAACTGCGCCGTGCGCAGGCGGTCCTTGGTGACGACCGTCCAGTTGTCGTCCCAGATCTCGTACTCGTGGGTGCCCAGCGTCAGCATCGGCTCGATGGTGAACGTCATGCCCGGGCGCATCACCGTCGTGGCGTACGGGCTGTCGTAGTGCGGGATCACCAGGCCGGAGTGGAACGAGCTGTTGATGCCGTGCCCGGTGAAGTCACGGACCACCCCGTAGCCGAACCGCTTGGCGTAGGACTCGATGACCCGGCCGATCACGTTGATCTGCCGCCCGGGCCGGACCGCCTTGATCGCCCGGTTCAGCGCCTCGCGGGTGCGCTCCACCAGCAGGCGGGACTCCTCGTCGACCTCGCCCACCAGGTAGGTGGCGTTGTTGTCGCCGTGCACGCCGCCGATGTACGCCGTGACGTCCAGGTTGACGATGTCGCCGTCGCGCAGCACGGTCGAGTCCGGGATGCCGTGGCAGATGACCTCGTTGACCGAGGTGCACAGCGACTTGGGGAAGCCGCGGTAGCCCAGCGTCGACGGGTAGGCGCCGTGGTCGCACATGAACTCGTGGGCCACGCGGTCCAGTTCGTCGGTGGTCACGCCGGGGGCGATGTGCTTGGCGGCCTCCTCCATCGCCTGCGCGGCGATCCGGCCGGCCACCCGCATCGCCTCGACGGTCTCCGGGGTCTGCACCTCGGGGCCGGTGTACGGCGTCGGCGCGGGCTTGCCCACGTACTCGGGCCGCCTGATGTTTCCGGGGACGGATCGGGTGGGAGAAAGCTCCCCTGGTACGAGCAGCGACTGGGCAGACATGCCTGCGAGTCTAACCAGCGGGGCATACGGATCCGGCCCGCGCCGGTGGCGTAGGACCGCGGAGGAGAAGGAGCACAGCATGGCCCTGTTCAAGAAGCGCACGGTGGGCAAGCCGGGCGAGTGGTACTACTGCCTGGAGCACAAGAAGGTCGAGGAGGGGCCGGAGTGCCCGGCCAAGGACCGGTTCGGCCCCTACGCCACCCGCGGCGAGGCCCAGCAGGCCATGGAGACCGCCCGCGAACGCAACCTCGAGTGGGAGAACGACCCCAAGTGGCACGACTCCCCGTCCCGCGACAACACCGACGACTGACCCCCCACGGCCCGACCGGGACACCACCGGCCCCGGCGCGTACCTGCCCGCCCACCGGAGCGGCGGCGGGTGCGGGCACCTGAACCGCGGCCGACGGGCGGGCTTCACCGGGGTGGTGCGGAGGGGTGCCGGGCGCCCCGGTCCGGCGGTGGAACAGCGGGACCCGCAAGGGCGGGCGGGGTCACCAACGCGGCGGGGGCGGGGCCGTCAGCTGGTCGGCGAGACGGCCCAGGCGGTCGCGGAAGCGGCGGCGCCCGCGCGGCGCCGCCGCCGAGTTCTCCCCGGCCGCCGCGCTGACCAGGTGCTGCACGGTGTCCAGGTCCACCGGGGCCGGGGCCCCGGCGTCCACCGGGCCGAGCAGCTCGTGCGCCATCGCCGCCAGGTCCGCGTGGCCCTCGGCCTCACCCGGCGCCGGCCCGGCCAGCGCCAGCACCGTCGCCCCGGCCCGCCGGGCGTCGTGCACCCGCTCCAGCAGCTCGGCGCCCGTCGCGTCCGGGGCCACCACCAGCAGCGTCTCCCCGCGCCGCGCCGCCTCCAGCCGCCCCAGCCCCACGGCCAGGTGCGCCGGGTCCGAGGTCCGCGCGGCGTGCCGGACCAGGGTGGGCGAGAGCTCCGGCGTGCCCGACCAGGCCGCCTCGTCCACCAGGTGCGCCGCCAGGTGCCACGGCTCGTAGCCGGGCGTGCCCACCAGCAGCAGCCCCCCGCCGTGCGAGACCACCGACCCGCGCAGCACGCCCGCGAACCGGCGCGTCGCGTCCAGCCACCCGGTCCCCGCCAGGACCTCGCGCAGCAGCGCCACCCGTACCGCATCCATGCGGCGCATGCTGCCCCAAGGCGTCGGCCGGGACCCCGTGTTCGCCGCCGATTCCCCCGAAGTGACGGGCGCCGCGGCACGCGCTGACGTGACCCACACCACCGCCGTGCCGGGCCCGCCCGCACGTAAAGTCAGGCGCATGACCACTACCGACAGTGCACAGACCCCTCCGCAGAACGCCGGGCGCAAGGCCCCCGCCAAGGACCCCTGGGACCTCCCCGACGTCTCCGGGATGACCGTCGGCGTCCTCGGCGGCACCGGCGACCAGGGCCAGGGCCTCGCCTACCGCCTCGCCCGCGCCGGGCAGAAGGTGATCATCGGCTCCCGCGCCGCCGACCGCGCCCGGGCCGTCGCCGAGGAGCTCGGCCACGGAGTCGAGGGCGCCGACAACGCCGAATGCGCCCGCCGCAGCGACATCGTGATCGTCGCCGTGCCGTGGGAGGGCCACGCCAAGACCCTCGAGTCGCTGCGCGAGGACCTCACCGGCAAGCTGGTCGTCGACTGCGTCAACCCGCTCGGCTTCGACAAGAAGGGCGCCTACGCCCTCGACGTCGAGGAGGGCAGCGCCGCCCAGCAGGCCGCCGCGCTGCTGCCGGACTCCCGCGTCACCGCCGCCTTCCACCACCTGTCCGCCGTCCTGCTGAAGGACCCGGAGATCGACGAGATCGAGACCGACGTCATGGTCCTCGGCGAGGAGCGCGACGACGTGGAGATCGTCCAGGCGCTCGCCGGCCGCATCCCCGGCATGCGCGGCGTCTTCGCCGGCCGGCTGCGCAACGCCCACCAGGTGGAGGCGCTGGTCGCCAACCTGATCTCGGTGAACCGCCGCTACAAGGCCCACGCCGGCCTGCGACTCACCGACGTCTGAGCGGAGGGGGCGCGGGGCACGGACCGGGGCATGGGGGACACTGGAGGCACAGCAGTCCCCCGTCGAACCACGTCGCCAGGAGCGCACCCATGCCCCGCCTCGCTCTCTACGCCCTCGTCGTGTGCGTCCTGTCCGTGGTCGCCGCCGTCGTCTCCTTCGTCGAGGGCACCTGGGGCCTGGGCATCGTCTGGGTGCTGCTGGCCGGCCTCTCCTCGAACATGTGCTGGTACTACTACAAGCGCACCAAGGCGGAGCGCGGCCACTCGGCCTCCCGCTGACCGTCCCCCTCCGGAGGCCGGGGGACAATGGGGCCGTGCGCTACCGAGTCCTCGGCCCCACCCAGGTCACCCGCCCCGACGGCACGCCCGTGGCGGTGGGCGGGGCGCGGCTGCGCGCACTGCTCACCCTGCTCGCGCTGCGGCCCGGCCGGACCGTCCCGGCGGCCGTCCTGGTCGACGAGGTCTGGGCGGGGGAGCCCCCCGCCGACGCGGTGGGCGCGCTGCAGGCCCTGGTCGGGCGGCTCCGGCGCACCCTCGGCCCGCAGGCGGTGGCCTCCGCGGAGGGCGGCTACCGGCTCGCCGCCGACCCCGACGACGTCGACCTGCACCGCTTCGAACGGCTCACCGCCGACGGACTGCGAGCTCTGGACGGCGACGACCCCGGCAAGGCCGCCGACACGCTCGACGAGGCGCTCGCCCTCTGGCGCGGCCCCGCCCTCGCCGACCTGCCCGCCCCCGGCGCCGAGGCCGCCCGCTGGGAGGCCCGCCGCCTGGAGGCCCGCCGGGCCCGCGCCGCCGCCGCGCTCGCCCTCGGCGAGGCCACCGCCGTCCTCCCCGACCTCACCGCGCTCTGCGAGACCCACCCCCTCGACGAACCCCTCCAGGCCCTCCGCCTGCGCGCCCTCGCCGCCACCGGCCGCCCCGCCGAGGCCCTCGCCGCCTACGACGCGCTCCGCCGCCACCTCGCCGACACCCTCGGCACCGACCCCGGCCCGGCCCTGCGCGCCGTCCACGCCGACCTGCTGCGCGGTGACCTGCTGCGCGGCGACCCGGACGGCACCGGCGCGCCCGCGCCCGCCCCGTCCGGCCGCGCCGACGGCGGCACCACCGGCGGCGGCACCACCGGCGGGGTGCCCGGCGCCGGTGGTGCCGCCGGACCGGGCGACCCGGCACGGAGCAGGCCCGGCGCCGCCGCCGGACCGGGCGACCCGGCCCGGACGCCACCGCCCACCACCGCCGGGAACCTCCGCGCGCCGCTCACCTCCTTCGTCGGCCGGGACGCCGACGTCGCCGCCCTCCACCGCGACCTCGCCGGGGCGCGGCTGGTCACCCTGCTCGGACCCGGCGGCGCGGGCAAGACCCGGCTGTCGCAGGAGGCCGCCCGCACCCTCGCCGCGGACCTCGCGCCCGACGGCGTGTGGCTGGCCGAACTCGCCCCCGTCGACGACCCCGCCGCCGTCCCGGAGGCCGTGCTCACCGCCGTCGGCGCCCGCGAGACCGTGCTCTACGGCGCCGGGGCCGAGGAGATACGCACCGCCGCCGACCGCAAGGACGACCCGCTGCGGCGGCTCACCGAGCACTGCTCCCGCCGCCGGATGCTGCTCGTGCTGGACAACTGCGAGCACGTGATCGACGCCGCCGCCCGCCTCGCGGACGAACTCCTCGCCCGCTGCCCGCACCTGACCGTGCTGGCCACCAGCCGGGAACCCCTCGGCGTGCCGGGCGAGCTGGTGCGCCCCGTGGAGCCGCTGCCCGAGCCCCAGGCGGTGCGCCTGCTCGCCGACCGCGCCGCCGCCGCCCGCCCCGGCTTCCGGGTCGACGCCGACGCGGAGACGGCCGAGGCGTGCGCCGAGATCTGCCGCCGCCTCGACGGCCTGCCGCTGGCCGTCGAGCTCGCCGCCGCCCGCCTGCGGGTCCTCACCCCCCGCCAGATGGCCGACCGGCTCGACGACCGCTTCCGCCTCCTCACCGCCGGCAGCCGCACCGCCCTGCCCCGCCAGCAGACCCTGCGCGCGGTGGTCGACTGGTCCTGGGACCTGCTCGACGAACAGGAACGGGCCGTGCTGCGCCGCCTGTCCGTCTTCGCCGGCGGGTGCGACCTGGAGGCCGCCGAGGCGGTCTGCGGGCCGGCCGCCCTGGAGGCCGTGGGCTCGCTGGTCGACAAGTCCCTCGTGGTGGCGTCCCCCGCGGACGACGGCGCCATGCGCTACCGCCTCCTGGAGACGGTCGCCGAGTACGCCCGTGAACGCCTGGAGGAGGCCGGCGAGCACCGCGCCGTCCTCCGCGCCCACCTCACCCACTACCGCGAACTCGCCCGCACCACCGACCCGTTGCTCCGGGGCGAGGGCCAGGTGACCGCCGTGGGACGGCTGGAGACCGAGTACGAGAACCTGCGCACCGCGCTGCGCACCGCCGTCGCCGAACGCGACGAGCAGGAGGCCCTGTACCTGGTCCTCTCCCTGTTCTGGTTCTGGCAGATCCGCGGACTGCGCGGCGAGGCCCGCCAGTGGAGCACGGCCGTCCTCGCCCTCGGCCCCAACCCCTTCGCCCCCGACGCGCCCGAGGCCCGCCCGCTGTGGGAACGCGGCACCGACAGGCCCCCGCCGCTCACCGGGGAGGCCCTCCAGGAGGCGCGGCGGGGCGTGCACCTGATCCACCTGGCGTGCATGGACATGCAGGGCGAGCTGGAGGCCTGGCAGGACCCCGAGGCCCAGGAGAAGCTGCGGGTCATCGCCCGCGTGTACCGGCCCGGCATGCCCCAGGTCTGCCGCAACCCCGGCACCCTGTGGTTCTTCGCGGTGCTGCTCACCGGCCAGGTCGACCGGCTCCCGGAGATCGTCGACGCCGCCGTGCGCACCACCGCCGACCGCCCGGACCACGCCTGGGAGCACGCCCTCGCCCTCCAGACCCGGGCCAACCTGATCGCCAACCGGCCCGACTGGAAGGGCGACGCCGTCGCCGACGCCGACCGGTCGCTGGAGATCTGCCGCCGCCTGGGCGACGTGTGGAGCATCGCCGAGGGCCTGTGCGCCCGGGGCGCCGCCAACGAGCGCCGCGGCCGGTTCGAGCAGGCGGCCGACGACTACCGGCAGGCCGTCGAACAGGTGGGGTTGCTCGGCGCCCGCGCCCAGCGGGAGGTCCTGCGGGCCCGGCTCGGGGCCGTCCTGCTGGAGACGGACCGCCCCGAACGCGGTGAACGGCTGCTGCGCGAGGTCATCGCCGCCCAGGAGACCGGGAGCCAGGAGGCGGGCCCCGCGGCCCGCATCATCCTGTCGAGCTGGCTCGGCGTCACCGGCCGCGTCGCCGAGGCCCGCCGGCACCTGCGGGAGGTCCGCGAGGAGTTCCCGGCGGCCCCGTTCGTCGTCTTCGACGCGTTCATCACCGGCACCGAGGCGCTCCTCGACGTGATGGACGGCCGGCCCGCCGAGGCCCTGGAGCGGGTGCGCGGCGCGCTGGCCGGGGCGGGCGAGGTGCTGTCCCGGACGATCGCCCCGCACATGCGCTCCTTCCTGCTGACGGTGGCGGCCGTGACCCTCGCCTCCGCGGACGCCGGACGCCGTGCCGCCGACGGCGCCCGCTGCTTCGGCGCGGCGACCGCCGCCCTGCCCGACGACCACGTCGTCGGGGTCGCCGAACGGCGGCTGGCTGACCACGCCACGGCGGT
This sequence comes from Streptomyces sp. NPDC047130, assembly GCF_040643475.1. Classification (NCBI taxonomy): domain Bacteria; kingdom Bacillati; phylum Actinomycetota; class Actinomycetes; order Kitasatosporales; family Streptomycetaceae; genus Streptomyces; species Streptomyces sp. NPDC047130. Next base: position 257,278 of record NZ_JBEYUK010000002.1, on the reverse strand, counting down.
GCTGCGCGCGGCCCTCGGCGGGCCCGCGTACGAGTCCGCCTACGCCGAGGGCCGCGGCCTCTCCGAGGAGGAGGCCGCGGCCCTCGTGTGACCGCCGCGTGTGACCCGCGCGTGTGACCCTCGGTGTCCCGCGCGGCGGCCGGGCGCGGCGGAGGTCAGTTCCGGGTGCGGAACTTGTGGATCGCGTACGGGGCCATCACCGCGGTCAGCACCGCCGTCCAGCCCAGCGTCACCCACAGGTCCCGGGCCACCTCGCCGTGGCCCACCATCAGCGCCCGCGAGGCGTCCGCCAGCGCGGACAGCGGGTTCCAGTCGGCGAACGCCTGCAGCCAGCCCGGCATCGACGCCGTCGGGGCGAAGAGCGAGGAGCCGAACTGCAGCGGCATCATCACCAGGAAGCCCATGGCCTGCACGGACTGCGCGCTCTTCGCCGTCACGCCGATCGCGATGAACACCCACATCAGCGAGGAGGCGAACAGCATCGACAGCAGGACCGCGGCGAGCAGCCCGGGCCAGTCGGTGATGTCGAAACCGACCAGCACCGACACCACCAGCAGCACGGTGGTCGCCAGCAGCACCCGCAGCATCTCCACCAGGATCTTGGCGAAGATGACCGAGCCGCGCCCGATGGGCAGCGACCGGAACCGGTCCATCACGCCCTTCTCGAAGTCCTGGTTGAAGCCGGTGCCGACCGACATGGACATCGACAGGCCCATCATCGCCAGCATGCCCGGCACCAGGTACTGGACGTACTCGTCCCGCCCGCCGCCCAGCGACTGGCCGATGGACCCGCCGAAGACGTAGACGAACAGCAGGGTGAAGACGATCGGCATCAGCAGGGCGTCGAACATCGACTCCGGGTCCTGCTTGATCCACAGCAGGTTGCGGCGGACCAGCGCCCCGGTGTGGCGCAGATGCCCGCGCAGGCCGATCCGGTCGTCGCGGACGTCGGCCTCCGGGGCCGGCGTCCGGTCCGGGGCGACGGTGACGGCGCTCACGCGGCCACCTCCTCATGGTTCTCGCGGGTGTCGGCGTCGCCGGACCGGTGACCGGTCAGGGACAGGAACACCTCGTCCAGGCTGGGCAGTTCGGTGGAGACCGACGAGACGGTGACGCCGCGGGCGGTCACCGCGGCGACCACCGCGGTGAGCTGCTCGTCGCTGAGCACCGGCACGTTCAGGACACCGCCGTCGCGGTCCACGGTCACCTGCGCGAGGCCGGTGACGCCCAGCGCGTCCAGCGCCTCGGCCAGCGGGCCCGCCTCGGAGGGGTCGGCCGTGCGGATCCGCAGGGTGCGCCCGCCGACCTTCGCCTTCAGCTCGTCCACCCGGCCGCCCGCGACCACCCGGCCGTGGTCCATGACCGTCAGCTCGGAGGCGAGGCGCTCGGCCTCCTCCATGTACTGCGTGGTCAGCAGCACGGTCACGCCGTCGTCGGCCATCCGCTGCACCTCGTCCCACACCTCGTTGCGGGTGCGCGGGTCGAGGCCGGTGGTGGGCTCGTCCAGGAAGAGCACCGAGGGCCGGCCGATCATCGAGGCGGCCAGGTCCAGCCGTCGGCGCATGCCGCCGGAGTAGGTGGACGCCGGGCGGCGCGCGGCCTCGCTCAGCGAGAACCGCTCCAGCAGCTCGTCCGCGCGGGAGCGGGCCTCGGTGCGGGAGAGGTCCAGCAGGCGGCCGATCATGTACAGGTTCTCGCGGCCGGAGAGCTTCTCGTCCACGGAGGCGTACTGGCCGGTCAGCCCGATCACGCGGCGGACCCGGCGGGGGGCGGCCACCACGTCGAAGCCGGCCACGGTGGCCAGGCCGCGGTCGGGGCGGATCAGCGTCGAGAGGATGCGGACCAGGGTGGTCTTGCCGGCGCCGTTGGGACCGAGCACGCCGAGCACGGTGCCCTCGCGCACGTCGAGGTCGACGCCGTCGAGCGCCTTGACCTCCCCGTAGTGCTTGACCAGCCCCCGTACCGACACGGCGTTCCGCGCGCCGCCGGAGGTGTCGTCGATTCGTGTCATGGGCCGAGCCTGTCAGGCCACGCCGACAGATCACCGACATTTTCCCCACCCCGCCCCCCGCCCGCCGACAGCCCACCGACACGCGCCGACAGCCCGCCGGCGGCCCACGACGCCCGACGTCGGCCCACCCCAGCCCCCTCCGGCAGCCCACGACCCCCTCCGGTGCCCGCCGGCACCTACCGGCGCCCACCGGGCCCCACCGACAGCTCGACGGCGGCCCACCCGGCGCCTGCCTGTGCCCGACGGCGTCCCACGGCCCCCGTCGGCGCCCGCCGGCAGCCCAGGCACCCGTCGGCGGCCCCCGGGCACCCCCCGGACCCTCGTCGGCGCAGCGCCCCGTGCAGGGAAGGCCGACAGCCCGCCGACGGGGGGATCGGCGGGCTGTCCTCGCAGTGGCTTCGACGGGCGGTGCCACCGCGCGCCCCGCGAGGGGGCGGCGCGGCGACCCGCGCCCGTGGGGGTCAGTGGACGGAGTGCTCCTCCTGCGGGAACGTTCCGCCCACGACGTCCTCGGCGTACGCCCGGGCCGCGTCGCCCATCACCCGGCGCACGTCCGCGTACTGCTTGACGAACTTCGGGACCCGGCCGGGGGTGAGGCCCATCATGTCCGTCCACACCAGCACCTGCGCGTCGCACTCCGGACCGGCGCCGATGCCGACCGTCGGGATGTGCAGCGTGCGGGTGACCTCGGCCGCCAGCTCGCGCGGCACCAGCTCCAGCACCACCGCGAACGCGCCCGCGTCCTGCACCGCCTTGGCGTCCCGCAGCAGCTGCTGCGCGGCCTCCTCGCCGCGGCCCTGCACCCGGTAGCCCATGGCGTTGACGGACTGCGGGGTGAGGCCGATGTGGGCCATCACCGGGATGCCGGAGTCGACCAGCAGCCTGATCTGCTCGTGCGACCGCTCGCCGCCCTCCAGCTTCACGGCGGTGGCGCCGGACTCCTTGATCAGCCGCATCGACGAGCGGAGCGCCTGCACCGGGCCCTCCTGGTACGACCCGAACGGCAGGTCCGCCACGATCAGCGAACGGCTGGTGCCGCGCACCACGGCGGCCGTCAGCATGACCATCTGGTCGAGCGTGACCGGCACGGTGGTGTCGTACCCGAGGTGGCAGTTGCCGGCCGAGTCGCCGACCAGCAGGACCGGGATCCCGGCCTCGTCGAACACGGACGCCGTCATCGCGTCGTAGGCGGTCAGCATGGGCCAGCGCTCGCCGCGCTCCTTGGCCAAGGTGATGTCGCGGACGGTCACCCGGCGGTTGCTCTTCCCGCCGTACAGGGACTTCCCACCGCCGTCGGGGCTTTTCTGGGCAGCCTGAAGCTGCGTCATGGAACGGCTCCTTCATCGTCATCTCGAGGCGCCCTCACGGCGTCCCCGGACCATTTCCATGGTTGCACCTGACCCGCGACAGGAGAAGAGGGGGGAGCGGGATGTGCGGTTTGCGTCACGGACGGTGGTTTCGCCGCGGCTGAGTTGGAACCCGTTCCTCCAGTCCGGTCGTCCCACTCCTTGTAAGGCGCGGCGTGAGGGAGGAAGCTCCCGAGCGCCCGGCGGGACGGAAACCGGACATGCCCTAGGGTCGTAGACACGCGTACGGCAGGTACAGCGTGTACGACCCCCCGGTACGGACGGTGTGCACGGCAGGTGGTGAGGCGGCGGATGACGCAGCAGGCGTTCGCGACGGAGACGGACGGCAGGGGACCGGAGTCCAGGAGGCCCGGCCGGCTGCGTCGCCTGGCCCACCGCTGGGTCTGCCGCTTCGTGGGCGAGGGCCTCGCCGGACCCGGCGTGTGGCGCCGCGGCCTGGTCCTGGCCGCCTGCTCCGTGCTGCTGGCGATGGTGATGCGGCTGCACGCGCACGTGCCCAACGCCGTCGGCAACCTCGGCAGCCTCGCCGAGACGTTCCTGCCGTGGTTCGGGCTGCTGATCCCGGTGCTGCTGCTGGCCGCGCTGGTGCGCCGCTCCGCCACCGCGGTGATCGCCGGGCTGCTGCCCGCGTTCGTCTGGGCCGGCCTCTTCGGCGGCCTGCTGTCCGACAAGACCGACCCGACCTCCGACGGCGACCTGACCGTCGTCACCCACAACGTCAACGCCCAGAACGTCGACCCGGCCGGGACCGCCCGCGACGTGGCGGCCTCCGGGGCGGACCTGGTGGCGCTGGAGGAGCTGACCGAGTCGGCGGTCCCGGTGTACGAGAAGACGCTGGCCTCCACCTACCGCTACCACTCCGTGCAGGGCACCGTCGGCCTGTGGAGCCGGTACCCGCTCCGGGACGTCGAGCCGGTCGACATCGGACTGGGCTGGACCCGCGCCATGCGGGCCACCGTGGAGGCCCCCTTCGGCGACGTGAAGGCGTACGTCGCCCACCTGCCCTCGGTCCGGGTGCGGCTGGACGCCGGGTTCACCGCCCGGGAGCGCGACCGCAGCGCCGACGCGCTCGGTGAGGCCATCGCCCGGGAGCCGGTGGAGAAGGTCGTCCTGCTCGGCGACCTCAACGGCACCATGAACGACCGCGCGCTGCGGGCGGTGACCTCGCAGATGCGCTCCACCCAGGGCGCGGCGGGCAGCGGCTTCGGCTTCAGCTGGCCGGCCTCCTTCCCGATGGCCCGGATCGACCAGGTCATGGTCCGCGGCGTCGAGCCGGTGAGCTCCTGGACGCTTCCGGAGACCGGCAGCGACCACCTGCCGGTGGCCGCGCGTATGTCCGTACGCTGACACCTGATATTCACAGTTTCGCCGGGAACGTGAAATCGGGCCTCTGGAATACTGGAGGTCAGGGCTTTGTTCCGCAGTGGAACATACGACGGAACGCCCGCAGCCAGAACGCCCCGAGTCGGAACCCGCCCGCAGCCCGCACACTCGACCGGCCGTGACCACCCCTGCTGAAAGGCACTCGCCCCATGCCATTGGCCCTGCTCGCCCTAGCCGTAGGCGCCTTCGGAATCGGTACGACCGAGTTCGTGATGATGGGCCTGCTGCCCCAGGTCGCCACCGACCTGGGCGTCTCCATCCCCTCCGCCGGACACCTGATATCCGCCTACGCCCTCGGCGTGGTCGTCGGCGCGCCCCTGCTCGCCGCCGTCACCGCCCGGATGGAGCGCCGCCGGGTCCTGCTGTGGCTGATGGGGCTGTTCATCCTCGGCAACGGCCTGTCCGCGCTGGCCCCCGACCACACCTGGCTGCTCGGCGCCCGCTTCCTCAGCGGCCTGCCGCACGGCGCGTTCTTCGGCGTCGGCTCGGTCGTCGCCACCACCCTGGTCGCCCCGGAGAAGCGGGCCCGGTCGGTGGCGATGATGCTCACCGGCCTGACCGTCGCCAACATCGTCGGTGTCCCGGTCGGCACGCTGCTCGGCCAGGAGCTCGGCTGGCGGGCCACCTTCGGCGCGGTCTGCCTGATCGGCGCCGCCGCGGTCGCCGCGCTGGCGCTGCTGGTGCCGCGTGAGGAGCGCACGGAGAACTCGGTGCCCCCGGTCGGCCTGCGCGGGGAGGTCGCCGCGCTGAAGTCCCTGTCGGTGTGGCTGGTGCTGGCCACCACCATCGTCGGCGGCAGCGCGCTGTTCTCCGCCTTCAGCTACATCACGCCCATGCTGACCGACGCCGCCGGCTACGCCGAGGCCTCCGTGACGCTGGTGCTCGCCCTGTTCGGCGTGGGCGCCACCATCGGCAACCTGGTCGGCGGCCGCCTCGCCGACCGCTCGCCGCGCGGCACGATCTTCACCGGCCTCGGCATCATGACCGTCACGCTGCTGCTCTACCCGCTGCTGATGGAGACCAAGGCCGGCGGCGCGGTCGGCGTCCTGATGCTGGGCGTCGCCGGGTTCACGCTGGGCGCGCCGCTGCAGCTCATGGTCATGACCCGGGCCGCCAGCGCGCCCTCGCTGGCCTCGTCCGCCAACCAGGCCGCCTTCAACCTCGCCAACGCCGGCGGCGCCTGGATCGGCGGCCTGGCCCTCGCGGCCGGCCTGGGCGTCACCTCGCCCGCCCCGGTGGGCGCGGTCCTGGCCGTCCTCGGCATCGGCGTGGCGGTCCTGTCGCTGCTCGTTGACCGCCGCGAACACCGCACCGGCCGCGTCGTCGCCACCCACCTCCCCGCCCCGGAGGGCGCCCCCGCGCGGGCGGAACGAACGACCTGACCAGCGGGTTACCGTTGGCGTATGCGTCTCCTGCGATCCACCGACCTGGCCCTGCGCGTCCTCATGCGCCTGGCCATGGTCGCGCAGGACGCCACGCCGACCACCCGTGAGGTCGCGGAGGCGATCGCCGTCCCGTACACCCACACCACCAAGGTGGTCGCCGAGCTCCAGCGCATGGGGCTGGTCGACGCCCGGCGCGGACGGGGCGGCGGCCTCTCCCTCACCGAGGCGGGCCGCCGGGCCTCCGTCGGCACGGTGGTCCGCGCCTTCGAGGGCGACGGCGAGGTCGTCGACTGCGAGGGCGGCGACGCGCCCTGTCCGGTCCTCCCCGCCTGCCGTCTGCGCGGTGCCCTCCGCCAGGCCCAGGAGGCTTTCTACGCCTCCCTGGACCCCCTCACGGTCGAGGACATGGTCACCAGCCCGGCCGGGCCGCTGCTGCTGACCCTGGGGCCGCCGCCGGCCCGGCGCTGACGCGAGGGCGCCCGGCGCGGGCCGGAGCGGCGCGGCGAGGGCCGGAGCAGCCCGGCGCGGGCCGGCGAGGGCCCGGCCGTCAGCGGGCGTCCGCGTCCGCGCCCTCGTCCGTGCGGGGACCGCGGCGGGTGGCCACCAGCGACCAGCCGATCGAGACCGCGATGGTGACCGCGATGACCCCGAGGGTGAGCGGGATGGGCAGCTTGCCCACCGGCGTCTCGGAGAGGATGAGCTTGACGCCGGCGAAGGCGAGCAGCACCGCGAGCCCGTAGTGCAGGTAGGCGAAGCGGCGCAGCAGACCGGCCAGGCAGAAGTACAGGGCGCGCAGGCCGAGGACGGCGAAGGCGTTGGCGGTCCACACCAGGAACGTGTTGGTGGTGATCGCCAGGACGGCGGCGACGGAGTCGATCGCGAAGACCAGGTCGGTCGCCTCCACGGAGACCAGCACCACGAACAGCAGCGTGGCCACCCGCCGGCCGTCCAGCCGGACGAAGAACTTGCTGCCGTGGAACGACGGATCGGTCGGCACCAGCTTCCTGACCAGGCGCACCATCGGGTTCCGGTCGGGGTGGACCTCGTCGTTCTTGCCGAACGCCATCTTCCAGCCGGTCCAGATCAGGAACGCGCCGAAGACGTAGGCCGTCCAGAAGAACACCCGCAGCAGTTCCGCCCCGACGAAGATGAACACCAGGCGTGCCGCCAAGGCGCCGAAGACGCCCCAGAACAGGACCTTGTGCTGGTAGGCCTCGGGGACGGAGAAGAACGAGAAGACCAGCGCGAAGACGAAGACGTTGTCGATCGACAGCGCCTTCTCGATCAGGTAGCCGGCGTAGTAGGTGGAGGACACCTCCCCGCCCTGCCAGACCAGCAGGACGAGGCCGAACCCCAGGCCGATGGCGATCCACACCCCGCTCCAGACGGCCGCCTCGCGGAAGCCGATCACGTGGTCGCCGCGGTGGGCGAGCAGGTCCACGGCCAGCATCACGCCGATGCAGGCGGTGACGGCCGCCCACGCCCAGAACGGGACCGGGAACGACAGGTCGTTCATCGCGGAACGTCTCCTTCCTCGCGGCCCCGGACCGCCCTCCCCGGAGCCGGTCGCGTTCCCTCAAGCGGACTGCCGCGAGGCGCGGGCCGCCACCCGGAGCAGGGCAAACGTGTCACCGCAGGGCGGACACGCCGGGGCCCGGGTCACCGGCGAGGGTGACCCGGGCCCCGGCGCGCACGGGAGCGGAACGTTCCGTCCGCCGCCCGTCCGGTCCCGCGCGAGTTCGGTCCCGCGCAGGTTCAGTCCTGCGCGAGTTCGGTCCCGCGCAGGTTCAGTCCCGCGCGAGTTCAGTCCTGCGCGAGCCAGAGGTCGGGCCCGAACACCTCGTAGTGGATGTCCGCCGCCGGCACTCCCAGGCCGAGCAGCTGCGACCGCACCGCCCGCATGAACGGCAGCGGCCCGCACAGGTACGCGCGCGTCCCCGGCGCCACCGTGATCCCGCCGCTCCCCTTGAGCTCCCCGCTCTCCCCGCTCTTCCCGCTCTCCGCGAGGTCGACCAGGCCGGCGCGGGCCCCCTCCGGCGCGTCCGCCTCGTACCAGAGGTGCAGCGAGGCGTCCGGGAGCGCGGCGACCGCGGCCTCCTGGGCGGCCCGCAGCGCGTGCGTGGCCGGCGAGCGGTCCGCGTGCACCACCGTCACCGCGCCCTTGTGCCCGGTCTCCGCGAGGTGGCCCAGCATCGCGGCGATCGGCGTGACGCCGATGCCCGCCGAGGCGAGCAGCAGCGGGGCGTCCGCGTCCTCGAGCACCAGGTCGCCGAAGGGCGCCGACACCCGCAGCACGTCACCCTCGCGCACCGTGGCGTGCAGGTGGTTGGAGACCTCGCCCGCCGGCGCCTCCGCGCCGTCCGCGCCCTCCGCCGCCACCGCGGCCACCCGCTTCACGGTGATCTGCCGAGCCCCGGCGCCCGGCGCGGCCGAGAGGCTGTACTGGCGGATCTGGTGCGCCCCGTCCGCCAGCTCCACCTGCACCGACACGTACTGTCCGGCCCGGAAGGCCGGCACCGGACGCCCGTCGGCGGGGCGGATCCGGAAGGTGGCCACGTCCGCGGTCTCCTCGATCCGCTCCACGACCTCCCACGCGCGCCACTCGTGCGCGCCCCGCTCCTCGTAGAGCCGCTTCTCGACGGCGATCAGCGCGTTGGCCATCAGCCAGTACACCTCGTCCCAGGCCGCCGCCACCTCGGGCGTGACGGCCTCGCCGAGCACCTCCACGATCGCCTCGAAGAGGTGCTTGTGCACGACCTGGTACTGGTCGGGCAGCACCCCCAGCGAGGCGTGCTTGTGGGCGATCCGGGAGAGCATCGCGTCCGGCCGCTCGTCCGGCCGGTCCACCAGGTGGGTGGCGAACGCGGCGATGGAGCCCGCCAGCGCCCGCTGCTGGGTCCTGGCCGCCTGGTTGCCGCGGTTGAACAGGTCGCGCAACAGCTCGGGGTGAGCCGTGAACAGGCCGTCGTAGAAGCGCGTGGTGATCTCGTCGATCGCGGCGCCGACGGCGGGAAGGGTCGCCCGCACGGTGGCGGCGGACTGCTCGGACAGCATGAAAGCCTCCTGGATGCCTCGTTCTGGCGTGCGAAACGCTAGTGAAACTTGCATCCAAGATGCAAATTAACGGTGAGGGTGTGTGAGCGATCTGTGAACCCGGGCTCCGGGGGCATGAGCACGAACCCGCCCAGGGGACTCGCGCGGGGAGGGGGCCGGACGTCGGCTATGGCGAGCTCCGGGGCAAGATGACAGGCTGGAGCCGAGGTGGACGCCGGCGCGCCGACCGCCCGCAACGCGGGCGAAACCCACGTGTGGTGGTATGAGGCGGGCGCGGCGGATCGACGAAGATGGGGAAGCAGCCAATGGACAAGCAGCAGGAGTTCGTGCTCCGCACGCTGGAGGAGCGCGACATCCGGTTTGTGCGCCTGTGGTTCACGGACGTACTGGGCTTCCTCAAGTCCGTCGCCGTGGCCCCGGCCGAGCTGGAGCAGGCCTTCGACGAGGGCATCGGCTTCGACGGCTCCGCCATCGAGGGCTTCGCCCGGGTGTACGAGTCCGACATGATCGCCAAGCCGGACCCGTCGACCTTCCAGGTCATCCCGTGGCGCGCCGAGGCCCCGGGCACGGCCCGCATGTTCTGCGACATCCTGATGCCGGACGGCTCCCCGTCCTTCGCCGACCCGCGCTTCGTGCTCAAGCGCGCCCTGGCCAAGGCGTCCGACCAGGGGTTCACCTTCTACACCCACCCGGAGATCGAGTTCTTCCTCCTGAAGAACAAGCCGACCGACGGCACCCCGCCGACCCCGGCCGACTACTCCGGCTACTTCGACCACACCCCGCAGAACATCGGCATGGACTTCCGCCGCCAGGCGATCACCATGCTGGAGTCGATGGGCATCTCCGTCGAGTTCTCCCACCACGAGGGCGGCCCCGGCCAGCAGGAGATCGACCTCCGCTACGCCGACGCGCTCTCCACGGCGGACAACATCATGACGTTCCGCCTGGTCATGAAGCAGGTCGCCCTCGAGCAGGGCCTCCAGGCCACCTTCATGCCCAAGCCGTTCTCGGAATACCCCGGCTCCGGCATGCACACCCACCTCTCCCTCTTCGAGGGCGACCGCAACGCCTTCTACGAGTCCGGCGCCGAGTACCAGCTCTCCAAGGTCGGCCGCTCCTTCATCGCCGGCCTGCTGCGCCACGCCGCCGAGATCTCCGCGGTCACCAACCAGTGGGTGAACTCCTACAAGCGCATCTGGGGCGGTTCCGAGCGCACCGCCGGCGCGGGCGGCGAGGCCCCCTCCTACATCTGCTGGGGCCACAACAACCGCTCCGCCCTGGTCCGCGTCCCGATGTACAAGCCCGGCAAGACCGGCTCCGCCCGCGTCGAGGTCCGCTCCATCGACTCCGGCGCCAACCCGTACCTCACGTACGCCGTCCTCCTCGCCGCCGGCCTCCGCGGCATCGAGCAGGGCTACGAGCTCCCGCCGGGCGCCGAGGACGACGTCTGGGCCCTCTCCGACGCCGAACGCCGCGCCCTCGGCATCGAACCCCTCCCGCAGAACCTCGGCGAGGCCCTCTCCATCATGGAGCGCAGCGACCTCGTCGCCGAGACGCTCGGGGAGCACGTCTTCGACTTCTTCCTCCGCAACAAGCGGCAGGAGTGGATCGAGTACCGGTCCGAGGTCACGGCGTTCGAGCTGCGGAAGCATCTGCCGGTGCTGTAGGCGAAGGTCCGGCACGGTTTCCCGTACCGCGAGGGTGAGTGGGCCGGTGGTCGCTCGACCACCGGCCCCTCACCGCTCCCGCCGACGCAGGAGTTCCCGGTCCCTTGGCAGCGTGCGGGCAGTCCTCGGCAGTCGACGCCTGACCCGGCGCTCGGCCATCGCACTCGGGTCGTAGATTCGTCGCCGTGACAGACAACTCGGCTGCCGGCAGGACGGAACTCATCCGGCTGGCGGATGCAACCCAGAGCATCAGCATCCAACTGCGTTCGACCACGCCCAGCCACCACTCAGCAGGAACTCTCTACTACGACGCAGACGTAGTCGTGACCAGCGACTTTGTGAGCGGCAGCGTCTACCTCGGCTTCGATTCCCAGGACCTTGTGCACCTTGGCCAGCTTCTGGTTTTGCTGCAGGAGTCCGACGAGGAGTTCGATCCGGACGACCCGTTCATGGCCGACTGGCCCAGCGAGGGCCGCACGGCCTACCTCCGCCTCATCGGCGAAGATCCCTTCGTGGTCGAAGTGCATGACGGGACGGGCAGTCAGGTCGTCGTCGCCATGTGCCTTGACCTCCACGAAGACTGGCTGACAGAAGCCAGGCAACGCCTTGAGGAGGCCCGCGCTGCGCTGGGTGTGCCTCAGCCCTGAGACCAGCAGCACGGGTCGGAGCCGGGGACAGACACTGCCAAGGCTATGGGCGCCATTTCTGCTGGTAGGCGGGGTGCTCGCTGTATGACTGGCCAAGGACTCGCAGCGCGTACGCCAGTCCGGCCGAGCGGGAGTCCGAGGGGTTCATGGATTTGCAGTCGTTCGCCAGTTGCTCGATCAGGTCGAGCATGGGGAGGTGGCTGTCGAGAAGGGCCTCGCCGCCCAAGGTGTCGGCCACATAGGCGTAAGCGTGATTGTCATCGTTGATGCGTTCGATGAGAAACTCCACAAGGTCGTCCCTGCGGCCATCCTCGCGGGCAAGACCCTTGAGCGGTCAGGCGGTGCTGCATCGTTGGCGCCGGTGGCCGACATAGTCGGAAGGCTGGGCGACGGCCGCGCGCGTTCCACGTCGTCGTAGGTCATTGCGGATCGCGTGGGATGAATACGCGCGGTCCGTCAGGACGGCATCGCGTCGGTTTTTGGGGCGTCCGCGTTGCTGCGTGCTGGTGAGCCCGGAAGACGGTGGAGTCCACCGAGACGGCCCAGCCGATGCCGGCCACAGCGTCCGCTGCTGCTGGAACTGCGGCTGGGACGCGTTCCCAAGTGTCGTCGGAGAGGCGGAAGAACCATGGCGCTCTGCTTCGGGCTCGTAGTGAACTTCGGTGACGATATCGAGGAGGCACAGGCTGCTGCCCTCGTCGACCCCGTCCCATGGGCGCTTCGTGCGGGGCCGCACCGCATCCCGCTTCACCGGCCGATGCTGCGGAAGGTGGGCCGGCACGTCGAACTCTCGCTGCTGCCTGAAGGGGTGGGTTGGGGTTGCTCCATGGATGGCAGCATCCCCCGCATCCAGCTCGGGGCGGCAGAGCTGACCGAGTTGGCGCACCAGTTGTACGGGCTGCTCCGGCAGTTCCGTGGATACCTAGCTGCCAAGGTTGGTTGGGTCCCGGAGGAGCTCGTGGACCACGACGAGCTCAGGTCCGAGTGGTCGGACCAAGTGAAGGCGGGCGGCCTGTACGGGCTTGTGCTCTGCGACGAGCTGCACGCCGAGTTCGACCCTGACGCGGACTACGAGGTCTTCCAGCCCGGGTACCGCTGGGTCCCGTATCGCGGAGAGCAGCCGAGCGACCTCCCAGCCGGGAGGTGACATCGCCGGAGTGGCATGCCGCAGATCTGCCGCGAAGCCATCACCGGCTGGCCGGGTTCCGCCCGAACCCAGGCCTCCCTCGGAGGGTGCGTCCGCGGCGTGCTCGCGGTGATGCGGTGCTGCGCCGCGGTCCGTCGCCGACGGCTGCAACACAGGTCAGAAGCCTGGTGGGAGTCTCCGCGGGATGTGAAACCCTCCGCGTCTGCTTCTCCGCAACAAGCGGTGGGAGGGGATGGAGTACCGGTCCGAGGCGACCGCGTTCGAGCTGCGGGAGCATCTGCCCCTGCTGCGGGGGCAGCTCAGGCATGGCTGCACGGACACCTTCTGTGCGAGGCATGGGCGCGGTCGTCATCGGTGAGATGTCGCATACCGACCGAACGTCAGCGCAGCAGAGGTTACTCTTCCCTTCGATGTCCTAGGTGGCGTCATCTGCATGCCAGCGCAACTCCGGGAAGAGTAATGAGACTCAAGCGTTCAGACCTCGAGGTCGAAGTTCTGTACAACAGAATCACCCGAGGTGACTTGGATCTCCAGCCGGATTACCAGCGTGGCGAGGTATGGGATTCGAATCGCCGGCAGCGCCTCGTGGACACGATTCTTCGCGATTGGTACGTGCCCGCGATCCACGTTGTCGAGGACGGGACGGGCGCCGAGTCCGTTCTTGACGGGCAGCAGCGGCTCAGGACGATTCAGGCGTTCATCGACGGGGAGTTTCGCCTCAACGGGAAGATCGACCCCTTTCGTGGCGACCTGGCGGAGTACGACGGAAAACGCTTCAAGCAGCTTCCTGAAGCGTGGAGGAAGCGTTTCATGCGCTTCCAGATCACCGTCGTCACGCTCACGGATTACGATCCGGCTGAACCTGCGGAACTCTTCTTCCGGCTCAATCAGCAGTACACTCTAACACCTCCTGAAAAGCGTAATGCCCTTTTCGGAGACGCACGGGATCAGGTCAAGAAACTGGTGGCAGAGCTTTCTCCTGACCCACTCGCGAAGGAGCTGATCGGCTTTTCCAACGGGCGGCTGGCCTATGACGACGTCCTGGCCCGGGTGTGCATCGCCTTCCAAGAGGGAAATCTTCGACGGCAGTTGAGCAACGCCTACATCGAAGATTTCTACCGGAACGGCAAGTTCAGTGATGAGGTGATGGAACGCGCGTACGCCGCCGGCCGAAAACTAGGAGATCTCCTCGGTGGCGAGAAGGTGGTGCGCTTCAACAAGGCCACGCTGTTCTCGTGGATGGTTTTCCTCGACGCACTGAACCTGAGGTCCGTCGATGTTGAACCGACTTTCATCAGGGACTTCGAGGCCGTGCGCGCCGGCGCTTACCCGTCCGACGGCGGCACCAGTGCGTTCCCCGGCTATCTGGCTGCCGTCGCCAAGACCTACAGTGATCGAGCCTCCTACCGAGTGCTGGATGTCACGTCGGTCCTGTTGCGCGACTTTGCCCTGCATCTGGTGCACGCGGCATTGACGGGGGCCAGCAGCAGGCAGGACGACCTCCACACCTTCGCGATGTCGCTCGATCCCAATGGCGAAGTCGAAGAGGAGATGTGGGCTGCGGTCGAACGTCTGCACTGGGGGACCGAACTGTGAGGTTGCTGGATCTGGCCAAACGATGGGACAAGCTGGCGAAATCGGATGGCTCGAAGGGCTTCCCTCGGGAAGTGCACTTCCCGCGGAAGTTCGGAAATGACGACTCGGTCACCTTGCCGAGATCGTTGACGGTCGTCTTCGGTCTCAATGGTGCAGGAAAGACGCGCCTCCTGAGGTCAATCTCCGAGTCGCTCGACGATGCGCCCATCGTGGCGATGTACGAGCTGGTCAACTACCTCCTGCACGACTTCGGCAAGCGGCACGACATCGATGATCTGCTGGACGAACTCGACCCGCTGGAGCCTGAAAAGGTCAAGGCGTCCGAGGTGCAGGACTTGGTCCGGCGTGACTACGACGAGATGCGCTGGTACGCGGTCCAGATCCTGGACAGTCCGTTCGCGAAATTGGTTGGTGAAGACGTAGTCCCTGTCTTCGTCGTCCGCCATGAAGGGTTGGAGTACGACTTTCGCAGCATGGGACTGGGGGAACTCAGTGTCCACCTACTCATGTGGATCCTCTCCTACAGCAAGGGGAACGACAATGTGGCGTTTCTCCTGGACGAACCCGAGGCATTCCTGCCGGCCCCGTCACGCACCGCCCTTCTGTCTCATTTGATAGAGATCTGTCTGAGCGGTGGCAAGCCGCTCGTGATCGCATCCCACTCGCTGGAGATAATCCAGCCCGCCCTTGACGCGGATGCAGCCATCATGCTGACCACTCTGGGCGGGGAAGGCAGTATTATCGGTCCTTCCTCGGATCTGCGGGAAAGTGTAGCCGGGATGTTCGGCAAGACACCGGGTGTTGAATGGATCGTCTTCCTCGAGGACGAAGCGGCGACCATACTCATGCAGGAGATGGTCAGATCGGCGGACCCCCGCCTGTGGCAGGGCTCCCGGTTTCTGTGGTGCAAGGGGTACGGCGACCTGGAGACGGTCTGGTCCCGCCTTCCGCGGCCAGCGGTTCCGGTGGAAGGAATCCCTGGTTTCGCCTTTGTGGCCGACGGCGACAAGCGCGAGGCGGTGCAGAAGAGAGTCGGGCGGACCGAAGCGCAAAGGGTATGGCCGTTCTATTGTCTTCCCGGGGATCCGGACTCCCTTATGAAGGTGGCGTCGAGCAGGCAACTCGACTTTCTTGCTCGACGTTTCGGGCTTTCCGTGCACGAGCTTCGAGGATTCCTCGAGTCGATGCAAGGACGCGAAGCCCACAACTGGCTGGAAGAGGTTCTGGGGTACGTCCGCCTACCACGCCAAGAGGCACTGAAAGTCCTCGCCTCCGCTGTTGTCAGAGAGCTGCGGCAGGAGCAGCTCCAGGAGATCGTCGCCCCACTGGCAAACCGGTGAACAGGACGACCTGATCCCCACCTTCCGTGTGGGGCGATGCGCGATGTCGGCGACGGCGGACGGGGCTCGGGCCGGCCGTGCGGAGGGTGTCCGACGGGACTGCCACACTCCGGGTATGGAGACGACGTTGCAGTTGACGGTCGACTGTGCCGATCCCCAGAGGATGGTGGCGTTCTGGAGCGAGGCCTTGGGGTACGTTCCCGAGCCGCCGCCGAGGGGGCATGCCACCTGGCGGGCGTACTGGACGGCGCAGGGGGTGCTCGAGGAGGAGTTGCCGGAGGGGGCCGGGGACTGTCCGGAGTCGATCGTCGATCCCGCGGGGCGGGGGCCGCGCGTGTGGTTCCAGCAGGTGCCGGAGGCGAAGGCCGGCAAGAACCGCATCCACTTCGACCTCGGGGTCGGCGGCGGGCGTGACGTGCCGCTGGAGACGCGCATGCGACGGGTCGACGCCGCGGTGGAGAGGCTGGTCGGGGCGGGCGCCGCCGTAGTGCAGGTCGTGGACGAGCCGGGCGGGGGCCGGTACGCGGTGGGGATGCGGGATCCGGAGGGGAACGAGTTCGACGTCTTCTAGCGTCACCGTGCCACGTGCCACGTGCCCCTCGCGATCGACAGTCCGGCCCCGGGAGGTCGCGGTGGAGCCCTGCCCGTCAGGCCTCGTAGGGGTTGCGGATCGAGTGGCGGCGTCGGGCGGCGCCGAGCACGTCCTGGGGGAAGCGCTCACCGGCCACGTAGTGGCGCCCCTTGGTCCGGCCGACGGCGGCGAGGAGGTCCGCCTTGACGAGCGCCTGCATGTCGCGGGTGGCCTGCTGGGTGTTCAGCCCCTCGCTCTTCTCGTAGCGGGAGCGGCGCACCCTTCCGGTCATGGCCACCTCGTGCAGGGCGGCCACCTGCCGTTCGCTCACTCCCAGGCCGCCCGCCTGCTGGTCGAGCATGATCCACACGTCGGTCGAGCGACGTACGCGGTGCCGTACCCGCTGTGCCTGTTCGTGGTAGGCGCGCAGGTTGAAGCTGATCCACGGCCCCGGGTCCCGCTCCGGCGAGTAGACGGGCCCGCCGACCTCACGGAGCACCCGGTAGTAGTCCCAGGTGTTGCCGGGCAGGCCGAGCCATTCCTCGATGGAGGAGAACTCGGGCGCCAGGACGCGCTGACGGGCGATGACCAGGGTCTGCAGGCTGCGGGACATGCGGCCGTTGCCGTCGACCCACGGGTGGATCTTCACCAGGTTGAGGTGGGCCATCGCCGCCCGGACGAGAGGGTCTGCCTCCAGGTCGCCCTCGTTCAGCCAGTCGACCAGTTCTGCCATCAGCCGCGGAAGCTCGTCCTCGTGCGGGCCCTCGTACTCGACGGCCAGGGGGTCGCCGGCCGCGCTGATGTAGATGGGCTTGCGCCGCCACTGGCCGGCGGGCCGCTGGGGCGTGTGGTGGTGACCCTGCAGCATCCAGTGCAAGGCGTTGAGGAGGCCCTTGCTGTAGGAGAAGTCCTCGACGTCGTACAGGGACTGGATGTAGGTCATCGTCTGCTGGTAGGCGAGGGTCTCCGCCTTGTCGTCCTCGCTGGCGTCGATGCCTTCCCGTTCGCCGTCCATCAGGTCCGCGACGTCACGCGCGTCGACCGTGAAGCCTTCGATCGTGTTGGAGGCGGCGATGGCCGACGCCGTCAGGGCCCGGCGCAGGTCCCGCGTCCACTTCGCGGGGGCCTGGCGCACCGCGTGGCGCAGTTCCTCCCGCATCGCGGTGACCTCGGCGAGGACCCGCTCGTCGGCGGCGGTGAGGGACGGCGTCCGGAAGAGCATGAGGTAATGATACCCAGTGCCTGTCATTGTGGCTCGGGTCTCCCCTCCGGTCGGTTGTGCCCGGGCGTCGGCCCGCGGCCGTCGCAAACGGCCCCCCGCTCAGCCGTCCACCCCCGGTGACCCCGGTGAGACCGCCAACGGTCCCTCCAGCGGTGGGAGTTGGGTGGTGCTGATCTGTTCGCCGAGGACGGTGGTCATGAAGCGGATCAGCCAGCGTTGCGCGGGGGTGCGGGAGGTGTCGGGGCGGGCGTAGAGGGCGATCTCGATGGGCTCCGCGGCGAAGGGGAGGCGGACGAGGCGGATGCGGTGGGAGGCGGCGAAGATCTCCGCGACGTACTCGGGGATCACGGCGATCAGGTCGGTCTCCGCCAGCAGGTAGGGGAGGATCGTGAACCGCGTGACCTCCACCGCGACCCGGTCGAGGAGGCCGTGCGCGGCGAGGAGCTCGCGGGGCGCGGCGTGGCCGCTGGGGCCGAAGACGGTCGCGTGGTGCTCGGCCGCCAGCTGCTCCAGGGTGACCTCGTCGCCCGTCACCCGGGGGTGGGAGGCGGCGACCACGCCGACGTAGCGCTCCCGGAAGAGCGGCACACGGACGGTGCGGTGGGTGGCCATCACGGGCGTGGCCACGAACGCGTCCAACTCCCCCCGGCTCAGTTGGCGTTCGGCGTCGTCGACGTCCAGCGGCCGGACCGTGAAGGAGACGCCGGGGGCCGAGCGGCGGGCGGCGGCCGCCAGGCGGGGGAGCAGCGTCGTCTCGCCCAGGTCGGAGAGGGCGAGGGTGAAGTTGGCGGACATGGTCGCCGGGTCGAACTCGTCCGCCTGACGCGTCGCCTCGTCGATCTGGGCCAGCGCCCGCTGCAACGGCTCGTACAGCCGCCGCGCGCCCGCCGTCGGGGTCAGGCCGCGCCCGCTGCGGCGGAACAGGTCGTCGTCGAAGTGCCGGCGCAGCTTGGCCAGGCTGTAGCTGACCGTCGGCTGCGTGACGTGCAGCGCGTCGGCGGTGGCCGTGACGCTGCCGGTCTCGTACAGCAGGACGAACAGCCGGGCCAGATTGAGGTCGAAGTCCCGCATGCGGGCGGAGCCTACGCGTCCGGAACCGGAAGTTCCATAGACCGCTTCTATGTCCCGTGCCGAAAACATTTATTGGTGCCGGGTGTGAGCCGCTGCCTAGCGTGTCGGCCATCACTCGAAAGGAACGTGAAACGTCCGTGCCATCCGTACGTCATGTCTCGCACGAGTTCCTGGCCCGCCAGGGACTGACCACCGTCTTCGGCAACCCCGGCTCCAACGAGCTGCCCTTCCTCGCCGACCTCCCGGACGGCTTCCGCTACGTGCTCGGCCTGCACGAGGGCGCCGTGGTCGGCATGGCGGACGGCTACGCCCAGGCGACCGGGCGGCCGGTGCTGGTGAACCTGCACGCGGCGTCCGGTTCCGGGAACGCGATGGGCGCGCTGACCAACGCGGTGTCCTCGCGCACCCCCCTGGTGATCGTGGCCGGGCAGCAGGTGCGGCCCGCCGTCGGGCCGGAGGCGAACCTCGCCAACGTGGACGCGCCGTCCCTGATGAAGCCGCTGGTGGGCTGGGCCGCCGAGCCCGCCTGCGCGCAGGACGTGCCGCGCGCCCTCGCCCAGGCGGTCTTCGAGGCCGAGCTGCAGCGCAGGCCCACCTACCTGTCCGTGCCCTACGACGACTGGGCCGCCGACGCGGGGGAGAACGGCCCCGCCGTCCTCGACCGGTCCGTGCGGCGCGGCTCCGCGCCCGATGCGGAGCTGGGCCGGGACCTGGTGGAGCGGGTCACGGCGGCCGAGCGGCCCGCGCTGGTCCTCGGCGGCGACATCGACACGGCGGGTCTCTTCGACGACGCCGTGCGCCTCGCGGAGCGGCTCGGGAGCCCGGTGTGGGCGGCCCCGTCCCAGTTCCGCCTGCCGTTCCCCAACCGCCACCCGCTCTTCCGCGGCGTGCTGCCCGCGGGCATCAAGCCCATCTCGGACGCCTTGGAGGGTCACGACCTGGTGCTGGTCCTCGGCGCGCCGGTGTTCCGGTACCACGAGTACCTGCCGGGCCGGTACCTGCCGGAGGGCACCCGGCTGCTGCAGGTGACCGAGGACGCCTCGGCCGCGGCCCGCGCGCCCATGGGGGACGCCGTGGTCGCCGACCCCGGGGCCGTGATCGGGCTGCTGCTGGAGGCCCTCGCCGAGGGCGCGGCGACACCCGCCGGGACCGGGGCCGACGCGACGCCCGCCGCCGCGTCCGCCGGCGTGGCGTACCGCCCGACCCCCGCCCCCGCCACGGCCGAGGGCGACCGCCTCCACCCGGAGGAGGTGTTCGCCGCGCTGCGCGACGAGCAGCCCGCGGACACCGCGTACGTGGTGGAGTCGACCTCGACCAGCGCGGCCTGGTGGCGGCAGATGGACCTGCGCCGGCCCGGTTCCTACTACTTCCCCGCCGCCGGCGGCCTCGGCTTCGGCCTGCCCGGCGCGGTCGGCGTCGCCCTCGCCCAGCCGGACCGCCCGGTGGTCGGCGTGATCGGCGACGGCTCCGCCAACTACGGCATCACCGCCCTGTGGACCGCGGCCCAGCTCCGCCTCCCGCTGACCGTCGTCCTGCTGCGCAACGGCACCTACGGGGCGCTGCGCTGGTTCGGCGGACTGCTCGGGGTGCCGGACGCGCCCGGCCTCGACATCCCCGGCCTGGACTTCACCCGCATCGCCGAGGGCTACGGAGTGCGGTCCCAGCACGTCACCGACGTGCGGGAACTGCGCGCCGTCCTCGCCGAGCAGCCCGACGGCCCCCGGCTCGTCCAGGTCGACACGGCGCTCACCACCCCCCACTGACCGCTCCCCTCGCCACCCCCCGCTCCCGTCCCCCGTCCCCTCCATCCATCCCTGGGAACCGCCATGACCTCTGCGACAACGCCGTCCGGGTCGGCTCAGGCCGCCACCGGCAGACGACGCACCACCTGGACCGTGCTCCTGTGCTGGATCACCGTCATGCTCGAGGGCTACGACCTGGTCGTCCTCGGCGCCATCATCCCGACCCTGCTGAAGACCGAGCACCTGGGCATGACGGCGGTCGACGCGACCACCGTCGCCACGCTCTCGCTGGTCGGCGTGGCCATCGGCGCGGTCTCGGTCGGCCCGCTCGCCGACCGGATGGGCCGGCGCCGGCTGCTCATCGCGTCGGTGGTGGTCTTCTCGGTGTTCACCATCCTGGTGCCGCTGGCCGGCTCGGTGACCATGTTCGCGGCGCTGCGCCTGATCGCGGGTGTCGGCCTCGGCGCGTGCATGCCGGTGTCGCTGACGATGATGGCCGAGAGCATGCCGGCCAGCCGGCGGGCCCGGGCCAGCACCCTCACCATGACCGGCTACCACACCGGCGCCGTGATCACCTCGCTGCTGGCGCTGAAGTTCAGCGACAACTGGCCGGTCCTCTTCTACGCGCTCGGTGTCGTCGGCCTCGTCGTCGCCGTGATCCAGTGGTTCTACCTGCCGGAGTCCGAGGCGTACGTGAAGGCCAAGGAGGGCGGCGCGGCCGAGCGGGTGCCGTTCACCGTGCTGCTGAAGCCGACCTACCTGCGGGCGGGCATCGGCGTGTGGGTCGCGTCCTTCATGGGCCTGCTGCTCGTCTACGGCCTCAACACCTGGCTGCCGAAGCTGATGAACGACGCCGGCTACCCCGTGCCGACGGCCGTCACCCAGCTGCTGATCCTCAACCTGGGCGGTGTCGCCGGTCTGCTGGTCGGCGGGTGGGTCGCCGACCAGAAGGGCATCAAGGGCACCACGCTCGGCTGGTTCGCGGCCGCGGCGGTCATGCTGGCCTGCCTGTCCGTGAAGATGGAGAGCGACCTGCTGCTCAACGTGGTCGTCTTCTTCACCGGCGTCTTCGTCTTCTCCGCGCAGGTGCTGGTCTACGCGTACGTGACCAACTTCTACCCGGCCGCCATCCGCAGCACGGCGCTCGGCTCGGCGTCCGGCATCGGCCGCCTGGGCTCCATCGTCGGCCCGTCCATCACCGGTGCGCTGGTGACGGCCGGGATCGGGCACCCGTGGGGCTTCTACTCCTTCGCGATGGTCGCCGTCCTCGCGGTGGTCGCGGTGCTGACGCTGCCGAAGGGGCCGGCGGAGCCGGAGGCCGACGCGGCGGGCGACAAGGCCGCCACGCCGGCGGCGGGGGCGTCCGCCTGAGGCCCCGCCCCTCCCCGCCGACGGGCCGCCGTACCGCTCCGTGCGGTGCGGCGGCCCGTCCCGCGCCGGGACGGCCCCTCGCCGTGCTCGGCCGGACCCCCGGCCGGAGCGCTACGGATGGTGCAGGCGGTGGTGCAACGCGCGCACCTCGTCGACCAGTTCGGGCACCGGCCCCTCCACCACCGCGTCCGGGACGACGGCGGTGACCGGCAGGGCGGCCACCGGGGAGGCCGGCACGCCCCACTCGCCGAGCCAGGCCGACAACTGGGCGGCGGAGGCCACGTACACGATGCGCCCGAGGCCCACCCAGCCGTGCGCGGCGGCGCACATCGGGCAGTGCTCGCCGGAGGTGTAGACGGTCGCCCCGGCGCGCTCCGCCGGGGACAGGTGCCGGGCGGCCCAGCGGGCCAGGGCGAACTCGGGGTGCCGGGTGTGGTCGCCGGACGCCACGTGGTTGTGGTCCTCGCCCAGGACGGTGCCGTCGCCCGCCACCAGGACCGAACCGAAGGGCTCGTCGCCGGCCGCCAGCGCCTGGGCCGCCAGTTCCACACAGCGGCGCAGGTGCCGCAGGTCCACGTCACTGATCACCGGCTCACCTTAACGGGTGGCGGGGAACAGGGCGTTGAGCTCGGGGTAGGCGATGGCCCGGTCGAGCGAGTCGTAGCCGCCCGTGCCCAGCAGGTCCAGGGCCGCGCGGCGGGCCGCGGCGTACGCGGCCTGCGCGACGCCCGAGCCGAGGCTGACCCGGGCCGCGCCCAGGGCGCCCAGTTCGGCCACGCTGGGAGCGCCCGGCCCGGCCATGACGTTGAGGGGGACGGTCAGGCCCTCCGCCAGTTCGGCGACGACCTCCGGGTCGGTGACTCCGGGCACGAAGACCCCGTCCGCCCCGGCGTCGACGTAGGCGCGGGCCCGGGCGAGCGTGTCCCGGAGGCGGGTGGCGGGGTCGCCCAGGCCCAACAGGTACGTGTCGGTGCGGGCGTTGACGAACAGGTCGACGCCCGCCCGGTCCGCCGCCTCGCGCGCCGCCCCGATCCGTTCGGCGAGGGCGCGCGGCGGCCGCGTGCCGTCCTCGATGTTGACGCCCACCACCCCCGCGTCGAGCACCCGGGCGACGGTCTCGCCGACCTCCGCCGGGCTCTGCCCGTAGCCGCCCTCGATGTCGGCGGTGACCGGCACGGCGACGGCCGAGGCGATGCGGGCGAGGACGTCCAGCACCAGGCCGCGGGCGACACGGTCCCCGTCCGCGGCGCCGAGCGCCCAGGCCACCCCGGCGCTGGTGGTGGCGATCGCCGGAGCCCCCGTCGCTTCCACGACACGGGCGCCGGCGACGTCCCAGACGTTGGCCAGGGCGAGGGGGCGGGCGGAGGTGTGGAGGGAGCGGAACAGGGCCGCGGGGGAGGGGGAGCCGTCATGGCGGGGCGTTTTGTTCATGGGGCCAGCCAACCAGCGGGGACGGGGCGGTGTCCGGCGGAAATCCGACACGGACGGCCCCGCGCGGCGCCCGTCAGTTCGGCGACGGGGACGGCGAGGCCTTGGCGGAGGCGACGGCGGCACGGGCGCACTCGTGGTCGATGGCGGTCACGATCATGCCGGTGAACGCCTGCGTCTCCTCCGCCGGTGCGTCGGGCGGGGCGTCCGCCGCCAGAGCTTCCGTGACGGAGCCCGTCATCACGTCGAGCATCCATTCCCCCCGCTTCAGCGACCAGAGGGAACCGTAGTCCTCGAACCACCCGGTCTCCTGGCTCCAGCCGCTCTTCTTCAGATCGGCGACGACCGTCCGGACGGCCTTCTCCTCCGGATCCTCCGACGTCCGGACCTGAGCGACCATCACACAGCCGCTGGTGATGTCCGACTCGGGGATGTCCACGAACCGGGGCCGCTCGAAGCCGCCGGCGTCGATCGCCCGCCGCATCTCCCGCTTCACGGTGGAACGCGTCGGCTCGGCCCCCTCGGCGGCCGGTGTCGCCTTCCCCGCGCCGCCGTCGGCGCCCGGCTCCGTCCGTGCCGTGCTCCCGTCGGCTCCGCCGCAGGCCGCCAGCACCGGTAGCGCGACGCACGCCGCCAGAAATCTCCCCACCCCGCGCACTGCCCCGCACTCCTCCCGCGCCACATCGTCGGCGGAGTGTCGCACAGCCGCGGTGCGGGCGGAAGATCATGACGCGGGCCGCCCGGACCGGGAGCCGGGCGGTCGGCTCAGGCGAACCGCCAGCGGGTCTGGCTGAACGGGCGGCCCTTGCCGAAGCCGAAGACGGTGCGGGGGGCGACGGCGAAGACCAGGGCCGAGCCCGGGCCGTGGTGGAAACGGCCGTCGCGGACCTCGAAATGCCAGAAGTCGCCGTACTTGCGTTCCCAGGCGGCGGCGAGGTCCCGCAGGCGGGCGTCGTCGGGGACCCGCACCGCCTCGCCCTCGACGACCAGGTCGTAGCCGGTGTCCCACAGGTTGGTCCCGGTGGTGAGGGTGACATGGGGGTTGGCGGCGAGGTTGCGGGCCTTGCGTTCGTCGGGCCCGGTGCAGAAGTGGAGGGCGCCGTCGGCCCAGACGGCCGGCAGCGGGGTGACGTGCGGGCGGCCGTCGGGGCGGACGGTGGAGATCCAGAACAGTTCGGCGGCCGCCAGGAGGCGTTCCGCCTCCGGCCACTCCGGCGGGATGGCGTCCGGGTCGCTGTAACGGGGGTCGAGACGGGAGTCCAGGGGTTCGGCGGCCATGACTGTCTCCGTGTGGGGGGCCCGACGAGGGACGACGACGAATGACGACGAATGACGACGAATAACGACGAGGTGGAGAGACCCCGTGCCCCACCGTGTTCCCCGATTGCCGCGGGCCCAGCCACAACCCGCCGAACCCGGCCCGGGGGCCCCGCAGGACCGCGGCACCCGGTCCCACGGAGCCCCGGCGCCCGATCACCGCGGGACCCGGTGCCCGCGCCCCACCGAACCCCGGTGCCCGCGCCGCACCGGCAGTGGCCCTCCGGCGCCACCGGGCCCGGTGCCGCGGACCGCCCGGGGCCCCGCGGGGGAACTACGCCCGTTCCGCCTCCGCCGGGGCGGACTCCGCGTCCGGCTCGTCCGGTTCCCAGCGGAGGAGGTCGCCCGGCTGGCAGTCGAGGACCTCGCAGAGGGCGGCGAGGGTGGTGAAGCGGACCGCCTTGGCGCGGCCGTTCTTGAGGACCGCCAGGTTGGCGGGGGTGATCCCGACCCGCTCGGCCAGCTCGCCCACGGACATCTTCCGGCGGGCCAGCATCACGTCGATGTCCACCGCGATCGGCACGGTCAGATCACCTCGTCCAGCTCGGCCCGCATCCGGGACGCCTCCACGTCCCGGTCGACCGCCTGCGCGAGCAGCGTCCGCAGGACCAGCACGACGAGCGCCACGCCGAACACGGCCAGGCCCACGCCGCCGACGACCAGCACCACCCCCGGCGGGACCTGGTCCTCCTCGGGCGCGCCCGGGTTCAGCGACGCCAGCAGCACGCCGAACACCCAGATCAGCACCGCCGCCGACGCGAACGCCCCGGTGATGACGTCGACGAAGCGGAACGCGGCGTGCGAGAACACCGTCCCGCTCCGCACCATCGTCACCAGCTTCCAGACGCAGACCAGCACCACCTGCGCGGCGACCACCCCCAGGAAGACGACCAGCACGAACGGCAGCGGCGCGACGTCCCCCGCCTCGTCACGGACGTCGAAGTAGATCAGCGGCAGCAGCACCGCCTGCACGAACAGCGACCCGGCGAGCAACACAGCGATGACGGCGCGCAACGCGAGCACGGCCAGCTTCCCCATCGCCCCTCCCTCTCTCGTTCAATCGAAGAACGATGGGAAGTTATCGAAAAACGATAGGTCCGCGCAAGCGTGAGGGAACGCCCGCACCGCGGCGGCGGAGCGGCGCCACTACCCCCGCCACTACCCCCGCCGCTATCCCCGCCGCTTCGCCGCCTGGTCCGCGAGGACCTGGTGGAGCGGCTCCGTGGCGCGGCGGCGGTACTCCTGGACGGCCCAGCCGTTGCCGTCGGGGTCGGTGAAGTACAGGAACGTCGCGCCGTCCTGGCCCTCGACGTAGGAGACGGGCTCGCTGACGTCGAGACCGCGGGCGGTGAGCTCCTCGTAGGCCCGGTGGATGTCGGCGACGCAGAGCTGGAGGCCGTGGTACGTGCCGGGGGTGAGGGCGCCGGTGGGGATCTCCATGCCCTCCGCCAGCGCGACCGAGCAGCCGGAACCGGGCGGGGTGAGCTGGACGATCCGCAGTCCGGGGGCCACCTCGCCGTCGAAGTCGACGTGGAAGCCGACCTTCTCGGCGTAGAACCGCTTGGCCCGGTCCACGTCCGAGACGGGGACCATGACCACCTCGAGCGTCATCTCCATGTTCGTCATGGCTTCACCGAAGCCCACCCGCACCGACCTCGCCAGCGGACGACGCCGGGCGGGTGGGGGAGGACTAGGCTCGGCTCCGGACGATCACGGCGGGCCGGGTCGGCCACCAGGCACCACGACGGAGGAGAGGGCGGCGCGGATGGCGACTCCGGGGCGGCGGAGCAGCACGTTCAGCCAGCTGCTGCGGCACGGGTTCACCGACCCGTCGGCCGCCGGCCAGCTGTTGGAGGCCCCCGAACTGAGCGGGGTCCGCGGCGACCCGCTGCTGCTGGAGGCGCTCGGCGCCACCGCCGACCCGGACCTCGCGCTGAAGGGCCTGGTGCGGCTGCTGGAGGCGCAGCCGGAGCGGACCGACCGGGTGCGGCTGCTGGACACGCTGCTGGCCGCCAAGCCGCTCCGGGACCGGCTGCTGGGGGTGCTGGGCGCCTCCGAGGCGCTCGGCGACCACCTGGCCCGGCACCCGCACGACTGGCAGAGCCTGGTCACCTACGAACCCCGCGACCTCCACCAGGGCGTGCCGGAGTTCGAGGAGGGCCTGGCCGAGGCCCGGGACCCGGTGGAGCTGAGGGTGGCGTACCGGCGGTGCCTGCTGTCCATCGCCGCCCGGGACGTGTGCGGGACCATCGACGTCGCCGAGACGGCGGGGGAGCTCGCCGACCTGGCCACCGCCACCCTGCGCGCCGCCCTCGCCCTGGCCGAGGCGGCCGCGCCCGAGGACGCCGGACTGTGCCGGCTCGCCGTGATCGCGATGGGCAAGTGCGGAGGGCACGAGCTCAACTACGTCTCCGACGTCGACGTGATCTTCGTGGCCGAGCCCGAGCGGGACGCCGACGAGCGCCAGGCCCTGCAGGCGGCCACCCGGCTGGCCTCCCACCTGATGCGGATCTGCTCGGAGACCACCGTCGAGGGGTCGATCTGGCCGGTCGACGCCAACCTCCGCCCCGAGGGGCGCAACGGGCCCCTGGTGCGGACCCTGAACAGCCACGTGGCGTACTACCAGCGCTGGGCGAAGACCTGGGAGTTCCAGGCCCTGCTCAAGGCCCGGCCGGTGGCCGGCGACCGGGAGCTGGGCGCGGCCTACATGGCGGCGCTGCAGCCCATGGTGTGGCAGGCCGCCGAGCGGGAGAACTTCGTCGCCGACGTGCAGCAGATGCGCCGCCGCGTGGTGGCGGGCATCCCGGCGGCCGAACTCGAACGGGAGCTGAAGCTCGGGCCGGGCGGCCTGCGGGACGTCGAGTTCGCCGTGCAGCTCCTGCAGCTGGTGCACGGCCGGGCCGACACCTCGCTGCGCAGCGGCACCACCCTGGACGCCCTGAAGGCGCTGGCCACCGGCGGCTACGTCGGCCGGGAGGACGCCGCCGGCCTGGAGGCCGCCTACCGGTTCCTGCGCGAGACCGAGCACCGGATCCAGCTGTACCGGCTGCGCCGCACCCACCTGATGCCCGAGGACGAGGGGGACCTGCGCCGCCTCGGCCGCTCGCTGGGGCTGCGCGCCGAACCCGTCACCGAACTGCGCAAGGAGTGGCGCAAGCACTCCTCGGTGGTGCGCCGGCTGCACGAGAAGCTGTTCTACCGGCCGCTGCTCAACGCCGTCGCCCAGCTCGCCCCCGGCGAGGCCCGGCTGCGGCCGGAGGCCGCCCGGGAACGGCTGGTGGCGCTCGGCTACGCCGACCCGGCCGGCGCGCTGCGGCACCTGGAGGCGCTCTCGGCGGGCGTCTCCCGCAAGGCGTCCATCCAGCGCACCCTGCTGCCGGTGCTGCTCGGCTGGTTCGCCGACTCCGCCGACCCGGACGCCGGGCTGCTCAACTTCCGCAAGGTGTCCGACGCGCTGGGCGCCACCCCCTGGTACCTGCGGCTGCTGCGCGACGAGGGCGCGGCGGCGGAGAACCTGGCCCGGGTGCTGTCCGCCGGACGGTTCGCCCCCGACCTGCTGCTGCGCGCCCCCGAGGCCGTCGCGCTGCTCGGCGACGGCGAGGGGGAGGGCGGCCGGGGCGTCGGCGGCGGCCTGGAACCGCGCTCCCGGCAGCGGCTGGAGCAGGAGATCCTGGCCGCCGTGAACCGCGCCGGCACCGCAGAGCAGGCGGTGTACGCGGCCCGCGGAGTGCGGCGGCGGGAGCTGTTCCGGACCGCCGCGGCCGACATCGTGGGCTCCTACGGCACCGAGACCCAGCCCGCCGAGGCCGACCGGGGCGCGCTGGTCGACCGGGTCGGCGGCGCCGTCTCCGACCTGACCGCCGCCACCCTGGCGGGCACGCTGCGGGCGGTCGTGCGCGAGCGGTGGGGGGACGAGCTGCCCACCCGCTTCGCGGTCATCGGCATGGGACGGTTCGGCGGGCACGAGCTGGGCTACGGCTCCGACGCGGACGTGCTCTTCGTCCACGAGCCGCGCGAGGGCGTCGACGAGGCCGAGGCGGGCCGGGCCGCGAACGCCGTGGTGTCCGAGATGCGGCGGCTGCTGCAGCTGCCGAGCACCGACCCGCCGCTGATCGTCGACGCCGACCTGCGGCCCGAGGGCCGGACCGGGCCGCTCGTGCGCACCCTCGCCTCCTACGCGGCGTACTACCGGCGCTGGGCGCTGACCTGGGAGTCGCACGCGCTGCTGCGCGCCGAGCCGGTGGCGGGCGACGAGGAGCTGGGCCGGCGGTTCCTGGAGCTGGTCGACCCGCTGCGGTACCCCTCGGGCGGGCTCGGGGAGGACGCCGTGCGGGACGTGCGGAGGCTGAAGGCCCGCATGGAGTCCGAGCGGCTGCCGCGCGGCGCGGACCCCACCCTGCACACCAAGCTGGGCCGGGGCGGCCTCACCGACGTCGAGTGGACGGTGCAGCTCACCCAGCTGCGGCACGCCGCCGAGGTTCCCGGACTGCGGACCACGCGGACCCGCGAGGCCCTGTCGGCGGCCCGGGACGCCGGGCTGATGTCCGAGCAGGACGCGGCGGTGCTGGACGAGGCCTGGGTGCTGGCCACCCGGGTGCGGAACGCGGTGATGCTGGTGCGCGGGCGGGCCGGGGACACCTTCCCGACGGACGTGCGGGAGATGGCGGCGGTCGGCCGGTACCTGGGATACGGGCCCGGGCGGGCCGGCGACATGATCGACGCCTACCGGCGCACCACCCGGAGGGCCCGCGCCGTGGTGGAACGCCTCTTCTACGACAGCGCCGGGTGACCGCGACGGCCGGACCGCCCAGGGCCTCGCCCCGGCTGTCGCCCCGGGCCCCGTCCCGGCCCCGCCCCCGGACTCAGCGGGAGCCGCGGGGCAGCGCCGGCTCGGGCGGCAGGGCGGGTTCGGCGGGCGGCGGGTCCAGCAGCGGGGGTGGGCCGCGGTGCGGCAGCGGGCCCGGCACCGAGGCCGCGCCGTACCAGGCGCGGGCCA
The DNA here is from genome assembly GCF_040643475.1 of Streptomyces sp. NPDC047130. Classification (NCBI taxonomy): domain Bacteria; kingdom Bacillati; phylum Actinomycetota; class Actinomycetes; order Kitasatosporales; family Streptomycetaceae; genus Streptomyces; species Streptomyces sp. NPDC047130. Next base: position 227,963 of record NZ_JBEYUK010000002.1, on the reverse strand, counting down.
CCGTCCAGCCGAAGGCCAGGCAGAGCAGGCCGCCCACCGCGTCCAGCCAGAAGTGGTTGGCGGTGGCCACGATGACCACCAGCGTGGCCACCGGGTACAGCAGCGCCAGCACCCGCACCCAGGGCACCCGGGCCAGCGCGTAGATCGTCAGCCCCGACCACACCGACCAGCCGATGTGCATGGACGGCATCGCCGCGTACTGGTTGGACATGTGCTTGAGGTCGCCGGAGGCCATCGACCCCCACGTCCCGTGCACCAGCACCGTGTCGACGAACATCGAGCCGTTCATCAGCCGCGGCGGCGCCAGCGGGAACAGGTAGTAGCCGACCAGGGCCACCGCCGTGGTCGCGAACAGCACCGTGCGCGCGCCGGAGTACAGCAGCGGTCGACTACGGAAAAGCCACACCAGGACACCGAGCGTGACCACGAAGTGCAGCGTCGCGTAGTAGTAGTTCATGCCGACGATCAGCCACTCGACCGAGTTCACGGCCTGGTTGACCGTTTCCTCGACGGCTATGCCGAGACGGTTCTCCACGTCCCAGAGCCAGTCCGCGTTGCGCAGGGCCTCGGCCTTCTGCTCGGGGACGGCGTTGCGGATCAGCGAGTACGTCCAGTAACTCGCCCCGATCAGCAGGATCTCGAACCAGATCCGCGGCCGGCGCGGCGTGCGCACCCGGCGCAGCAGGCCCGGCCGTCGCTCGTCCGCGCCCGCGACGGAGTCCGGAACGGCCTGCCGGGGGCGGCCTTCCAAAGCGGTCACGGTCCCTCACCCATGGCACGTCAGTCTGCCAGAAATGCCTTACTCGACCGATCATCCTCCGGAAGGATCCCGATCGCATTTCTTTCGGGGAAAACTCCGGGGGAACCAGGGGTGATCCCGGGCGGAAACCCGGTGGAACACTCAGGAGCGCTCAGGGTGTCCGGTACGTCCGTCACGTCCGTCACGTCCGGATCCGGCCGGGGCGGAGGCCGTCGAGCCGCGCACCACCAGTTCCGGCATGAAGACGAACTCGCTCTGCGGGGCCGGGGTCCCGGCGATCTCCTCGAGCAGCGTGCGGACCGCGGCCTGGCCCATGGCGGGGACCGGCTTGCGGACGGTGGTCAGCGGCGGGTCGGTGAAGGCGATCAGGGTCGAGTCGTCGAAGCCGACCACCGAGATGTCCTCCGGCACCTCGAGTCCCAGCCCGCGGGCCGCGCGTATCGCGCCCAGCGCCATCATGTCGCTCGCGCAGACCACCGCCGTGCAGCCGCGGTCGATCAGGGCGGTGGCGGCGGCCTGGCCGCCCTCCAGGGTGTACAGCGAGTGCTCGACCAGCGAGTCGATCTCCGCGCCGCTCAGCCCCAGCCGCTCCCGCATCGCGGCCGTGAAGCCCTCGATCTTGCGCTGCACCGGAACGAAGCGCTGCGGGCCGAGGGCCAGGCCGATCCGGGTGTGGCCGAGCGACGCCAGGTGGGTCACCGCCAGGGACGTCGCGGCCCGGTCGTCGGGGGAGATGAACGGCGCCCGCACCTGCGGGGAGAAGCCGTCCACCAGCACGAAGGGGACGCCCTGGGCGCGCAGTCGCTCGTAGCGGCCCATGTCGGCGGAGGTGTCGGCGTGCAGGCCGGAGACGAAGATGATGCCGTCGACCCCGCGGTCCACCAGCATCTCGGTGAGCTCGTCCTCGGTCGAGCCGCCCGGGGTCTGGGTGGCGAGCACCGGGGTGTACCCCTGGCGGGTCAGCGCCTGGCCGATCACCTGGGCCAGCGCCGGGAAGATCGGGTTCTCCAGCTCGGGCGTGATCAGCCCGACCAGGCCCTCGCTGCGCTGGCGCAGCCGGACGGGCCGTTCGTACCCCAGGACGTCGAGCGCGGCCAGCACGGCCTGGCGGGTGGCGGCGGCTACCCCCGGCTTCCCGTTGAGAACCCGGCTGACAGTCGCTTCGCTCACTCCCGCCTGTGCGGCGATGTCGGCAAGCCGTGCGGTCACGGGACGCGACTGTACCGGCCTCCGCGCGCGTGTTCTGTACGCGGGCTGCTGCGTCATCCGCTCCCCGTCTCCTCGTGGCCTTCCGATGATGGGCCGTCACCTACCGGCCCGCAAGAACTTGCAAAGTCTTGCACAGGCGTGCGACCGGACCCCTCGGAAGTGCGACTCACGCCACAGCGGGTGAATTTCAGGGGTGAATGTCCCGATTCGGGGTGGCGGTGTTCGGCCAGACCGCCTTTCCGGGAGACGAGACGGCAGCGGGAAGGACACGGTTCGGCAGCTTTTTTTCTGCAAGGTCTTTCGCTGAGGTTGCAGCGCTGTTACGTTCTCCGTCGCCCGCCGGTTGCAAGGACGCAGCCGGCCAGTGCACCGGGCATTCACCCTCAAGGAGAACTCATGCGGCGTGGCATAGCGGCCACCGCGCTGGCGGCGTCCCTCGCTCTGACGGCGACGGCGTGCGGCGGGGACAGCGACTCGAAGGCCGACGGCGGCACGGTCACCATCACGTGGTGGGACACCACCAACGCGACCAACGAGGCGCCGACCTACAAGGCCCTGGTCAAGGAGTTCGAGGCCGCCAACAAGGGCATCAAGGTCAAGTACGTCAACGTGCCCTTCGACCAGGCGCAGAACAAGTTCGACACGGCCGCCGGCGCCTCCGGCGCCCCGGACGTGCTGCGCGCCGAGGTCGGCTGGACCCCGGCCTTCGCCAAGAAGGGCTACCTCCTGCCGCTGGACGGCACCGAGGCCCTCGCGGAGCAGGACGCCTTCCAGCCGAACCTGATCAAGCAGGCCCAGTTCGACGGCAAGACCTACGGCGTCCCGATCGTCACGGACACCCTGGCGCTCGTCTACAACAAGAAGCTCTTCGCCGACGCCGGCATCGACAAGGCGCCGACCACCTGGGAGGAGCTGAAGAAGGCCGCCGCCACCGTCAAGGACAAGACGGGCAAGGACGGCTACTGGGGCTCCACCGCCGGCTACTACGCCATGCCGTTCCTCTACGGCGAGGGCACCGACACCGTCGACGTCGAGGGCAAGAAGCTCACCGTCGCCTCGCCCGAGGCGAAGAAGGGCCTCGAGGCCTGGCAGGGCCTGTTCGACGGCAAGGGCCTGCACAAGGCCGACGGCACCGCCGACGCCTACGCCCACATCCAGGACGCCTTCGTCAACGGCGAGGTCGCCTCGATCATCCAGGGCCCGTGGGAGATCACGAACTTCTACAAGGGTTCGGCGTTCCAGGACAAGCAGAACCTGGGCATCGCCCCGGTCCCGGCCGGCACCGCCGGCGAGCCCGGCGCCCCCACCGGCGGCCACAACCTGTCGGTCTACGCCGGTTCGGACAAGGCGCACCAGGAAGCCGCGCTGAAGTTCGTGAAGTTCATGACCTCCGCGAAGTCCCAGGAGACCGTGGCGCTCAAGAACTCCACGCTGCCCACGCGTGACGACGCCTACACCGACAAGGTGAAGGCCGACCCGGGCATCGCCGGCTACCAGGGCGTCCTGCCCGTCGCCCAGCCGCGCCCCGAGCTGCCCGAGTACAGCTCCCTCTTCGGCAAGCTGGACGCCGAACTGCCCGCCGTCGCCACCGGCAAGAAGTCGCTGGACGCGGGCCTGAAGGCGATCGAGACCGAGATGGCCAAGCTCCTGCCGGGGTTCGCCAAGTAGTCCCGGCAGCCTGAGACCGGGGCGGCTGCCGGACCTGACCTGACACGGGTCCGGCGGCCGCCCCCGCCCCTTGCCCCTTTGCCCCCGCTCCCGGGCGTCGGCGTCCTCGCGCCCCTCCCGCCCCCGACCGAACGGCCGACTGCGGCCTCGAAGGTGTCGTATCCATGATCGCTCGTATCCGCCACGGATGGCATCGGCACTGGTACGCCTACGCGATGATCGCGCCGGTCGTCCTGGTGCTGGGTGTGCTCGTCCTGTACCCGCTGGCCTACGGCTTCTGGCTCACCCTGACCGACGCGAACTCGCTGAACTCCGCGCGCACCATCGGCGTGAACGAGATCGAGGCGACGTACAAGTTCGTCGGGCTGGACAACTACGCGGACATCCTCTTCGGGGAGACCGCGTACGACCGGTTCTGGTCCCACTTCCTGTGGACCATCGCCTGGACCGTCATCTGTGTGACGCTGCACTACACGCTCGGCCTCGGCCTGGCGATGCTGCTCAACCAGAAGCTGCGCGGGCGCACGTTCTACCGGCTGCTGCTGATCCTGCCGTGGGCCGTGCCCACCTTCGTGACCGTCTTCGGCTGGCGGTTCATGCTCGCCGACGAGGGCATCATCAACGCCGGCCTCGAGCTGCTGCACCTGCCGACGCCGGCCTGGCTGGAGGACAGCTTCTGGCAGCGGTTCTCCGCCATCATGGTCAACACCTGGTGCGGCGTGCCGTTCATGATGGTCTCCCTGCTGGGCGGCCTGCAGTCGATCGACGGCAACCTCTACGAGGCCGCGGAGCTCGACGGGGCGTCGCCCTGGCAGCGGTTCCGCTACGTCACCCTGCCCGGTCTGCGGTCGGTGAGCTCCACCGTCGTGCTGCTGGGCATCATCTGGACGTTCAACCAGTTCGCGGTGATCTTCCTGCTGTTCGGCACCAAGGCGCCGGACGCGCAGATCCTGGTCACCTGGGCCTACTTCCTGGGCTTCGGCCAGCAGCCGCGCGAGTTCGCGCAGTCGGCCGCCTACGGCATGTTGCTGCTGGCGATCCTGGTCGTCTTCACGTCCTTCTACCGCCGCTGGCTGGCCCGCGGCGAGCAGCAGTTCTGAGGCAGGAGCCATGACTACCAACACCCTCGAGACGCCCGTCGAGGCGGCCCCCGCCGCAGCCCCGGCCCGGCGCAAGGTGCGCCGCCGCGGCGAGACCCGCCCGCTGGTCAGGCTCGCCTCGCACATCGTGCTGATCGTCGCCAGCCTGATCGCCGTCTTCCCGGTCGCCTGGATCTTCCTGCTCTCGCTCGGCCCGGACAAGGACGACTACCTGCGGCCCGGCGGCATCTTCGCCAAGGCGACCTTCGACAACTACGTCCAGGTCCTCACCGAGACCAACTTCTTCCACTGGCTGCAGAGTTCGCTGATCGTCTCGCTCGGCACCACCGTGATCGGCGTGCTGATCGCGGCCTCCACCGGCTACGCGGTCTCCCGGATGCGCTTCCCCGGGCAGAAGAAGCTGATGTGGGTGCTGCTGTGCACCCAGATGTTCCCGATCGCCGTGCTGATCGTGCCGATGTACCAGATCCTCACGGAGCTGCGGCTGATCGACACCTACGGCGGCCTGATCCTGGTCTACTGCTCCACCGCGGTGCCCTACTCGGCGTGGCTGCTCAAGGGCTACTTCGACACCATCCCGTACGAGATCGACGAGGCCGGCCGCGTCGACGGACTGAGCCCGTTCGGCACGTTCGTCCGGCTGATCCTGCCGCTGGCGCGGCCCGGCCTGGCGGTGGCGGCGTTCTACAACTTCATCACCGCCTTCGGAGAGGTCGCCTTCGCCTCGACGTTCATGCTCGACGACACCAAGTACACCTTCGCGGTGGGCCTGCAGAGCTTCGTCAGCGAGCACGACGCCCAGCGTCACCTGATGGCCGCCACCGCGGTCCTGGTGGCGATACCGGTCTCGGCCTTCTTCTACATGGTCCAGAGGCACCTGGTCACCGGCCTCACCGCCGGCGGCACCAAGGGCTGACCGCGGCGCCCGACGGCACCCACCTCCCCCCACGACAGCGACCCTCGGCAACAGCAAGGACGTCATGAGTCACCAGACCGCCGACTCGGTTTCTCCCACCGCCCGCCCGGCCCGCGTTTCCGCGCTCGCCGACCGCCGTGACTGGTGGCGCGACGCGGTGATCTACCAGGTCTACCCGCGCAGCTTCGCCGACAGCAACGGTGACGGCATGGGCGACCTGCCCGGCATCCGCACCCGGCTGCCCTACCTGCGCGACCTGGGCGTGGACGCCGTGTGGCTGAGCCCCTTCTACGCCTCGCCGCAGGCCGACGCCGGCTACGACGTGGCCGACTACCGCGCCGTCGACCCGATGTTCGGCAACCTGCTGGACGCCGACGGCCTGATCCGCGACGCCCACGAACTGGGCCTGCGGATCATCGTCGACCTGGTGCCCAACCACTCCTCCGACCAGCACGAGTGGTTCAAGCGGGCCCTCGCCGAGGGCCCCGGCTCGCCGCTGCGCGACCGCTACCACTTCCGCCCCGGCAAGGGCGCCGACGGCGAACTCCCGCCCAACGACTGGGAGTCCATCTTCGGCGGCCCCGCCTGGACCCGGGTCACCGAGCCCGACGGCACGCCCGGCGAGTGGTACCTGCACCTGTTCGCCCCGGAGCAGCCCGACTTCAACTGGGACCACCCGGCGGTCAACGACGAGTTCCGCTCCATCCTGCGCTTCTGGCTGGACATGGGCGTCGACGGCTTCCGCATCGACGTCGCGCACGGCATGGTCAAGGCGCCCGGCCTGCCCGACATGGGCGGCAGCGAGCAGGTCAAGCTGCTCGGCGACGGCGTCGTCCCGTTCTTCGACCAGGACGGCGTCCACGAGATCTACCGCCAGTGGCGGCGCATCCTCGACGAGTACAGCGGCGACCGCATCTTCGTCGCCGAGGCGTGGACCCCGACCGTCGAGCGCACGGCCCACTACGTCCGCCCCGACGAGCTGCACCAGGCGTTCAACTTCCAGTACCTGAGCAGCCACTGGGACGCGGCCGAGCTGCGCGACATCATCGACCGCACCCTGGACGCGATGAAGCCGGTGGGCGCGCCCGCGACCTGGGTGCTCTCCAACCACGACGTCACCCGGCACGCCACCCGGTTCGGCAACCCCGCCGGCCTGGGCACCCAGATCCGCGTGGCCGGCGACCGTGAGCTCGGCCTGCGCCGCGCCCGCGCCGCCACCCTGCTGATGCTGGCCCTGCCCGGCTCCGCCTACCTGTACCAGGGCGAGGAGCTCGGCCTGCCGGACGTCGTCGACCTGCCCGACGAGGTGCGCCAGGACCCCGCCTACTTCCGCGGGGCGGGCCAGGACGGCTTCCGCGACGGCTGCCGGGTGCCGATCCCGTGGACCCGCGAGGGCTCCAGCCACGGCTTCGGGCAGGGCGGCAGCTGGCTCCCGCAGCCCGAGGGCTGGGGCGAGCTCAGCGTCGAGGCGCAGACCGGCGTCGCCGGCTCCACGCTGGAGCTGTACCGGTCCGCCCTCGCCGTGCGCCGCGCCACGCCGGACCTCGGCGCCGGCGAGGACGTCGAGTGGCTGCCGTCGCAGGAGGGCGTGCTGGCCTTCCGCCGCGGCGCGTTCGTCTGCGTCGCCAACACCACCGGCGAGGCGGTCACGGTCGCCGCGCCCGGCACCCTGCTGATGGCCTCCGGCGACATCACCGTCACCGACGGCCAGGCCGGCGTCCCGGCCGACACCACCGCCTGGTGGACCACGGCCTGAGGCTCCAGCCGCAGCCCGGTTCGCGGGGCCCCGGCTCCCGGCCCCCGGAGGGGAGGGCCGAGGCCGGGCCCCCGCGACCGGGGGCCGGCCGAGGGTCTTCGAGCCCGCCTCCCGCGGCCGGCCCGCCGGCACCGTGCACCCGTCGCGGCGCCCTCCCCAGAGGCGCGGACCCGCCCCGCACGGAAGCACCACCACCCCGCGCCCCACCCCGCACCCCTCCACAACGGACCCGCGTCACCGCGCACCACAACGGACCCGCGTCACCCCGCACCGCGCCTCGCCCACCCCGACGGGGCCCGCACCACCCACACCGGGCCCGCACGACCCCCGCACCGGGCCCGCACGACCCCCGCACCGGGGCCGCACCACCCGGCACCGGGCCCACACCACCCCGCACCGGGGCCGCACCACCCGCACCACTACGGGCCTCGCACCTCCCCGCACCGCGCCCCGCGCGCCCCCGCACCACGACGGGGCCCGCACCGCGTCCCGTACGCACCGCAGCCCCGCACCGCACCACCCCGCACGGACCGCACCACCACCACCCCGCCGCGGCCATCCCCCACGCTCCGCCGGCCGCAGGCCCCCCGCTCACCGGACGTCAAGGAGGACCTTCGTGGTGAGTACCAGGAGAACCGGAGCAGCACCCCTGCCCGCCGGCAGAGGGAAGCCGGGCCGCCGCGGCCCCGCGGGCGGGGCGGCGCGGATCGCCGCGGTCACCGCCGCCGCGCTCGCCGCCACCCTGCTGCCTCCCGTCGCGGCCCAGGCCGCCGCGCCCCCCGCGCCCCCGTCGGACGCCAAGCTGGCCGCCCAGCCCGCCCGTCACGACCTGACGCGCGACCAGTTCTACTTCGTCCTGCCGGATCGTTTCGCCAACGGCGACACCTCCAACGACCGCGGCGGCCTCACCGGCTCCCGCACGGCCACCGGCTTCGACCCCGCCGACAAGGGCTTCTACCAGGGCGGCGACCTCAAGGGCCTCACCAAGAAGCTGGACTACATCAAGGGCCTGGGCACCACCGCCATCTGGATGGCGCCCATCTTCAAGAACCAGCCCGTCCAGGGCACCGGCGACCAGGCCTCGGCCGGCTACCACGGCTACTGGATCACCGACTTCACCCAGGTCGACCCGCACTTCGGCACCAACGCCGACCTGGAGAAGCTGATCGACGCCGCCCACGCCAAGGGCATGAAGGTCTTCTTCGACGTCATCACCAACCACACCGCCGACGTCGTCGACTACGAGGAGAAGTCCTACTCCTACCTCTCCAAGGGCGCCTTCCCGTACCTGACGAAGGACGGGAAGCCCTTCGACGACGCCGACCACGCAGAGGGCCGCGACCGCTTCCCCGCCGTCGGCCCCGGCTCCTTCCCCCGCACCCCGGTGGTGCCGGAGGCGAAGAAGAACATCAAGGTGCCCGCCTGGCTCAACGACCCGGCGATGTACCACAACCGCGGCGACTCCACCTACGCCGGCGAGTCCACCACCTACGGCGACTTCTCGGGCCTCGACGACCTGTGGACCGAGCGTCCCGAGGTCGTCTCCGGCATGGAGAAGATCTACCAGCGCTGGGTGAAGGACTTCGGCATCGACGGCTTCCGGATCGACACCGTGAAGCACGTCAACATGGAGTTCTGGACCCAGTGGGCCACCGCCCTCGACGCCTACGCCGCCAAGCGGGGCCGGGACGACTTCTTCATGTTCGGCGAGGTGTACTCCAGCGACACCTCCGTCACCGCCCCCTACGTCACCGAGGGCCGCCTCGACTCGACGCTCGACTTCCCCTTCCAGGAGGCCGCGCGCCAGTACGCCTCCCAGGGCGGCAGCGCCAAGAAGCTCGCCTCGGTCTACGGCGACGACTACAAGTACACGACCGACAAGGCGAACGCCTACGAGCAGGTCACCTTCCTCGGCAACCACGACATGGGCCGCTTCGGCCACTTCCTCAAGGCCGACGACTCCGGCGCCACCGACGCCGAACTGCTGCGCCGCGCCAAGCTGGCCAACGAGCTGATGTTCCTCGGCCGCGGCAACCCGGTGATCTACTACGGCGACGAGCAGGGCTTCACCGGCAACGGCGGCGACAAGGACGCCCGCCAGACCATGTTCGCCTCGAAGACCCCCGACTACCTCGACGACGACCAGCTCGGCACCGACCGCACCCACGCCGAGGACGCCTTCGACACCGGAGCACCGCTCTACCGGCAGATCAGTGCTCTCGCCAAGCTGCGCAAGGCCCACCCGGCCCTCGCCGACGGCGTGCAGACCGAGCGTTACGCGGCCGACGGGGCCGGCGTCTACGCCGTCTCCCGCACCGACGCCAGGAGCGGCGTCGAGTACCTGGTCGCCTTCAACAACGCCGGTGAGGCCAGGTCCGCGACCTTCGCCACCGGCTCCGCCAACGCCTCCTTCCGCGGCATCCACGGCACCGACGCCACCCTGACCAGCGACGCCGACCGCAAGGTGACGGTCACCGTCCCCGCCGGCTCCGCCGTCGTGTTCCAGGCCAAGGCCCCGCTGCCCAAGCCGTCCGCCGCGCCCGCCGTCACCCTCACCGCCCCGGACGCCGGCGCCACCGGCACCGTGACGGTGGACGCGGACGTCGACGGCGGGCAGCTGAACCGTGTCGTTTTCGCCGCCCAGGTCGGCAACGGCCCGTGGAAGGTCCTCGGCTCCGCCGACCACGCCCCCTACCGGGTCACCCACACCATCGGCAAGGACGTCCCCGCCGGGACCGCCCTGCGCTACAAGGCCGTCGTGGTCGACCGCGCCGGCCGCACCGCGAGCGACCTCGGCGTGAGCACCACGGGCACCCCGCCCGCGCCCGAGAAGCCCGTCGCCACCTCCCGCGACCACGTCCTGGTCCACTACAAGCGCGCCGACGGCGACTACGACGACTGGGGCCTGTACGCCTGGGGCGACATCGCCGAGGGCGAGGCCACCGAGTGGCCCGGGAGCCACCCCTTCGTCGGCCGCGACGCCTACGGCGCCTTCGCCTGGGTCAAGCTCAAGCCCGGCGCCTCCGACGTCGGCTTCCTGGTGATCGACAAGGACGGCAACAAGGACGTCGCCGCCGACCGCACCGTCGACGTCACCCGCACCGGCGAGATCTGGATCGAGCAGGGCAAGGAGGAGATCCGCACCGAGAAGCCGGCCGGCGAGTACCCCGAGCCCGACCGCTCCAAGGCCGTCCTGCACTACCACCGCGCCGACGGCGACTACGACGGCTGGGGCCTGCACGTCTGGAACGGCGCCGCCGACCCCACCGACTGGGCCCGCCCCGTGCAGCCCACCGAGGTCGACTCCTTCGGAGCCGTCTACGAGGTCCCCCTCGCCGAGGGCGCGACCAGCCTCAGCTACATCCTCCACAAGGGCGACCAGAAGGACCTGCCGGGCGACCAGGCCCTCGACCTCAAGGCCGACGGCCACGAGGTGTGGCTCCTGTCCGGCCAGGAGAAGTACCTGCTCCCGCAGCCCGCGGGCAGCGCCGGCGCCCTCGACCTGACGACCTCCAAGGCCGTCTGGATCGACCGCGGCACCGTCGTCTGGGACGGCTCCCCGGCCGCCGCCTCCACCCAGCTGCTCGCCTCCCGCGACGGCTCCCTCACGGTGAAGGACGGCGCGCTCACCGGCGACGCCACCTGGCTGCGGCTCACCCCCGGCAAGCTCACCGACGAGCAGAAGAAGGCGTTCCCGCACCTCGCCAAGGGCACCGCCTGGACCGTCGACCCGCGCGACGCCGACCGCGTCCGCACCGCCCTGCGCGGCCAGGTCGTCGCCACCCAGCACGCCGCCAACGGCGCCGTCCTCGCCGCCACCGGCGTGCAGACCGCGGGCGTCCTCGACGACCTGTACCCGAAGGCCACCCAGGCCGACCTCGGCCCGGTCTTCGAGCGCGGACGGCCCACCCTGTCCGTCTGGGCGCCCACCGCCAAGGACGTCGACCTGGAGATCGGCAGCGCCACCGTGCCCATGCGGCGCGACGCGGCCACCGGCGTCTGGTCGGTGACCGGGCCCGCCTCCTGGCGGAACAAGCCCTACCGCTACGCGGTGGAGGTCTTCGCGCCCACCGAGCAGAAGACCGTCGTCAACAAGGTCACCGACCCCTACTCGGTCGCCCTGACCGCCGACTCCACCCACAGCCTGGTCGTCGACCTCGGCGACCGCTCCCTCGCCCCCGCGGGCTGGTCGAAGCTGGCCAAGCCGGAGGCCGTCCCGCTGCGCGACGCGCAGATCCAGGAACTGCACGTCCGGGACTTCTCCGTCGAGGACCCGACCGTGCCGGCCGCCGACCGCGGCACCTACCGGGCGTTCGGCGACACCGGAAGCGACGGCTCGCAGCACCTGAGGAAGCTGGCCGACGCGGGCACCTCCCACGTCCACCTGCTGCCCGCCTTCGACATCGCCACCATCCCCGAGCGCCGCGCCGACCAGGCGAACCCGGACTGCGACCTCGCGTCGCTGCCCGCCGACTCGCCCGCGCAGCAGGAGTGCGTCGCCGCCACCGCGGCGAAGGACGCCTACAACTGGGGCTACGACCCGTACCACTACACCGTCCCCGAGGGCTCCTACGCCTCCGACCCGGACGGCACCGAGCGGACCACCGAGTTCCGCGGCATGGTGAAGTCGCTCAACGACAGCGGCCTGCGCGTCGTCATGGACGTGGTCTACAACCACACCGCCGCCAGCGGCCAGGCCGCGACCTCCGTCCTCGACAAGGTCGTGCCCGGCTACTACCACCGGCTCCTCGCCGACGGCAGCGTGGCCACCTCCACCTGCTGCGCCAACACCGCGCCCGAGAACGCCATGATGGGCAAGCTGGTCGTCGACTCCGTGGTCACCTGGGCCAAGGAGTACAAGGTCGACGGCTTCCGCTTCGACCTGATGGGCCACCACCCCAAGGCCAACATGGTCGCCGTCCGCAAGGCGCTGGACGCCCTCACCCTCGAGAAGGACGGCGTCGACGGCAAGAACATCCTGCTGTACGGCGAGGGCTGGAACTTCGGCGAGATCGCCGACGACGCCCGCTTCGTCCAGGCCACCCAGAAGCACATGTCCGGCACCGGCATCTCCACCTTCTCCGACCGGGCCCGCGACGCCGTCCGCGGCGGCGGCCCGTTCGACGAGGACCCCGGCGTCCAGGGCTTCGCCTCCGGCCTCTACACCGACCCCAACTCGTCCAACGCCAACGGCAGCGAGGCCGAGCAGAAGGCGCGGCTGCTGCACTACCAGGACCTGATCAAGGTCGGACTCAGCGGCAACCTGGCCGGGTACCGCTTCACCGACACCTCCGGCAAGGAGGTCACCGGCGCCCAGGTCGACTACAACGGCTCGCCCGCCGGCTACGCCGAGGCCCCCGGCGACGCCCTCGCCTACGCCGACGCGCACGACAACGAGTCGCTGTTCGACGCCCTCGCCTTCAAGCTGCCGGCCGGCACCCCGGCCGGCGACCGGGCCCGGATGCAGGTCCTGGCCATGGCGACCGCCGCCCTCTCCCAGGGACCGGCGCTCTCCCAGGCGGGCACCGACCTGCTGCGCTCCAAGTCGCTGGACCGCAACTCCTACGACAGCGGCGACTGGTTCAACGCCATCCACTGGAACTGCCGGGCCGGCAACGGCTTCGGGCGCGGCCTGCCCCCGGCGGCCGACAACGAGCCCAAGTGGGACTACGCCAAGCCCCTGCTGACGAACCCGTCGCTCCAGGTGGGCTGCGAGCAGATCGAGAGCGCCTCCGCCGCCTACCGCGACCTGCTGCGGATCCGCACCACGGAGAAGGCGTTCTCGCTGGACAGCGCCGCGAAGGTGCAGCAGCAGCTGTCCTTCCCGCTGTCCGGCAAGGAGGAGACGCCCGGTGTGATCACCATGCGGCTCGGTGACCTCGTGGTGGTCTTCAACGCCACCCCCGGGAAGACCGAGCAGCACGTCGGCGGCCTCGGCGACACCGCCTACCGGCTCCACCCGGAGCAGGCCGGCGGCACCGACCCGGTGGTGAGGTCCGCCGCGTACGAGGACGGCACCTTCACCGTCCCGGCCCGGACGGTGGCGGTGTTCACCGCCTCCTGACGCCCGACCCCGGCCGGCACGACGGCGGCGGCGCCCCCCACGACCCGTGGGGGGCGCCGCCGTTCGCCGTGTCCGGGCCGGACCGCGTCAGTCGTTGACCTGGTCGCCGTAGTCGCGCTCGCACCGGTCCATCTCCGCCTGCGTCCGCGCCTGCTCCACGCACTCCTGGAGGTTCTTGAACTCGTCCGAGCCGACGACGGACGCCCCGATGACCACGATCACCAGCGACGCGATCAGCCCCAGGCCGCCCAGCACCGCGCCCGCGATCGACAGGCCCCCGTGCGGGGCGCCGCCGCGCCGCGCCCGGCGCATGCCGAGGATGCCGAAGACCACCGCGAGCACCCCGAGCAGGATGCCGCCGAGCACCGTCCAGAAGAGGACGACCGCCAGGACGCCGAGCACCAGGGCGGGGATGGCGAGACCGTTCTTCGGCAGCGGCCGGTCGAAGGAGGACATGGAGCACACTCATCTCTGGGGAGGATCCGACAGGTATGAACTGCCGTATGCCCCGCGAGCGTTGTCGGACTCCTCCCGCTCCCGAGACGCCCCCGGGAGGCCCCCGGGACGCCCGCGGGATGCCCCGGGACGCCCGCGGCGCCTATCGGGGCGCCAGCGCGACCAGCTTGCCGATCAGCTCCACGAAGGGACTGTCCTCCGGCTCCCGGGCCAGCACCGCGCGCAGCAGCGCCGCCAGCTCGGGGTCGGAGGTCGCGGCGACGGCCGCCAGGGCGGCGAAGTCGTGCACCAGCCGCAGCTCCAGCTCCTCGCGGGGGACCGCCCGGTCGGCCAGCCAGAGCAGCGCCGTCGACTCGGCGTGCGAGATCCACGACCGCACCAGCAGCTCCAGCCGCGGCGACACCGGCGGGGCCATCTCCAGGTGCGCCAGCATCTGCTCGAAGGCCACCTGCCGCACCCCGTCTATCAGCGCGTTGGTGGTGGAGGAACCCACCGCCGGCCCGCCGCGCATCAACGCCGAGAAACCCGGGCCGTGGTCGTCCACGAAGGCGAAGAAGCGGCGCGTCACCCGCAGCAGCCGGGCGCCCAGCGGCCCGTCCCGGGGCTCGGTGAACCGCCCGGCCAGCTCCTGGGAGGCCAGCTTCAGGGCGGCCTCGTAGAGGCTGAGCTTGCCGGGGAAGTAGTGGTACACCAGGGGGCGCGAAATGCCCGCGGCGGCGGCGATCTCGTCGATGGAGACCTCGTCGGGCGAACGGTGGCTGAACAGGTCGAGCGCGACGTCGATCAACTGCTGCCGCCGCTCCTCGACCCCCATCCTGCGGCGTACCCCGGTCGTCATACGAACACCTTAGCCGGGGCCCTGGCCGGGGTCAGGACGGCGACGACCACCCGCCGGCCGCCCGTCCCGAGCCCTGCGGGCCGCATCAGCCGAGTCCGTCGACCGTCCGGCCGTCGGAAAGGGTCGCCTCGAGGTCGGCGCGCGCCCCCTGCTCGGCGGGGGCGCTGAGGAAGCGCCCCCGCGCCTCGGCGCGGACCCCGCCGGAGGCCGTGAGCGACGCCGTCCGCGGGCCGCCCGCCGCCAGCAGGTGCCAGGCGCCGCTCGACGCCTTCCAGAGCACGCCCGCCACCACCTGCGGGTCCCGCGCCCCGCAGTCCGTGACGTCCGTGCCCTTCGCGGTGACCGCCGCCGCCTCGACGCCCGGCGGGCGGAAGTGGGCCAGCGCCTGCGTGCCCCGGCCGCGCCAGGTCTCCGAGCGCGTGCACACCCAGGCCGCCGTCCCGGTCCCGTCCGGCAGCGGCTGCTGGGCGAACCGCCAGGCGTTCACCGAGCGGACGCCCTGCCCGCGCATACCGGTCAGCGAGCAGACCAGAGGCCGCCAGGCCTCCCGCGACTTCGGGCCGAAGTCGGCGGGGGCCGAGCCGGGGTCGCCCACGGTCAGCGCGGCCGGGGTGAGCTCGCCCAGGTCGGTGACCATCCGCCGGCCGCCGTCCCCGGTGAGTTCCAGGGCGTTCCACGCCGTGCAGGCCCCGGGCTGCTGCTGCACCGGGCCGGCCAGCGGCGAGGTCACCCCGTCCGGGCCGATGTCCAGCGGCTCCTTGCGCGCTCCCTCCCCGGTGCCCAGCAGGTCCCGGCCGGCCGCCCCGGTGACCCACGGAGCCAGCAGGTAGCGGACGTTGCCGTCGGAGCGGCCCACCACCACGGCGCCCGCCGTGACGTCCGAGGCGCCGTCCACCCGGGCGAAGTCCAGGGCCGCGCCGGTGGTGCCGGTGGCCGGCTCCGCGTACCGGACGATCCGCAGCCCGTCGTGGAGGAGCACCACGCGGGCGCCGTCGACCTCGCCGGCGTACAGCAGCTGCGGCGGCCCCGCGGGGCCGCCGGAGGGAGTGCCGGTGGTCGCCGAGACCTGCACCGTCCGCCCCGGACGCGCCCAGACGGCCAGCGCGCGGCGCAGCAGCGGCTCGTCGTCGGCCAGGGCGCCCCGCGCGGGCCAGGCCGAGAAGTCCAGACGGGCCGAGGTCTTCCACGCGCCGGGCGCGACGCGGGTGAGTTCGCCCGGATCCAGGGCGGCCCGCGCCGCCGGGTTGCTGGCGTAGGGCGGGGCGGCCGCGCCGTCCGGCCCCCAGCCCTCCCCGGGCATCAGCACCAGGGCGGCGCAGACGGCTGCCGCCGCCGCCGCGGCCAGCGCGGCCTTGGTGTGCTGACGGCGGCGCATCAGGTCGGTCGGCCGGGCCTGGAGCGCGCAGGGGTCGAACTCGGGGGAGTCCAGCAGCGTGTACTGCACCGGCACCTTGTCCGCCTCGCGGACCGCCGTGTACGGGTTCTCCACGCCCGCCGACTCCAGGACCTCCCGGACCTCGTCGTCCGGCAGCCGCTCCAGCCCGCGCAGCACGTACGCGGCACGGCCCGCCGGGGAGAGGGCGGACAGGCGTTGCTCCAGCGCCAGCTCGCCCGCGCCGCCCGAGCGGGGGAACAGCCGCAGCCCCCAGACCTGGGGGAGCAGCGGCGGGAGCTGCGAGAGCCGGGGCAGCAGGCGCCGCTTCCCCCCGGCCTCCAGCGCGGCCCGCACGATGCGCATGCGGACCACCGCGTACCCCGGGTCGCCCTCCCGGCCCTGCGCCTGGGCGGGGATCACCGACGGCGGCGTCCTGCCCTTGGGCAGGGCGCGCTGGGTGACGGCGTGCGCGACGAGGACCCGCCGGCCCCGGTCCAGGTCGGCCGGCAGCAGCAGGTACGCGAGCCGGACCAGCCGTGGGTAGTGCTCGACGAGCGCGGCCTCGGCCTGTTCGACGTCGAGGCCCCCGCCGGTGCGGTGCGGGCGGGCCTTGCGGGCGGGCGGACGGGAGGCGACATGCTGTGGCTGCACGTTCAGCAGAACGAGCGAATCGAGCGTTGGTCACCCGTTGGTGGGAGAGTTGCCCCTTATCGGTCGCGCAGCGCGCGGGCGTAGCCGGCCATCGACCGCCGGTGGCGCGGCAGATGGGCGGCCACCGCCTCGAGCACCGGGGGCAGGCCCGCCCGGTCCCGCCCGAGCGGGGAGGGGCACGGCGCCAGGACGCACCGGACCGCGTCGTCCAACTCCTCCGTCTCGGAGGTGACTTCGGGTGCGAGCAGGGGGATGCCCTCCTCGGCCCGGCCCAGGTTCCGCGGTGAGCCGGCCGGCTGGACGCGGGCGCGGCGGCCCTTGTGGCCGTCGGGTCCGCCGTCCGACGCCCACCGGTAGAGCGGAACGGCGAGACCGGAACGTCCGGTCGAGTCCCAGGCGCACGCGCGCTCGAACAGTCCGTACGGATGGCCGCCCGGCAGCTCGTCGGCCAGGGCGCCGATCAGCGCCCGGAACCGCTCGGCGCCCTCCTCGGCCGGCGGATGCGCGCCGGGCCTCGCCCAGACGGCCGTGACGCGTTCGTCCCCGTCCGGCTCGCTCCCCCGCGTGTCCGCGGTGGTCCGGTCCATGACGATGACCCCGCCATGGACCGGACCGCCGTCGGAGGTCCTTTTCGGCAGGTCAACGCGCCTGCGGAGGGGTGTACTTGTAGCCGACCCGCCGGACCGTCCGGATCGACTGCCGGTACTCGGCGCCCAGCTTGCGGCGGAGCCGGGCGATGTGGACGTCGACGGTGCGGCCGTCGCCGACGTGGCCGTAGCCCCAGACGGTGGCCACCAGCTGGTCCCGGGTGTGCACCCGGTGGGGGTGCGCGACCAGGTGGGCCAGGAGCTCGAACTCCAGGTAGGTGAGGTCCAGCGGTTGCCCGTCGACCTCGGCGGTCCGCCGCGGCACGTCCACCCGGATCAGGTCGCCGTCCGCGGGCGCGGCCCCGGGCGGCGTGCTCGCGGTGGCCGCGTCGTGCGGGGCGGCGAACCCGGCGGCTGCCGCGTCGCGCAGGAACGGCGGCTGCCGGTCGGCGGGGACCAGCACCAGGTAGCCCACCATCGGCGGCTGACCCGGCAGCGCGGGCACCGCCTGCGGGGGAGCGGGCAGCCAGGTGGCCCCCGGCGGCAGGACCTGCTCGACGGCGGCCGCGGCGGTGGAGGCGGCCGTGGCCCCCGGGGCGACCGCCCGCAGACGGCGGCGTCCGGCGGGGTCGGCGAGGTGCGGGACGGACGCGTGCGCGGTGGGGACGTGCGGCACGGAGGCGTGCGGGGCGGGGACGTGGAGGTCGGAGGCATGCGTGGTCGCCATGGCAATCAGCTCTTTCGCGCGGAAGGACGTCGGACGGGACGTGGATCACGCGCGGCGGCTAGGCCGACGAGGCCGGAGGGCCTCAGGGGAAAGGGAACGTCAGCGGGCCGGCGCGCAGGTCGCGCGGCGACACACCCGGTCGAAGTCGTGGTGCTGACGCGACGGCCAGAAGGGCTCGAGGTCGAACCGACCTGTCATGCCACACCTCCGATGCCGTTGATGGGCTCCATTGAAGCAGAGTCACGCCCAAGGGGAAGGGGGCGTCCACCAGTTGGCGGGCGCCCCCGTCCCCGGGTGCCGTGCGCGGAAGTGCCTCCCGCGGGCGGATCAGACCTGGCCGGCCTTCTCCAGGGCCTCGCAGCAGGTGTCCACGATCAGGCGGGTCACCACGTACGGGTCGACGTTGGCGTTGGGACGGCGGTCCTCGATGTAGCCCTTGCCGTCCTTCTCGACCTGCCACGGGATGCGGACCGAGGCGCCGCGGTTGGAGACGCCGTAGGAGTACTTGTCCCACGGGGCGGTCTCGTGCAGGCCGGTCAGGCGGTCGTCGATGCCGGCGCCGTAGTTCTTGACGTGGTCCAGCGGCTTGGAGCCCTCACCGAGGGACTCGCAGGCCGTGATGATGGCGTCGTAGCCCTCGCGCATCGCCTTGGTGGAGAAGTTGGTGTGCGCGCCGGCGCCGTTCCAGTCGCCCTTGACCGGCTTGGGGTCGAGGGTGGCGGCCACGCCGAAGTCCTCGGCGGTGCGGTACAGCAGCCAGCGGGCGATCCAGAGCTGGTCCGAGACCTCGAGCGGGGAGAGCGGGCCGACCTGGAACTCCCACTGGCCCGGCATGACCTCGGCGTTGATGCCGGAGATGCCCAGACCGGCCTTCAGGCAGTTGTCCAGGTGCTTCTCGACGATCTCACGGCCGAAGATCTCGTCCGCGCCGACGCCGCAGTAGTAGCCGCCCTGCGGGGCCGGGAAGCCGCCGCGCGGGAAGCCCAGCGGGTAGCTGTCCTTGAAGAACGTGTACTCCTGCTCGATGCCGAAGATCGGCTCCTGGGCGGCGTAGCGCCCGGCGACCTCGACCAGCGCGGCGCGGGTGTTGCTCGGGTGCGGCGTCAGGTCGATGTTCAGGACCTCGCAGAGCACCAGGATGTCGTCGCCGCCGCGCACCGGGTCGGGGCAGGAGAAGACCGGCTTGAGCACGCAGTCGGAGGCGTGGCCCTCGGCCTGGTTGGTGCTGGAGCCGTCGAAGCCCCAGATCGGCAGCTCGGCACCCTTGGCGTCGTCGGACAGGATCTTCGTCTTGGAACGGAGCTTGGCCGTCGGCTCGGTGCCGTCGATCCAGATGTACTCAGCCTTGAAGGTCACGGGCCACATCCTTCGGGTGGTCTCGACCGTGCGGGACGGTCAGTCGCGGGGCGAGGCGCTGCGGCATCGGTGCGCCGGTATGTCCCGCAGACTGTCAAGGGGCGATTTCCCGGCCATTGCCCTCGTGTGAACCCCGTGTTACCTACCGTCCCTGTCGTCCGTACGGGTGTGTGAGGCGTCCCGGTGACGTCGCACGGGACGACGCGACGGCCCCCGTCCGGCGCGGCCGGCGGGGGCCGGCGGCTCGTATGCGATGGGCTTGGCCCCTGCCCGGAGGGGGTAGGGCCCGTCCGTTCACCCGCCCGCGGCGGGGTCCTCGTGGGCCACCACGGTGGCGTTGACGTGCTCCAGGAGGGCCTCGGTGTGCGCGGTCAGCTCCTTCTCGCCGGTCTCGGCGCCGTCGGTCCACTGTCCGCTCGCGAAGACGACGGAGCGGACGGTCATCACCCGCCGGAAGACGCCCGCGGAGCCCGGCGGCACCGGGTCCAGGCCGGAGGCCGGCGGCGGGTCGAGGGCCACCACCTGGTAGCTCACCGGGTCCGTCGAGGCCATGGAGAAGACCCGGATCGCGTCCTCCTGCCGCGCGAAGCTCAGCACGGTGACCGTGACCTGCGCCTTCCCGGCCGGGTCGGTCCAGAGCGCGGCGCTCTGCCGGGCGCAGGGCCCGCCCTGGGTGATCAGGTCGGCGAGCTGCTGCGACATCCAGTTCGCGCAGTCGGTGGTGGAGGACACGTCGACGCGGCGGTAGACGGTGTCCTTCGCCGTCACCGAGGTCTCGGGGAACGCCTGCTCCGGGGTGATGACCGGCCGGCGCAGGGCCTCGGCGAGGGCGGGCGGCGCGTCGTCCGGTATCTCCACGTCCACCGGGGGCGGCGAGGCCCCCTCCGCCGGAGCGGCCGACGCCGAGGGAAGGGCGGCGGAGGCGTCGCCGGAGGCGCCGTCCCCGCCGGGCCAGAAGACCGCGCCCAGGGCCACCGCCGCGGCCACCGCGACGACCGCCGCCGCGCCGGCGGTGCGGCGGGTGCGGCGCCGCCGCTCCTCCTCGCGCAGCCGGTGCTGTTCCGCCTGCCACACGGCGTGCTCCGCCGCCTGCCCCTGCCAGGCGGCCTGCTGCCAGGGGTCGTAGGGCGGCGGTCCCTGCGCGGCGGGGCCGGGGCCGGCGGGCGTGTCGTGGTCACCGTGGTTCATGGGCGCGGACGGTAGCAGCGGCCCCCCTCAACCCCGCTGGCGGGGCCGCCCGTTCGGGGCGAACAGGCCGCGTGCGCCGGCCGGAGGAGCCGCGGGCGCCGGGCCGGAGGGGCCGCGGGCACCGGCCCGGAGGGGCCGCGGGCCCGTGCGCCGCCGGGGCCTCAGGCCTTCGCGTTGCGCGCCAGTGCCTCCCGTACCGCCTCCTCCGACCGGGCCACCACCGCCGTGCCGTCGTCGGCGGTGACGATCGGGCGCTGGATCAGCTTCGGGTGGGAGGCCAGCGCGGCGATCCACCGGTCCCGCGCCCCGGCGTCCCGCGGCCATTCCTTGAGCCCGAGCTCCTTCGCCGCGGCCTCCTGGGTCCGCGTGATCTCCCACGGCTCCAGCCCGAGCCGGTCCAGCACGGCCCGGATCTCGTCCTCCGTGGGGACGTCCTCCAGGTAGCGGCGGACGGTGTAGTCGGCGCCCTCCGCGTCGAGCACCGAGAGGGCGCTGCGGCACTTCGAGCAGGCGGGGTTGATCCAGATCTCCATGGCCTCACGATACGCCGCGGGGCCGCTCGCGGAACTCGTTTCCCCCACCCGCCACCGGGGCCCCAACACCCGTTCTGGCCAGGGACTTTGTCAGTGTCAGGCGGTAGAATGAATACATGTTCGAGGGAGTTCGGCGGGCCTTCCGCCGGCCCGTCGGGCGACCCGACCGCGACAGGAGGATTGCCTGTGCCCGCTGCCGCTTCCACCACCCGGCCCAAGGCCCGTTCCACCCAGTCCACCGCCAAGCGTCCCGTTCCGCTCGACCGTCCCTACGTGCCCGTCCAGAAGCGTCCGCTGCCCGCGGGCCGGCCGCGTGAGTGGTACGTCGACCACAACCGCCGCCTGAAGGCGATGCGGCTGGCGATCGCCCTCCTCGACCTGGGCTTCCACACCCCGCGCCAGGCCCCGGACGAGGTCGTCCACCTGGCCGCCCAGCTGATCGGCGTCCACCCGCCGTCCCCGGCCACCTGCCGCCTGGTCCGCGCGCTGCTCCAGGCGCACTGACGCACGCCCCGTCCGTCCGCGCCTCACGCCCCGGCCGTCCGCGGCCGGGGCGTGACGCGTCCGCTCACCGGGTCACCGGGCGGGGCCGACGCCGGTCGCCCACACGAGGAACGGCAGCTGGGAGCGGGGGATGCGGTCGCGGGACGCCTCGATCAGCGCCGCCACCTCGGGGTCGCCCCTGGTCAGGTCGGGCGGGGGCTCCCAGGTGGCGAGGCACCGCGCCGCCCGGTCGCGCGTGGGCTCGTCCGGGCTGTCCAACAGGTCCACCGCCGCCCGCAGCGCGGGCAGCCCGCCGTGCGCGGCGAGCAGCCGGAACGCCGCCCGGCGCCGGTGCGGGGACCACCGGGCTCCAGCATCCGGCTCAGGACGTCCGGGTCGAGGGCGCGGGCGTCCGGCAGCAGCGCCGTGGCGGCCTCCCGCACCACGGCGGCCGACGGGTCGTCCAGCAGCGGCCACAGCTCCGCCCGGTCCAGCGCGTCCAGGCGGCGCAGCGCGGCCACCGCCGCGGCCCGGACGGCCGGCGCCGGGTGCGCCAGCAGCGGCCGCAGCAGCCGGGTGTCCTCCCGCCCGCCGCACTCGGCGAGCCCCGCCGGCGCGCCGCGCGGGACCGCCGGGTCGGCGGGGTCCGCGCACAGGGCCCGGTAGCGGGGGAGCGGGTCGATGCCGTGCTCCCGCAGCACCCAGCGCGCGCACGCCCTGACCACGGGGGAGCGGTCGGTCAGGAAGGCCTCGGCCCGCCGGGGCCGGCCCGCGCGGCGCAGCGCGGTGACGCCGGTGGCACGGGCGCGGGAGTTGCGGGCGGTGAGCAGCGGCTCCAGGACGGCGTCCCGGGCGGCCTCGTCCTCGGGGAACGCCGCCAGCGCCGCGTTCGCGCACAGGTCCTGGACGACCACGTCGGGGTCGCCGGCGGCCGTGCGGGCCAGTTCGGGAGCGGTGAACAGGCCCGCGGAGAGGGCGAGTTCGACGGCGAAGCGCCGCACCCGCCGGTTCGGGTGCCGCAGCAGCGGCCGGAGCTCCCCGGCCGAGACGGACCGCAGGGCGTCGCGCACCAGGCCGACCGCGGTCGCGCCCTGGGCCCGGTGCCCCAGGCGCAGCACCAGCGGCGTGAGCGCCACGGCCCGTTCGACGGTCAGCATCCTCCGCAGCAGGCCCCGGGCCCGCAGCCGGACGGGCCCCGCCCAGTCCGCGCACCGGACGACCACCAGCGGCAGCGCCTCGGGACGCGCCTCGGCCTCCTTCAGCGCCTTCTCGCGGATCCTGCCGTCCCCGTGGCAGAGGGCGAAGGCGAGGGCCGGCGGGGCGTACGCGCCCTCCCGCGGCCGCAGCTCCCGCAGGGCCCGCCACCGCGTGTGGCCGGGGTTCCGGGCGGCGTCCCGGCAGGCCTCGCGGACGCCGTGGTCCAGGGCGAGCCACGCCTCGGGGTCGGCGTCCAGGCCGCCGACCACGCGCTCGACGCCTTCCCCCACGGTGAGCCGCAGGGCGCCGCCGTGGTCGTCCCAGGTCACCGTCTCACCGCACCGGTCGCAGGTCGTCGCGGGTCAGCGCGGCGGTGGAGGCGTAGCCGTCGATGGCGAGGGTGAGGTCGAGCTCGGCCAGCAGGCAGTGCAGCACGTGCTCCACGCCGGCCTGGCCGCCCACCGCGAGGCCGTAGCCGTAGGGGCGGCCGATCGCCACGGCACGGGCGCCGAGGGCCAGCGCCTTGACCACGTCGGGGCCGCTCCGCACGCCGGAGTCGAAGATCACCGGCACCTCGCCCGCGGCGTCGGCCACCTCGGGCAGGCAGTCCAGGGCGGGCAGGCCGCCGTTGGCCTGACGTCCGCCGTGGTTGGAGCAGTAGATCCCGTCCACGCCGCTGTCCACGGCACGCCGGGCGTCCTCGGGGGAGCAGATGCCCTTCAGCAGCACCGGCAGGGAGGTCAGGGAGCGCAGCCGGTCCAGGTCGTCCCAGGTCAGCCGCTGGTTGCCGAAGATCATCGCCCAGTGGCCGGTGGCCGCCTCGGGGTCCTCCTCCGGCGGTGCGGCGAGCCGGGAGCGGAACACCGGGTCGCTGAAGTAGTTGGCCAGGCACTGGCCCTTGAGCTGCGGGAAGCTGGCGATCGACAGGTCGCGAGGGCGCCAGCCCAGGGTCAGGGTGTCCAGGGTGACGACGATCGCCGAGTAGCCGGCCGCCTCGGCGCGGCGGACCAGGCTCTCCGTCAGCTCGGGGTCGTTCGGCGGGTAGAGCTGGAACCACCCCGGAGTGTCGCCGAGTTCGCGCGCCACGTCCTCCAACGGGTCCTGGGAGAGCGTGGAGGCGATCATCGGCACGCCGGTGGCGGCGGCCGCGCGGGCGGTCACCAGGTCGCCCCGTCCCTCGGCCAGGTCGCACAGGCCGATCACGCCCACCGGGGCGAGCATCAGCGGTGTCGGCAGCCGGCGGCCGAACAGCTCGGTGGACAGGTCGCGTTCGGCGGCACCGGCCAGCATCCGGGGCATCAGGCCCCAGCGGTCGAAGGCCGTCACGTTGGCGTTCTGGGTGCGCTCGTCCCCGGCGCCGCCGGCCACGTAGGACCACAGCTCCGGCGGCATCACCTGCTCGGCGCGGCGCTCGAGGTCGGCGTACGCCATCGGGTGGTCGGGCATCTTCCCGGTCAACCCGTCGAGGTAGATGCCGAGTTGCCAGTCACCGTGGTTGGGCACCGAGGTCTCCTTGGACGACGAGGGAGCGGAATGCAGGCGTCAGGACGTCAGGACGTCAGGACGTAGGAACGTCAGGACGTTCAGGCCTGGCGGGCGTTGGCGAGGGCGGTGGTCATCGCGTAACCGATCGGGCCGGCCGTGTCGTACAGGGCGCAATGGCCGACCGCGACGCCCTCCTCGCTGCTGTGCGCCGTGGCCTGGAACCCTATGGCGTCGCCGAGCGGGAGACGAGCCAGCGTCAGCGTGTAATCCGCGTTGATGAACTCCAGGTCGTCGTCGGACCGGTGGGCCATCGGACTGGCCGTGTCGGCGGCGAGGGCGACCCGGACGAACGGCGAGAGCGCCTCGCCCGCCACCAGCTCGGCCTCGTCGCGCAGCCAGGCCCGGCGCTCGGGGACGCCCTCCCAGCTCTCCACGGGGCGGTTGTCGCCGCCGAACAGCCAGAGGTTCCACGGCATGTCGTGACGCACGGGCGCGATCTCCTCCGGGGGCGGCGCGTCCCAGTCCGGGGTCGCCGGGACGGGACCGGCGGGCTGCTCGCCCCGGCGCAGCAGCACGGCGCTCGCACGGGCCGCGACGCCGTTCGCGCCGTGCACCACGGCGTCGGCCACGCGGATGCGGCGGCCGTCGCGGATCCGTTCCGTGGTCACGCGCAGCGGGGCGAAGGGGCAGGCGCGGAAGAGGTCGACGGTGAGGCGGGCGAAGTGGAGGCCCTCCGCGCCGTGCTCGCGCTCCAGGGCGCGGGCGAGGAGCCCGCCGAGGAGGCGGCCGTGCACGGCGTCGGGGGTCCACCAGCTCCGGGCGTGCTCGCCGGGGAGCAGGGTGTCCCCGTCGGCGGTGAAGAACGCGGCGGCGTCGTTCGTCGGGTCCATGCGGGCGGCGCGCCCCCTCTTGTGTTCATAGGCCAACCATCTGGTCGGGGGCAGCGTAAGGCACGCCCCCGCGGGGCTCTCCCGCGAGGTCCCGCGCCGGGTGCGGGGGCCGTGGGCCCGTCCTGCGGGCAATCGTGCCGCCTGGGCGGCGCGGGTGGGCGCAGGCGGAGCGTCCGCGCGGGACGGGTGGCCGCACCGGGCCCGGCCGCCCCGCCGGGCCTCGCCCACGCACGCGGCCCCCACAGCACGGCCCCCGCAGGGCGGCCCCACGGCACGGCCCCCACGGCGCGGGGCGCGCGCCGCGAGGGCCGCCGCGGGGGCCGGGCCGCTGGTCAGAGGAGGGTGGCCACCCGGTCGCGGTAGGTGCGGACCGGGGCGGCGTCCTTGTACGGCTCGAGCCGCCGCTCGAAGTCCCGCACGTACTCCACCGCCCGCACGGACCGCATCTCCGCCGCCTGCCCCGCCGCCTCCGCGCCGAGCTGGCAGGCCTGGTCGAGCTCGCCCAGCCCCAGCCGCGCCGACGCCAGCACCAGCCGGCAGAAGAGCCGGCTCCGCGCGTACGCCGGGGCCCGCAGCTGCAGGGACCGCTCCGCGTACTGCGCCGCCGCCCGGTACTGCTGGAGGTCCCGGTGGCAGTGCCCGAACTCGTCGGCGAGCTGCGCCTCGTCGAAGAAGCGGGCCCACGGCGGGACCTCGTCCTGCGGCCGCGCCGCCTCCAGCGCCCGCTCCGCCCGCACCAGCGCCGCCGTGCAGGCCCGGACCTCGCCCAGCACCCCGTGCGCCCGCGCCTCCACCGCGTGCAGCAGCGCCTGGACCACCGGCGGCGCCGAACCCCCGGCGCCCTGCTGCGCCACCCGCGCGAGCTGCACCGCCTCCCGCCCGTGGCCCAGGTAGACGGCCTGCCGGCTCATCGAGACCAGGACGTACGCCCCGTACATCCGGTCGCCCGCCGCCTGGCTGAGCCGCAGCGCCTGCACGAAGTACCGCTGGGCCAGCCCGTGCGCCCCGATGTCGTACGAGGTCCAGCCGGCCAGCCGCGTGAGGTCGGCCACCGCGCCGAACAGCCGCCGCCCCAGCTTCTCCCCGTACGCGCCGCGGAGCATCGGCTCGGCCTCGTGCTCCAGGTACCGGACCAGCGCCTGCCGGGCGTGCCCGCCGCCGTAGGCGTGGTCGAGGGAGCGGAACAGCTCGCCCACCGACCGCAGCGCCGCCACGTCGCCGCCGGTGACGCGCTGGCCGGGGCTCCGTTCGGCCACCCGTTCGCCGCCGCGCCCGCCCCGCTGCCGGGGCACCGCGGCCAGGGTCCCGCCCGCTTCCCGTCCGGGACGGGCCTGCGCCGGCACCCGCACCGCGCCCGCGGGCGGCTCGCCCCGGCCGACCCGGTCGTCGGGGCGGCCGATCAGCCAGTCCCGGCTGGGCACCACCAGCCCCGCCGGGGTGAAGGCGATCTTGCGGAGCTCGGCGTGGCTGCCGGAGTCCTTGCGCCACAGGCCGCTGACGATGTCCACGGCCTCCTCGGGCGTGGCCGCGAACTCCAGCCCGGCGTAGACCGGGGCACAGGCGTCCAGGCCGAGGTCCTGCGCGGTCAGCCGGCGCCCGAGGCGGCGGGTGAAGACCTCCGCGATCAGCGCCGGTGTGGTCCCCCGGGGCTGCTGGCCGCGGAGCCACCGGGTGACGGACGTCTTGTCGTACCGCAGGTCGAGGCCGTGCTCGAGTCCCAGCTGGTCCACGCGCCGGGCCAGTCCCGCGTTGGAGAATCCCGCCTCTGCGATGAGCGCGGCGAGCTGGCGGTTGGGAGTGCGCTGCGCGGGTCGTTCCGTCATCTGCGGTGCGGTCTCCTGCCTTCCGTGGCGGGCCCCGGGGGGCGCCCGGATTGCCTATGAGCAGCCGTTATGGCCAGTGAACGGCGTGAATGTAGCGGAGAGTAGGCAGCTCATCGCACACTTCACCATTCGTTCGCTCGAACGGGTGAGTTTCCTATCCGGAAGTGACGCTTCGCCCATACCAATGTCGACCGAGACGAAGCCGAACGGACCGGACCGGTCCCCCGCGTGCCGGTGCCCGCTCGGGTGCCGGCCCGGCGCCCGCCCGGCCGCCCCCCGGGCGCGTGGCCCGGCCGCCACCCGGACGGCATACAGTGAGGGGGGCCGCCTGCCGTGGCCGGGTCCGGAGTACGCCTGGAGGTTTCCGTGGGTGAGGTGCGGTTCGTACGCATGGGGTTCGGCGCCGAGGCCGTCGAGTACCTGCAGGCGTGGGAGGAGCAGCGCCGGGTGCACGCGGCGCGCTTCGCCGACGAGATCCCCGACACCGTCCTGCTCCTGGAGCACCCGCCGGTCTACACGGCCGGCCGGCGCACCGCGGAGAGCGAGCGCCCGCTGGACGGCACCCCGGTGATCGACGTGGACCGCGGCGGCAAGATCACCTGGCACGGCCCCGGCCAGCTCGTCGGCTACCCCATCCAGAAGCTGCCCCGCCCCGTCGACGTGGTGGCCCACGTCCGGCGGCTGGAGGAGGCCATGATCCGCACCTGCGCGGAGTTCGGCCTGGAGACCACCCGGATCGAGGGCCGCAGCGGCGTGTGGGTGCTGGGCGACCCGGTGGAGCAGCGACCGTCCCTGGGCGGGCTCTCGCTCGACCTGGACCCGAGGATGACGGACGAGGAGTTCGACCCCCGTCTCAACGGCCCCGAGTACGCGCCGTCCAACGCCGGCCAGCGCCGTGAGGACCGCAAGCTGGCGCAGATCGGCGTCCGCGTCTCCAAGGGCGTGACCATGCACGGGTTCGCCATGAACATCAACCCGGACACCACCTGGTTCGACCGGATCATCCCCTGCGGCATCCGCGACGCCGGCGTCACCTCGCTCGCCGCGGAGCTGGGCCGGGACGTCACCGTCGCCGAGGTGGTGCCGGTGATCGAGAAGCACCTGCGCGAGGTGCTGGAGGACGCCGAGCTCCGCCCCCGCGAGACGCAGCCCGTGGCCTCCGTCTGACCGCGCGGCCCCGCGGGCGGGCACACTGGGGCGCATGGACGACACCGTGCGCCCCTTCTCGGAACTCATACGCACCGCCACCCGCGCCCAGCACACGGAGGCGGAGAGCAGCGGCTTCCTGAGCGCCATGCTCGCCGGCGACCTCGGCCTGGAGGGCTACGCCCGCTACACGGAGCAGCTCTGGTTCGTGTACCGCGCCCTGGAGGAGACCGCCGCCGCGCTGCGCGACGACCCGGTGGCCGGACCCTTTGTCCGCCCCGAGCTGATGCGGCTGCCGGCCCTGGAACGCGACCTCGCCCACCTGCGCGGCCCGGACCGGTGGCGGGAGGCCGTCCCGCTGCCCGTGACCGAGGAGTACGCCGCCCGGATCGCCGCCTGCGCCCGGGACTGGCCGGCCGGCTACGTGGCCCACCACTACACCCGCTACCTCGGCGACCTCTCCGGCGGCCAGATCATCCGCGGCACGGCCGAGAAGACCTGGGGCTTCGCCCGCAAGGGCGACGGCGTGCGCTTCTACGTCTTCGACTCCGTCCCCAACCCGGCCGCCTTCAAGCGCGACTACCGCGCCCGGCTGGACGCCCTCCCCCTGGACGACGACGGCAGGCGCCGGGTGGTCGACGAGTGCCGCCGCGCCTTCACGCTCAACGCGGCCCTCCTGCGCGCCCTCGAAGGGGAATTCCCGGCCACCGTCCGAGCCTTGTGACAGGGGCGGGGTGGGTGAGAGCCACCCCACGTCCGAAACCCCGGCCTCGGGACGGACACCGAAACAATGCGGCGTACGCTGGTTACGCCTACGAACCGAAGTCACAGGGAGCCGATGTGTCCGCAGTCGCACCCGACGGACGCAAGATGTTGCGCCTGGAGGTCCGGAACAGCCAGACCCCCATCGAGCGCAAGCCCGAGTGGATCAAGACCCGGGCGAAGATGGGTCCCGAGTACACCAAGATGCAGAACCTCGTGAAGAGCGAGGGCCTGCACACGGTCTGCCAGGAAGCCGGCTGCCCCAACATCTACGAATGCTGGGAGGACCGCGAGGCGACCTTCCTCATCGGCGGCGACCAGTGCACCCGGCGCTGCGACTTCTGCCAGATCGACACCGGCAGGCCGGAGGCGCTCGACCGCGACGAGCCCCGCCGCGTGGGCGAGTCCGTGGTCACCATGGACCTGAACTACGCCACCATCACCGGCGTCGCCCGCGACGACCTCGAGGACGGCGGCGCCTGGCTCTACGCGGAGACCGTCCGCCAGATCCACCGGCAGACCGCCGGCCGCGAGGGCGGACGCACCAAGGTCGAGCTGCTGGCCCCCGACTTCAACGCGGTGCCCGAGCTGCTCCGGCAGGTCTTCGAGTCCCGCCCCGAGGTCTTCGCCCACAACGTCGAGACGGTCCCGCGGATCTTCCGCCGGATCCGCCCCGGCTTCCGCTACGAGCGCTCCCTCGAGGTCATCACCAAGGCCCGCGAGTTCGGTCTGGTCACCAAGTCCAACCTGATCCTCGGCATGGGCGAGACCCGCGAGGAGATCAGCGAGGCCCTGCGCGACCTGCACGGCGCCGGCTGCGAGCTGATCACCATCACCCAGTACCTGCGCCCCTCCGTGCGCCACCACCCGGTGGAGCGCTGGGTCAAGCCGCAGGAGTTCGTCGAGCTCCAGAAGGAGGCCGAGGAGATCGGCTTCGCCGGCGTCATGTCCGGCCCGCTGGTCCGCTCCTCGTACCGCGCCGGCCGGCTCTACGGGATGGCCGTCGAGCAGCGCGCCTCCGAGGGCCTCGGAGCCGCCCGGGCGGTCTGAGCCGAGATGAGCCGGCGCGGGCACCACGCCCCACTGCCCGCGTCCGCCTCTCCGGGGGACGGGCGTGGGCAGTTCTTTCATCCGGCTTTGACCGGCGAGTCACGCTCTGGTAACACCTTTCGGGGACTCTGGAACCCGATCCGCCGCCCACGCCGCCCACGACTCCCAGGGGGGACCGTGACCACGGAGACCGTCGAGGCCGCGCCCGTCCGCGCCGCCGCCCTCGCCCCGCGCCGGCCGTCGCTGACCGGGGCCCTGCTGGCCGTGGAATCGCTGCTGCTCGGCGGCGGTCAGCGCACCGCCCGCCGCAACGCCTGGACCTCCGTCCTGGAGGACCGGCAGCGCGCCCGCGAGCGCGTCGAGGTCCAGCGCGTGCTCGACGCGGCCCCCGTCGCCGCCGCCGTCCGTTCCTGACCGCCTCGCCCCCGGACGGTCACCGCCCGGGACCGGGCGTACACGGTGCGGGCACCGCCTTCGTGACGGCGGCGTCGTACACGTAGACTTCGAGACATGGCGAGGAAGGAAACCGCAGCGGAGTCTGCGAATGCCGGGCGACTCAAGCAGATCGCCCTGACGTACAAGATGACCCGCAGGGCCGACAAGAAGATCGGTCTTGTACTCGCGGCTGTCGGAATCATCACCCTCGGTGTCTTCCTCGCGATCGGCTTCTGGATCGGTCACCCGATCTACCTGGGCATCCTCGGTCTGCTGGTCGCCCTGCTGGCGACCGCGATCGTGTTCGGGCGCCGGGCCGAGCGGGCCGCCTTCGGGCAGATGGAGGGCCAGCCGGGCGCCGCGGCGGCGGTGCTGGACAACATCGGCCGGGGCTGGAGCACCACCCCCGCGGTGGCGATGAACCGCAGCCAGGACGTGGTGCACCGGGCGGTCGGCAAGGCCGGCATCGTGCTGGTCGCGGAGGGCAACCCGAACCGGGTGAAGAGCCTGCTCGTGGCCGAGAAGAAGAAGATGGGCCGCATCGTGGCCGACGTGCCGGTGCACGACATCGTGGTGGGCAACGGCGAGGGCCAGGTGCCGCTGAAGAAGCTGCGCACCACCATGCTCAAGCTGCCGCGGGTGCTCACCGGGCCGCAGGTCACGGTCACCAACGACCGGCTGCGGGCGATGGGCGACCTGATGAAGAACATGCCGCTCCCCAAGGGCCCGATGCCCAAGGGCATGAAGCTCCCGCGCGGCTCCAAGGGCCGCTGACCCGCACTCCCACTCCGACGACGTGTGAGGGGCGCCCGGTCCACCGACCGGGCGCCCCTCACACGTCCGCGTTCACATCTTCGCGTTCACACGTTCCTTGTCGCGGGCCGCGCGGTCGGCGCGGCCGGCGTCAGATCCTGACCTCGACCGTTCCGGCGGCGCGGTCGTGCAGACCCCGCCCGTCGCGGTCCCACACCAGCGCGGGGAGCGCCAGGCACAGCAGCAGCGTCCGCACCGCCGCCCGCCAGGGCACCACCGTGCCGCTCGCGAGGGCGACGACCCGCAGTCCGAAGAGCCGCTTGCCCGGCGTGAAGCCGACCGATCCGACGGTCAGGACGCCCAGTCCGAAGAAGATCAGCAGGGCCCAGTTGCTCGTGGCCTGACCGTAACCGTCCGTGATGAGACCGTATGCGATCAGCATGCAGAGCGCCCAGTCGACGACCAGTGCGCCGAGACGGCGCCCGGGACGTGCGATGGAGCCGGGGCCGTGCTCGGGCAGCCCGAGCTGTTCACCCCGGTAGCCGAAGTCGACACCGGCCTCCTCGGCCGCCGCGCGGGGGCCGGAGAGCCAGGATCCGAGTGCTTGCCTGTTGTCCACGCACTCCACGGTACTTGCCGGGCGCGCGCGTGGCGGAAGGCGGGGTGCGCCACCGGACGCGGGGCAGGACCATGGAGGGAGACCGGCGCGCGTCGCCGCCCCAGGGCCGTGATCGAGCGGTTAACTTCCCGGAAACAAATGAGTCATGTTCGAGAAATCGCCGATCACTAGGGTCCCAGTCAGCGTGTGTCACCGCACTGGCGCACGAAGTACTACCACCCCTGGCGGAACCGGCCGGGAGTAGGAGGAGCTGGATGTTCCAGAACGCCGACGAGGCCAAGAAGTTCATCGCCGATGAGGACGTCAAGTTCGTTGACGTTCGCTTCTGCGACCTGCCGGGCGTGATGCAGCACTTCACGATTCCCGCCGAGGCGTTCGACCCGGGCGAGGAGCTGGCCTTCGACGGGTCCTCCATCCGCGGCTTCCAGGCCATCCACGAGTCGGACATGGCCCTGCGCGCGGACCTGAGCACGGCCCGTGTCGACCCGTTCCGCCGGGACAAGACGCTCAACATCAACTTCTTCATCCACGACCCGATCACCGGCGAGCAGTACTCCCGTGACCCGCGGAACGTGGCGAAGAAGGCCGAGGCGTACCTGGCGTCCACCGGCATCGCCGACACCGCCTTCTTCGGTCCCGAGGCCGAGTTCTACGTCTTCGACTCGGTGCGCTTCTCCACCGAGGCGAACCAGGCCTTCTATCACATCGACTCCGAGGCGGGCGCCTGGAACGCCGGCGCCACCGAGAACAACCGTGGTTACAAGGTCAAGTACAAGGGCGGCTACTTCCCGGTCGCCCCGGTCGACCACTTCGCCGACCTGCGCGCCGAGATGTCCCTGGAGCTGGCCAAGTCCGGCCTGCAGGTCGAGCGCCAGCACCACGAGGTGGGCACGGCCGGCCAGGCGGAGATCAACTACAAGTTCAACACGCTGCTGGCCGCGGCCGACGACCTGATGCTGTTCAAGTACATCATCAAGAACGTCGCGTGGAGGAACGGCAAGACCGCCACCTTCATGCCCAAGCCGATCTTCGGCGACAACGGCTCCGGCATGCACGTCCACATGTCGCTGTGGACCGGCGGCCAGCCGCTGTTCTACGACGAGACCGGCTACGCGGGCCTGTCCGACATGGCCCGCCACTACATCGGCGGCATCCTCCGGCACGCCCCGTCGCTGCTGGCCTTCACCAACCCGACGGTGAACTCCTACCACCGTCTGGTGCCGGGCTTCGAGGCGCCGATCAACCTGGTGTACTCGCAGCGCAACCGCTCCGCCGCCATGCGCATCCCGATCACGGGCGCCAACCCGAAGGCCAAGCGCGTCGAGTTCCGCGCCCCCGACTCGTCGGGCAATCCGTACCTGGCGTTCTCGGCGCTGATGATGGCCGGCCTGGACGGCATCAAGAACAAGATCGAGCCGGCCGAGCCGATCGACAAGGACCTCTACGAGCTGGCTCCCGAGGAGCACGCCAACGTCGCGCAGGTCCCGACCTCGCTGGGCGCCGTCCTCGACGCGCTCGAGGCCGACCACGAGTACCTCCTCCAGGGCGACGTCTTCACGCCCGACCTGATCGAGACCTGGATCGACTACAAGCGGACCAACGAGATCGCCCCGATCGCGCTCCGCCCGCACCCGCACGAGTTCGAGCTGTACTACGACGTGTGATCCACGGGCTCCGTCCCGCGCGGAGCCGACGTCGTGACGAGGGCCGCCACCCGACCGGGTGGCGGCCCTCCGCCGTGCCCGGGGCCGGACGGCGCGGACCTGGTGGCGCGGCCCGCGACGCGTTCGGCGCGGGCTTCGAAACTTTCGGAACCGGGAGGCCGCCGGTGCCCGTGCCCATGCGGTGATCAGGGGGCGCTCCTGTGCGAGCGGGTGTCCCGCCGTGGTCTAAGCCCGGCGTCGGCGGGCTGTCGCGGACTGAAGGAATCTACGAAGGTTTTCGAAACTTCGACCGAAACAATTGACACCCGTCCGCGTCTCTCCACACTGTTCAACACCGCACGACCTCTCCCCCCAGAGGAGGCAGCACGTATGAACACGTCCATCCGGCGGACGGGACGCAGACGGGGCGAAGGCGGGTCCTTAACCCGGGGCCTGTTCGTCCTCGCCATGGCCTTCGTGGCGTTCGTCGGCGGCCTCGCCCCCGCGAGCGCCGACACGACGATCACCCAGAACCAGACCGGCAACGACGGCGGGTACTACTACTCGTTCTGGACGGACGCGCCCAACACCGTCTCCATGACCCTCAGGTCGGGCGGCAGCTACAGCACGCAGTGGAGCAACACCGGCAACTTCGTGGCCGGCAAGGGCTGGGCGACCGGCGCCCGCAGGACCGTCACCTACTCCGGCTCGTTCAACCCCTCGGGCAACGCCTACCTGACCCTCTACGGGTGGACCACCGGGCCGCTCATCGAGTACTACATCGTCGACAACTGGGGCACCTACCGGCCCACCGGCACCAGGATGGGGTCGGTCACCAGCGACGGCGGCACGTACGACATCTACAAGACCACCCGGTACAACGCCCCCTCCATCGAGGGCACCAGGACCTTCGACCAGTTCTGGAGCGTACGCACCTCGAAGCGGACCGGGGGCACCATCACCACCGGCAACCACTTCGACGCCTGGGCCCGGGCCGGCATGAGGCTGGGCAACCACAACTACC
The DNA here is from genome assembly GCF_040643475.1 of Streptomyces sp. NPDC047130. Classification (NCBI taxonomy): domain Bacteria; kingdom Bacillati; phylum Actinomycetota; class Actinomycetes; order Kitasatosporales; family Streptomycetaceae; genus Streptomyces; species Streptomyces sp. NPDC047130. The sequence continues at coordinate 193,469 of NZ_JBEYUK010000002.1, read as the reverse complement.
AGATCATGGCCACCGAGGGGTACCAGAGCAGCGGCAGCTCCAGCATCACGGTCGGCTCCGGCGGCACCACCCCGCCGCCCACCACGCCCCCGCCCACCAACCCCGGCGGCTGCACCGCGACGCTCTCCGCCGGTGACAGGTGGAGCGACCGGTACAACCTGAACGTGGCGGTGAGCGGATCGAGCAACTGGACGGTGACGGTGAACGTGCCGTCGCCCGCCAAGGTGCTCGCCACCTGGAACGTCTCGGCGAGCTATCCGTCCGCCCAGACCCTGGTGGCGAAACCCGACGGCAGCGGCGGCAACTGGGGCATGACCATCCAGCACAACGGCAACTGGACCTGGCCGTCCGTCAGTTGCAGCAGCGGCTGAGCCCTCTGCCCCAGTCCCTGCCCGCGTCCCTGTAGGACCTGCTGTCCGACTTCCTGTCCGACTCCCTGTCCGACTCCCTGCCCGACTCCCTGCCCGGCCCCCGGCACCGGCCGGGGCCCGGAGCGCCGCCGAGGAAAGGCGCCACCGGAGACGAGGGCCGCCCGGGACCGTGCCCGGGCGGCCGTGAGCCGCCCCCCGACCAGGAGAATCCGCATGCGCAAGCTGCTCCGTCCGCTCGCCGCACGAGCCGCCGCCGTGATGGGCGCGGTGAGCGCCCTCACCGCCCTCACCGCCGTCACCGCACCGGCCCAGGCCGCGCCCGCGCCGCAGGAGGCGCCGTCCGTCCGGGCCGCCGCCTGCAACGGCTACGTCGGCCTCACCTTCGACGACGGCCCCTCCAGCCAGACCTCCGCCCTGCTGAACGCCCTGCGGCAGGCCGGCCTGCGGGCCACCATGTTCAACCAGGGCCAGTACGCCGCCGCCAACCCCGGGCTGGTCAAGGCCCAGGTCGACGCCGGCATGTGGGTCGCCAACCACAGCTACACCCACCCCCACATGACCCAGCTGAGCCAGGCCCAGATGGAGTCCGAGATCTCCCGGACCCAGCAGGCCATCGCCAACGCCGGCGGCGGCACGCCGAAGCTGTTCCGCCCGCCCTACGGCGAGACCAACGCGACCCTGCGGGCCGCCGAGGCCAAGTTCGGCCTCCGCGAGATCATCTGGGACGTCGACTCGCAGGACTGGAACAACGCGAGCACCGACGCCATCGTCCAGGCGGCCGGGCGGCTCACCGACGGCCAGGTGATGCTGATGCACGACTGGTCCGCCAACACCCTCGCGGCCGTCCCGCGGATCGCCCAGGTGCTGAGCTCCAAGGGCCTGTGCGCGGGCATGATCTCCCCGACCACCGGCCGTGCGGTCGCCCCCGACGGCGGCACCACGCCGCCGCCCACCAACCCGGGCGGCTGCACGGCGACGCTGTCGGCCGGGTCGCAGTGGAGCGACCGGTACAACCTGAACGTGACGGTGAGCGGCTCGAGCAACTGGACGGTGACCATGAACGTCCCGTCGCCGGCCCGCGTGCTCTCCACCTGGAACGCCTCCACCAGCTACCCGAACAGCCAGACCCTGGTGGCCCGGCCCAACGGCAGCGGCAACACCTGGGGGGTGACCATCCAGCACAACGGCAACCGGACCTGGCCCACGGTCACCTGCGCCGCGAGCTAGGGTCCACCGCGCCGCCGCTCCCACCGCACCACCGCGCCGCGGGGCCGCCCGGGCCGTCATGCCCGGGCGGCCCCGCGCCGCCCCGACCAGGAGACCCCACGCATGTCCGAGCCTTCACGCCCGCCGGCCGCCGGAGCCGCCCGCGTCCCCGTGGCCGGGGAGGAGGGCGCTCCCGCCGCCTGCCGCGGCTACGTCGGCCTGACCTTCGACGACGGCCCCTCCCGCCACACCGCCGCCCTGCTGGAGGCCCTGCACGAGGCCGGACTGCGGGCCACCATGTTCAACCAGGGCAACCACGTGGACGCCGACCCGGGCCTGGTCCGCGCCCAGGCCGACGCCGGGATGTGGATCGGCAACCACAGCTACAGCCACCCCCGCCTCACCGGACTCGGCCCCGCCGAGCGGGAGTCCGAGATCGCCCGCACCCAGGACGCCGTCGCCGCGGCCGGCGGCGGGATCCCGACCCTGTTCCGCCCGCCCTACGGCGAGACCGACGAGACCGTGCGGGCCACCGCCGCGAAGTTCGGCCTCACCGAGATCCTCTGGGACGTCGACCCGCAGGACTGGAACGGCGCGAGCGCCGACGCCGTCGTCGAGGCGGTCGGCCGGCTCACCGACGGTCAGGTCGTCCTGCTGCACGACTGGCCCGCCACCACCCTGCGGGCCGTCCCCCGGATCGCCGAGGTGCTGGAGGCCAACGGGCTGCGCCCCGGCATGATCTGCCCGGTCACCAGGCGGGCCGTGGCGCCGGACGGCGTGTAGGGGCCGCGGCGGCGCCGGGACCGCACGCGGCCGGACCGTGGCGGGACCGCGGCCGGACCACGGCCGGACCACGGCGGGGGTCACGCCGCACGCGGGCCGGCCGCCGCGTGCGGCGCGGACGGCCGGGGTCAGGCCGCCCGGGGCCGGGGGACCGGTTCGCCCGGCCGCAGTCCCGTTCCCGCGCCGAGGTCGCGCAGGATCGCCGCGGAGGCACGCCGCCCCGAGTGCAGCGCGCCCTGGACCGTGCCGGTGTCCCGGTGGTCGCCGCAGACGTACAGCCCGGCCAGCAGCCGCACCGAACGCCGCGGGTCGAGCGGCGGACGCATCACCGGGACCGCCGCCGCCGTGTGGTGCACGGCGAGCGTCTCCCAGGCCCGTGTCGGAATTCCGTACAGCCGGGCCAGGTGCTCCCGTGCGGCGTCGTCCACGTTCCGCGGCGGTGCGCCCAGCACCGTCGAGGAGACCAGCGTCCGTCCGGCGGGCGCCCGGGTCGGGTCGACCCGGCTGACCACCGAGGTGTGCGCCACCGGGCCGCCGCGCTCGGCGTCCAGCAGCAGGAACGAGCCGGTGTCCGGGGCCTCGTCGGTGGTGTGGTGGAGCACCGTCACCGGATGGAAGTCCGGCACCCGCAGTCCGGGCAGCAGCTCGGCGGCGGTCCGCGCGTCGGTGGCCAGCAGCACCGCCCGGCAGCGGAACTCGCCGTGCTCCGCCGTCGTCACCGAGGTGGTCGACACGGAGGTGACCCGCACCCCGGTGTGCACCGTCCCCGGCGGCAGGGCGCGGGCCAGCAGCTCCGGTACCGCCTCGGCGCCGCCCTCCGGCACGCACAGCCGCCCGGTGGCCCAGGCGCGCAGCGCCAGGTCCGCGCACCGGCTGGAGCCGGCCAGCTCGGGGTCGCAGAGCAGCGCGGCCAGCAGCGGGCGCAGGAACCCCTCCAGCGCCCGCCCGGGGACGCCACGGGCCGACAGCGCCTCGGCGGCCGGCATCTCCGCGCGGGTCAGCAGCCGCTCCACGGGCGTGGCCGCGATCCCCGCCAGCGCCGACGCCAGCCGCGCCCGGTCGCCCGGACCCCCGAGCGGACCGGCCACCGCTCCGAGCGCCCGGCGCGGACGGACCCGTCCCAGCCGCGGCCGGCGCGCCCGCAGCCCGGTCATCCGGATCGCCGCCGCCGCACCGGCCCGCACCCTCGCCGGGGCGGCGGCGCGGGGCTCGGGGAACGGCGGGAGACCCGCCGGCCCGGACGACTCCAGGACCTCGGCGACCTCCGGGCACTGCGGCACCTCCGGGAACTCCGGGAGCGGCGCCGGGGCGAGCCGGTCGGCGGGGCCCCCGGGGAGCGGCGGGATCGCGGGGATCGCCGGAATCAGCGGAGGAACGTTCCTTCTGCCTCCCCGCGCGGCGGCCGTGGCCACGTCGAGCGCCCCCGCGAGCGCCCCCTCCAGCTTCTGCTCGTGCGCCGTATGCGCCCCTCGCGCGCCCCTGCCCACTCCCTCCGGGCCGCCGGCGTGGTGCAGCCGTCCGCCGCCGTGCACCAGCACCCCCGGCGCGAAGGGGCGCAGCACCAGGTCGTCCAGGCCCGGTGTGGTGCGGAGCTCGGGGTACGAGGTGAACAACAGCTGGCCCATCCGGTCCAGCCGGAAACCGTCGACCTTCTCCGTCGACATCCTGCCGCCCACGAACGGGGCGGCCTCCAGGACTGCGGTGCTGACGCCCGCCGCGGTCAGCCGCAGAGCCGCCGACAGCCCGGCCACTCCGGCTCCCACCACGACGACGTCAGCCTTCTGTGCGTGCTGAAGCACGTGCCCCTCCTCGAGGTTGCGCGGCCGCTGGAGACGTGATGCCCCCAACTTCCCCCCGGAATACCCGAATTCGGGCCACTTCGAGGGTAGGACCGGTCGCCGCGCGGAGGGTCCTGCGCACGGACCGGGCACGGTGGCACGGCCGTGGCACGCCAACGGCACGGCACGCCGACGGGACCGCAACGGCACGGCAAGGCGACGGCACGGCAAGGCGACGGCCCCCCCCCAACGCACGGCACGGCACGGCGACGGCCAGGGACCGGCCGGGGTCAGGGGCCGGCCGGGGCCAGGGACCGGCCGGGGTCAGGGGCCCGCCGGCGTCAGTCGTCCAGCGCCGCCCGGACCGCGGACTCCACGTCGGGGCAGGAGAACACGAACCCGGACTCCCGCAACCGCCGCGGCACCGCCCGCGTGCTGCCGAGGACGTCCTGGCTCATCTCGCCCAGCACCGCCCGCAGCACCGGCGCCGGCACCGCGAACACCGCGGGCCGCCGGAGGACCTTCGCCATCGCCGCCGTCACCTCCCGGTTGGTCACCGGGAGCGGGGCCGTCAGGTTGAACGGGCCCTCCAGGCCCGGCGTGAAGAGCAGGTGCCGCAGCGCCGCCACCTCGTCCCGCAGCGCGATGAACGACCAGTACTCCCGCCCGTCCCCGAGCCGGCCGCCGAGCCCGGCCCGGAACAGCGGGAACAGCCGCCCCCAGGCCCCGCCGCCCCGCGACACCACCAGCCCGGTCCGCGCCAGGGCCGTGCGCACGCCCGCGGCCCGGGCCGGCTCCGCGGCCGCCTCCCACTCCACCGTCAGCTCCGGCAGGAAGCCCCGCCCGGGCGGCGCGTCCTCGTCGACCGGGCGGTCACCGGTGTCGCCGTAGTAGCCGACCGCGCTGCCGTTGACGAACACCCGAGGCGGGGTGTCCATCGCCACGATCGCCCCGGCCAGCGCCGCCGTGCCGCCCGTCCGGCTCTCACGGATCCGCCGCTTGTACTCGTCCGTCCAGCGCCGGTCGCCGACACCGGCCCCCGCCAGGTTCACCACGGCGTCGCAGCCGTCCAGCGCCGCCGGGTCCAGCCGCCCGGAGGACGGGTCCCAGCGGACCTCGTCCCCGGTCCGGGGCTCCCGCCGCACCAGCCGCACCACCCGGTGCCCGTCCGCCTCCAGCGACCGGGCCAGCGCCCCGCCGATCAGACCGGAGGCCCCGGCCACCGCCACCGTCCGCCGCCCGGACCCCTCGCCCGTTTCCCTCGGTTCCATGCCGTCATCCTCCCGGACGGGCCCGGCGGCCCGACGCCGCCGTGCCGAAAGTCCTTTTCCCCGGCGCGCCACCGGCCCGTACGATCCCCGCATGCCGACGACGACCCGGACCGACACCCTGATCCGCCCCGCCCGCGACGAGGACGGCCCGGCGCTGAACCTCCTGGACCGGGAGACCTGGTCCACGCTGCACGCGGTGGCGCCGCCGCCCGAGCCGGGACGGCCGTTCTTCGACGAACGGCACCCGGCGGCCGACATCCTGGTCGCGAAGACCGACGGCGAGGTCGTCGGCTACGTGCGGGTGGCCCGTCCGACCCCCCTCGCGGCCAACGCCCACGTCCAGCAGATCCAGGGACTGGTCCTGGCCGAGAGGGCCCGCGGCCGGGGCGTCGGCAAGGCCCTGATGCGCGCCGCCGAGGACGAGGCCCGCCGCCGCGGCGCCCGCCGCATCACCCTCCGCGTCCTCGGCCACAACGCGCCCGCGCGCGCCCTCTACGCCTCCCTCGGCTACGCCGTCGAGGGCGTCCTCCCGGAGGAGTTCCTCCTCGACGGGGCGTACGTCGACGACGTCCTGATGGGCCGCTTCCTCTGACCTGAGCCGCCCCGCGGCGGGAGGCGCGGCCGCCGTCACCCGGGCGGCCCACACCGATCGCGGTGGCCGTCCCCGGCGCGGACAGTGGAGCCATGCGCGTCTCCCGTACATCCGCCGAGGTCGTGGCCCGGGCCCGGGAGTTGTTCCGGGGGCAGGGCCGGGGCCGCGGTCGCGGTGGCCCGGGACGGGGCGGACGGCGGGGGAGGCCCCGGATCGAGGCGGTGCTGCCGCCCGTGGTCGCCGTGATGGTGCTGCTGTTCGTGCTCCTGCTGCAGGGGCAGGGCGACGACCGGGCGATGCCGCGCGGTCCCGCCGCGCCGAGCGGGCCCCGGTACGGGGCGCCCGAGCCGCCGGTCATGCCGCGTTCCTCCTGGCTGAGGCCGGGCGACAAGGGGCACGCCCGGGAGGCGGGACAGGACCGCCGGGGCGGCCCGAGCAAGCAGCCGCCGCCGAAGTACGACGACAAGGTGGTCGCCGTCTTCGTGCACCACACCGACTCGCCCAACGGCTACGACTGCGCCGACGCCCCGGCCATCATCCGCCGGATCACCGCGGACCAGACGGCCGGCCGCCACTGGGACGACATCGGCTACAACTTCCTGGTCGACCGCTGCGGCACCATCTACGAGGGCCGGGCCGGCGGCTCGGACCGGCCGGTGACCGGGGCGCACACCCAGGGGTTCAACCACCGCACCATGGGGGTCGCCGCGATCGGCACCTTCACCCAGGGCGCCGAGGTCCCCGAGGCGATGACCGAGGCCATCGCGCGGCTGGCGGCCTGGAAGCTGGGGCTCTCCGACGTGGACCCGCGCGGCGACGTGCGCCTGGTGTCCAGCAACGACAAGAGCCGGTTCGGCAAGGGCGAGGCCGCGGTGCTGCCGGCGATCGCCGGACACGACGACGGGTACCGGACGGACTGCCCGGGCGCCGCGCTCAAGGCCCACCTGCCGCTGATCCGGGAGCGGGCCGCCCAGCTCCAGGGCCGGTCCGCGTGAGGACCGCCCTCGGATTCAGTCCGCGCCCTCGACGAAACGCTGCCACAGGCGCGGGAACCGCTCCGCCAGGGCCTCGTCGTCCTCCAGGTCGATCGGCTCGCCCTCGGGCCGCGGGGGCGGGGCGGACAGGCCGAGGTCCGGCGTGACCAGACCGGTCAGCTGCTCGTACGCCTCGTCCGCCGCGTACCCCAGCTCCTCGCCGTCGCCGTCGATCTCGTCGTCGAAGTCGTCGAGGAGACCGGCCAGCGCGTCCGGGTCGTGCAGCGCGCCCTCGAAGACCTCCCGGCCCTGGCCGATCAGCCAGCACCGGAACCGGTCGAAGGCGTCCTCGTCGGCGCCGTCCAGCAGCACCGAGGCGGCGCCCCACAGGTCCCAGCGGAAGGCCCGGTCGTAGCGGGACTCGAAATGGCGCGCGAAGTCCAGGACCGACTCCGGATCGAGTCGCAGGAGCCCCTCCACCAGCAGGTCGGCCTGCTCCTCGGGGTCGCCCCCGGCCTCCTCGCGGGCCTCGTCCACCAGCTGCCAGAACTGCGCTTCGTCCATCACGCACCCCAGCATCGTCCCTGCGGGCCCCGATCGCACCCGGGCACGACGAAGGGGACGGCGAACATTCGCCGTCCCCTCACCTCGTCGCCCCCGGCGGGTCGCCCCGGCGGGTCGTGCGCCGCCGGGGCCCGTGCCGTCAGAGGCCGTAGCGCTCCCGGGCCTCCTTGACCGCGGTGGCCTTGACCTCGCCGCGGCGGGCGAGCTGGGCCAGGGCCGCGACCACGATCGACTCGGCGTCGACACCGAAGTGGCGGCGGGCCGCGTCACGGGTGTCGGAGAGACCGAAGCCGTCCGCGCCCAGCGAGGACCAGTCCTGCTCCACCCACTGCGCGATCTGGTCCGGGACCTGGCGCATGTAGTCGGAGACGGCCAGGACCGGACCCTGCGCGCCGGCCAGCGCCCGGCGGACGAACGGCACCCGCTCCTCGCCGCGCAGCATCGCCTCGTCGGCCTCCAGCGCGTCGCGGCGCAGCTCCGTCCAGGACGTCGCGGACCACACGTCGGCGGCCACGCCCCAGTCCTCGGCCAGCTTGCGCTGCGCGTCGAGGGCCCAGTGGATCGCCGTGCCGGAGCCCAGCAGCTGGATGCGCGGGGCGTTGGCGGCCGGGGTGAGGCCGGCGGTCTCCGCGGTGTTGAAGCGGTACAGGCCCTTGACGATGCCCTCGTCGATGCCCTGGGCGGCCGGCTTGGCCGGCTGCGGCAGCGGCTCGTTGTAGACCGTCAGGTAGTAGAAGACGTCCTGGTCCTCACCCGGCAGCGCCTGGCCGTACATGCGGCGCAGACCCTCCTTGACGATCACCGCGACCTCGTAGGCGAAGGCCGGGTCGTAGGTCAGGGCCGCCGGGTTGGTGGCGGCGATGACCGGGGAGTGGCCGTCGGCGTGCTGCAGGCCCTCACCGGTGAGGGTGGTGCGGCCCGCGGTGGCGCCGACGAGGAAGCCGCGGCCGAGCTGGTCGCCGAGCTGCCACATCTGGTCGGCCGTGCGCTGCCAGCCGAACATCGAGTAGAAGATGTAGAACGGGATCATCGCTTCGCCGTGCGTGGAGTACGCGGTGGCGGCGGCGATGAAGTCGGCCATCGAACCGGCCTCGGTGATCCCCTCGTTGAGGATCTGGCCGTTCTTGGCCTCCTTGTAGTACATCAGCTGGTCGCGGTCGACCGGCTCGTACGTCTGCCCCTTGGGGGAGTAGATGCCGAGCGACGGGAAGAGCGACTCCATGCCGAAGGTGCGCGCCTCGTCCGGGACGATCGGCACCCAGCGCTTCCCGGTCTCCTTGTCGCGGACCAGGTCCTTGACCAGGCGGACGAACGCCATCGTGGTGGCGACGTTCTGCGAGCCGGAGCCCTTGTCGAAGGAGGTGAACACCTTCTCCGCGGGGGCCGGCAGCGGGGCGACCGGGTGCACCCGGCGGGCCGGGGCCGGACCGCCGAGGGCGGCACGCCGCTCCTGGAGGTAGCGGACCTCGGGGGAGTCGGCGCCCGGGTGGCCGTAGGGCACCACGCCGTCGACGAAGTCGCTGTCCTTGATCGGCAGACCGAGGCGGTCCCGCATGTCCTTGAACTCGTCCACCGAGAGCTTCTTCATCTGGTGGTTGGCGTTCTTGGAGGCGAAGCCCTCGCCCAGGGTGTGGCCCTTGACCGTCTGCGCCAGGATCACCGTCGGGGCGCCCTTGAACTCCACGGCGGCCTTGTAGGCGGCGTACACCTTGCGGGGCTCGTGGCCGCCGCGGGAGAAGTGGAAGACGTCGAGGATCTTGTCGTCGCTCAGCAGCTTCGCCATCTCGGCGAGCGCCGGGTCCTTGCCGAAGAAGTCCTCGCGGATGTAGGCGGCGTCGCGGGTCTGGTACGTCTGGACCTGGGCGTCCGGCACCTCGCGCAGGCGGCGGACCAGCGCGCCGGTGGTGTCGAGCTGGAGCAGCTCGTCCCAGGCGGAGCCCCACAGCGTCTTCACGACGTTCCAGCCGGCGCCGCGGAACTGGGCCTCGAGCTCCTGCACGATCTTGAAGTTGGCGCGGACCGGGCCGTCCAGGCGCTGCAGGTTGCAGTTGATGACGAAGGTCAGGTTGTCCAGACCCTCGCGGGCCGCCAGGGCGAGTGCCGCCGTCGACTCCGGCTCGTCCATCTCGCCGTCGCCGAGGAACGCCCACACGTGGGACGCGGAGACGTCCTTGATGCCGCGGTTGGTCAGGTAGCGGTTGAACCGCGCCTGGTAGATCGCGGAGAGCGGGCCGAGGCCCATGGAGACCGTCGGGAACTCCCACAGCCAGGGCAGGCGGCGCGGGTGCGGGTAGGACGGCAGGCCGTCGCCGCCGGACTCGCGGCGGAAGTTGTCCAGGTGCGCCTCGGTGAGGCGGCCGTCCAGGAACGCGCGGGCGTAGACGCCGGGGGAGGCGTGGCCCTGTACGTAGATCTGGTCGCCGGAGCCGGGAGCCTCGGGGGACTCCTTGCCCTTGAAGAAGTGGTTGAAGCCGGTCTCGTAGAGCCAGGCCGCCGAGGCGAAGGTGGCGATGTGGCCGCCGACGCCGTACTTGCTGCCGCGGGTCACCATGGCGGCCGCGTTCCAGCGGTTCCAGGCCGTGATCCGGGCCTCCATCTCGGCGTCACCGGGGACCTCGGGCTCGGCGGACGTCGGGATGGTGTTGATGTAGTCCGTCTCGAGCAGCTTGGGCAGCGCGACGCCCGCGCCCTCGGCACGCTCCAGGGTGCGGCGCATCAGGTACGCGGCACGGTGCGGGCCGGCGGCCTCGGCCACCGCGTCGAGCGAGGCCTGCCACTCGGCGGTCTCCTCGCGGTCGCGGTCCGGAAGCTGGTCCAGCGCGCTGTGACGGAGTCCGTGGGGCCGGATGGCGTGGGGGTCGGTCATGTCGCCGCCTTCCTCAGTCGAAGGGGTGCGGAGGCGCGCGGGGTGCGCGCGGTGCGGGTAGCCCTTGGTCTTTGGCAGGACAGGGCAGGTTGGACCTCGGGTGGAGGCCCGCGGGCGACTGTAACCCCCTGATCGATGATCGATCAAAGGGGGGAGCGGTAAAACTTGCCGTTCGAGCAAAAGTCGGCACGCAGTGCCATGGGTTCTCGGGGTCAGAAGGCACCCGGTGCCGAGGAATCGCAGGTCACGCGGGGTGTGAGGCTGCGCTCGTATGGTGCGGGGGCCGCTCAGGCGGGCCCTCGAAGGGCGCCGGAGCCCGTGGAGGCGAGCTGGGGAGGGAGACCGCGCTCAGGCGTCGGTGTCGGCGTCCGGACGCGGGGCGCACCCGAGGACGTGCGCCTTGACCAGGTCCGCGATCCGGGGGTCGCGGCGGCGGAAGGCGGCCACCAGCTCCTCGTGCTCCTCGGCGAAGGACTGCTGCACGGTGCCCAGCCACCGGATCGACAGGGCGGTGAACACCTCGATGCCCAGCCCCTCCCAGGTGTGCAGCAGCACCGAGTTGCCGGCGGCACGGACCATCTCGCGGTGGAACGCGACCGTGTGGCGCACCTGGCCCGCCGCGTCGGAGAGCCGGTCGGCCTCGTACAGGGCGTCGACGTGCGGCTCCAGGGCCGAGCAGTCGTCGGCCAGCCGCTGGGCCGCCAGCTCGGCCGCGATGGCCTCCAGACCGGCCCGGACGGGGTAGCTCTCCTCCAGGTCGGCCGCGGTCAGGTTCCGCACCCGCACGCCCTTGTTGGGGGCCGACTCGATCAGCCGCAGCGACTCCAGCTCCCGCAGCGCCTCGCGCACGGGCGTCTGGCTGACCTCCAGCTCGGTGGCGATCCGCCGCTCCACGATCCGCTCGCCCGGCTTCCACCGACCGCTGACGATTCCCTCCACGATGTGCTCGCGGATCTGTTCGCGCAGCGAGTGGATGACGGGCGCGGTCATGGGGGCTCCTTCGGGCAGGGGCGACCTGCGGCCAGGGCCCCCGAGGGCGTTCGACGCTTAGACAATACGGCTGCGGAGCGTGTCTGCCGAGGCGCATCCGCACGCCGAGACGCAGGTGAGACGAGGCTTACATCACGGAACGGGCATTTCACCGGGGCCCCGGCGGTGCCCTTGACCTCCGCTTGACCCGGCCGCGCACCCCCGCACGCACCGCGCCCCCGCCCGGTGATACCGGACGGGGGCGCGAGCGGCGTGAGGCGGTTACAGGCCGAGCTCGACCTCGAACTCGCCGGCCTCCAGGATCGCCTTGACCGCGGTCAGGTAGCGGGCGGCGTCGGCGCCGTCCACCAGACGGTGGTCGTAGGAGAGCGTCAGGTAGGTCATGTCGCGGACCGCGATGACCGGACCGTCCTCGGTCTCGATGACGGCCGGACGCTTCACCGTGGCCCCGATGCCCAGGATCGCGACCTGGTTCGGCGGAACGATGATCGTGTCGAACAGCGCACCGCGCGAGCCGGTGTTGCTGATCGAGAACGTGCCGCCGGCCAGCTCGTCCGGGGTGATCTTGTTGCCGCGGACCTTGCCCGCGAGCTCCGCCGTGGCCTTGGCGATGCCGGCCAGGTTGAGGTCGCCGGCGTTCTTGATGACCGGGGTCATCAGGCCCTTCTCGGCGTCCACCGCGATACCGATGTTCTCGGTGTCGAAGTAGGTGATCGTGCCCTCGGCCTCGTTGATCCGGGCGTTGATGACCGGGTGGGCCTTCAGCGCCTGGGCCGCCGCCTTCACGAAGAACGGCATCGGGGAGAGCTTGACGCCCTCACGGGCCAGGAAGGCGTCCTTGGCCTGGTTGCGCAGGCGCATCAGGCGGGTGACGTCGACCTCGACCACGGAGGAGAGCTGGGCCTGCTCGCGCAGGGCCTTGACCATGTTGTCGCCGATGACCTTGCGGATCCGCGGCATCTTCACGGTCTGGCCGCGCAGCGGGGACGCCTCGAGGACCGGAGCCTTCTTGGCGGCCGGCGCGGCCGGGGCGGCGGCGGCCGGAGCCTGCGCCGCGGCCTTGGCGGCCTCGGCGGCGGCCAGGACGTCCTGCTTGCGGATGCGGCCGCCGACGCCGGTGCCCTTGACGGAGCCCAGGTCGACGCCGTTCTCGGCGGCCAGCTTGCGCACCAGCGGGGTCACGTAGGCGTCGCTCGCGCCGGCGCCCGAGGGGGCGGCGGGAGCGGCCGGCGCGGCCGGGGCCTGGGCGGGAGCCGGGGCCGGAGCCGGAGCGGCCGGCGCGGGGGCGGCGGCGGCCGGGGCCGGGGCGGCCGGGGCCGGAGCCTGCGCGGGAGCCGGAGCCGGAGCCGGGGCCTCCGCGGGGGCGGGGGCGGGGGCCTCGGCCTGGGCCGGCTCGGGAGCCGCCGGGGCGGCCGGAGCGGCGGCGGCCGGGGCCGAGCCCGGGGTGCCGATGACGGCCAGCTTGGCGCCGACCTCGGCCGTCTCGTCCTCGCCGACGACGATCTCGAGCAGCGTGCCCGAGGTCGGCGCGGGGATCTCGGTGTCGACCTTGTCCGTGGAGACCTCGAGCAGCGGCTCGTCGGCCTCGACGGAGTCGCCGACCTGCTTCAGCCAGCGGGTGACGGTGCCCTCGGTGACGGACTCGCCGAGCGCCGGGAGCACCACGTCGGTGCCCTCGGCGGACCCGCCGCCCGCGGTGGCCTCGGGGGTCGGGGCCGGAGCGGGCTCGGCCTGCTCCGTGGACGGGGTGGCCTCGGGGGCCTGCACCGGCTCGGCGGCCGGGGCGGCCTCCTGCGCCGGGGCGGCCTGCTCGGCGGGCGCGCCGGAGCCGTCGTCGATCAGGGCCAGCTCGGCGCCGACCTCGACCGTCTCGTCCTCGGCCACCTTGATGGCGGACAGGACGCCGGACGCGGGCGAGGGGATCTCGGTGTCGACCTTGTCGGTCGAGACCTCGAGCAGCGGCTCGTCGGCCTCGACCCGCTCACCCTCGGCCTTCAGCCAACGGGTGACGGTGCCCTCGGTGACGCTCTCGCCGAGCGCCGGCAGGGTTACGGAAACCGCCATGGTTTCGGTTGCTCCTTACGGAAGTACGGAAGTCTGTGGGCGGGGCCTGGTCAGTCGTGCGAGTGCAGCGGCTTGCCCGCCAGCGCGAGGTGGGCCTCGCCCAGCGCCTCGTTCTGGGTCGGGTGCGCGTGGATGAGCTGCGCGACCTCGGCCGGCAGCGCCTCCCAGTTGTAGATCAGCTGGGCCTCGCCGACCTGCTCGCCCATGCGGTCGCCCACCATGTGGACGCCGACCACGGCGCCGTCCTTGACCTGGACGAGCTTGATCTCGCCCGCGGTCTTCAGGATCTTGCTCTTGCCGTTGCCCGCCAGGTTGTACTTCAGAGCGACGACCTTGTCCGCGCCGTAGATCTCCTTGGCCTTGGCCTCGGAGATGCCGACCGAGGCGACCTCGGGGTGGCAGTAGGTGACCCGCGGGACACCGTCGTAGTCGATCGGGACGACCTTCAGGCCGGCCAGGCGCTCGGCCACCAGGATGCCCTCGGCGAAGCCGACGTGCGCGAGCTGGAGGGTGGGCACCAGGTCGCCGACCGCGGAGACGGTCGGGACGTTGGTGCGCATGTACTCGTCGACCAGGACGTAGCCGCGGTCCATCGCGACGCCCTGCTCCTCGTAGCCCAGGCCCTGCGAGACCGGGCCGCGGCCGACGGCGACGAGCAGGACCTCGGCCTCGAACTCCTTGCCGTCCGCCAGGGTGACCTTGACGCCGTTCTGGGTGTACTCCGCCTTCTCGAAGAAGGTGCCCAGGTTGAACTTGATGCCGCGCTTGCGGAACGCCCGCTCCAGCAGCTTCGAGCTGTTCTCGTCCTCGACCGGCACGAGGTGCTTCATGCCCTCGATGATCGTGACCTCGGAGCCGAAGGACTTCCACGCCGAGGCGAACTCGACGCCGATGACGCCGCCGCCCAGGATGATCGCGGACTGCGGGACGCGGTCCAGGACCAGCGCGTGGTCCGAGGAGATGATCCGGTTGCCGTCGATCTCCAGGCCCGGCAGCGACTTCGGCACGGAGCCGGTCGCCAGCAGGACGTGGCGGCCCTGGATCCGCTGACCGTTCACGTCGACCGAGGTCGGGGAGGACAGGCGGCCCTCACCCTCGATGTAGGTCACCTTGCGGGAGGCCACCAGGCCCTGCAGGCCCTTGTACAGGCCCGAGATGACCTCGTCCTTGTACTTCATGACGGCCGGGACGTCGATGCCCTCGAAGGTCGCCTTCACACCGAACTGCTCGCTCTCACGCGCCTGGTCGGCGATCTCGCCGGCGTGGAGCAGAGCCTTCGTCGGGATGCAGCCCTTGTGCAGGCAGGTGCCGCCGACCTTGTCCTTCTCGATCAGGGCGACGTCAAGGCCCAGCTGAGCCCCGCGCAGCGCCGCGGCGTACCCGCCGCTACCGCCGCCGAGGATCACTAGGTCGAAAACGGTGCTGGCGTCGTTCGCCACGTCACGTCCTCCATGCATGTGCGCCACGCCGGTCTCGTCCGACCGGTCGGCGGCTGGTCACGGCCGCTCTAAGTGCTTCGGCCCGGGTGGGGCCCTGTCCTGCCAAGGGTCCATCTTTGCACTTGTCGCGGTCCAACCGGACGCGGGGCCGTGTT
Organism: Streptomyces sp. NPDC047130; assembly: GCF_040643475.1. Lineage (NCBI taxonomy): Bacteria > Bacillati > Actinomycetota > Actinomycetes > Kitasatosporales > Streptomycetaceae > Streptomyces > Streptomyces sp. NPDC047130. The sequence goes on along the minus strand of NZ_JBEYUK010000002.1, from coordinate 178,416 downwards.
GTGAGACACGGCACAGTTCCGGGTGGACCGTCCTGCGCCTACCCCGCCGCGCGGCGCGCAAGGGGGCGGGGAGGGGACCCGCGTCGCGGAACCCCTCCCCGCCCCGGTGTGACCCGTTCGTCAGGACGCGTGCGTCACAGCACGTCGCCGGCGGCGGCGCGCTCGGCCAGACGGACCAGCGTGCGCACCGCGGAACCCGTGCCGCCCTTGGGCGTGTAGCCGAACGGCTTGCCCTCGTTGAAGGCCGGGCCGGCGATGTCCAGGTGCGCCCAGGTGATGCCCTCGCCCACGAACTCGCGCAGGAACAGGCCGGCCACCAGGCCGCCGCCCATCCGCTCGCCCATGTTGGCGATGTCGGCCGTGGCGGAGTCCATCCCGGCGCGCAGGTGCTCCGGCAGCGGCATCTGCCAGGCGTCCTCGCCGCTCTCCTCGGCGGCCTCGTGGACGGCGGCGCGGAAGGCGTCGTCGTTGGCCATCACGCCGAAGGTCCGCGAACCGAGGGCCAGCATCATCGCGCCGGTCAGCGTCGCCACGTCGACGATCGCGTCCGGCTTCTCCGCCGAGGCGGCCCACAGGCCGTCGGCCAGCACCAGGCGGCCCTCGGCGTCGGTGTTCAGCACCTCGACGGTCTTGCCGCTGTACATCCGCAGCACGTCGCCCGGGCGGGTGGCGGAGCCGGACGGCATGTTCTCCGCCAGGCAGAGCCAGCCGGTGACGTTCACGTCGAGGTTCAGGCGCGCCGCCGTGACGACCGCGGAGAGGACCGCCGCCGCACCGGACATGTCGCACTTCATGGTCTCGTTGTGGCCGGCCGGCTTCAGGGAGATGCCGCCCGAGTCGTAGGTGATGCCCTTGCCGACGAAGGCCAGGTGCTTCTTCGCCTTCGACGCGGTGTAGGACAGCTTCACCAGCCGCGGCGGGCGGGTCGAGCCGTTGCCGACGCCCAGGATGCCGCCGTAGCCGCCCTTGGTGAGCGCCTTCTCGTCGAGCACCGTCACCTTGAGGCCGTGCTCCTTGGCGGCCTTCTGCGCGATCTCCGCGAAGGTCGCCGGGAACAGGTCGTTCGGCGGCATGTTGATCAGGTCGCGGGCGCGGTTCGTCTCCTCGGCCACCGCGACGCCGCGCTCCACGGCCGCCTTGAAGGCGCGGTCGCGGGGCTTGCCGCCGAGCAGCACGGCCTCGCCCAGCGGGCCCTTGCCGGACGCGGCGCGGGCCTTCTCGTCCTTGCCGGACTCCTTGTAGGCGTCGTAGGAGTACGCGCCGAGCAGGACGCCCTCGGCGACCGCGCCGGCCGCCTCCGCGTCCTCCAGCGGCAGCGCGAAGGCGGCCTTCCTGACGCCGGAGAGCGCGCGGGCGGCCGAACCGGCGGCACGGCGCAGCGCCTCGGCGCCCCAGGCCTCGCCCTTCTCCGGCTCCGCGCCCAGGCCGACCGCGACCACGAGCGGGGCCTTGAACCCGGACGGGGCGGGCAGCTTGGTCACCTCGCCCTCGGCGCCCTTGGCGCCGAGGGTCTCCAGCAGGCCGGCCAGCGAGCCGTCGTAGGCCTCGGCCACGGCCTCGGCGCCCGCCGCCAGGACGGGGCCGCTGCTCGGCCCCGCGCCCTTGGCGACACCGACGACGACCGCGTCGGCGCGCAGGCCGGCCACGGCGGAGGTACTGAGGGAAAGATCAGTCACGGTGGTGATGTCTCGCTTCCGTTTGAGTCTGGTGGAACCGAAAGGTGCCGAGTGGATGGGCTCGGCCCGGCCCTGGGTTGCTCTGCTTGTGGAACTTCTGCTTGTGGAACACCTGCTCCTGGAACAGGAGACTACGCGCGGGTTCCGGCGGCGGTCAGCCCAGGCACAGCACCAGCAGGGCGGCGGTCGCCGCCGTCTCCGCGAGCGCGCCCAGCACGTCGCCGGTCACGCCGCCGAAGCGGCGGACGCAGCGGCGCAGCAGCGCCTCGGCGGCGAGACACCCCAGCAGCACGGCACAGGCCGCCCGCAGCGCACCGGCCGGGCCCTCGAGCACGGCGCCGGCGGCGGCGGCCAGGAGGGCCACCGCGGCGGCGAGCGCGGCGGCGGCCGGGCGGGGCACCACCGAGGCGACCGTCGCGCCGAGCCCCTCCGGGCGGGCCGCGGGCACGCCGGCCCGCGCGCCCACGGTCAGCGCCAGCCGGGCGGTCACGGCCGCGAGCACGGCGGCGAAGGCGCCCCGGGCGGGGGAGTGGGCGAACGCCTGCGCCAGCGCGGCGGCCTGCGCGGCCAGCGCCAGCAGCAGGGTGACCACGCCGAACGGGCCGATGTCGGAGCGCTTCATGATCAGCAGCGCCTCGTCGGCGGGCCGGCCGCTGCCGAGGCCGTCGGCGGTGTCGGCGAGGCCGTCGAGGTGGAGGGCGCGGGTCAGGACGGCGGGGACGGCGACGGCGGCGACGGCGGCGAGCGGCGGGGCGAACCCGGTGAGGGCCCCCGCCGCGCCGGCCAGGGCGGCCGCCGCGCCGACGACCAGCCCGGCGAGCGGCGCGCAGAGCATCCCCGCCCGGGCCGCGTCCCGGTCCCAGCGGCGCACGCGCACGCGCAGCACGGTCAGCGTCCCCAGCGCGAAGCGGGGACCGTCGAGGACGCGGGACGAGGAACCTTCCACCATGCCGCGCGACGCTACCCGCGCGCCCGGCACGGCCGGCGGCCGGGGGCGCGGCCCGGCCCCGGCCCGGCCGGGTCTGTCCTCGACCCGGGCCGGGTCCGGCCTCGGCCGGGGCCGGGTCTGTCCTCGACCCCGGCTGGGTCCGGCCTCGGCCGGGGCCTGATGCCGCCCCGACCCGGTCCCGGGCCCGATGCCGCCCCGACCCGGCCCCGGGTCCGGCCTCAGCCCGGGATCAGCCCGTCGTCGGTGAGGAGGGCGCGGACCTCGTCCAGCGTGGCGTCGGGGGAGGGCAGGATCAGCTCGGACGGCTCCAGGGAGTCGTCCGGGAGCGGTTCGCCCAGCTCGCGGACCCTGTCCAGCAACGCCACCAGGGTCCGGCGGAACCCGGGCCCGTCCCCCTGCTCCATCTCCGACGACAGCTCGTCGTCCAGGGCGGAGAGTTCGGCCAGATGGCTGTCGGACAGCCGGACCTGACCCTCACCCATGATCCGTACGATCATCCCGGGCCTCCCTGAAGCCGGTCGGGGCTACTGCTCCTTGTGGAACCGGGGCGCGTCCTGCGGCTGCTCCTCAGCCTGCCGGCCGCCCTCGATCGCCTGCTGCTGCGCGGACGTGCCGCCCGACAGCTCGGCCTTCATCCGCTGCAGTTCCAGCTCCACATCCGTACCACCGGAGAGCCGGTCCAGCTCGGCCTGGATGTCGTCCTTGGCGACCCCGGACTGGTCGTCCAGGGCGCCGGAGGCGAGCAGCTCGTCGATCGCTCCGGCCCGCGCCTGCAGCTGGGCCGTCTTGTCCTCGGCGCGCTGGATGGCCAGGCCGACGTCGCCCATCTCCTCGGAGATGCCGGAGAAGGCCTCGCCGATCCGGGTCTGGGCCTGGGCGGCCGTGTAGGTCGCCTTGATGGTCTCCTTCTTGGTGCGGAAGGCGTCCACCTTCGCCTGCAGCCGCTGGGCCGCGAGGGTGAGCTTCTCCTCCTCGCCCTGGAGGGTGCTGTGCTGGGTCTCCAGGTCGGTCACCTGCTGCTGGAGGGCGGAGCGCCGGGTCAGCGCCTCGCGCGCCAGGTCCTCGCGGCCCAGCGCCAGCGCCTTGCGGCCCTGCTCCTCCAGCTTGGTCGACTGGGAGCGCAGCTGGTTGAGCTGGAGCTCCAGACGCTTGCGGGAGGTCGCCACGTCGGCGACCCCGCGACGCACCTTCTGCAGCAGCTCGAGCTGCTTCTGGTACGAGTAGTCGAGGGTTTCGCGAGGGTCCTCGGCCCGGTCCAGGGCCTTGTTCGCCTTCGCGCGGAAGATCATCCCCATACGCTTCATGACACCGCTCATGGGCTTCGCGCGCCCCCTTCTGACGACTTCCAGCTCCAGCTACTGCCGATACAACCCACGGTAAGGGCTGTGTCTCCATTACCGCACTGTTCGGAGTGCGATGCGGTCCTCCGCGAGGACGACCATGAACACGTCCGGTCCGGCCCAGGGAGGAGATCACCGGGGAGAACCCGGCCCGATTCCCGGTGATCTCCCCACGGTCCCGGGTGATCCCGGGTGATCTCCCCGTGAGGAGGACGCAGGTCGTTGCGGGATCGTTCCCCTCGGGGCGGTGGTCCATGCGGAGGGGCACCCCGTACCCTTGGGTTTTGTGTTCCGAAGCCGTGCCAACGCCGAGAAGGCCAAGGACGCCGCGCAGACGCCGGTGAGCCAGGCCAAGCAGCCCCGTGACCCGCAGGCCCCGAAGGGCAGGCCGACTCCCAAGCGGAGCCAGGCCCAGTCCCAGCGCCGCAGCGTCGCCAACACGCCGACCAACCGCAAGGAGGCGGCGAAGCGGCAGCGCGAGGAGCGCCGTGCCGCGCTGGAGCGCCAGCGCCAGGCGCTCGCCTCCGGCGACGAGCGCTACCTGCCGGTGCGCGACAAGGGTCCGGTGCGGCGGTTCGCCCGCGACTACATCGACTCGCGCTGGTGCGTGGCGGAGTTCTTCCTCCCCATGGCCGTGATCATCCTGGTCCTGACGATCATCCGGAACCAGCAGGTCCAGTACCTGGGCATGCTGCTGTGGCTGGCCGTCATCGCGATGATCGTGATCGACTCGCTCTTCACCGGCATCCGCCTGCGCAAGCGGCTCGCCGAGAAGTTCCCGGACGACAACCGCCGTGGCGCGGTGGCCTACGCGCTGATGCGCTCGCTGCAGATGCGGCGACTGCGGCTGCCCAAGCCCCAGGTGAAGCGCGGGGAGCGGCCCTGACCGCCACCGGTTCCGGGCAGGTGCCGCGACAGGCGGCCCCCTTCGACGCCGACGCGGCCCGCGCCTGGCTGGGCAAGCTGGGCGGGCTGCGTGACCTGGTCCGCCAGGAACTGGTGGCCCGTCAGCTCGACGAGCAGATCATCGGCCACTTCCCGGTCGGCCGCCGGCTGCGCGTGCTGGACGTCGGCATGGGCCAGGGCACCCAGGCGCTGCGGCTCGCCCGCGCCGGGCACCAGGTCACCGGCGTGGAGCGCGACCCGACGATGATCGAGGCCGCGCGCCAGGCCCTGGCCGCCGAGCCGGCCGGGATCCGCGAACGCGTCCGGCTGCTCGAGGGCGACGGCCACGAGACCGGCGTCCACTTCCTGCCGGGCAGCTTCGACGTGGTGCTCTGCCACGGCGTGCTGATGTACGTCGACGAGCCCGACCCGCTGCTCGCCGGACTGGGCCGGATGCTCGCCCCCGGCGGGCTGCTCTCGCTGCTCGTCCGCAACGGCGACGCCCTCGCCATGCGGCCCGGCCTGGCCGGCGACTGGGCCGGCGCGGTCGCCGCCTTCGACGGCACGGCCTACCGGAACCGCCTCGGCGTGGACGCCCGGGCCGACCGGCTGGACGCGCTGACCGAGTCGCTGGCGGGCATCGGCGCGCCGCTGCGGACCTGGTACGGGGTCCGGGTCTTCACCGACCAGGCGCCCGACGGGGCCACGCCGCCGTCCGACCTCGAGGCCCTCCTCGCCGCCGAGGAACGCGCCGGCCGCACCGACCCCTACCGCCGGGTGGCCGCCCTCCTCCACCTCTGCGGCGCCCGGCCCTAGGGGAGCCGACCCGGCGGCGAGAACGGCACGATCCGCCGGACAGCCCCCCGGGCACGGCGGACGGGCGGCGGCACCGCGCCCGTTCGGGGGTACTGGACGCGCCGGGGGCCGGGGGCGCGGACCAGACTCGTGCCATGGACGCCATGGACGCCACCCCCGCGCGCCGCGCCGGGCTCGCCCTCGCCTGCTGCCTCGCCCTCGCCGTCCTGCCCGCCTGCCAGAACGCCGCCCCGCACTCCGCCCGCGGCCAGGAGGCCGCCGCCCCGCGCGCGCCGCACGCCCCGAAGGACCTGGAGGAGGGCTACATCGACGTCATCCGCGACGTCCTGCCCTCGGTGGTCCAGGTGCAGGCGTCCGGCGACCTCGGCTCCGGCATCGTCTACGACGACCGCGGACACATCGTCACCAACGCGCACGTCGTCGGGGACGAGGACCGCTTCCGGGTCACCACCGCCCAGGCGGGCACGCCGCTGACCGCGCGGCTGGTGTCGTCCTTCCCCGAGCAGGACCTCGCCGTGATCAAGCTGGAGCGCATGCCGGAGGGGCTGCGGCCCGCGTCGTTCGGCGACTCCACCGAGGTGCAGGTCGGGCAGATCGTGCTGGCGATGGGCTCGCCGCTGGGGCTCTCCTCCAGCGTCACCCAGGGGATCGTGTCGGCCACCGGACGGACCGTCAGCGAGAGCGCCGACGGCGGCGGGACCGGGGCCACCATCCCCAACATGATCCAGACCTCGGCCGCCATCAACCCCGGGAACAGCGGGGGCGCGCTGGTCGACCTGGACGGGGAGGTCATCGGCATCCCCACGCTCGCCGCCTCGGACCCCGGCCTCAGCGGCAGCGCGGCGGCCGGCATCGGATTCGCCATCCCGTCGTCCATGGTCCGCACGGTGGCCGACCAGATCATCGAGCAGGGACGCGTCACCCACACCGGGCGGGCCGCGCTGGGCATCACCGGGCGCACCGTCGTCGACCGCAACTCGCGGGCCACCGGCGTGGCGATCGTCGAGGTCACCCGCGGCGGGGCCGCCGACGACGCGGGGCTGAGGGCCGGGGACGTCATCACCCGGATGGGCAGCAGCCGGATCACCACCATCACCTCGCTCACCGAGACGCTGGCCGGCTTGAAGCCGGGCGACAAGGTGACCGTCGCCTACCTCCGCGACGGCGACGACCGCACCGTGCGGGTGACCCTCGGCGAGCACTGAGGCCGCGCGCCGCGCGCTGCGGCCGTGCACCACGGCCGGGGGGCGGGCCGGGCGGTGGGCGTACCGCCGCCCGGCCCCGCCGGTCAGGCCTCGGCGCCCTCGGTCTCCTCGGCGCGCAGGCTCATCGGCCCGTAGATCTCCGTCCGGTCCTCGAAGAGCCGCACCTGCTCGGCGCCGCCCTCCAGCAGTTCGCGCCAGTGCTCGCCCAGCCAGGACTCCGCGTCCCCCTGGGTGGTGAACTCCTCCGGCTCCACCGCGGGCTCGACCTCGGTGCCGTCGGCCTTCTCGAACCGCCAAATCCATGCCACCACGTGCGCCTCCAGGGTTGCGGGTCCGGCTTGGGATGCCGTCGTCAGGAGCCTAGGCCCTGATCGTTCCCGGTCGCGCGCCCCCGGCAACATGACCGGCGTCACCCGCCCCGGTTCGGCCCGCCCGGAGGACGTTCCGCCGCCGAACAGACGGCGCGCGGGCGCGCGGCGGGCGCGGGGGGCGGGAGAATCGGTCCGTGGACGTCACTCTGCTCGGCACCGGAGCCCCCGGCGGGCTGCCCCGCCCCGGCTGCCCCTGCGCGGCCTGCGCGCTCGCCCTCGGCCCGGACGCCCGGGCCGCGACCTCGCTCCTGGTGGACGGGACGCTGCTGCTGGACCTGATCCCCGGCGCCGCCTTCGCCGCCGCCCGGTCGGGCCACTCGCTGACCGGCGTGCGGCAGGTCCTGCTCACCCACCCGCACGACGGCCCCGCCGTCGAGGTGCCGCCGGGGCTGCCGCAGCCCGGCCGGGTGCCCGACGGCCGCGAGCTGGCGCTGCTCACCGGGCACCGGGTGCGCGCGCTGGCCATGGACGCCCCGGGCACGGGGTACGCGGTCACCGGGCCGGACGGCCGGCGGCTGCTGTACCTGCCGCCGGGCTGCGCGCCGGCCGGACTGGAGGAGACCGCGGAACCGTACGACATGGTGCTGGCCGACCTGATCGGCCGCCCGGACGCGCTGGCCCGCCTGCGGGCGGCGGGCGCGGCCGGGCCCACCACGGACGTGATCGCGGTGCACATCGACCACGACGTGCCGCCGGGCCCCGAACTGCGGCGCAGGCTGGCCGCGGCGGGGGCGCGGGCGGTGCCGGACGGGGAGACGCTGGTGGTGGGGTCGTACGAGAACGTGCCGGACGTGCCGCGGCGGACGCTGGTGCTGGGCGGTGCCCGCTCCGGCAAGTCGGTGGAGGCGGAACGGCGGCTCGAGGCGTTCCCCGAGGTGGTGTACGTGGCCACCGGCGGGACGCGGGGCGGGGACTCGGAGTGGGCCGAGCGGGTCAGGCTGCACCGCGACCGGCGGCCCGCCTCGTGGCGGACCCTGGAGACCTGCGACCTGGTGCCGCTGCTGCGGGACGACGGGGAGGGCGACGGCACACCGCTGCTGATCGACTGCCTGGCCCTGTGGCTCACCGACGCGATGGACGCGGTCGGCGCCTGGGACGACGCCGAGTGGTCCGGCGGCGGGCAGCGGGCGCTGCGGGAGCGGGTGACCGAACTGGCGCAGGCGCTGCGGGAGACCCGGCGCACGGTGGTGGCCGTCTCCAACGAGGTGGGCTCCGGCATCGTGCCGGCCACCGCCTCGGGCCGCCGGTACCGCGACGAACTCGGCCGCCTCAACGCCGCCGTGGCCGCGGAGTGCGAACACGTGCTGCTGGTGGTGGCCGGTCAGGCCCTCCCCCTGCGCGGCCCCAGCCTCTGACGTGGCGCCGGCCTGTGACGGGGCGCCGGCCCGTGACGGGGCGCCGGCCTGTGACGGGGCGCCGGCCTGTGACGGGGCGCCGGCCTGTGACGGGGCGCCGGCCGGGGCCCCGTTCTAGGTCGCCCTGGCCAGGAGGGGCTGCCAGGGGCGCCAGGGCCGGGGCGGAAGCACGCGGTAGCCCGCCGCGGCCACGTCGCCGGGACACGCCGGGGCCGGGTCGAGCAGGAGGTGGCCGTCGGGCCGCAGCAGCGCCCGGAGCGCGCGGAGCCCGTCCGGGCGCGGCCTGACGCCCCGCAGGCTGACCACGTCGTAACGGCCCGTCAGGCGGGCGGCCACCGCCGGGTCGTCCGGCAGCCCCCGGTGCGCCTCCTCCACCCGCCCGGCGGCCAGCGCCACCTCCACCAGTGGGGTGACGTCCAGCCCGTCGAAGGCGGTGTAAGGGAAGTACGCCTTCGCCGCCTCGCAGAAGTGGCCGCCGCCGCAGTTGACGTCCAGCCAGCTCTCCGGCTCGGGCGCCACCGCCCGCACCGCCCGGGCCGCCAGGAGGAACCGCAGCCGCTCCACCGGGCCCGGCGGCCGGTCGTCGGGCGGCGCCCCGGCCGCCGGATCGGCCGCCGGGTCGACGGGGCCCTGCGGTTCCGGCACGACGACCTCGGCCACGGCGGCTCCTCAGCTCGGAAACAACAGGGGAGATCCCCGGGAACGAAAGCGGGCAAACCGGAACGTAGGGCGTCCCGTCGCAGGACGCAACGACGCGGCACCGACGGGCCGGTACTGTTCCGCCAATGAGCTCGCTACATCTCGACGACTTCACGGACCGGATCCAGCGTCCCCACGGCAGCGTGCGCCGTGACGCGGAGGCGCGCCGGGAGCGGCTGGCCGTACCGGCCGGGTCGCTGGGACGTCTGGACGAACTGGGGGAGTGGCTCGCGGCCGCCCAGCACGCCGTGCCGGTGCGCCCCGTCGAGCGGCCCAAGGCCGTGCTGTTCGCCGCCGACCACGGCGTGGCCTCGCTCGACGTGTCCGGGCGCCCGGCCGGCACCGCCGCACGGCTGGTGCGGGACGTGCTGGAGGGCGTCAGCCCGGTCGCCGTCGTCGCCCGCCGGCAGGGCGTCCCGGTGCGGATCGTGGACATGGCCCTGGACTGCGATCCCGAGGAGCTGCCCGCCGAGGTGGCCGGCCACCGGGTGCGCCGGGGCAGCGGACGGATCGACGTCGAGGACGCGCTCACCGCCGAGGAGGCGGAGGCCGCGTTCCGCGCGGGCGTCGCGGTCGCCGACGAGGAGGCCGACGCCGGCGCCGACCTGGTCGTCCTCGGGGACGTCAGCGTCGGAGGCACCACCCCGGCCGCCGTGCTGATCGCCGCCCTCTGCGGCACCGACGCCTCGGTGGTGACCGGCCGCGGCGGCGCCGGCATCGACGACCTGGCGTGGATGCGCAAGTGCGCCGCCGTCCGCGACGCGCTGCGCCGCGCCCGCCCGGTCCTCGGCGACCAGCTCAAGCTGCTGGCCGCGGTGGGCGGCGCGGACCTGGCCGCCATGACCGGGTTCCTGCTCCAGTGCGCGGTCCGCCGCACCCCGGTCGTCCTGGACGGCGTGGTGTCCGCCGCCGCCGCGCTGGTGGCCCAGCGGGTCGCCTTCCGGGCCCCCGACTGGTGGCTGGCCGGCCACCGCAGCGGTGAGCCCGCGCAGGGCAAGGCGCTGGACCGGATGGCGCTGGAGCCGCTGCTGGACCACGGCGTGGCCGTCGGCGAGGGCCTGGGCGCCCTGCTGGCGCTGCCCATGGTGCGGGCCGCCGCCGCGCTCGCCGCCGAACTCCCGGAGACCCCGGAGGAGAGTCCGGAGGACGCCGCGACGGAGGCCGCCGGGGAGTCCGGGGACGAGGCCGCGGAGAAGGCCGCCGGGGCACCCGGGGAGTTCGGAGAGCCCGGGGCGCTCGGGGAGCCCGGGGCGCTCGGGCGGCCCGGCGCGGAGAAGCCCCTCGCGTAACGGGCGTGGTCCTTTTGTCGCACCCTCCTCCGATCGGTTTCTCCGACCGGAGGAGGATGTGACGCTCCTCAAATAGGACCAGGGGGCTACCGGGTCGGCACGCCGCATGGGTCAGGATGTAGGCGGCGGTCCCGCCCCACCCGGCGCCTTCCACGCACCGTGCCCTCACCTCGTAGAGAGACCCTGACCCTTATGTCCTGGCTGTCCCGATTCAGCCTCGCGCAGCGGGCCCTGATAGGTCTGATGTCGCTCATCGCGCTGATCTTCGGCGTCATCGCGATCCCGCAGCTCAAGCAGCAGCTGCTTCCCTCCATCGAACTGCCCATGGTCTCGGTGATCGCGCCGTACCAGGGCGCTTCCCCGGACGTGGTGGAGAAGCAGGTCGTCGAGCCCCTGGAGAACGGCATCAAGGCCGTCGACGGGGTCGAGAGCCTGACCTCCACGGCGAGCGAGGGCAGCGCCGTGATCATGGCCTCCTTCGACTACGGACCGGACACCAAGCAGTTGGTCGCCGACGTCCAGCAGGCCATCAACCGCGCCGGGAACATGCTGCCCGAGGGCGTCGACCCGCAGGTGATCGCCGGTTCCTCCGACGACATCCCCGCCGTGGTCCTCTCGGTCACCGCCGACATGGACCAGCAGGCGCTCGCCGACCGGCTGGACACCTCGGTCGTCCCCGAGCTGGAGAAGATCGACGGCGTCGGCCAGGCCACCGTCACCGGTGTGCGCGAACTCCAGGTCACCGTCACCCCCGACGACGCCAAGCTGCTGCGCGCGGGCCTGACCACCGAATCGCTCGTCCAGGCCCTCCAGGCCGGCGGCGCGAGCGTCCCGGCCGGCTCCTTCGCCGAGGACGGCGCCAACCGCACCGTCCAGGTCGGCGGCGGCTTCACCTCGCTGCGGCAGATCGAGAACCTCACCCTGGTCGGCGAGGACGGCGGCCGCCCGGTCAAGCTCTCCTCGGTCGCCGAGGTCGAGCAGAAGCCCGCCGCGGCCACCTCGCTGACCCGCACCAACGGCGAGCCCAGCCTGGCCGTGATGGTCACCATGGACCGTGACGGCAGCGCCGTCGCCATCTCGGACGCCGTCCAGGAGAAGCTGCCCGACCTGCGCGCCGCCATCGGCTCGGGCGCCGCGGTCACCGTGGTCACCGACCAGGGCCCGGCCGTCGCCGACGCCATCTCCGGCCTCACCACCGAGGGCGCGCTGGGTCTCGTCTTCGCCGTCGTGGTGATCCTGGTCTTCCTGACCTCCATCCGCTCCACGCTGGTCACCGCGGTGTCCATCCCGCTCTCGGTGGTCCTCACCCTGATCGTGCTGTGGACCCGCGACACCTCGCTCAACATGCTCACCCTGGGCGGCCTGACCATCGCCATCGGCCGGGTCGTCGACGACTCGATCGTGGTGCTGGAGAACATCAAGCGCCACCTGGGCTACGGCACCGAGCGCAAGGAGGCCATCCTCAAGGCCGTCCGCGAGGTCTCCGGCGCCATCACCTCCTCCACCCTCACCACGGTCGCGGTCTTCCTGCCGATCGGCCTGGTCGGCGGCATGGTGGGCGAGCTGTTCAGCGACTTCAGCCTCACCGTCACCATCGCCATGCTGGCCTCCCTGCTGGTGTCGCTGACGGTCGTCCCGGTCCTCTCCTACTGGTTCCTGCGCGCTCCGAAGCACACCCCCGAGGACGCCGAGGAGGCCCGGCGCAAGGCCGAGGAGGCCGAGCGCAGGAGCCGTCTGCAGCGCCTGTACGTGCCGGTGCTGCGCTTCGCCACCCGCCGTCGCCTCACCAGCGTGCTGATCGCCGTGCTGGTGCTGGTCGGCACGCTCGGCATGACGCCGCTGCTCAAGACCAACTTCCTGGACCAGGGCGACCAGGACGTCATCTCGGTCTCCCAGGAGCTGGAGCCCGGCACCAGCCTGTCCGCCACGGACGAGGCCGCCGCCAAGGTCGAGAAGATGATCTCCGGCATCGACGGCGTCAAGGACCAGCAGGTCTCCGTCGGCAGCTCGGGCTGGATGGCCGCCTTCGGCGGCGGCACCGGCACCAACCAGGCGTCCTTCCAGGTCATGATCGAGGACGGTGCCTCCTACGACGCCGTCCAGAAGGACATCGAGGACGGTCTCGCCGGCCTGGACGGCGTCGGCGACACCAAGATCGCCGCGGCCGGCGGCTTCGGCGGCACGGACCTCGCGGTGGTCGTCAAGGCCGCCGACCGCGACGTGCTCGCCGAGGCGACCGAGAAGGTCACCGAGACGGTCGAGGGCCTGGACGACGTCACCGACGTCACCAGCGACCTCGCCCAGTCCGTGCCCCGGATCCAGGTCCGGGCCAACGAGAAGGCGGCCGCGGCCGGCCTCAACGACCAGGCCCTCGGCGCCGTCGTCGCCCAGGCGGTCCGCGGCACCACCGCAGGCAAGGCGACGCTGGACGACGCCGAGCGCGACATCGTGATCACCTCGGCCAAGCCCGCCGACACCGTGCGGGAGCTGAAGAACCTGCGCCTCGGCCAGGTGAAGCTCTCCCAGGTCGCCGACGTGAAGCTGGTGGACGGTCCGGTCTCGCTGACCCGGATCGACGGTCAGCGCGCGGTCAACGTCACCGCCCGTCCCACCGCCGACAACACCGGCGCGGTCAGCGCGGAGCTGATGACGGCGCTCGACAAGCTGGAACTGCCCAAGGGCGCCACCGCCGAGATCGCCGGTGTCACCGAGCAGCAGGACGAGGCGTTCACCAACCTCTTCCTGGCCATGCTGGCCGCCGTCGCGATCGTGTTCATGCTGCTGGTCGGCACCTTCCGGTCGCTCGCCCAGCCGCTGATCCTGCTGGTGTCCATCCCGTTCGCCGCCACCGGCGCGCTCGGCCTGCTGATCGCCACCGGCATCCCGATGGGCGTCCCGGCGATGATCGGCATGCTGATGCTGATCGGCATCGTGGTCACCAACGCGATCGTGCTGATCGACCTGATCAACCAGTACCGGGCGCAGGGCTACGGCATCGTCGACGCGGTGATCGAGGGAGGCCGGCACCGTCTGCGGCCCATCCTGATGACCGCGCTGGCGACCATCTTCGCCCTGGTGCCGATGGCGCTCGGGATCACCGGCCACGGCGGCTTCATCGCCCAGCCGCTGGCGGTGGTGGTGATCGGCGGCCTGATCACCTCGACGCTGCTCACGCTGCTGCTGGTGCCGACGCTGTACGCGATGCTGGAGCTCCGCAAGGAGCGGCGCGCGGCCAAGCGCGCGGCGAAGCGGGGGACCGGGACCCCCGGCGACGGGGACGGGGACGACACCCCCACCCCCAGCGCGGAGCCCGAGCCCGTCCGGGCCTGACGCGACACCGCTGCACGGGAAGGCCCCCGGCGCCGACGAGGCGCCGGGGGCCTTCCCCCTGTACCGGTTCTCCGGCGTCCGTCAGGCGAGGTTCTTGCGGACCTCGGCCGCGGCCTCCTCGCCGTAGGCCTCGGCGAAACGCTCCATGAAGTGGGCCCGGTGCAGCTGGTACTCCTGGGTGCCCACCGTCTCGATCACCAGGGTCGCCAGCATGCAGCCGACCTGCGCGGCCCGCTCCAGCGGGACGCCCCAGGCCAGACCGGACAGGAAGCCGGCCCGGAAGGCGTCGCCCACACCGGTCGGGTCCGCCTTGCGGTTCTCCTTCGGCACGCGGACCTCGATCGAGGGCTCGCCGCGCCGCTCGACGCGCACGCCGCGCGAGCCGAGGGTGGTCACCCGGTGGCCGACCTTGCCGAGGATCTCCTCGTCGGACCAGCCGGTCTTCGACTCGATGAGGCCCTTCTCGTACTCGTTGGAGAAGAGGTACGTCGCCCCGTCGAGGAGGATGCGGATCTCCTGGCCGTCCATCCGCGCGATCTGCTGCGAGAAGTCCGCGGCGAACGGGATGCCGCGGGTGCGGCACTCCTCGGTGTGGCGGAGCATCGCCTCGGGGTCGTCGGCGCCGATGAGCACCAGGTCCAGCCCGCCCACCCGGTCGGCGACGGTCTTCAGCTCGATCAGCCGGGCCTCGCTCATCGCGCCCGTGTAGAAGGAACCGATCTGGTTGTGGTCGGCGTCGGTGGTGCACACGAACCGGGCGGTGTGCAGCGTCTCGGAGATGCGCACGGAGGCGGTGTCCACGCCGTGCCGGTCGAGCCAGGCGCGGTACTCGTCGAAGTCGGAGCCCGCCGCGCCGACCAGGATCGGGTCGGTGCCCAGCTGGCCCATGCCGAAGGCGATGTTGGCCCCGACACCGCCGCGGCGGACGTCGAGCTGGTCGACCAGGAAGGAGAGCGAGACCGTGTGCAGCTGGTCCGCGACGAGCTGGTCGGCGAACCTGCCCGGGAAGGTCATGAGGTGGTCGGTGGCGATGGAGCCGGTGACTGCGATGCGCACGGCGGATTCTCCTGGCTGACGGCTTGGTGACCTACCGATGGTAGGCGGCGCGGGCGGCGCGAGGGGCGCGAGTGGCCCATCACGGGGAACCGGGTGCGCCCCGCGTACGTCCCATCGGCGACTCCTGATGAGGGGTGCGGCCTCGGACGGCTGTTGAGGTGGAGGAGCACAGTGGTGAACGACGACGCGCGACGTCCCGGTGCGGAACAGGACCCGGGGGAGAGCCCCGCGACGCCCGTGGCCCCCGGGGCGGCGGAAGGCGCCGGGAGCGGTGGCGCCCACGGCGACGGGCCCGGGGCCGGGCGGCCGGCCGTCCCGCGGGGGCGGCTGGCGGTGGCAGCGGTGACGGCGGCGGTGCTGGTGGTCGGGGGCGTGGGCACGTACGTCACCACCTCGGCCGGCGGGCCGGCGGCCGCCTCGCCCTCGGACGCGTCCGGGCCGGAGCCGTTGCCGCTGGACGGGTACGGCGCGGTGCCGCAGGGGCTGCACATCGTCGCCCCCGACGGCTCGCTTCCCCCGGGCCCCGACACCGCCCCCGTCTACCGGCCCGGCGGCGAGGTCCCCCGTGACCGGGTGGCCGCGCTGGCCGGGGCGCTCGGACTGGAGAGCACCCCCCGGGCCGAGGGCGCCGCGTGGAAGGCCGGCGACGGGCTGGTCGTCGACCGCAGGGCGCCCGGCTCCTGGACCTTCACCCGTCCGGTGCCCGGCGGGAAGACCCCCGTGTCCGAGGAGCGGGCCAGGTCCGCCGCCGCCCCGGTGCTGAAGGCCGCCGGGCAGGACGACGGCCGGGTGGACGCGAGCGGCACCCTGGGAGCCGAACGGACCGTCAACGTCGAGCCGCTGGTCGGCGGTCTGCCCACGCACGGGTGGACCACCTCCCTCAGGGTGGGACCCGACGCCTCGGTGACCTCCGGCGCCGGACAGCTCGCCGCACCGGTCCGCGGCGACACCTACCCCGTGGTCGGCGCCGGCGCGGCGCTCGAGGACGTCAACCGGCTGAGCGCCGCCGTCGGGGGCGCGCCCGGAGCCGGCTGCGCCAGCGCGGTGCCCCACAGCGACGGCGGGGGAGAGGGACGGCCCTCCGCCGAGGTGCCCCCCGCCGGCCCCTGCACCCCCGAGGACCAGGTCAAGCGGCGCACCGCCTCCGTGGAGAGCGCCGAGTTCGGGCTCGCCGCGCACTTCGTGGACGGCCGCCGGACACTGGTGCCCTCCTGGCTGTTCCGGGTGCGCGTCCTGGAGGCGGGCGACCTGCTGACCCTGTCCCACCCCGCGGTCGAACCGGCCTACCTCACCACGCCGGGCGGCACGCCCACCGAGCGGCCGAGCCCCCGCCCGACCGGCCCGGACGACGGGACCGGCACCGACCGGGCGCGGGTCACCGGCCACCGGGCCGAGGACGGCCGCCTCACCGTCGCCTTCGAGGCGGGCGTCTGCTCCGACTTCACGGTGCGGGCCGAGGAGCGGGGCGACCGCGTCCGGGTCACCGTCGTCGAGAAGAAGTGGGACGACCGGGTCTGCGTCATGATCGCCAAGATCCACCACCGCACCGTGGAGCTCGCCGAGCCGCTCGGCGACCGCGCGGTGGTCGACCAGGACGGGCGCACCGTGCCCCGCGAGAAGGAGCCGCGCCCCTCGACACGGTGATCCCGCGCCCGCAACGCCCGAGGGCGGCGCCCCCCTCACGGGGGGCGCCGCCCTCGGTGGTGCCGGGAAGTCCGGCTCGCATCAAGCTCAGTTGAACGAGTCGCCGCAGGCGCAGGAGCCCGTGGCGTTCGGGTTGTCGATCGTGAAGCCCTGCTTCTCGATGGTGTCGACGAAGTCGATGGAGGCGCCGCCCAGGTACGGGGCGCTCATGCGGTCGGTGACGACCTTGACGCCGTCGAAGTCCTTGACGACATCGCCGTCGAGCGAGCGCTCGTCGAAGAACAGCTGGTAGCGCAGACCCGAGCAGCCGCCGGGCTGAACGGCGACGCGCAGCGCCAGGTCGTCACGCCCTTCCTGGTCGAGCAGGGCCTTGACCTTGGCCGCGGCGGCGTCGCTCAGGATGATGCCGTCGGTGACGGTGGTCTTCTCGTCCGATACGGACATCTGATCTCTCCCGGGTTGTACGGAGACTGCTTGCCGACGATTCAACCCGCCCGGCCGCGGATTCATTCCGCCCCGCCCGGGCGAAGCCGAGAGCCTGGGGCGTCGCTCGTCCCTCCTCATGCTCGCACACGCCCGGGACCCAGGACAGCGTCCGCCCGGCCCGGGGGCCGACCGGGATTCACGTCACATCGACGCTATCGGCCGTCCTCAAACCGGGCGGCAGAGGTTATGATAGATAGCGTCATTTCGACGAAAAGGGAAAGACCGCCTCCCGCTCCGGGAGACCGCAGAACAGAAAGGGTGCGTGTGGTGACCACCGCCCAGCCCCAGGAGCTCGACGTAACGCCGACGCCGCTCGCGCTGCTCCTCCTCGGCCGCGAGGCCGACCCGCGGAGCGAGCGGGGCGTCGAGTGCCCCGGCGACCTTCCGTCGCCGTCCGACCCGGACCTGGTGGAGCGCGCCCGCGCGGCCAAGGAGAAGCTCGGGGACAAGGTCTTCGTGCTCGGCCACCACTACCAGCGCGACGAGGTCATCCAGTTCGCGGACGTCACCGGTGACTCCTTCAAGCTCGCCCGCGACGCCGCGGCGCGTCCGGAGGCGGAGTACATCGTCTTCTGCGGCGTCCACTTCATGGCCGAGTCGGCCGACATCCTGACCTCCGACGACCAGAAGGTCGTGCTGCCCGACCTCGCCGCCGGCTGCTCCATGGCCGACATGGCGACGGCCGAGCAGGTCGCCGAGTGCTGGGACGTGCTGACCGAGGCGGGCGTGGCCGAGCAGGTCGTCCCCGTCTCGTACATGAACTCCTCCGCCGACATCAAGGCCTTCACCGGCAGGCACGGCGGCCTGATCTGCACCTCGTCCAACGCCAGGCGGGCGCTGGAGTGGGCGTTCGAGCAGGGCGAGAAGGTCCTCTTCCTGCCCGACCAGCACCTGGGCCGCAACACCGCGGTGCGGGACATGGGGATGTCGCTCGAGGACTGCGTCGTCTACAACCCGCACAAGCCGAACGGCGGGCTCACCGCCGAGGAGCTGCGGGCGGCGAAGATGATCCTGTGGCGCGGTCACTGCTCGGTGCACGGGCGGTTCAGCCTGGACTCGGTGAACGACGTGCGGGAGCGGATCCCGGGCGTCAACGTGCTGGTGCACCCGGAGTGCCGCCACGAGGTGGTGGCCGCCGCCGATCACGTCGGGTCGACGGAGTACATCATCAAGGCGCTGGAGGCGGCGCCGGCCGGGTCCAAGTGGGCCATCGGCACGGAGCTCAACCTGGTCCGGCGGCTGGCGAACCGTTTCGCCCCCGAGGGCAAGGAGGTCGTCTTCCTCGACCGCACGGTGTGCTTCTGCTCGACGATGAACCGGATCGACCTGCCGCACCTGGTGTGGGCGCTGGAGTCCCTCGCGGAGGGGAAGCTGGTGAACCGGATCCAGGTCGACCGGGAGACCGAGACCTACGCGAAGCTGGCCCTCGACCGCATGCTGTCCCTCCCGTAGCGGTACCCCCGCCGGCGCGGGGGCGAGCTGCGTGGCCGTACACCCGTGGGTGCCCCGCCGCGCGGGCGGGGCACCCACGGCGGGGCGCCGGGGCGGCTACCGCTCGCGGCGGACCAGGTAGGCGACCCCGCCCTCCGGGGCGGGGGTCTCGCCCAGGTACCGCTGCCCCCGCATCTCGCACCACACCGGGATGTCCAACCGCGCCGCCTCGTCGTCGGAGAGCACCCGCACCACACCCCCCACCGGCACGTCCCCGATGACCTTCGCCAGCTCGATCACCGGGATCGGGCACCGCCGCCCCAGCGTGTCCACCACCCGCTCGTCCCCCGACGGCACGGCCCCGCCGCCCTCCTCCCGCGCCGAGGGCGCCCCCAGCTGGGCCCGCACCGAGGACACCACCCCCGGCAGCGCGCCGAGGAACGCCTCCACGTCCTCGTCCCGCGTCCCCGGCGGCAGCGACACCCGGACGTTGCCCTCGCTCAGCACCCCCATCGCCCGCAGCACATGGCTCGGCACCAGCGTGCTGCTGGAGCAGGAGGAGCCGGAGGAGACGGAGAACCCCGCCCGGTCCAGCTCGTGCAGCAGCGCCTCCCCGTCGACGTAGAGACAGGAGAAGGTGACGATCCCCGGCAGCCGCCGCTCCGGATCGCCCACCACCTCCACGTCGGTCAGCAGCTCCGGGACCCGCGCCCGGATCCGCCCGGTGAGCTCCCGCAGCCGCGCCGCCTCCGTCGCGGCCTCGGCCCGCACCGCCCGCAGCGACGCGGCGGCCGCCACCACCGCGGGGATGTTCTCGAACCCCGGCGCCCGCCCCGACTCCCGGTCGTCCGCCGGCCCGGGCGCCGAGAACCGCACCCCCTTGCGGACCGCGAGCAGGCCCACCCCGGCCGGCCCGCCCCACTTGTGGGCGCTCGCCGCCAGCAGCGACCAGGCGCCCTCCACCGGGCCCCAGGCCAGCGACTGCGCCGCGTCCACCAGCAGCGGCACCCCGGCCGACCGGCACGCCTCGGCGACCTCGGCCACCGGCTGCACCGTGCCCACCTCGTGGTTGGCGGACTGCAGGCAGGCCAGCGCGGTGTCCGCCCGCAGCGAGCCGGCGAACTCCGCCGCGTCCACCGCGCCGCCGCGGTCCACGCCGACCCGGGTCACCGTGCCGCCGGCCGCCTCGTGCGCCTCCGCGGCGTGCAGCACGCAGGAGTGTTCGACCGCTGACACGATCAGGTGGTGTCCGGCCCGGCGGCGGCCGGTGAGCGCGCCCGCCACGCCGGTGTGCACGGCACGGGTTCCGGAGGTGGTGAAGGTCAGCTCGTCCGGGCGGCAGCCCACCGCCTCCGCGGCGGCCTCGCGCGCGGCGTCCAGCAGCAACCGGGCCCGGCGGCCCTCCCGGTGGAGGCGCGCCGGGTCGGCCCACCCCTCGTCGAGGGACGCCTGGAGGGCCTGGCGGGCGACGGGATGGAGGGGGACCGCGGAGGCGGCGTCGAAGTACGGCACGCCCGTACGCTACCGGGCCGTTCGGCCCTACTTCGGAGCGGCGGGCCCCGCGCCCGCGGGACACGGCCGCGGGGGACGAGAGACCGTCAATCGGGTGAAAACGACGCGCCGTCGGGAGCGCAAACGGACGACGCCCGTCCGTGCGGCCACCCCTTCGGGGTGTCGGGCGGCGCGTTGGGGGACCCTCCTCGCGCGACCCCAAAAAGCGTCCAGTAGGGTTTGGTCCGCATAAACATCCAAACCCCTGCCCGACGCAGGACGGCGACCGACCAGCGTTAAGGCCGCAGCCAACCAGCGCGGGCGAGACTCTCGGGAAGGCGCTACGTGAGTCCCAACGGCTCCGACCGCTCGCCGCGGCGCCCGATGCGGCGGAAGCTGCTGCAGGCACTGACTGCGGGCCTGGTCCTGGCGACCGCGACTGGTTGCACATACGAGGACTTCCCTCGCCTCGGCATGCCCACCCCGACCACGGAAGAGGCTCCGCGGATCCTCTTCCTGTGGCAGGGCACCTGGGCAGCCGCGCTGGCCACCGGCGTGCTCGTGTGGGGACTGATCCTGTGGAGTTCCTTCTACCACCGGCGCAGCCGGACCAAGGTGGAAGTGCCTCCGCAGACCCGCTACAACATGCCGCTCGAGGCGCTGTACACGATCGTCCCGCTGATCATCGTCTCGGTGTTCTTCTACTTCACCGCCCGCGACGAGGCCAAGCTCCTCGAGACCGTGGACAAGCCCGACGTGACGGTCAACGTCGTCGGCTACCAGTGGAGCTGGGGCTTCAACTACATCGAGAACGTCGACGGCGTGTCCGGCGACGCGAAGACCGACAAGGCCCTGGACGCCATTCCGGACAAGTTCCGCAAGGCGTTCCCGGAGAACGCCGGCGGTGTCCACGACTTCGGCATCCCCGCCACGCGGAACCCGCAGAACGGCGACCCCGGTCCGACGCTCTGGCTGCCCAAGGGCCAGAAGGTCCGCTTCGTGCTCACCTCGCGTGACGTGATCCACTCCTTCTGGACGGTCCCGTTCCTGATGAAGCAGGACGTGATCCCCGGTCACACCAACGTCTTCGAGGTGACCCCCTCCAAGGAGGGCACCTTCAAGGGCAAGTGCGCCGAGCTCTGCGGCGTCGACCACTCCCGCATGCTGTTCAACGTGAAGGTCGTCTCTCCCGAGCGCTACGAGCAGCACCTCAAAGAACTCGCCGAGAAGGGGCAGACCGGTTTCGTTCCCGCCGGCATCGGTCAGACGAGCCACGAGAAGAACCGGGAGACGAACGTCCTGTGAGCATCCTCAACCAACCCCAGGGTGCCGCTCCGGGCTCGTACTACCAGGACGAGCACCCGGTTCGCACCAAGACGCCGGGCAACCTGGTGGTCAAGTGGCTCACCACCACCGACCACAAGACCATCGGCACGCTCTACCTGGTCACCTCGTTCATCTTCTTCTGCGTCGGCGGCGTGATGGCGCTGCTCATGCGCGCCGAGCTGGCCCGTCCGGGCACGCAGCTGATCTCGAACGAGCAGTTCAACCAGGCGTTCACGATGCACGGCACGATCATGCTGCTGATGTTCGCGACGCCGCTGTTCGCCGGTTTCGCGAACTGGATCATGCCGCTGCAGATCGGCGCGCCCGACGTGGCGTTCCCGCGGCTGAACATGTTCGCCTACTGGCTCTACCTGTTCGGCTCGACGATCGCGGTGGGCGGCTTCCTCACGCCGCAGGGCGCCGCCGACTTCGGCTGGTTCGCCTACAGCCCGCTGTCCGACGCCGTCCACTCGCCGGGTCTCGGCGGTGACCTCTGGATCATGGGTCTGGCCCTCTCGGGCTTCGGCACGATCCTCGGCTCGGTCAACTTCATCACCACGATCATCTGCATGCGCGCGCCGGGCATGACCATGTTCCGGATGCCGATCTTCACGTGGAACGTGCTGCTGACCGGTGTCCTGGTCCTGCTCGCCTTCCCGGTCCTCGCCGCCGCGCTCTTCGCGCTGGAGGCCGACCGCAAGTTCGGCACCCACATCTTCGACGCCTCCAACGGTGGCGCCCTGCTGTGGCAGCACCTCTTCTGGTTCTTCGGCCACCCCGAGGTGTACATCATCGCGCTGCCGTTCTTCGGCATCGTCTCCGAGGTCATCCCGGTCTTCTCCCGCAAGCCGATCTTCGGCTACATGGGCCTGGTCGGCGCGACCATCGCGATCGCCGGTCTCTCGGTGACGGTGTGGGCGCACCACATGTACGTCACCGGCGGTGTGCTGCTGCCGTTCTTCTCCTTCATGACCTTCCTGATCGCGGTACCGACCGGTGTGAAGTTCTTCAACTGGATCGGCACCATGTGGAAGGGCTCGCTGTCCTTCGAGACGCCGATGCTCTGGTCGGTCGGCTTCCTGGTCACCTTCCTCTTCGGTGGTCTCACCGGCGTGATCCTGGCCTCGCCGCCGCTGGACTTCCACATCTCCGACTCCTACTTCGTGGTGGCGCACTTCCACTACGTGGTGTTCGGCACCGTGGTGTTCGCGATGTTCGCCGGCTTCCACTTCTGGTGGCCGAAGTTCACCGGCAAGATGCTCGACGAGCGTCTCGGCAAGATCACCTTCTGGACGCTGTTCGTCGGCTTCCACGGCACCTTCCTGGTGCAGCACTGGCTGGGCGCCGAGGGCATGCCCCGCCGCTACGCCGACTACCTGGCCGCCGACGGCTTCACCGCCCTCAACACGGTGTCCACCATCGGCTCGTTCGTCCTCGGCCTCTCCTTCCTGCCGTTCATCTACAACGTCTGGAAGACCGCCAAGTACGGCAAGCCGGTCGGCGTGGACGACCCGTGGGGCTACGGCCGTTCGCTGGAGTGGGCGACCTCCTGCCCGCCGCCGCGGCACAACTTCCTCACCCTGCCGCGGATCCGCAGTGAATCCCCGGCGTTCGACCTGCACCACCCCGACCTGGCGGCCCTCGACGAGCTCGAGAACCGCGACGTCGAGGGGGCTGCCCTCGCTGGTGGAAAGGAGGCCGGCAAGTGAAGATCCAGGGCAAGATGTTCATCTGGCTGAGCGTCTTCATCCTGGCCGTGGCGATCGTCTACGGTCTGTGGTCGAAGGAGCCGGCCGGTACCACGGCGCTCTTCCTGGCCTTCGGTCTGTGCATCATGGTCGGCTACTACCTGGCCTTCACGGCCCGGCGGGTCGACGCGGGCGCGCAGGACAACAAGGACGCCGACGTCGCGGACGACGCGGGCGAGCTGGGCTTCTTCTCCCCGCACAGCTGGCAGCCGCTGCTGCTGGGCCTGGGCGGCGCCTTCGCCTTCGCCTCGGTCGCGATCGGGTGGTGGCTGATGTTCTTCTCGGCCCCGTTCATCCTGATCGGTCTCTTCGGGTGGGTCTTCGAGTACTACCGCGGTGAGAACCGGACCCAGTGACGCCCGCCTCCGCGGAGGCGTCACCGGCCAGCACCACCCCGGCGCCCCGGGTCTCCTCAGGGAGGCCCGGGGCGCCGGCGTTCGTCCTCCCCGGGCCACGGGAGGGCACGCGGGCGGTCCGCGGACACGGACCGCGACCGGTCCGTCACCCGGACGGCCCATCACGCGCTGCCCGGTTCCCGGGCGCTCCCTAGCGTGGTGCCATGAGCCACACGACCGCGCGCACCCGCCCCCGCACCGCCGCCGGCGTCCTGCTGGCCACCGCCCTCGCGGCCACCACCGCCGCCTGCGGCTCCTCCGAACAGCCCCTCGCCGCCCCGGAGGCCTACCAGGCTGCCAACGGCATCACCCTCAAGGGGCCCATAGGCAACGGACGGAAGGCGGACCCGGACAAACCCCTCGAGGTCACCGCCGCCTCCTTCCAGGGCCGGATGACGGACGTCACCGCCGTCGACTCCGCGGGCCGCTACCTGGCCGGGGAACTCTCCGCCGACGGCCGCCGCTGGCACAGCACCACCCCGCTGGCCGGGAACGCCCGCTACACGGTCCGGGTCAGCACCGTCGACGAGGACGGCGCGGCCGGGCGCAAGGTCCTGAACTTCGCCACCGGGAAGCCGACCGCGAAGCAGGTCCTGGACGTCGCGTTCGGCCCGAAGACCGGCACCTACGGCGTCGGGCAGCCCGTCACCGCGGAGCTGAGCGCCCCCGTGAAGAGCCCCGCCCAGCGGGCCGTGGTGGAGCGCGCCCTGCGGGTGGAGTCCACGCCGGCCGTGGCGGGCTCCTGGCACTGGGTGGACGACAAGGAGCTGCACTTCCGGCCCAAGGACTTCTGGCCCGCCCAGGCCACCGTCCGGGTCCGCAGCAACCTCGAGGGGATAAAGGTCGGCGACCGGATGTGGGGCGGGCGCAGCACACCGCTCGAACTCACCATCGGCGACAAGGTGGTGGCCCTCACCGACGCGGGCTCCCACCGGATGACCGTCTACAAGAACGGCGAGGAGATCAAGTCGTTCCCGGTGACCACCGGCAAGCCCGGCTTCGACACCCGCAACGGCGTCAAGGTGGTGCTCGCCAAGGAGCGCTTCGTACGCATGCGCGGCACCAGCATCGGCATCGCCGAGGGCAGCGCGGAGTCGTACGACCTGCCGGTGCACTTCGCCACCCGGGTGACCTGGAGCGGCGAGTACGTGCACGCCGCCCCCTGGTCGGTGGGCTCGCAGGGCGTCGCCAACGTCAGCCACGGCTGCACCGGCATGAGCACGGAGAACGCCGAGTGGTTCTTCGAGAACGTCCGGGAGGGTGACGTCGTCGAGGTGGTCAACTCCGCCGGCGACATGATGGAGCCGTTCGGCAACGGCTTCGGCGACTGGAACCTGGACTGGGAGAAGTGGCAGGCCGGCTCCGCGCTCAGCGGCGAGGCCGCCGGGGCGCCCGGGCCCGCCGACCGGGCACGCCTGTCCCCGCAGTCGCTCTGACGGCGGCGCACGGCGGACGGCACACGGCGCACGGCGCCGGCACGGAGCGGAAAGGGGTGGCGGGGCCCGCTCGGGCCCCGCCACCCCCGCACGTCGTCCGCACGTCGTCCCCCGGAGCGCCGGGGGGGCGCCCGCTCAGCCCGCCAGGGCCGCCCGGCGGCGCAGCAGCCCGGCCAGGGCCTCGGCGCACTCCACCGGGTCCACCGGCATGGTCACCGCCGCGTCCGCCCGGCACCAGGTGGCCAGCCAGGCGTCCTGCGGGCGGGCCATCAGCAGCAGCACCGGCGGGCAGCGGAAGATCTCGTCCTTGATCTGGCGGCAGACGCCCATGCCGCCCATGGGAACGGCCTCGCCGTCCAGGACGCAGACGTCGATCCCGCCCTTGTCGAGCTCACGGACCACCGCCTCGGGGGTGGCGCACTCGACGAACTCCACGGGCGGCACGTCCGCGGCCGGCCGGCGGCCGACGGCGAGCCGGACCTGCTCCCGGGTGTTGGCGTCGTCGCTGTAGAGCAGCACCGTCGCGGTCGCCTGCATCCGTGCCTCCGCAAGATAGAACCGGGATGGGGAACTGTGGAACGGGGGAACCACCTGAACTACGGGTACCGATGCCGCGGATGCTACTCCTCGCGACACCCCGCCGACACCGCCCGGCACACGTGTTCGCCACCGGTTCGAGGGGCCGGTCGGCCCCCCGCGGCCGGGCCGTACGGCCCAGTCGTGGGGCCCAGACACTCCGAACGGCACCCCCGGGAGTGAGGGCGGGATAAGCGACCGACATAATGTCGGTCGTGGCGACAGCAACGACAGTAGAAACCGGGCACGCGCACCCGTCGGTCAACCGACCGAACCTCACCAGCGTCGGAACCATCATCTGGCTGAGTTCCGAGCTGATGTTCTTCGCGGCCCTCTTCGCGATGTACTTCACCCTGCGATCGGTTACGGGTACCGATCACTGGACGGAAATGGCCGACACGCTGAACTTCCCGTTCTCGGCGGCCAACACCACGATCCTGGTGCTCTCCTCCCTCACCTGCCAGCTCGGCGTCTTCGCCGCCGAGCGCGGTGACGTGAAGAAGCTCCGGATGTGGTTCATCGTCACCTTCATCATGGGTGCGATCTTCGTCGGCGGTCAGGTGTACGAGTACGCGGCCCTGGTGGCGCACGAGGGCCTGACGCTCTCGTCCGACCCCTACGGCTCCGTGTTCTACCTGACCACCGGCTTCCACGGACTTCACGTGGCAGGCGGCCTCATCGCCTTCCTGTTCGTCCTGGGCCGTACCTACGCGGCCCGGCGGTTCACCCATGAGCAGGCGACGGCCGCGATCGTCGTGTCCTACTACTGGCACTTCGTCGATGTCGTCTGGATCGGCCTCTTCGCCACGATCTACATGATCAAGTAGTCGGACGGCCGCACCGCGGCCGCTCCCATTCCAGAAGCATCGACGCAGAAGATCCTGACACCGGGGTAATCCGTGAAAAAGCTCTCCGCACGACGACGCCATCCGCTGGCGGCGATCGTCGTCCTCATCCTCGCGCTGGCGGCCACTGGGGGGCTGTACGCCGCGTTCGCGCCCGCGGGCGAGGCGAAGGCCGAAGAAACAGCCCAGTCCCTCGCCATCGACGAGGGCAAGAAGCTCTACACCGTGGGCTGCGCCAGCTGCCACGGCACCGGCGGTCAGGGCACCTCCGACGGTCCTACGCTGGTCGGCGTCGGCGCGGCCGCTGTCGACTTCCAGGTCGGCACCGGCCGTATGCCCGCCCAGCAGCCGAGCCAGCAGGTCCCCAAGAAGAAGGTCATCTACACGCAGGCCGAGATCGACCAGCTCGCGGCGTACGTCGCGTCCCTGGGCGCCGGCCCGGCGGTTCCGACCACCGAGCAGTACGACCCCGCGGGCGCGGACATCGGCAACGGCGGTCAGCTGTACCGCACCAACTGCGCCCAGTGCCACAACTTCACCGGTGAGGGCGGCGCCCTGACCCACGGCAAGTACGCGCCGGACCTCTCCGACGTGGACCCCAAGCACATCTACCAGGCGATGCTGACCGGTCCGCAGAACATGCCCTCCTTCCCGGACACGATCTTGCCGGAGCAGGAGAAGCGAGACATCATCGCGTACCTCAACACGGTCAACGGCGAAGAGTCCGTGACGCCCGGCGGTCTGAAGATCGGCGGCTTCGGCCCCGTGGCCGAGGGTCTCTTCGGCTGGGTGTTCGGTCTGGGCGCCCTCGTCGCCGTCGCCGTCTGGGTCGCCGCTCGGACCGCAAAGGCCAAGAAGTCATGAGTAGCCACGACATTTCCGAAGACAACCTGCCGCAGAAGCAGGCCCACGCACACGGTGCGCTGGGGGTGGCGGACAAGGACAACCCGTTCGCCGACCCGGGGCTCCCGCCCCACGAGCACCGCATCCAGGACATCGACGAGAAGGCCGCGAAGCGCTCCGAGCGCATCGTCGCGGGCCTCTTCACCCTGTCGATGCTGGCGACCGTCGGCTTCATCGCCGCCTTCGTGGCGCTGCCGGTCGACAAGGTCATCTACGTCTTCCCCATCGGTCACATCAGCGCCCTGAACTTCTCCCTGGGCCTGACCCTGGGCGTGGCGCTGTTCGCCATCGGCGCGGGCGCGGTCCACTGGGCCCGCACCCTGATGTCCGACGTGGAGGTCGCCGACGAGCGTCACCCGATCGAGGCCTCCCCGGAGACCCGCGAGAAGGTGTTCGCCGACTTCAAGGAAGGCGTCACCGAGTCCGGCATCGGCTTCGGCCGGCGCAAGCTCATGCGCAACACGCTGCTGGGCGCGCTGACCCTGGTCCCGCTCTCCGGCGTCGTCCTGCTGCGTGACCTGGGCCCGCTGCCCGGCACCAAGCTGCGGCACACCCTGTGGTCCAAGGGCAAGCTGCTCGTGAACATGAACACCCACGAGCCGCTGCGTCCGTCGGACATCGCCGTGGGGTCGCTGACCTTCGCCATGCCGGAGGGTCTGCACGAGCACGACCACGACTTCCAGAAGGAGATCGCCAAGGCGGCCCTGATGCTCGTCCGGCTCGAGCCGGAGGACATCAAGGACAAGCGCGAGCTGGAGTGGTCGCACGAGGGCATCGTGGCGTACTCCAAGATCTGCACCCACGTCGGCTGCCCGATCTCCCTGTACGAGCAGCAGACGCACCACGTGCTGTGCCCCTGCCACCAGTCCACCTTCGACCTCGCCGACGGCGCCCGAGTCATCTTCGGTCCCGCCGGTCACGCCCTGCCCCAGCTCCGCATCGGCGTGAACGACGAGGGTTACCTCGAGGCCCTCGACGACTTCGCGGAGCCCGTCGGTCCGGCCTTCTGGGAGCGCGGAGAATCATGAGTAGCACCACAACTGCCAACGAGCCCTCCCGCTCGCGCGGGAAGGCCCCGGCCGGCGAGCGCGTGGCCGACTGGGCCGACGGCCGCCTGGGGATCTACTCCCTGGCCAAGGCCAACATGCGCAAGATCTTCCCCGACCACTGGTCGTTCATGCTGGGTGAGATCTGCCTCTACAGCTTCATCATCATCATCCTCACGGGCGTCTACCTGACGCTGTTCTTCCACCCGTCGATGGCGGAGGTGGAGTACCACGGCTCGTACGTGCCGCTGCAGGGACAGCTGATGTCCCAGGCGTTCGAGTCGACCGTGAACATCTCGTTCGAGGTCCGTGGCGGTCTGCTCATCCGGCAGATCCACCACTGGGCGGCGCTGGTCTTCCTGGCCGGCATGTTCGTCCACATGATGCGCGTGTTCTTCACCGGCGCGTTCCGCAAGCCGCGTGAGATCAACTGGCTGTTCGGCTTCCTGCTGTTCGTCCTGGGCATGTTCACCGGTTTCACCGGCTACTCGCTCCCGGACGACCTGCTCTCGGGCACCGGTATCCGCTTCATGCAGGGTGCGATCCTGTCGATCCCGGTGGTCGGCACCTACGTGTCGATGTTCCTGTTCGGCGGGGAGTTCCCCGGCACGGACATCATCGCCAGGTTCTACTCGATCCACATCCTGCTGCTGCCGGGCATCATGCTCGGCCTCGTGGTGGCGCACCTGATCCTGGTCTTCTACCACAAGCACACGCAGTTCGCGGGTCCCGGCCGCACCAACAACAACGTGGTCGGCATGCCGCTGCTGCCGGTGTACATGGCGAAGGCCGGCGGGTTCTTCTTCCTGGTGTTCGGCGTCATCGCGGCGATCTCGGCGATCGCCACGATCAACCCGATCTGGAACATCGGCCCGTACCGTCCGGACCTGGTGTCCACCAACGCGCAGCCCGACTGGTACATGGGCTTCTCCGAGGGCCTGATCCGCATCATGCCGGGCTGGGAGATCAACCTCTGGGGCCACACCCTGGTCCTGGGCGTCTTCATCCCGCTGATGGTCTTCGGCCTGGTCCTGGTCGCGATCGCGGTCTACCCGTTCATCGAGTCCTGGGTCACCGGCGACAAGCGCGAGCACCACATCCTGGACCGCCCGCGCAACGCCCCGACCCGTACCGCGTTCGGCGCGGCCTGGATCGCGCTGTACTTCGTGCTGCTGGTCGGCGGTGGCAACGACCTGTGGGCCACCCACTTCAACCTGTCGATCAACGCGATCACCTGGTTCGTCCGGATCGGCATGTTCGCGGTGCCGGTGCTGGTGTTCATCGCCACCAAGCGCATCTGCCTCGGCCTGCAGCGCCGTGACAAGGAGAAGGTGCTGCACGGTCGCGAGACCGGCATCATCAAGCGCCTGCCGCACGGCGAGTTCATCGAGGTCCACGAGCCGCTCTCCCAGGAGCAGCTGCACACCCTCACCGCGCACGAGCAGTACAAGCCGGCCGAGATCGGCCCGACGGTCGACGAGAACGGTGTCGAGCGCAAGGTGAAGGGCTCGGAGAAGCTCCGCGCCAAGCTGAGCCAGGCGTACTACGGCGAGGGCAACCAGATCGAGAAGCCCACGCTGGAGGAGTTCAAGGAGATCGAGGCCGGCCACGGCCACCACTGAGTGCCCCGGCGCCGAGTGAGGGGGCAGGTCCCCCCGGTCGCCGAATGATCGACTGATCGCCACGGCAGGAGCCCCGTCCGGTCCCCGGACGGGGCTCTTCGCCGTCCCCGGGATCGATAGGGTGGGCAGCGCCCCGCCACCGGGGCCAGCCACACCAGTGCACCCGCGGCCCGTGGCGGGCCGCCGGACCGAGACCGTCAGGAGCGGCATATGAACGCTGTGACCCCCGCTGGAGGCGACACCGCGGCGGGCCGCTCCTGGCCGGCCGTCCTCAACGCCCTGCTGGAGGGCCGCGACCAGAGCGCCGACGACACCGCCTGGGCGATGGACCGCATCATGCGCGGCGAGGCCACCGACGCCCAGATCGCGGGCTTCGCGGTCGCCCTGCGCGCCAAGGGCGAGACGGTCGAGGAGATCACCGGCCTGGTCCGCGCGATGTACGCCCACGCCCGGGTGATCGACGTGCCCGGCCCGGCCGTGGACATCGTCGGCACCGGCGGCGACGGCGCGAAGACCGTCAACATCTCCACCATGGCCGCGATCGTGGTCGCCGGCACCGGGGTGAAGGTGGTCAAGCACGGCAACCGGGCGGCCTCCTCGGCGAGCGGTTCCTCGGACGTGCTGGAGAAGCTGGGCGTCAACCTGGAGCTGACCCCGCAACGGGTCGCCGAGGTGGCGAACGAGGCGGGCATCACCTTCTGCTTCGCGGTGAAGTTCCACCCGGCGCTGCGTCATGTGGCCGCCGCCCGGAGCCAGTTGGGCATCCGCACCACCTTCAACTTCCTGGGCCCGCTGACCAACCCGGCCCGGGTGAAGGCCCAGGCGATCGGGGTCGCCGACCCGCGGATGGCGCCCATCATGGCGGGCGTGTTCGCGGAGGCGGGCAACTCCGCGCTGGTCTTCCGCGGCGAGGACGGCCTCGACGAGCTCACCGTGACCGGGCCCTCGCGGGTCTGGGCGGTGCGCGACGGGCAGGTCCGCGAGGAGCTCTTCGACCCCCGTGACGTCGGGGTCGAGTACGCCCCGCTGGAGGCGCTGCGCGGCGGGGACCCGTCCCACAACGCCGACGTCGCCCGCCGCCTGCTGACCGGGGAGACCGGACCGGTGCGGGACGCCGTCCTGCTGAACGCGGCGGCCGCGCTGGTCGCCCTCGAGCCCGGCGAGGGCACGCTCGCCGGGCGGATCCGGGCCGGCATGGACCGGGCCGCCGAGGCGCTGGACTCCGGCGCCGCCCGCAAGGCGCTCGAGCGGTGGGTGCTGGCGAGCAACTCCTGAGCGTCCCGGGCGGGTCGGCGCGGCCCGCCGTCGACGAGGCGTGGTCCGGATGCCGGACCACGCCTCGTGCGCGTGCGGCGGATGTGGCAGGATGCCGTGCAGGTCATGAGTGACAGCCATCAGGCCCCGGCCGGCTGTCCGGCAACCCTCCGTCCGTGGCGGGGTGCCCCGGGTGAGGACCAGGCCGCAGACAGCAAGGTCTGTGGCAAGCGCGGACCTCTCGCGACGTCAGGGGTCCTGGTCGTCGAGGAGTTCCCCGTGAGCCGACGAATGCGCCGGGCCTGACCGGCGCGAGGGCGGCGCCGCCACGCGTTCCGCCCCGCCGGGCAGGCCGTCGAGCCGAGTCCTTCTTCTTCTCGTCCTCCGTCTTCCGCCCTCTTCCGCGTTCCCGCCCGGGTGATGCGCCGCGGTCCGTCCGCCGCCCCGGGGAGCGCCGACGTGCCCACAGGAGTCCGCCATGCCCGTTTCCACCGCTGCCACTGCCGCCGCCGCCGACAGGAAAGCCCTCGCCCTCGGCGCCGTCCCCGCCCCCGCCTCGCCCGCGCTGCTCGCCGAGCCGCTGCCGGTGCTCGGCCTGGACGTCACCGTGCCGCTCGCCTCCGGCCGCCGGGTGCCCTACGCCGCGCTCGACCAGGCCGCCAGCGCCCCGGTGCTGCGGCAGGTGTGGGACGAGATCGCCGAGTACGCGCCGTACTACGGCAGCGTCCACCGCGGGGCGGGTCACCTGTCCCAGCTCTCCACCGAGCTGTACGAGGACGCCCGGGAGACCGTCGCCCGCTTCCTGGACTGCCGTGCGGACGACCAGGTCGTCTTCACCCGCGCCACCACCGACTCCCTCAACCTGCTCGCCTCCGCCCTCCCGGAGGACTGCCGGGTGTACGTCTTCGAGACCGAGCACCACGCGGCGCTGCTGCCCTGGCGCGGCGCCCGGGTGACCTTCCTCGACGCCCCCGCGAGCCCCGCCGAGGCGGTGTCCCTCCTGACCGACGCCCTCGCCGCGCGGGACGACGACGCGCCCGCGCTGGTCTGCGTCACCGGGGCGTCCAACGTCACCGGGGAACTGTGGCCGGTGCGCGAACTGGCCGACGCCGCACACGCGCACGGGGCGCGGATCGTGCTGGACGCCGCGCAGCTCGCCCCGCACCGGCCGGTGTCGGTGCGGGAACTGGGCGTCGACTGGGTGGCCCTCTCCGGGCACAAGCTGTACGCCCCGTTCGGCGCGGGCGTGCTGGCGGGCCGGTCCGACTGGCTCGACGCCGCCGAGCCGTACCTGGCGGGCGGCGGAGCCAGCCGCAGCGTGGTCCGGCGCCAGGACGGCGGCCTCGACGTCGCGTGGCACACCGGGCCCGCCCGGCACGAGGCCGGCTCGCCCAACGTGGTCGGCGCGCTCGCCCTCGCCGCCGCCTGCCGGGTGCTCACCGAGGCGGACCCCGCGCTGCTCGCCGGCCGCGAGGAGGCGCTGCTCGCCCGGCTGCGGGAAGGGCTGGCCGCCCTGCCGGGGGTGCGGGTGCTGTCGCTGTTCGGCGACGACGCGCCCCGGGTGGGCGTGGTGTCGTTCGTGGTGGACGGCTGGGACAGCGCCGACCTCGCCGAACGCCTGGCCTCCTCGCACGGCATCGGCGTGCGGGCCGGGCTCTTCTGCGCCCACCCGCTGGTGCGCCGCCTCCTCGGCGGCACCCGCGACGCCGCCGCCGAGTGCGGGGGGACCGGCGGCTCCCCGCTGAACGCGGTGCGCGCCAGCTTCGGCGTGGGCACCCCGGTGGAGCACGTGGACCGGCTGCTCGGCGCCCTCGCCGACCTGGCGGGCGGGGACGCGTAACTCTTCTCCCCGGCGGCGCGGGCGTCCCTGCCGGCCCGCCCGCGCCGCCGGGGTCACGCCGCGCGGCGTCCCGCGCCGGCGTTGACCCGGGCGCCCAGCAGCACCATGCGCAGGGCGCGTTCGGTGGCGTCGGCGAGGTACTCGGCGCCCCGGCCCATCGCCTCGCCCAGCGAGACCGGCCCGGGCAGGATCCCGCTGTACGCGTCGATGCCGACGGCCCGCACCTCGTGCGCCCCCTCGCCGAGGGTCCCGGCCAGGGCCAGCACCGGACGCCCGTGCCGCTTCGCGCGCCGCGCCACCTCGGCGGGGATCTTGCCGAACGGCGTCTGCCCGTCCAGCGAGCCCTCGGCGGTCACCACCAGATCGGCGCGGGCCAGCCGCACGTCCAGGCCCAGGGGGTCGAGCAGCACCTCGAACCGGGGCCGCAGCCGGGCGCCCAGGGCGGCGAGGCCCGCGCCCAGGCCGCCCGAGGCACCGGTGCCGGGCGCCGTGCGCAGGTCCACCACCGGGCGCGGGTCCACCGGGTGCGGGTCCACGGCCGTGCGCGGGTCCACGGCCGGGGAGGGCAGCAGGTCGCGGGTCAGGACGCCGGCCCAGTTCTCCAGGCCCGCGGACAGCAGCTCGACCTGGGCCGGCGTGGCGCCCTTCTGCGGCCCGAAGACCCGGGCCACCCCGCGGTCGCCGCACAGCACGTTGTGCGGGTTGCACGCCACCACCAGCTCGGTGTGCCGCAGCCGCGCGTCGAGCCCCGAGGCGTCCACCCGGGCCAGTCGCACCAGCTCGGCCCCGCCGTCGCCGAGTTCACGGCCGTCCCGGTCGAGCAGCCGGACACCGAGCGCGCTCAGCGCCCCGGCCCCGCCGTCCGAGGTGCCGGAGTCGCCGCAGCCGACGAGCACCCGCCGCGCCCCGGCGTCCAGGGCGGCCGCGATCAGTTCGCCCACGCCGCGGGTGGTGGTCGCCCCCGGGTCCCGGGCGTCGCCCGGCACCAGCCGCAGTCCGGCGACCGCCGCCATCTCGACCACGGCCGTGCCGTCCGGCAGCAGCGCGAAGTGGGTGTCCACGGGGTCGCCCAGCGGCCCGGTGGCGCGGCGCCGCAGCAGCCGCCCGCCGCCGGCCGAGGCCAGCGCCTCGGCCGTGCCCTCGCCGCCGTCGACCAGGGGGATCAGGTCCACCTCGGCGTCGGGCACGACCCGCAGGACGCCCGCGGCGATCGCCTCGGCCGCGTCCCGCGCGGACAGGGACTCCTTGAAGCCGCTGGGGGCGACGGCGAAACGGGTGAGGGCAAGAGACATCGGGACTCCAGGAGAAGAGAAGAGAAGAGAAGAGAAGGGAAGAGAAGAGAAGGGGAGAGGAGGGAGGTACGGGACGGTGCCGGGTCAGCGGACCGGGACGCCGAGCAGGGGCCAGACGAACAGCGCGAAGAGCAGCACCAGCACGGCGGTCAGCGGCCCGAGGACGGCGGAGAGCCGCAGCAGGTCCCGCGGCGTGTAGGTGGGCACGCCGGACAGGCCGGAGAAGAGGGCGACGGGCTTGGCCGAGGCGGGCAGGGTGTGGCAGAACCCGGCCGCCGCCGTGGAGGCGAGCGCCGCGGACACCGGGCTGACACCGGCCACGCCCGCCGCCGCGACCACCAGCGGCACCAGCACCGAGGAGCGCGCCGACCGCGACTGCAGCACCAGGTGCGCGGCCGTGCTCACCGCCACCACCACCGCGAGGAACGTCCACGGGGTCGAGCCCAGCGGCAGCCCCGACACCAGCCAGGCGGCGGCGCCCGAGTCGGCGAGGGCCAGCCCGGTGGCCATGGTGGCCGCCATGAACAGCAGCATCGACCAGGGCACGGTCCGCAGCGAGTCCTTGAGCCGCACCGTGCCCAGCGCGGGGGTGACGGCGACGATCGCGCCGATCAGCGCCACCAGGGCGGGGGAGACGCCGTGCAGCGGCTCGCTGCACCACAGCAGCACCACCGTGCCCAGCAGGACCGCGCACCGGCTCTCCGCCGCCGACCAGGGACCGGTGACGGGCCGTTCGCTGTGCTGCTGGACCTGCTCGGCGGTGATCCGTACCGGACCCCGCCGGTCGGCGCGCCGGGTCGTCGTCCACAGCACGACCTCGGCCGCGGTGTGCGAGGAGACCACGGCGAGCGGCAGCCCCAGCAGCAGCCACTGCGGGAAGCCGATGCGGTGCCCGGTGGTCTCCCACAGCACGGAGACGGTGATCAGGTGCGCCCCGGCGCCTATCAGGGTGGCCACCGCCGAGAGCAGGATGACGGTGGGGAACAGCAGCGCCAGCATCACCACCAGCCGCCGGCGGTCCGCGAGGACCTGGGCCAGCGCCAGGAACACCGGCAGAGCCAGCGCGGCACGGCCGGAGGTGGCCGGCACGGCGAAGGCGGTGACGACCAGCGCCGCGGTGGTCAGGTGGACCAGCTGCCGCACGCTGCGGGCGCCGGTCACCAGGAACACCGCGGCCCGCCCCGCCAGTCCGGTGGCGGTCACCGCGGCGGCCAGCACGAACGCGCAGATCAGCAGCCAGACCGTGGGATCGCCGAGGGTGGCGAACAGGGCGTCGGCGCTGATCACCCCGGTCACCGTGAGCGCGAGGCCGGCGGCGAGGGCGACGAGGGTGTCGTCCAGCCCGGTCGCCGTCCACGCGTACACGGCGAGGACGAACACCACGAGGGTGACGCGTGCCTCGCCGCTCAGCCCGGTGACGAGACCGGGCGTGGCGATCAGCGCGCACAGCGACAGCGTCAGGCAGAGGGTGGCGGTTCGCCGGAAGTTCGTGGTCACGTCACCGACGATTCCGCCGGGCGGTGAGCCGTCCATGAGGGCCCGATGAAGGAAAACTCACCCGCCGGAGAACGCACCCGCCCCGCACGCCCCGGAGAACGCGCCGGCCCCGCCGCCGGGTCAGGCGGGCAGGCGGTACCCCATGCCCCGGACGGTCTCCAGGCGGGAGGCGCCCAGCTTCTTGCGCAGCGCGCGGACGTAGACGTCGACGATGTTGGAGCCCGGGTCGAAGTCGTAGCCCCAGACGTGGGACAGGATCTGCTCGCGCGACAGCACCTGGCCCGGATGCCGCAGGAACAGCTCCAGCAGAACGAACTCACGCGCCGTCAGGTCCACCGTGCGGTCCTCGGTGCGGGCACGGCGGGTGCGCAGGTCCAGCGAGAGCGAGCCGGAGCGCAGCACCGTGACCTCCGGCGCGCGGGCCGCGGTGCGCACCCGCAGCCGCACCCGGGCCAG
Source organism: Streptomyces sp. NPDC047130 (assembly GCF_040643475.1). Taxonomy (NCBI): domain Bacteria; kingdom Bacillati; phylum Actinomycetota; class Actinomycetes; order Kitasatosporales; family Streptomycetaceae; genus Streptomyces; species Streptomyces sp. NPDC047130. The sequence goes on along the minus strand of NZ_JBEYUK010000002.1, from coordinate 142,157 downwards.
CAGCTCCTCGAACCGGAACGGCTTGGTCATCCAGTCGTCCGCGCCACCCTCCAGCCCGGCCACCGTGTCGCGCACCGAGTCCCGGGCGGTCAGCACGATCACCGGCACCGTCACCCGCTCCTCGCGCAGCCGGCGCAGCACCGTGAAGCCGTCCTGGCCGGGCAGCCCTATGTCCAGGATCACCAGGTCGAACCCGCCGGAGAGGGCGTAGTCGTAGGCGGCGGTCCCGTCGCCCACCACGGTCGTCAGATATCCCTGGGCGCGCAGCCCCTTCTCGACGAAGGAGGCGATCCGCTCCTCGTCCTCCACGATCAGGATGCGTTCCACGACGTGCGTTCCTCCTCCAGGACCAGCACGAAGGTGGCGCCGCCGCCCTCGGTGTCCTCCAGTCGTACGTGCCCGTGATGGCCCTCGGCGATGGCCTTCACGATGGACAGGCCGAGCCCCGCGCCCGAACCCAGGGACCCCCGGCGGGCGGTGCCGCGGCGGAACCGTTCGAAGACCAGCTCGGCGTCCTCCGGGCGGACCCCCGGACCGGAGTCCGCGACGTACAGCTCCACCCGCCCGTCGACGACCCGCGAGCCGATGCGGATGGGCGCGCCCGGCACGGTGTGCTGCACCGCGTTCTGGGCGAGCTGCACCATGGCCTGGGTGATCCGCTGTCCGTCCAGCCGCGCCCGGCGGTCCGCCACCTCGGCGAGCTCCCAGCCCCGGTCGCCCAGCGCCCGGGCCTTCACGAAGACGTCGGCGGTCAGCTCGGCGAGCTGCACCTCCTCCGGGCGGACGAAGTCGGGCCGCTCCGCCTTGGCGAGCAGCAGCAGGTCCTCCACGATGCGGCTCATCCGGTCCAGCTCGTCGGTGACCAGCCGGACCGTCTCCTCCCGCTCGCCCGGGTCGTCGCCCATCAGCTCCAGGTGCCCGCGCACGATGGTGATGGGCGTGCGCAGTTCGTGCCCGGCGTCGTCGACGAATGTGCGCTGGGCGGCGAAGGCGCGCTCCAGGCGGTCCAGCATGGCGTTGAAGGTCTCGGCGAGCGCGGCGACGTCGTCCCGGCCGTGCACCGGTATTCGGCGCGTCAGGTCCTGCTCCGTGAGCTCGGCGGCGGCGGTGCGCACCAGCCGCACCGGCAGCAGGATGCGGCCCGCGACCACCCAGCCGATGCCGGTGGTCATCAGCAGGGCGACGGCGGAGATCACCAGCAGCACGCGGAACACCTCGTCCACGCGGTCCCGCTCGCGCTCGGGGTGGAAGGCCACCACGAACGCGGCCTCGGGGCCGCCGTCCCGCCGGGTCACGGTGACCTTCGCCCAGCGCACCCCTTCGTCGGACCCGGCGGCGTGCGGGGAGGTGAAGATCCGGCGCAGGGCGTCCGGGTCCTTGAACAGCGGCTGCCCGGCGCGCGGTTCGCGGTTCTGCACGATCTGCGCCGGGTCCGGGCCGGCCGTGCCGACCAGCCCGATCAGCTCCTCGTCCGGGTCGGCGTACTGGCGCTCCAGGAACACCCGCAGCAGCCGGGACGGCTCGGCGAAGGGCAGGCCGGTGTCCGGGTCCTTGCCGCGCTGCTGGAAGTTGGCGAACTCGCCGGTCTCCTGCGCCAGCAGCCGGGTGACCCGGTGGTCGACGTCGCGCAGCAGGATGGAGCGGGTGGTGGTGGCGACCGCGCCCAGCGCCATGGACATCACCAGGAGCAGCCACAGCAGGATCCGGACGCGGGCGGTGAGGCGACGGGGCAGGCGGTCAGTCCCCTGTGGTGTCGTCATCGGCGGCGTCGTCGTTCCCGTCGTTCCGGTCGTCCTGCTGGTCGTCGCCGTCGTCGTCGGTGTCGTCACCGGCGTCGTCCGCGCCGCCCTGGTCGTCGTCGGCGTCGTCGTCGGCTTCACCGCCCGGCGGGCGGTCGCTCACCTCGGGGCCGGGGACGAGCACGTCCGAGGGCGTCGGAACCGCGGACGGCGTGCCCTCCAGCTCGACGCGGGCGGGCGCCTTGCGCGGTTCCTCCGGACGGTCGGCCAGTGCGTAGCTCGTCGCCGCGATCCCCAGCGGCACGGCGACGATCGCGGCCAGGGCGGCGATGCGGTGTGAGATCTGCATACGGCGATCCTGGGCCGCCTCCCCGCGCGCGGGGATGAGCCGAGTATGAGGATTCCCTCATCCGCGGGCCGGCCCCGCCCGCCGGGCAGGCGCCGCCGCGTACGCGTCCGCCGCGTACGCGTCCGCCGCGCCGAGCAGGGTGCGGGGGCGCGGCGGTGCGGCGTGCGGTCAGGAGTCGAGGCCGATGGCGAACGCGGCCTCGAGGTCGTGCTGGGAGTAGGTGCGGAACGCGACGTGCGTGTCGGTGCCCAGGACGCCGGGGATCTTGCTGATCCGGCCGGGGATGACGTCCGCGAGGTCGTCGTGCTCGCGGACCCGCACCATGGCGATCAGGTCGTACGTGCCGGTGACCGAGAAGACCTCGCTGACCGAGTCCAGGGCGGCGATGTCCTGGGCGATCTCGGGGATCCGGTCCACGCTGGTCTTGATGAGCACGATCGCGGTGATCACGGCTGGTTCTCTCCCTGGGTCGCCGTCGCTGGTGGATTCACTGTAGTCGTCCGCCGGAACCGCATCCGCGCGGTGGCGAACCCCAGCCCGAACCCCACCAGGTGCGCCAGGTACGCCACCCCCGGCCCGTCCCCGGCGCGCTCCGCGCCCAGCCACTGCAGCGCCGCCCAGAACGGCAGCACCACCCACGCCGGCAGCCGCACCGGCAGGAAGAAGAGGAACGGCAGCAGGGTGGTGACCCGCGCCCGGGGAAAGAGGTGGAGGAACGCGCCCAGCACCGCCGACACCGCCCCGGAGGCCCCCACCAGGGACTGCGGGGACGACGGGTCGGCGAGCGCGTAGCCCAGCAGCGCCAGGCTGCCGCAGCCGAGGTAGAAGAGCGCGAACCGCGCGCTGCCCATCCGCCGCTCGGTCATCACCCCGAAGACCTGGAGGAAGAGCACGTTCCCCAGCAGGTGCAGCCAGCCGCCGTGCACGAACAGCGCCGTCAGCGGGGTCACCAGGGAGTCGGGATCGCCCGCCAGCAGTTCGGCCGGCACCACCCCCCAGCGCCGGAAGAAGGCGCGCTGCGCCGCCAGAAGTTCCTCGCCGGTCCCGTGATCGGGACGCAGCCCGGAGGCGGGCCCGATCAGGAAGAGCAGCACGCACAGCGCCGTCAGTCCGTGGGTGACGGGCGCCGGCCGGCTCCGGACCGCCGCGGCGAACGCCGTGCTCCAGTCGCGGATCATGCACGAAGTGTGACGCACCGGACACCGCGGGTGGGTGCCGCCTCGCCGCCGTGGACTCGCGAGCGACCGGCGGGTGAATGGCCGTAGGGTTACCCCGCACAGGCACCGAGGCAGGTGCCGGCAACGGCCCCCGGCGACACAGAAAGGGCGAAGCCCGCGATGACGGTTCCCCTCCCCACCGAGACGACCCGCTGGCGGTGCACGCTCTGCGGCAACCTCACCCGCTTCGACGTCACCCGCTCCTCGAAGGTCGTCGAGTACGTCCACCTCGACCTGGCGGGCGCGCCCACGGTGGAGGAACGCGAGGTGGTCAGTGAGACCATCGAGTCGGTCCGCTGCCGCTGGTGCAACGCGGTGGACAAGGTGGAACTGGTGGACAGGCCCGGCGCCGGCTCCTGACGGAGCGGCCCGGAGCTCCGACGGACGACGGACGACAGGCGAGGGGTGACGGAGTGGCCGGTGACGGAGGCGGAAAGCCGGACGACGGCGCCGCTGAGGTGCTGGACCGTCCCCTGCCCGACGGAGTGCGCCGCCGCGTCGTCCAGATCGCCGCGGACGCGTTCGGCTCGCTGACCGTGTCCGAACTGCCCGCCCAGCTCCGGCAGTACGCCCGCTTCACGCCCACCCGGCGCGCCAAGTTCGCGGGCAACGCCATGGCGGCCGCGCTGGAGGGCGAGGCCCAGTTCCGGCAGCGCGTCGGCGAGAAGTTCCGCGAGGCCCAGCCGGAGCTCGCCGCCGCGCTGGAGACCGGCGCGCCGCCGCCCGCCGCCGACCCGCTGGACGTGGCGGCCGCCGCGTACGTGCTGCGCCCGCCCGGCTGGGTGAAGCTGGTGACCGCCGCCGGCGAGGAGGCCCAGCGCGCCGAGGCCGAGCGGGCCGACGAGGAGACCCGGGCCGAACTGGACCGCCTGCGCGGCGAGCTGGCCGCCGCCCGCGACCAGGTCCGCACCGAGACGGAACGCCTGCGCGCCGAGCTGGAGACCGCCCGCAAGGAGGCCGAGTCGCTGCACCGCAAGCTGCGTTCGGCCCTCAGCGACGTCAAGCGCGGGGAGGCCGCCCAGCGCAAACTGCGCGGCGAGCTCGACGAGGTGAGGGCGCACGCCCAGGCCCAGGTGTCCGCAGCGGAGAGCGAGAGCCGCCGGCTGAAGGCCCGGCTCGGCGAGACCGAGGCGGCCCTCGAGGCCGGCCGCAAGGCGGTCCGCGAGGGCCGCAGCATCGAGGACATGCGGGTCCGGCTGCTGCTGGACACCGTGCTGGAGGCCGCCCAGGGGCTGCGCCGCGAACTCGCCCTGCCCCCGGTGTCGGTGTGGCCGGCCGAGACCGTCGACGCGGTGGAGCCGGGCCGGATGACCCCCAAGGACATCGCCGCCCGCGCGCTCTCCGAGGACGACCCCGCCATCCTGGACCAGCTCCTCGCGCTGCCCCAGGTCCACCTGGTGGTGGACGGCTACAACGTCACCAAGACCGGCTATCCGCAGATGCCGCTGGAACAGCAGCGGCTGCGGCTGCTGGGCCAGTTGTCCACCCTGGCCGCGCAGACCAACTGCGAGGTCACCTGCGTCTTCGACGGCGCCGAACTGGCCGCGCCGGTGCTGCTGGCGCCGCCGCGCGGGGTGCGGGTGCTGTTCTCCAAGCCGGGCGTCACCGCCGACGAGCTGATCCGCCAGCTGGTGCGGGCCGAGCCGTCCGGCCGGCCGGTGGTGGTGGTCTCCACCGACCGCGAGGTCGCCGACGGGGTGGCCCGCGCGGGCGCCCGTCCGGTCGCCTCCGCGGTGCTCCTCAAGCGCTTCAACCGCGGCTGAGGACCGGGCGCGTCCCATCTGTCACTTCCCCGCTCCTATGGGCGGGTTGACCGTTTTCTTTCGCAACGCACGGTCATCCGAACGTCACCGCAGGTGAGTCGAATGCAAAGTTTGCAGGCCGGGGCGAGATTTTTCATCTGAGGATTTGAACTGATCACAGGAAGGTCACTAGGGTCAGCCGTCGAACCTTCGCTCGGGTGATCGCTCAGAGGGAGTGACGGCGAAGGCTCACCGCCCGCCAGGTGTGCTCTCCGGCAGGCGGCTGATGGAAGAAGGAGCTCGCCCACGTGGCGTCCCACCGTCGACCCAAGCAGCCGAGCCGCGCACGCGTCACCGTGCTGACCACCGCCGCGGCAGCCGCCGTCGTCCTCGGCGGCAACGCGGCCCACGCCGCCCCCGCCAAGCCCTCCAAGGGCGAGGTGAAGGAGAAGGTCGACAAGCTCCACGAAGAGGCGGAGCAGGCCACCGAGAAGTACAACGGGGCCAAGGAGAAGCAGAAGAAGCTCGAGAAGGAGATCGACGCCCTCCAGGACAACGTCGCCCGCGGCCAGGAGGACCTCAACGAGCTCCGCGACGCGATCGGCATGGCCGCCGCGGCGCAGTACCGCAGCGGCACCATCGACTCCTCGATGCAGCTCTTCCTCTCCGCCGACCCGGACGACTACCTCGACAAGGCGTCGACCCTCGACCAGCTCAGCAACCAGCAGGTCGAGTCGCTGGCCGAGATCCAGGACAAGCAGCGCGAACTGGCCCAGCAGCGCCAGGAGGCCAACACCAAGCTGGACGACCTGGCCGAGACCCGTGAGGAGCTGGGCAAGAAGCGCAAGGAGGTCCAGGCCAAGCTGGCCGAGGCCCAGAAGCTGCTCAACAGCCTCACCGCCGCCGAACGCGCCGAGATGGCGCAGGAGGAGGCCAAGGCCGCCCAGGAGTCCGCGTCGCTCGCCGGTGGCGGCGGACCGGCCGGCTCCGGCTTCGCCGCCTCCGCCTTCGCCGCCGCGCAGACCAAGATCGGCGTGCCGTACTCCTACGGCGCCACCGGCCCGAACTCCTTCGACTGCTCGGGTCTCACCTCCTGGGCCTACGGCGAGGCCGGCGTCCACATCCCGCGCACCTCGCAGGCGCAGGCCAACGCGGGCACGCGGCTGTCGATGAGCCAGCTCAAGGTCGGCGACCTGGTCATCTTCTACAGCGACCTGCACCACGTCGGGCTCTACGCCGGCAACGGCCAGGTGCTGCACGCCCCGCGCACCGGCACGAACGTGCGCTACGAGTCGATCAACAACATGCCGTTCCAGTTCGGCGTCCGGATCTGATCCGGATCTGATCCTCCTCCCGCCGAAACCCGCCGGCCGTCACCCGGCCGGATGAATCCGGGCGACTCGAGCCGACCGCGCGCCCCGCCGATGACCTGCGTCAGAGGCGGGGCGCGGGCATGTTCGGACCCCGCGGTCCTTGGTGCCGAACCGGCGACGGGGCTACTGTCTGGCGCGTTTCCCCCGACACCGTGGGGAGCGGCCCCGTCACACCCGGTGACGGCCGGCCGGCCAGGTTCGTCAGCCTCGAAGGGAGTGCGGTCGCCCGTGGGTTGTCATCGCCGCCTCGCACCGCGCCGCCTCGTCCCCGCCGGCCGTGCGCCTTCCGCGCCCGGCGCCGCGGGGCTCACCGCCGCGGTCCTGTCCGTCGCCGCCGCGGCCCTCGGCGTCAGCCCCGGCGCCGTCGCCGCGCCGGGCGAGCCGGACGGCCCCCGGGACGCCCGGTCCGAGCTGGACCGGCTGTACACCGAGGCGGAGCGCGCCACCGAGGCCTACAACCGGGCCGACGAACGCGCCGAGGAGCTGCGGGAGGAGATCGGCGCCGCCCAGGACCGGATCGCCCGCCAGCAGGAACGGGTCAACACCCTGCGCGAGGAGCTCGGTTCGCTGGCCGGCGCGGAGTACCGCTCCGGCGGCTTGGACCCCTCGCTGGCCCTGCTGCTCTCCGCCGACCCCGACGAGTACCTCGACAAGGCCGCGGCCCTCGACCGGATCGGCTCCCGGCAGGCCGGCGAGCTGAGCCGGCTGCGGGGGGCGCTGCGCGAACTGGGCCAGGAGCGGCAGGAGGCCACCGCCGACCTCGCCGAACTCCGCCGCACCCGCGAGGACGTGGCCGACCACAAGCGGACGGTGGAACGGAAGCTGACCGAGGCGCGACGGCTGCTGAACGCGCTCCCCGAGGGCGAACGCGCCGCCTGGGACCGCGCCGCCCGGTCCGCACGCGACCTGCCCCCGCCGGGCAGCACCGCGGCGGCCTCCGGACGGGCCGCGGCGGCGCTGGCGGCGGCGCGCTCCGCGCTCGGACGGCCCTACATCTGGGGCGCCAACGGTCCGCACGCCTTCGACTGCAGCGGCCTGACGCAGTGGTCCTACGCGCAGGCCGGACTCTCGCTGCCGCGGACCTCGCAGGCGCAGCGGACCGCCGGGCGGCAGGTCCCGCTCTCCCAGGCGCGGCCGGGGGACCTGGTCACGTACCGGGCCGACGCCTCGCACGTCGCCATCTACGCCGGCAACGGCCAGGTCATCCACGCGCCGCGGCCGGGCGCCGCCGTGCGGTACGACCCGGTGGACATGCTCCCCATCGCGTCCGTCACGCGGCCCTGACGGACCCGCCCGGGCGGGTGCCGCGGGCGGGTGGGGCGGGGGGACCGGGCCGGCGTCACGGCGATCCGGACCGGGGACCGTCCGCCTGCCGGTCGTTCCTTCCTGCCGGTCGCTCCTCCTGTCGGTCGTTCCTGCTTGCTCCCGTCGTTCCTCCTGTCAGTCGTCCCACGCCTCGACGACGACCTGCTCGGAGATCCTGCCGTCGCGCAGGGTGATCATCGACTCGGACAGCACGCGCGGCCCGTCCGGGTACCGGCAGGACTCGCAGTAGGCCGCGTGGTCGCCCTCGACCACGCACCGCTCCAACGTGTGCTCCATGTCGCGGCTGTAGACGTCGGCGAGCATCGCGCCGATCGCCTCCCTGCCGGAGACCACCCGGGGGTGGCTGGGGGTGGCGTCGCGGTTGACGACCCGGATCTCGGCGTCGTCCCGGTACAGGGACAACAGCGTGTCGGGAGTGTCTCCCTCGATACCCCGCCGCAGCGTGTCGGTGCCGAAGGCGGGGCGTGTCTCAGTGCCCATGACGACCTCCTCCTTCACCTCCGAGGCTCCTGCGTCACGGCCGCCCGGGCAACCCCCGGCAGGCCCCGGCCCCGTCGCCCCCTACGATCGGGCGGGTGAAGAGGACCTGGGCGACGGCCGCCGCCGTGCTGGCCTTCGTGCCGGTGGCGTGCGGGCCCGGAACGCCCGACGCGGCGGGACTGCTGGAGCGGCGGAGCGAGGCGCTGCTGGACGGCGACCGGGCCGCGTTCGCGGCGACCGGCGACCCCGGCGCGTGGGAGTCCCTGCGCGTCCTGGACCCGGCCGCCTGGCGCTACCGGGTGACCGGGACGAGCGGGCAGGGCGGGGACACCACGACCGTGGAGGCCGAGCTGCGGTACCGGCTGCGGCAGGACCGAGGCACCGCGACCGCCCACCGCGTCCTCACCCTCTCCCGCGAGGGCGAGGGCGAGGGCGAGGGCGGCGGGGACGGCGCCTGGCGGGTCGTCTCCGACCGTCCGGCCCCCGGCCGGCCGGAGCAGCTCTGGGACGGGGACGCCCCGCTGCGCGGCGCCGACACCGCGCGCAGCCGGGTGCTGGCGGCGGGCGACGCCGATCCCCGCGACTACACCCCGCTCGGCGACGAGGCCGCCCGCGCGGTGGCGGAGGCCTGGGACGTCGACGTCCGCCCCCTGGTCGTGGTGCCGGAGTCCACGGAGGCCATGGCCCGCCTCCTCGGCGCGCCCGCGGCGACCTACCGGCGGACCGCCGCCGTCGCCACGCCCGGCGAGGCCCCCCGGGTCGTCGTCAACCCGGAGGCGTTCGCCACCCTTGACGCGTCGGCCCGGCAGATCGTCGTCACCCACGAGACCACCCATGTGGCCCTGCGCCCCAGCACCACGGCCCGCACCCCGATGTGGCTCTCGGAGGGCTGCGCGGACTGGACGGCCTTCCGGGGCAGCGAGCGGGGGAACGACCCGGCGCGGGCCGCCCCGGCCCTCGCCCGCGCCGTACGCGACGGCCGGGTGCCGCCCCGGCTGCCGACGGACGAGGAGTTCGCCTTCGGCGGGGACGCGGAGACGGTCGGCCGTGCCTACGAGGGAGCCTGGCTGGCCTGCCGGCTGGTGGCGGACCGGTGGGGCGAGCGCGCCGTCCGCGCCCTCCACGACGCGGCGGGCGCGGAGGGCGAGGAGGCCGCGCTGCGGGAGGTGCTCGGCGTGGACCGCGCCCGCTTCACCGAACTCTGGCGCGCGTCCCTCCGCACGGAACTCGACGACACCTGAGCCGGACAGTCCCGCGCCCCGGCCCGCGCCACCGCCCGCGCCCCGGCCCCCGGCACGACGGCGCAGCAGGGGAGCCGCCGCCGGGCCGCCGTGCGGTCACCGGCCGTCGCGCGGCCGGGCGGCGGCCGGGCCGACGCGGCGGCGCCCGGCCCGCGGCGCCCGGCCCGCGGGTCGCGGCCCGCGGGTCGCGGGTCGCGGGGGTCAGAGGAGGTCGCGTAGGCGGTCGGCGAGGAGGTCCCAGCGCCACCGCTCCTCCACCCAGGCGCGGCCCCGCTCGCCCATCCGGCGGCGCAGCTCCGCGTCGCCCAGCAGCGTGACGATCCGTTCCGCGGCCTCCGCCGGGGCACCGCCGCGCACCACCCAGCCGGTCTCCCCGTCGAGGACCGCGTCCGGCGCGCCGCCGGAGTCGCCGGCCACCACCGGGAGGCCCGTCGCCGACGCCTCCAGGTAGACGATGCCCAGGCCCTCGACGTCCAGCCCGCCCCGCCGGGTCCGGCAGGGCATGGCGAACACGTCGCCCGCCCCGTAGTGCGCCGGCAGCTCCGACCACGGCACCGACCCGGTGAAGACCACCGAGCGCTCCACGCCGGTCTCCCGGGCGAGCCGCCGCAGGTCCTTCTCGTAGGGGCCGCCGCCCACGACCAGCAGCACCGCGTCCGGCTCGGCGGCCAGGATCCGCGGCATGGCGCGGATCAGCGTGTCCTGGCCCTTGCGCGGCACCAGCCGCGACACGCAGACCACCACCGGCCGGTCGGTGAGCCCCAGCCGCGCCCGCACCTTGTCCCCGCCGGAGCCGGGGTGGAAGGCCGTCTCGTCCACGCCCGGCGGCAGCTGCACCATCCGGGCCGCCGCCTCGGGCGTCAGCGCGTCCGCGATCCGGGACCGGGTGTACTCGCCCAGATAGGTGATGACGTCGGTGGACTCGCCGATCCGCCGCAGCAGTCGCCGCGCGGCGGGCAGTTGGGCCCAGCCCGCCTCGTGACCGTGGGTGGTGGCCACCAGCCGGGTCGCGCCCGCCTTCCGCAGCGCCGGGGCCATCAGCCCCAGCGGCGCGGCGGCCCCGAACCACACCGAGGTGCACCCGTGCTCCCGCAGCAGGCCGACGGCCCGGCGGGTGGCGCCCGGGGTGGGCAGCAGCATCGTGGTGCGGTCCCGGACCACGGTGAACGGCTGCTCCGCGTCGAAGGCCGCGGTGGCCTCCACGCCCTCCCGGCTCCGCTTCCAGGTCGACGCGTACACCACGAACCGCTCCGGGTCGAGGCGCAACGCGATGTTGTGCAGGAACGCCTGAATGCCGCCGGGGCGCGGCGGAAAGTCATTGGTCACGATCAGCGTCTTGTGCATCGCCGACGACCCTATCCAACGGCCCCATGGGGGATCATGTCCGCATGCAGACCACGGGCCGCGCGCACCCCCCGTCCGCCAACACCCCTGCCGACACCCCTGCCTCGGCCCCCGCCCCGGTGTTCGCCCTGGGGGCGCTGTGGACGGTGTGGACCGCCTCCCGGGTGGTGCTGCTCCTCCTGGTCCTCAAGGTCTGGGTCATGCCCGGACCCGACGTCACCTCCGACGTCCACGTCATCTACCAGAACTGGTACGGCGTGCTCGGCGGGGGAACGTTCCCGCAGGAGGACGTCACCTGGCAGTACCCGCCGGCCGCGGCGCTGGCGATCCTCTCCCCGGCCGTGCTGCCCTGGCTGGGGTACGCGGAGGCGTTCTTCGTGCTCGCCCTCCTGGTCGACCTGCTGGTGTTCGCGCTGCTGCTGCGCGCCGGCCGGGGGAGCGGACGGTCCTCGCACGGGGCCTGGCTGTGGACGGCGGGCGTGCCGCTGCTCGGCCCGACCGTGTACGCGCGGTACGACCTGATGGTCACCGCCGTCGCGGTCGGCGCGCTGCTCGCCCTGACCCGGCGGCCCCGCCTCGCGGGAGCGCTCATCGGATTCGGCGCGATGCTCAAGGTGTGGCCGGCGCTGCTGCTGGCCGGCGCGGTCCGCCGGACCACCTGGCTGTGGGCGGCCGTGACGGCCGCGGTCGTGGCGGCCGGGTTCGCCCTGGCCATGCCGGGGGCGTTCGCCTTCCTCACCTTCCAGCGCGACCGGGGGACCGAGGTGGAGTCGCTGGGGGCACTGGTCCTCCACGTCGCCCGGCAGTTCGGCTGGGAGGGGCAGGTGCTCCTCAACTACGGCTCCATGGAGTTCCTCGGCCCGCACGTGGACACGGTGAGCCGGGGCGCGATGCTCCTGACCGCCGGGGCGTTCGGCTGGCTGCTGTTCTGGCGGTGGCGGGCGGCCCGTCCGGGCGGCACGGCCCAGGCCGCCTGGGCGCCGGTCGTGCCGGCGCTGGCGGGTCTGGTGGCGGTGCTGATGTTCACGGTGACCAGCCGGGTGATCAGCCCCCAGTACATGGTGTGGCTGGTGGGCGTCGCGGCGGTGTGCGTGACCTTCCGCGGCGGCGGCGCCGGGCCCACGGGGTGGGTGGTGGTCGCCGCGTGCGGGGTGACGGTGCTGGAGTTCCCGCTGTACTTCGGCGACGTCGTGAGCAGCACACCGCTGGGGCTGACGCTGCTGTTCCTGCGCAACGGGCTGCTGGTCGCGGCGACCCTGATGGCGGCCGACCGGCTGTGGGACGTCACGGTGGGCGACGGCGTGCCCGCCCCCGCCGAGGCCGAACCGCCGCGCACCCCCCTGCCCTCCGCGTGACGCCTCAGGCCGACGGAGGAACGCGCAGCGCCGCCAGGACCGGGAGGTGGTCGGTGGCGCGGGTCAGGTCGGCGGGGGCGACGCCGGGGAGACCGGCGGGCACGCCGCAGGCGAGGACCTCCACGCCCGGGGTGGTGAACAGGGCGTCGATGCGCTGGACCGGATCCACCGCGGGGGAGGTGAACTCCGCGCCCCACGGAGCGGCGTCGTAGGCGTCCCGCAGCTCCGCCGCGACCCGCCGGAACGTCCGCCCCCGAGGTGACTCGTTGAGGTCGCCGCCCGCCAGCACGTGGGGGACGCCCAGCCGCCGCACCCGCTCCAGCAGCAGGCCCCCCTGCTCGTACCGCTCCGCCGCCTGCAGCGAGAGATGGCAGGACAGCACCCCCAGCCGCGCCGCCGGCCCGAACCGCACGACCGCCGTGGCGAAGCCCCGCCGGTGCAGTCCGGGCGTGAGCGGCAGCAGCACGTCCTCGGCGCGTTCCACGGTCGCCCGCGGCGAGCACAGCAGCGCCGGCCCCGCGGCGGGCGCGCCGCCGGAGAGGACCACCAGGCCCGACTCCCGCGCCAGCCGCGCCAGCCGCTTGCGCCAGCCGACGAACCGCGGCGCCTCCTGCACCAGGACCAGGTCCGGCGCGCAGGCCCGGACCACCCGGGCCAGCGCCGCCGTGTCGTCCCGCATCGACCGCACGTTGTAGGACAGCGCCCGGACCACGGCCGACCCGTCGGCCTCGGTCCGGGACTCCGGAAGCGGGGGGAACGCGTCGGCCGTCACCGGGCGGTCCTACATCGGGGCGGCGGGCTGCCGGGCCAGGTCGGCGGCGCCGACCAGACCCGCCTTGCCGCCCAGCGTCGCCGCGGTCACCTCGGCGACCGGACGCCACCCGCCGCCGACCAGCCAGCGCCGGTAGGACTTGCGGACCGGGCCCAGCAGCAGCTCGCCCTCGTCGGAGAGCCCGCCGCCGATGATGAAGGCCTCCGGGTCGAAGAGCGAGGCCAGGTCGGCGAGGCCCGCGCCGACCCAGCGGGCCAGCTCCCGGTAGGAGTCGACGGCGACCCGGTCGCCCTGCCGGGCGGCGGTCGAGATGTGCTTGCCCTCGATGCCGTCGGGGGTGCCGTCGCCCAGGGAGAGCAGCAGCTCCGCGCTGGACGGCGTGGCGGAGGCGCGCTGCTTGGCGTACCGCACCAGGGCGCGGCCGGAGGCGTACTGCTCCCAGCAGCCCTGCTTGCCGCAGCCGCACTGCAGGCCGTCCGGCACCATCCGCATGTGGCCGAACTCGGCGGCCACACCGAAGTGCCCGCGGCGCAGCTTGTCGCCGATGATGATGCCGCCGCCCAGGCCGGTGCCCAGCGTGATGACGATGACGTTGCGGTGGTTGCGGCCCGCGCCGAACTTGAACTCGCCCCACGCCGCGGCGTTGGCGTCGTTCTCCACGACGACGGGGAGGTCCACGCGGGCCTCCACCTTCGCCTTGAGCGGCTCCTGCCGCCAGTCGATGTTGGGCGCGAAGTAGACCGTGGCCCGCTGCCGGTCCACGTAGCCGGCGGCGCCGATGCCCACGCCGACGATCTGGTGGCCGGCCCTGGCGCCGTCCACCGCGGACGCGATGGCGTCGACGATGGCGGCAGCCGTGTCGGGGGTCGGCACCTTGAAGGTCGAGAGGATGTTGCCTTCCTCGTCGACGACTCCCGCCGCGATCTTGGTGCCGCCGATGTCGACGCCGATGGTGAGTCCCATGTGTCCCTCGGTAAATGGTCGTGCCCGCTGGGCCTTACCGTACCGGAGGGCGATCACTCCACGTCGATCCGCTGTCCACCGGACGGCCCGTCGTCCCCGTCCTCGTCCCGGCGGTCGGCGGGACGGGAGGCGGGACGGTCCCCGGAACGGTCGGTGGAGCGGTCCTCGCCCGCGGTCCAGCGGCCCTCCTGGGAGCGCACCGCCGAGCGGTAGGCGGCGAGCAGTTCGGAACCGGCGGCGGCCAGGTGGCGGAAGACCTCCGGGTTGCGTTCGACGACCGGCTCCACGGCCGCCCTGGCCTGCCGGACGACCTGCTCCGCGGCCCCCAGGATCTGCGCCTGGCCCTGCAGCGAGGACAGCCGGTCGGCGACCGCGGAGGCCAGCTTGCGCAGCTCCTCGGCGGGCGAACCGGTGTCGTCGGCCGGCCCGCGGCGCTCGCGGTGGCGTTCGCGCTCCGCCCGCAGGTCCTCGGCGCAGGCCTCGGCCCAGGCGTCGGAGTCGCTGATGTGTCCCTCGGGCTTCTCGGTCATCGGCGAACCCTTCCTCCGCGGCGTCCCGCTTCCTCGCGGCCCGGACACTCCCGACGTTACCGGAACGGCCCCGCCGGCATCAGCGCCCGCCGGAAGAGCGGGGCCAGAGCCCGGGGTCCGGCACGAAACGGACGTGGAGCTCGCCCTCGCGCAGCGCCGCCCCGGACACCGCGCAGCGGCGCAGCGCCGCGGGCAGGGGCAGGGCGCGGCGGAAGCCGCCCGCGGCGAGCAGCAGCTCGTCGCCGCGGCGGACCAGGTCGAGTTCCTCGCGGACGGCGCCGGGCAGCGGGATCCGCCACACCAGCGTGCCGTCCTCGGCCGTCCGGTCCTCCACCGGCCGCTCCGCACGGGGCGCGGACGCCGCGGGGTCCACGCCCGGCACGCCGAGGGCGGTCAGGTCGTCGGCGCCGCGCGGATCACGGCCCAGGTGCGGGACCTCCCGGACGGGGAGGGTCTGCGCCCACTCGTCCAGCGCCTTGCGCTGCTGGGCGCCGAGCACCGCCAGCCAGGTGTCGGGGGACGAGCCCGGCACCACCCGGTTGGCCAGCAGCGCCTCGGGACGGTGGCCGTGCAGGGCGAGCCCGAGCACCGCGGCGCGCACCGCGTCGACGGCGCCCGGTCCGGGCTCGGCGGTGAGCCGCACCGAGGCCCGGTCCAGCAGGGCCTCGACCTCGGCGAGTTCGTCCTCGCGGCGGGCGGCGGAGTCGTAGAGCCAGTCGGCCGGCAGGGGGACGCCGGCCAGCCGCCCCAGCAGCGGCCGCAGGGCGCGGGCGGCCTGGCGTTCGGGCGGCAGGAGCCGGCGCAGGTAGCGGCGGAGCTCGCCCGGCAGGGCCAGCAGCGCCAGGGCGTCCGGCGCCGCCGGGAGGTCGGCGACCAGCACGTCGTGGGCCCCGGAGCGGGCCGCGTCGCGCAGCTCCCGCAGCAGCCCGAGCTCTCGGGCGCCGGGCAGCGGGGTGAGCTCGTCCCGTTCCAGCGGGCGGGCCCCCAGCAGGTCCAGGGCGGAGGAGGAGCGTTCCTGCAGCGCGGCCAGCGCGTCCCGGAACCCCTCCGCGGGGTCGGGCACGCGCACGGCCGGCCCGGGGACCCCGGCGGGCAGCAGCCCGGCCGGCAGCGCCCGGTCGGCGGTGAGCAGCAGGACGCGGTGGCCCTCCCGGGCGGCGCGCAGCGCGGTGGCCGCGGCGAGGGTGGTCCGGCCGGAACCGCCGGGCCCGGTGATCAGTACGGTCCGCATGAGCGGGGGACGCCCCGGTTCCTAGGCCGCCCGCGCCTCGACGCGCTTCTTCAGACCGGCCAGCGCCCGGTCGATGATGACCTTCTCGGCCTTGCGCTTGATCATCCCCAGCATGGGGATCTTGACGTCCACGGTGAGGGTGTAGGTGACCTCGGTGGTGCCGTCCCCGCGGTCCCGCAGGGCGTAGGTGCCGTCCAGCGACCGCAGCATCTGCGACTTCACCAGGGTCCAGGAGACCTCGTGGTCGCCCTTCCAGGTGTAGGCCAGGGTCTGGTCGTCCTTGATCGCGCCGGCGTCCATCACCAGCCGGACCTGCTCCGCGCGGCCCCGGTCGTCGGTGGCGACCACCTCCGCCTCCTTCACCTCACCGGTCCACTCGGGGTAGCGGGCGAAGTCGGCGATCACCTCCATCACTGCGGCCGGTGCGGCCCCGATCGTGATGTTCGAGCTGGTGTGTTCCGCCATCGCCGTAGCTCCTCCAGATCCGGTCCGGCAGGTCTGCGGATGCAGGCTATCGCGCGCCGGGCACCGCTCCGGAGCCGCGTCGCGACCGGGGCTCAGAACTCCAGCGCCCAGGGCTTCCCCCTGCTCGCGAAGTGACCGACGTTGACGCACTCGGTGGACCCGACGCGCATCCGCTGCCGCAGCGGCTGGTGCACGTGGCCGAAGAGCGAGTACCGCGGCCGGGTGCGCCGGATCACGTCCAGCAGGGCGCGGCTGCCGCGCTCGAAGCGGCGGGCCACGGTGTCGTAGACCAGGTCGGGGACCTCCGGCGGGATGTGCGTGCACAGCACGTCCACCTCACCCACGGCGGCCAGCTTCGCCTCGTACTCCTCGTCGGTGATCTCGAACGGCGTCCGCATCGGGGTGCGCAGGCCGCCGCCGACGAAGCCGAAGGTCCAGCCGCCGATCTCCACCCGCTGCCCGTCCAGGACGGTGGTGCCCTCCCGCGCGTACTCGGGCCACAGCCGGGGGATGTCGACGTTGCCGTACGTGGCGTACGTCGGGGCGGGCATCGCCGCGAACATCTCGGCGTACTGCCGGCGCACCGCCCGCTCGATCAGCACCGACCGCTCCTCGCCCCGGGCCGCCCACAGCCCGGCCTGGAACTCGCGCGCCTCGTCGAACCGGCGGGCCGTGCGCAGCTCCACGATGCGGTCCGCGTTCTCGACGCCGAAGAGGTCCGGGAAGATGCCGCGGGAGTGGTCGGCGTAGTCGAGGAACAGGACCAGGTCGCCGAGGCAGATCAGCGCGTCCGCGCCGTCCTTGGCCCTCGCCAGATCGCGCGCGTTGCCGTGCACGTCGCTGACCACATGGACGCGGGTTCCGGGGCGGGCCGCCCGATCACGCAGGGGTTTCACTGCCATGCCGAGGAAGCGTAGGCGTGTGGTGCAACCGTGAACAGAGGCGTCGGACCTGCGGTTACTCTGGCTTACCGAGAATGGCGTGGACTACTGTGCGCAATGGAACACCAGTCGTGTGACGCGGCGAACATCCGACCCGGACGCCCTTCCGGAGCGAACCTACCCAGGGGTAACGTCCAGTCGGTCCCGTAGTGCCAGGTCCAGGGCGGACCATGTCCGTACCCGGCCGGGCACGCGCCCAAGCCATGGACCGCACCGTCGCATCCACACAACGTCGTGGCGTCGGCGCCAATGAGGAGCAGCAGTCTTGCGCGAGTTCAGCCTTCCGGCTCTGTACGAAGTCCCCGCGGACGGCAATCTGACCGACCTGGTCCGCAGAAACGCCGCGCAGCACCCCCGGACCGCGGTCATCGCCCGCAAGGACGCCTCGGGCGCCTGGCAGGACGTCACCGCCGAGCGGTTCCTCGCCGAGGTCAACGCCGCCGCCAAGGGCCTGATCGGCGCGGGCGTCCAGCCCGGCGACCGGGTGGCGCTCATCTCCCGCACCCGCTACGAGTGGGCGCTGCTGGACTTCGCCATCTGGAGCGCGGGCGCGGTGACCGTGCCGGTCTACGAGACCAGCTCCCCCGAGCAGATCGAGTGGATACTCGGTGACGCCGGCGCCACCGCCGTGATCGTCGAGACCCCGCTGCACGCCGCCGGCGTCGAGCAGGTCCGGGCCGGGCTCCCCGCCCTCAAGCACGTCTGGCAGCTCGACGACGGCGCCCTCGACGAGCTCGGCCGCCTCGGCCAGGACGTCTCCGACGACACCCTCGACGAGCGCGGCCGCTCCGCCAAGGCCGACGACCCGGCCACCATCGTCTACACCTCCGGCACCACCGGCCGCCCCAAGGGCTGCGTCCTCACCCACCGCAACTGGTTCGCGGAGGCGGGCAACGCCGTCGAGCGCCTGGGCCCGCTCTTCGAGACCGGCCGCTGCTCCGTGCTGCTGTTCCTCCCGCTCGCCCACGTCTTCGGCCGGCTCGTCGAGATCGCGTCGATGCTCGCGCCGATCCGCCTGGGCATGGTCCCGGACATCAAGAACCTCACCGACGAGCTGGCCTCGTTCCGCCCGACGCTGATCCTCGGCGTCCCGCGGGTCTTCGAGAAGGTCTACAACTCCGCCCGCGCCAAGGCCCAGGCCGACGGCAAGGGCAAGATCTTCGACAAGGCCGCCGCCACGGCGATCGCCTACAGCCGCGCCCTGGACGAGCCCGCGGGCCCCTCCTTCGGGCTGCGCGTCAAGCACAAGATCTTCGACAAGCTGGTCTTCAGCAAGCTGCGCGCCGTCCTCGGCGGGCGCGGCGAGTACGCGGTCTCCGGCGGCGCGCCGCTGGGCGAGCGGCTCGGCCACTTCTTCCGCGGCATCGGCTTCACCATCCTCGAGGGCTACGGCCTCACCGAGTCCGCCGCGGCGACCGCCTTCAACCCGTGGGACAAGCAGAAGATCGGCACGGTCGGCCAGCCGCTGCCCGGCTCCGTCGTCCGCATCGCCGACGACGGCGAGGTCCTGCTCCACGGCGAGCACATCTTCACCGGTTACTGGAACAACCCGGCGGCCACCGAGGAGGCGCTGGAGGACGGCTGGTTCCACACCGGCGACCTCGGCACCCTCGACGAGGACGGCTACCTGCGGATCACCGGCCGCAAGAAGGAGATCATCGTCACCGCCGGCGGCAAGAACGTCGCCCCCGCGGTGATCGAGGACCGGATCCGGGCCCACGCGCTGGTCGCGGAGTGCATGGTGGTCGGCGACGGGCGGCCGTTCGTGGGCGCGCTGGTCACGCTGGACGAGGAGTTCCTCGGCCGCTGGTGCGCGGAGCACGGCAAGCCGGCGGGGACCACGCCGACGGACCTGCGGGACGACGCGGACCTGCTGGCGACCATCCAGTCCGCGGTGGACGACGGCAACGCGGCGGTGTCCAAGGCGGAGTCGGTGCGGAAGTTCCGCGTCCTGACGGGGCAGTTCACGGAGGAGTCCGGGCACCTCACGCCGTCGCTGAAGCTGAAGCGGAATGTCGTCGCGAAGGACTTCGCGGACGAGATCGAGGCGCTCTACCAGCGCTGACGTCGACGCCGCGCGGCGCACGCGAAGGGGCCCGGGTCGACCTGACCCGGGCCCCTTCGCGTGCGCGGGGCATGCGTACGTACCCGTCTGCTGCGCGGGGTGGAGCGAGCCGCCGGCCGCGCAAGGCGCCGCCCTGCGCCCGCCCGTGCCGCCCCCTGGACGGCCCAGCCGCCCGTGGGAAGGGCGGGAACGGCCCGCGGGCCGTCGAAGGGGACCCTCAGACGACCGCGCCGCGGCCCGGGTCGTCGGAGTCGTCGGCGTCGGGATCCATGCGGAGCACCAGCGCCGCCGCCCCGCCCAGGAACCCGCCCACGCACACCGTGGTGAGCCACCAGGACATGTGCCACCCCAGCAGCACGGCGAACAGCAGCAGCACCGGCCCGCCGATCACACCGAGCCACGCGAACCTCGCCGTCGGGTCCGACTCCGGAAGCGGCGGCGGCTCCGGCGGCACGAAGTGGTCCTCCTCCTCCGGCGGGTCCGCGAGCTCGAAGTCCCGCGGCCCGGCCGGCGGCGCCGTCGCCGTGGCCCCCGCGCCCACGCCGGGCGCGAACGTGACCGAGCCGCCCAGCGGCCGGGCCTCCGGCTCCGGGTCCGGCTCGGCGCCCTCCGGCCCCGCCGCGCCCCCGGCGCCCGCGGATCCGTCGGCCGCCGGCGGCTCCACGCCCGCGTCCGGCAGCGCCAGGTCCTCCACCGGGCGGAACGGTCTCGTCCCCGGCGGGTCGGCCGGCTCGTCGCCGTAGGAGGCGACGATCGCCTCCCACGCCGCCTTCTCGTCGAAGGCGGGCAGGTCGGGGTCCTGCTCGCGCTCCGGATCCTGTCCCGTGCCGTTCTCAGCCAACGGAAGCCGCCCCCTCACGGTCGCCGTCCGCCTCCGGCGCCAGCCGCTCGACGAACGACAGGCTCGCCGCGAAGATCCGCTCCGCGTCGTTGTCCAGCGTCGCCACGTGGTAGCTGTCCTCCAGCAGGACCTCCGTGGTGTCCACCGAGGAGACCCGGGACAGGATCCGCGCCGAGTCGGCCGGGGCCACCACGTGGTCGACGGCGCTGTGCAGGAGCAGCAGCGGCTGCGTCACCTGCGGCAGCTCGCGGTCCAGGGTCCGCAGGAAGACCGCCAGCGAGTACGCGGCGTGCAGCGGCACCTTGGCGTACCCGAGCTCGGTGACGCCGTCCTTCCTGATGTCGCCCGTCAGCCCCTTGGTGGTGGGCACCAGGTGACGCACCGCGGGGAGCACCCGGGCGGCCGCGCCGTGCACCCTGTTCACCGGGTTGACCAGCACCAGTCCGCTCACCGCGTCGCCGTGCCTCGCCGCCAGGCGCAGGGCGAGGGCGCCGCCCATCGACAGACCGCAGACGAAGACCTTCGAGCAGCGCGCGGTGAGCTCCCGCAGCGCGCGGTCGACCTCGGCGTACCAGTCCTGCCAGCCGGTGACCTGCAGGTCCTCCCAGCGGGTGCCGTGCCCCGGCAGCAGCGGCAGGGAGACGGTGAGGCCGTGTCCGGCCAGGTACTCGGCCCACGGGCGCATCGACTGCGGCGAACCGGTGAAGCCGTGACAGAGCAGGACGCCGATCTCCCCGCCCTCGTGGCGGAACGGCTCGGCTCCGGGAAGGACCGGCACCTTCGGTCTCCTCGTGACTGGGCCGTGCCGGCGGGTACCCGCACGGCACAGAGGTGGAGTGGGTACTTCACCGTACGCGACCGTGCCTGCACCGGCCAGGGGCGTCGAGCGTTTGCCGCGGCCTCGGGATAAGGTTCGGACCCGATGCACAGGAGGGCAGTCGGGTGATCTACGAAATAATGAAGGTGATCATCGGGGCACCGGTGAAGCTCACGTTCAGACCTTGGGTCGAGGGGCTGGAGAACATTCCGGCCGACGGTCCCGCGATCCTCGCGAGCAACCACCTGTCCTTCTCGGACTCCATCTTCCTGCCCGTGATGCTCGACCGGAAGGTCACCTTCATCGCCAAGGCGGAGTACTTCACCACCCCGGGCGTCAAGGGACGTCTGACGGCCGCCTTCATGCGGGGCGTCGGCCAGCTCCCGGTGGACCGCGAGGGCGGCCGCTCGGCCGGCGAGGCCGCGATCCGCAGCGGCATCAAGGTCATCGAGAACGGCGGGCTCTTCGGCATCTACCCCGAGGGCACCCGTTCGCCCGACGGCCGCCTCTACCGCGGCAAGCCCGGCGGCCTGGCCCGCGTCGCGCTGGCCACCGGCGCCCCGGTGATCCCGGTCGCCATGCTCGACACCGAGAAGATCCAGCCGCCCGGCAAGGCCATGCCCAAGATCATGCGCCCGGGCATCCGGATCGGCAAGCCGCTCGACTTCAGCCGCTACCAGGGCATGGACAACGACCGCTACGTGCTCCGGGCCGTGACCGACGAGGTCATGTACGAGCTGATGAAGCTGTCCGGCCAGGAGTACGTCGACATGTACGCCACCGCCGCCAAGCGCCAGCTCGCCGAGGCGGCCAAGGCCGCGAAGGCCGCCGCGCGCGCCGAGGCGACCGCGGGCGCCGGCCGGACGCCTCAGGGGAGCTGACCCCCCGGCGCGGGCCCGCGCCGGGGACGGGGGAGAAGGGGAACGGGGGAGGGCCGTGGACGGGAGACCGCGCGGCAGGATGTCGGTCGAGCAGCCGCTGTGGCGTGCGCTGACCGCCTACCGGGTGCTGACCATGCTGTACGCCGTCGGCCTGTTCGCCTCGGCGTACGACCACTTCGTGCGGCCGCAGATCGCCGTGGGCTACTACGCCGTCCTGGTGGTGTGGACGCTGGCCACCGTGCGGAAGGTCGCCGACGCCCGCAGCTGCACCAAGGGCTTCCTGGGCATCGACCTGACGATCGCGGTCGTCGGCATCCTGCTCACCCCGCTGGCCGACTCCGCCGCCCGGATCCACGCCGGCGGGCCCACCCTGCCGTCGATCTGGACGGCCGGCTCGGTGCTCGCCTTCGCCGTCAAGGGAGGCTGGCGCTGGGCGGCCTTCGCCTCCACCCTGGTGGCCGCCGCCAACCTGGTGGAGCGCGGCGCCCCCACCCGCGACACCGTGCACAACGTGATCCTGGTGTGGGTCGCCGCCATCGCCATCGGCTACGTCGTCGAGGTGGCCCGCGCGTCCGAGCGGACGCTGGCCCGCGCCCTGGAGATCGAGGCCGCCACCCGGGAGCGCGAGCGGCTGGCCCGCGACATCCACGACGGCGTCCTCCAGGTCCTCGCCATGATCCGGCGGCGGGCCGCCGACGCCGCCGGCGCCGATGCGGCGTCCGGAGGCGCGTCCGGCGGCGCGTCCGGCGGCGCGGACACCGCCGAGCTCGTGCGGCTGGCCGGCGAGCAGGAGTCGGCGCTGCGCGCGCTGATATCCCGCGGCCTGCCCGGCCCTCGGGCCTCCGGCGGCCCCGGTGGCGCGGGCGAGGAGGGCGAGGAGCGGCAGGACGGCCCCGTCGACCTGCGCACCCTGCTCGCCCGGCACGCCACCGGCCCCCGGATCGCCCTGGCCGAACCGGGCACCCCGGTGGAGCTGCCCGGCCACGTGGCCCGCGAGGTGGCCGCGGCGGTGGGCGCCGCGCTGGACAACGTCCGGGCGCACGCGGGCGAGGAGGCCCGGGCGTGGATCCTGCTCGAGGACGAACCGGACCAGGTGATCGTCACCGTCCGCGACGACGGCCCCGGCATCCCCGCGGGCCGGCTCCAGGCCGCCGAGAGCGAGGGGCGGCTGGGCGTCGCCCAGTCGATCGTCGGCAGGCTGCGTGACCTCGGCGGCACCGCCGAGCTGTTCTCGGTCCCCGGCCAGGGCGCCGAGGTCGAGTTGAGGGTCCCGAAGGCCTGAGGGCCGCCACGAGCGGCGGGCGAGGCCCCCGGGAAGAGCCCACGGGAAGAGCCGACGATAAGAGCCGAGGAGAACGACACGATGGGGGAGAGCCCGGTGAAGGTGATGGTGGTCGACGACCACCCGATGTGGCGGGACGCCGTCGCCCGGGACCTGGCCGGAGCCGGGTTCGAGGTGGTGGCCACCGCCGGCGACGGCGAACAGGCCGTGCGGCGGGCCCGTGCGGTCCGCCCCGACGTGCTGGTCCTCGACCTCAACCTGCCGCTGAAGCCCGGCGTGGCGGTCTGCCGCGAACTGGTCGGCGCCGACCCCTCGCTGCGGGTGCTGGTGCTCTCGGCCAGCGGCGAGCACGCCGACGTGCTGGAGGCCGTGAAGTCCGGCGCCACCGGCTACCTGGTGAAGTCCGCCTCCACCGAGGAGCTCCTGGACGCCGTCCGGCGCACCGCCGTCGGCGAGGCCGTGTTCACCCCCGGCCTCGCCGGACTGGTGCTCGGCGAGTACCGCCGGCTCGCCTCCGGGCCCGCCCAGCCGGCGCCCGCCGCGCCCGCGCCCCGGCTCACCGAGCGGGAGACCGAGGTGCTGCGCCTGGTCGCCAAGGGACTGTCGTACAAGCAGATCGCGGAACGGCTGGTGATCTCCCACCGGACGGTGCAGAACCACGTCCAGAACACCCTCGGCAAGCTGCAGCTCCACAACCGGGTCGAGCTGGTCCGGTACGCCATCGAGACCGGCCTCGACGAGGACTGACCCCGAGGACCGCCCCCACCCGCGAGGGCCTTCCGGCCCGGCCGCACGGGCCGTGCGGCCACTCGCGGCCGGGCCGCACCCCTCGTAGGGTCGGCTCCATGGAGATCCTCGCGTTCGGTGTCCAGCACGACGAGAAACCGCTCCTGGAGCAGGCGTTCGCCGCCACGGTGACCCCGCTGGGGCACGAGCTGCGCTGCCTGGACGTCAACCTGGACGCGGACACCGCCGCGCTCGCCCTCGGCCACGAGGTGGTGGTCACCCCGGTCAACGCGGTGCTCGACCACCAGGTGCTGCAGACCCTCGCGGTGGGCGGGACCGGGCTGATCGCCCAGCGCTCCACCGGCTTCAACAACATCGACCTTCCGGTGGCCGAACGCCTGGGCATGACCGTGGCGCGGGTCGTCTCGTACTCGCCGCACTCGGTCGCCGAGCACGCCTGGTCGCTGGCCCTGGCGCTCAACCGGCGGATCGCCCGCGCCTCCCGCCGCACCCGTGACTTCGACTTCCGCATCAGCGGCCTGATGGGCCGTGACCTGCACGGCCGCACCGCAGGGGTGATCGGCACCGGCAAGATCGGCGCGGCCTTCGCCCGGATCGCGCACGGCTTCGGCATGCGGCTGCTGGGCTGGGACATCGCCGAGAACCCCGAGTGCGTGGACCTCGGCATGACGTACGTCCCGACCGCCGAGCTGCTGGCCCGGGCCGACGTCGTCACCCTGCACGTGCCGCTCACCCCGCAGACCCAGCACCTCATCGGCGCGGACTCGCTGCGGCTGATGAAGGACGACGCGATCCTGGTGAACACCAGCCGCGGCGGTCTGGTCGACACCGCCGCGCTCGTCGCCGAACTGCGGGCCGGCCGGTTCACCGGCGTGGGCCTGGACGTCTACGAGGCGGAGGAGGGCCTGTTCTTCCTCGACAAGTCGCTGGAGACCGTCGACGACGACACCCTGGCCCGGCTGGTCACCTTCCCGAACGTCCTGGTCACCGCCCACCAGGCCTACTACACCTCCGACGCGGTGGCGCAGATCTCCCGCACCACCGCGTCCAACGTGGCGGACTACCTGGCCGGCCGCCGCTCGGAGAACGTGCTGGTCCCCAGGCCGCCGGCCTGACCCCGCGCCAGCCCTTCGAGCAGGCCGCGCACGACCTCGATGCCGCGCACCGTGAGCACCGACTCCGGGTGGAACTGCACACCGGCGAAGCCCGGCCCGCGCAGCGCGTGCACCTCGCCGTCCTCGCTCCGGCCCACCTCCACGGCGTGCGCCGCCAGCTCCAGCGCCGTCCCGTCGTCGCAGCGGGCGACGAAGCTGTTGTAGAAGCCGACCGTCTCCGGCCGCCCGAACAGGTCCACCGTGGTCTGCGCGCCCTGGTACGGCACCTGCTTGCGGACGATCTCCAGGCCCAGCTCGGCGGCGATCAGCTCGTGGCCCAGGCAGACGCCCAGCACCCCGTGCCGGTGACCGCCTCCGTGCGCCCCTCCGGGCACCTCTCCGTGCGCGCGGAGCACCTCGGCCGCCAGACCGCGCAGGAACCGCATCCGCGGGTCCGCCGCGTCCCCCGGGTCGCCGGGACCGGGGCCGAGCACCACCGGACCCTCGTGGGCAAGCACCGCCTCGCGCAGCCCCGGCTCGTCGAAGCGGCGCACCGTCACCGCCAGGCCGAGGGAGCGCAGCAGATGGGCCAGCATCGCGGTGAAGGTGTCCTCGGCGTCCACCACCAGGGCGTGCCCGCCGAGCGCCCCGGCCTCCTCCGCCCGGTCGTGCATCCGCAGCCAGAACGGCGCCAGGTCCGCCCGCCGGGCGTCCAGCGCGGCCCGCACCCGCGGGTCGTCCGCCAGTCGCGGAGCCGCCCGCTCCTCGCGGGGGCGGCCCGGCCGGACCCCCAGCGCGGCCAGCACACCGGCCGCCTTGGCGTGCGTCTCCGCCACCTCGCCCGCCGGGTCGGAGCCGCGCACCAGCGTCGCCCCCACGCCCACCCGCAGCTCGCCGCCGGCGGAGACGTCCGCGGTGCGGATCAGGATCGGGGAGTCCAGGGTCTGCGCCCCGCCCGCGTCCCGCCCCAGCAGCGCCAGCGCGCCCGCGTAGTAGCCGCGCCCGTCCCGCTCGTGCCGCTCGATCACCCGGCAGGCGTTCTGCACGGGCGACCCGGTCACGGTGGCGGCGAACATGGTCTCCCGCAGCACCTCGCGGGCGTCCAGGGTGGAGCGGCCGCGCAGCTCGTACTCGGTGTGCGCCAGGTGCGCCATCTCCTTCAGCCGCGGCCCGACCACCACACCGCCCATGTCGCCGACCGTGCACATCATCTTGAGCTCCTCGTCCACCACCATGGAGAGCTCCTCGGTCTCCTTGGCGCTGTCCAGGAACCCCAGCAGGTCCTCCGGCGTCGGCCCGCCGGCCGGGTAGCGGTAGGTGCCGCTGATCGGGTTCATCACCACGGCCTGCCCCGACATCCGCACGTGCACCTCCGGGCTCGCCCCGACCAGCGTGCGGTCCCCGGTGTGCACCACGAACGTCCAGTACGCGCCCCGCTCGCCCACCAGCAGCCGCCGGAACAGGGCCAGCGCGTCCGCCGCGCCGAACCCGTCGATCCGGCCGCGGTAGGTGCGGCGGATCACGAAGTTCGCGCCCTCGCCGCGCCCGATCTCCTCCCGCAGCACCCGCTCCACGGTGGCCGCGTACGAGGCGTCGTCCTGGTCGAAGCCGCCGTCCTCGACCCGCACCTCGTGCGCGGGCAGCTGCGCCAGCGCCTCGGCGAGGGGGATCTCGTACGACTCCTCGGGGGTCAGCGCCAGCAGCGGCGTGCCGTCGTCGCGGACGTCGAAGCCGCGCTCGCGGATCTGCCGGAACGGCACCAGGGCCAGCGCCCGGTCCGGCAGCTCGGCCAGCTTCCCGTACTCGGCGACCGGGCCGACCAGCAGCTCGACGAGATCCTGGTCACGGCCAGGGGTGCGGCGGCGCAGCAGGGCGAACGGGCGTCCGTCGCCGGGCAGCAGCGAGAGGTCCATGCGGGGTCTCCTCCGGGTGAGTGGTCTCGGTGGGGAGGAGCGGCCCGGTCGCGGAAACACCGAAGGCCGCCCCTCGGGCGGCCTTCGCGAAGTGTGGGTACGCGCAGTCAGTGGGCCGCCGAGGGAGCGGTCCACCACCAGTCGGTGCTGTGAGCGTGCGCGAACATGCGGCGAACAGTACCGCAGCGTGGCGGCGGGTGTACGCGGTACGGACGGTGCGTCCCACAGTGTGGGCTTTTCGGCCGCGCCGGGGAAGGCACCCCTTACTCTTGCTGGCGTGACCGTGAACCTTGAGAGCCCCGCCGCCTTCGTGCCCACCTGGAGTGACCTGCCCGCTGCCCAGCAGCCGGAGTATCCCGACCAGGAAGCCCTGCGCAAGGTCGTCACGGAGCTCGAGAGCTACCCGCCGCTGGTCTTCGCCGGCGAGTGCGACCAGCTGAAGGCCCGCATGGCGGCCGTCGCCAAGGGCGAGGCGTTCCTCCTGCAGGGCGGCGACTGCGCGGAGGCCTTCGACGGCGTCTCCGCCGACCACATCCGCAACAAGCTCAAGACGCTGCTCCAGATGGGGGCCGTCCTGACCTACGCCGCCTCCGTGCCGGTCGTGAAGGTGGGCCGCATCGCCGGCCAGTACTCCAAGCCGCGCTCCAAGCCGATGGAGACCCGCGACGGAGTGACCCTGCCGGTGTACCGCGGCGACTCGGTGAACGGTTTCGAGTTCACCGAGGCCTCCCGGATCCCCGACCCGGAGCGGCTGAAGCGGATGTACCACGCCTCGGCCTCCACGCTGAACCTGGTGCGCGCCTTCACCACCGGCGGCTACGCCGACCTGCGGCAGGTGCACGCCTGGAACCAGGACTTCGTGAAGTCGTCCCCCTCCGGCCAGCGCTACGAGCAGCTCGCCCGGGAGATCGACAACGCGCTGAACTTCATGCGGGCCTGCGGCACGGACCCCGAGGAGTTCAAGACCGTCGAGTTCTTCGCCTCCCACGAGGCGCTGCTGATGGACTACGAGACCGCCCTCACCCGGGTGGACTCCCGCACCGGCAAGCTCTACGACGTCTCCGGCCACATGGTCTGGATCGGTGAGCGGACCCGGCAGATGGACCACGCGCACATCGAGTTCGCGTCGAAGATCCAGAACCCGATCGGCATCAAGCTGGGCCCCACGACGACGGCCGAGGAGGCGCTGCAGTACATCGAGCGCCTCGACCCGGACCGCGAGCCGGGCCGGCTGACCTTCATCGTCCGGATGGGCGCGGACAAGATCCGCGACAAGCTCCCCGAGCTGGTCGAGAAGGTCACCGCCTCCGGCGCGACGGTCGCCTGGGTGACCGACCCCATGCACGGCAACACCTTCGAGGCGGCCTCCGGCCACAAGACCCGCCGCTTCGACGACGTGCTCGACGAGGTCAAGGGCTTCTTCGAGGTCCACAAGGAGCTCGGCACCCACCCCGGCGGCATCCACGTGGAGCTCACCGGCGACGACGTCACCGAGTGCGTGGGCGGCGGCGACGAGATCTTCGTCGACGACCTCCACCAGCGCTACGAGACCGCCTGCGACCCCCGCCTCAACCGCAGCCAGTCGCTGGACCTGGCGTTCCTGGTGGCGGAGATGTACCGCTCGCAGTGACGCACCGGCACTGACCTGAGGATGGGGCGCGGATCACAGGGATCCGCGCCCCATCGGTCTTCCCGGGCGGTACGGGGTGGGTTAGGTTAGGTTTGCCTCACCAAGCGGAACCGTCGGTTCCGGGCGAGGCGTCCCAGCGATCCCAGCGATCCCAGTGATCCCAGTGAACGATCCGGTCCCAGGACGGGGGTGAACCTTCGTGTACGTGTGCAGCTGCTTCGGCGTGACCGAGGAGCAGGTGAAGCGCCACGCGGAGGCCGGTGCGTGCACCCCCCGCCAGATCGCCTCCGCCTGCAAGGCCGGCACCGACTGCGGCGGCTGCGTCAAGCGGATCCAGGCCCTGCTGGGCCGGGGCGCCTGCCCGCGCCGCGAGCTCATCGACACGGGCCGCCCCGCCGAGGCGCTGGCCCTCCCGGCCGACGGCGTCGAGGTGCTGCCCGGCGCGGGGACGGCGCCGCGCGCACTCCCCGACGCCGCCTGAGCCTGCTCGACCGCGACCGCGGCCCGGGCGCTCAGCCGGCGGACGCGTCCGGCTGCGTCTGCTCGATCACCGTCGACAGGTACAGCGACTCGCCCAGCTTCTCGATCAGCTCGAGCTGCGTGTCGAGGTAGTCGATGTGGTGCTCCTCGTCGGCCAGGATCGCCTCGAAGATGTTCGCCGAGGTGATGTCGTTCTTCGCCCGCATCACCTCGATGCCGCGCCGCAGCCGGTCGATGGCCTCCACCTCCACCTGCTTGTCCGCCTCGAACATCTCGGTGACCGTCTGCCCCACACGGACGTGGAAGAGCCGCTGGTAGTTGGGCAGCGCGTCCAGCATCAGGATGCGCTCGGTGAGCACCTCCGCGTGCCGCATCTCGTCGAACGACTCCGCGCGGGTGTACCGGGCCAGCTTGGTCCAGCCCTTGTGGTCCTGCAGCTTGGAGTGCAGGAAGTACTGGTTGATCGCCGTCAGCTCGGCGGTCAGCTGCTCGTTGAGGAACTCGATGACCTCGGGGTCGCCCTGCATGCGGCGGGTCCTTCCGTACGCGGATCGATGTGACTGCTCGTGCGACTGCTGCGCCCGCATGATGGCAACCAGGCGTCGCCACGTCCAGTAAGTGCACACTTACCCGACTTGTTCCCGATCTGTTCCTTTTTGGCCCCCTGTCGGTCGAGGCGGTTCCTCCGGCCCGGAACGGGTCTGTCAGGATGGACGCATGGGTCAGCCGGAGGAACACGCGTCCGGGGAAGCGGCACAGCCGGGACTTCCCCCGGGGCAGCGACTGCAGCGCGGCTGGCCGGTCACCCACTACGGGCCGGTGCCGCGGTTCCGGCCCGAGCGGTGGGAGTTCCAGGTGTTCGGCGCCACCGCCGACGGCGGCAAGCGCTCCTGGAACCACGCCGAGTTCGGCGCCCTCCCGCGTTCCACGGTCGTCGCCGACCTGCACTGCGTGACCCGGTTCAGCATGCTCGGCGCCGAGTGGAGCGGCGTGCCCGCCCGCGTCGTCCTGGAGGCCGCGCCGCCCGCGCCCGAGGTCACCCATGTGATGGTGTGGGCCGAGTACGGCTTCAGCTCCAACATGCGGCTGTCGGACTTCGCCGCGGAGCACACCATCTTCGCCACCCACAAGGACGGCGAACTCCTCACCGCCGAGCACGGCTTCCCGCTCCGGCTGATCGTGCCGCACCTGTACGCGTGGAAGGGCCCCAAATGGGTCCGCGCCGTCGAGTACATGACCACCGACCGGCGCGGTTTCTGGGAGGAACGGGGCTACCACAACATCGGCGACCCCTGGCGCGAACAGCGCTACTCCTACCAGGAGGAGCCGGGCGAGGGCCCGGACCTGTAGGGCTCGGCCCCTTTACGGCTGCCGCTGTTCCCGCAGCTTCTTGAGGCGCTCCACGTCGGCCGCGTGCCCCTCCTTGCCGCCCGGCGTCTCGATCACCAGCGGCACGCCCTCGGTCGCCGGGTGCCGCAGCAGCTCCCCGAACGGGTCCTCGCCGATGTGCCCCTCGCCGATGTTGGCGTGCCGGTCCTTGTGCGCGCCGACGACGTCCTTGGAGTCGTTCGCGTGGATCAGCTTCAGCCGGCCCGGGCCGACCGTCGCCACCAGCTCGTCCAGCGTCCGCCGCATGCCGTGCGGGCCGGTCAGGTCGTGCCCGGCGGCGAAGATGTGGCAGGTGTCCAGGCAGATCCCCAGCTTCGGGTGGGCGTCCAGCGCCTCGAAGTACGGCCCGAAGTCCTCGGCGCGCGAGCAGAGGGAGAAGCCCTGGCCGGCCGTCGACTCGATCAGCAGGAACGGGTCGTCCTCGTGCGTCAGCTCGTCCAGCAGCGGCAGCATGTACTCCCGCACCTGCCGGAGGGCCACGGAACGGTGCCGGCCCCCGGTCGCGCTCCCGGTGTGCACGACGACCCCCAGCGCCCCGATCTCCCGCCCCCGCCGCAGCGAGTGCCGCAGCGACTCCACCGACCGCTCCACCGTGGCCTCGGTGTGCGACCCGAAGTTGATCAAGTAGGGGGCGTGCACGTACGCGGGTATGGATTCCTCCGCGCAGGCGGCGCGGAAGGCCTCGTCCTGCGCGGGGTTGCCGGTGGGGGTGGCCCAGCCGCGGGGGTTGGCGACGAAGACCTGCACGGTCTCGGCCGCCAGCTCCCTGGCGTAGGCGAGGCCGACGGTGCTGAGACCCCCGGCCACGGGGACGTGGCCCCCGACGGGGTTGCGCTGCGCGAACTTCACCTGTCCAGGGTGCCACGCCAACGGCGGTACCTGTCCGGTTGCCCCCGTCCCTTCGCCTCTCTCTCAGTCCGTCGCCCTGGGACGGCCGCTCCCGGCGCCTTCCGACCCCGGCCCCGGTTCTGCCGAACAGGTGACCCGGTCCGCGTCGCAACCCCGGTCGCGAGTCGGTTCCGCACCGCCTGAACCGAGCGAAGTCTCTCGGCCGTATCGGCCGGGCTGCGCAGCAACTCGGTGAGGGCCGATTCGCCTCTTGCTGCGCGAAGACATTCAGCGCGGAGAGGTCGGAGTGCGTCCGAGAACTCCGTGCGCCGGCTCACGCACCTCTGCGAACATCCCCGAATGGCGCCCAGTCTCGAATCGCTGGTCATCCGGCACACCCACCGCCTCCCCTGCCACAAGGATTCAACCGAAGAAGGAGCCACCGCCGCTCGGCAGTTCGACGCGGCGCTGACATCCGTGGGCTTCGAGCTCTCGGCGGAGCTGCTGGAGCGGCTGTCGGGGCTGTCCGAGGACGCGGTGGTGTACACCGCCAGGCGGACGCTGCGCACCGGCTGCCTGACCGGCAGCGGATCCCACGGCGACTGGTTCACGAACTGCTGCAGAGCCTGCATGTTCCCGTCCGGCAGCCGCTCGGCCATCGGCTGGACCGACTTGCGCCGGCCGTCCAGCATCAGGCCCCGCAGACAACACTCGCCCCACCGCCGCTGATCCCGCCGCGGCAACGACCCCAACACATCGGCAACGAACCCCGCCAACTCACCTCGGAGCCGTTCCACTTCCCCAGCTTCACCCAGGAAGGCTGCCCACCACCAGGCGAGATCACCCCACGTAACGAAGCACTACTAACGGATGTCGGTGAACTGACGGCAGGTCCAACGATGTGCACGGCTTTGCTCGCTCGCCCTCGCATCGGCGTGAGTGCCGCGATCAGTAGGTGGTCAGATAGACGCGGGTACGGCCCTGGGCTTCTGCGCCGAGCTGGATCTCGACGACCTGGAGGTGGTCGCGCCTCGTGTCCCTGATGCACGGCGGACAGACTTGGGCCTCACGGACGCCCGGAACATCCTGAGGTGCCTTGATCCCGAGGTGCTTGAAGCCGTCACCGCTCAGTGGATCATCGCCGAGCATGGGCTCCAGCGGGGTTTCGAGCCGCAGGTCCTCCGCGATGGCTTCTGCGGTCTTCTCCTCGGTCACGAAGGAGAGGAGGTGCAGGTCCTCCTGCGGTTGTACCTGGAGGGCACTCTTCACCTCGGTTGCCCCCGGGGGTATGCGGATCGCCATGTGCGCCGCGGTCTTCTGGGGGCCGTCGCCCTTTTCCCAGTACGGGTAGGTGACACGCTTTACCTGGACGTCCGCCGGGGAGGGCGTACAGGCGGCGAACAGCAGGCTGCCCGCCAACGTCAACAAGGCGCTCCACGTGCGATGGTTCCGCAGCTTCATCGGTTCTCCTCGTCTCCCCGGGAGCCATCCGCGCGCGTACCCTCGCGTCCCGGGTCGCTGGGCGTGAGGCCAGAAAGGTCGTGGCTGTCGAGGTCGTAGGTGTAGACGGTGCTGCTGCCCATCATGTCGAATTCACGGGCGATGCCGACCTTGTGCAAGCGCCCCATGTCCTTGTCCTCGATGGTGATGCCGCCTGGAAATGTGGTCGCCTTGCCGTTGTCCCAGTTGTAGCGATCCCACATGTTCACTTGATAGTCGAGCGAGACGTTCGGGGGCCTACCGTCTGAGCCTGGTGTCACGGTGACGACGCCGCTGACGTTCTGCATGTGGGAGCCGATGGCGTGGAACCACTCGTCGCTCTTCAACGTCTCGCCCCGGCCGGTGCTCTCAACAGGAACCGCTATGGGCTTGTCCCCTCCTGATCGGTAGAACTCCTCAAGCGCCTGTTGACGCCAAGATTGCTGGTGGTGTGCCAGGTGGTTCTGCTCGATCTCATCGCGCAGGCCGGCGTCGTCATGCAGCATCCGGTTGACGTCCAAGCACAGGGTCTCGCCGGTTCCGTCCAGGTAGTGGAGCATGTTGCGTGACGCCCCGACCTCGCCCTTGATATCCCCTGCTGTCGCGATAGCCAGGGCCAGGGCGTGGAGGCGTACATCCCGCGGGGTCACCTCTTCGACACCCCAGGGGCCAGATCCTACGTCCGGTGTCTTCCAGTCGTACAACGGTGCTGTGACCCCGGCGGCCAGCAGTTCCTCGGCGCGCTCCTGCCAGAGGATGCCGCGCGTCACCGGATCGAGGTCGCGCCACCATTCCGCGACGGCCCGCTTCCCTTCCGGCATGTTGGCGGCCTTACCGGCCTCCTCGAGTGATGGGTACGGGTTGGGCTGGGGGTGCCGGTTGAAACCGTCGATCGTGCCGTCCATGGGATCGGAGTCACGGGTGATCGACTGAAGCATCAGGCGGATGCCGTCGTCCGCGTCGGAGACGGCCTTGACCGCGTCCTTGATGCGCGCCTCCCACTCCTCGGCCTTGGCGCGGGCGATCTCCTGGAACTCCGGGTCGTGGACGTAGGCGGTGCGCTCTCCGCGGGTCAACTGTGATGTGTCGAAGGTGACGGTCCCTCGGTCCGAGACGCGCATGCCGTCCTTGATGGCGTCGGCCCGGACGGCCTCGACGCGGGCGCGAAGATCAACGAGCTGGGTGTGGGCCTGGCGCAGCAACGAACCCATGGCCTTGGCCTCGCTCTGTGCTCCAGCGATCTCCTCCAGCGTCACGGTGAAACGGTCGTGCCCCGCCGTGGCGCTGGCTCCGGTCCATGCCTCGCCGAGTGAGATGCCGTGCACGTCACGCCCGTAGAGCGTGCCGAGCGTCCGGAACTTGCTGCTCATCTCCTCCCACTTCTCGGCTGCGGCGGTGAGTGCGGACAAGTTGGTGGTCATCACTTCGTGATAGGTAGGCATGCGTCCCCCGTGGACCGTGTGTGCCCGGCGAATCAGTACTGGTCGATGGCCGACGGCCGGGACATCTGCCCTGCGATGTCCAACTCGGTGTCATGGAAGACGACGGTGGTGTCGCGCAACGCCTTGCTCTCGGCGTCGAGGCGATCAAGCAGGGACTTGACCTGCCGCCCCCAGGTCCGACGGACCTTGTCCAGGGCGGACGACGTCTCCCAGCCGTCGCCGTCCTTGGCGGCGAACTCCTTCACCGCGGAGACCGTGGCCTCCGTGGCGTGCTTGCCGTCCCGCAGCGCACCCGGCAGGAGCACCTCGTCGATCGCCTTTGCCGCGGCCTTCTTCTGCGCTGGGCTGGAGGCAAGGTCGGGGGCCGCGCCGCCTCCGCCGGCGGGGGCGAGCTGGTTCAGCCGCATCCTGTCGGCGGTTGTCGCCACATCAGCCTTGGTGCGTTCCCATTCGTCCCACGCCACGTGCCCACTCCCGTTGTCACCAGCCGACCACGTGAACCTATGGGGAGAGGGGCATCCACGACAGCTAAGACTCGGTCATTTGTTCTGTCTGGTAGGGGTGTGACTGGCCTGGGGCTGGTTGTAACCGAAGCGCCCCGGACGCCGGTCACCTGTTGTCCGGGCCCGGCCTTCCCCCGCGGGATGCGAGTTGGGCCGGGGCCTGGTCCTGGTGACCGTCCAGGCCTCGGGAACTCGGGGTCAGACGTCCGCGCCCTCCGGGACCCGTCGGCGCCGCGTGGTCGGCCGCGGGTCCAGGTGGGTGATGACGTGCTGGTGGAAGCGGTCGACGGCCTCGTCGACGCTGCGGATGAAGCCGGACTCGGCGCTGCCGCGGCCGTTGCCCATGCTCTTCGCGAGTGAGAGGCGGAACCCGGTGATCCGCGCGCCGTTGCCCGGCAGGAGGTCGCCGGGCTCGGGGCGTAGGCGTTCGAGGGTGCTGCGGGGGCCCGGGGTGTCGCCGTCGAGGAGGGTTTCGATGTGGAGGTCGGCGGGGGCTTCGGCGAGCTGCTTGACCAGGCGCTTGGCGCGGGCGAGGGGGTAGCCCTGTTCGTCGGACGGCAGGGCCATCGAGGTGCGCAGCTTCGCGGTGCGGAGGTCGGCGGTGACGGCCAGGACGCCCGGGGTTCCGTCGATGCGGAGTTCCGCGTGGAGCCGGCCCTTGACGCAGAGGTCGTCGGCGAGGGCGGCACGCCGGCCGTCCGGGTCGACGCCGCGCTTGGCCCGCTGCACCGGCAGCACCTTCTGGCCGAGTTCGCCGCCCAGGCGGAGGCAGATCTGCCGGATGAGGCGTTCCCAGCTCTCGACGACGGCGACGGCGCGGCTGTCGCCGGCCACCAGCGTCTCGTCGTCGATGCCCTTGCGCACGGGCACCCACGCGGGGCCCATGTTCTGGAAGCCGTGGCAGCCGGAGTTCTCGTTCCGGAGGTAGTGGAGGAGTTCCTGGAGGAGCCAGGCGTGGGCGGCGTTGACGACGCCTTCGTGGCGGATGAGCATCTGCGCCTGGTGCGCGACCTCCGTCCACGAGAGGTGCCAGAGGGCGACCTTGTTCTTCCTGCGCCGGTCGATCTTCACCTCGACGACCGGGGGGCCGTCCAGGGCGACGTCGTTGGACAGGGTGATCACGGCCTCGTAGCCGCGGCGGGCGGCGATGTCCGCGTAGGCCTGGACCTGCTCGGGCCTGAGCGGGTTGCCGTTGGTCTTGGTCTCCACCAGCGCGGTCCAGATCCGGCCCGCGCGCTCGACGCGGATGACGCCGTCGGGGCGCCTGGGGGTCTCGCCGTGCGGCAGGGTGACCTCGGTGAAGGTCTCCGTCCGGCCGGCCGGGGCGCCGAAGGCGGCGGTGAGCCTGCGGCCGAACTCCGGGACCTGCGCCATCACCGAGAGCAGCACGGACGTCGCGCGCATCTCGCGTTCGCGGTCGCTCTTCACGGAGGACGCGGGGAACAGGCGGGACTGCTGCCAGTTCTCGTTCTCCGCGAGCGACTTGCGCATTGTCTCGGGGATGGTGACCTTGCGCTTCGCCGTCCGCGGGCGGCGCGTCACGACCGGCTTCGCCGCGGAGGCGGTCGAGGCGGTCGACGCAGTCGGGACGGTGGACGCGGTCGAGGCGGTGGACGCGGTCGGGACGGTGGACGCGGTCGAGGCGGTGGACGCGGTCGGGACGGTGGACGCGGCGGGGGCGGTCTCGGGGGGCGAGGCCGGGGCGGCCGGCTCGTCGGTGCGCTGGGCGGGGAGCGGAGCGGCGTCGGCCCCAGGGGCGGCTGCGGGCGCCGTGCGCGCGGCGGTGGTGACGTCCACGGGTGCGTCGGAGAGCCGCACCGGCTCCTCGGAGTCGTCCTCCGGGCTGTCGTCGACGTCGATGCCGAAGTCGGTGGCCAGGCCGCCGAGGCCCGTCTCGTAGCCCTGGCCGATGGCGCGGAACTTCCACTCGCCGCCCCGCCGGTACAGCTCGCCGAAGAGGAACGCGCTCTCGACGCTCGCGTCGGGGATGGAGAAACCGAGCAGCGGCTCGCCCGCCCGGTCGGCGATCGTCAGCCGCAGGTCGTCCAGATCGCCGAAGCGGGCACCCTCGTACCGGCTGGCGGCGACGACGATGCGTTCCACCCGCTCCGGGACGGCCGTGAGGTCCAGGCTGATGCGGTCCTCGCTGCCGTCGCCCTTGGGTGTCTTGCCGAGCAGCTGGACGCTGCCGTCCGGGGCGGCCTGGTGGTTGTAGAAGAAGAAGTCCTGGTCGCCGCCGACCTTGCCGTTCTCGTCCAGGAGCAGCACCGACACGTCGGCGTCGCCGTCCCCGGACGTGCTGCACCAGCCGAGGCTGACCACGACGGAGCCGGTGTCCTCGCTGAGCGAGGAGAGTGCGACGTTGGCGCCCTTGATCATTTCGTGCATGAGTGGTCCCCCCACGTACTGGCCGGCGCGGGTGTCTCCCCCTGATCCGTGCCGACCCGTTGGCACACACGGCGTCCCCACGCCGTGCCGAAGATTCGGGTCCGGCATTCGTACCACTCCGGATCCGGTGGGTGAGGCCCTTACCTCCGAGTAGCTTGCGGGGAACCGCCGAAAGAGTGACAGCGGCTGCGCCCCCCATGCGGACGCGCCGCGCCACCACCGCTACGTCCGCGGAGCGGCTGCCCAGCCGGGGAGCGGGAAGGCGAAGCGCTCGAGAGGACGGGCGTGCGGCGTGCGGGGCTAGCGGATCCTGAGGGTGATGGTGGAGCCCTTCGGGGCCTTGTCGCCGGCGGAGGGGGACTGGGACTTCACGGTGTCGCGGAAGATGCCGAGGAGGCCGCGGTCCTCGTCGACCTCGAAGCCGGCCGCCTCCAGCGTCGCCGTCGCCTCGTCGACGGACCGGCCGGTGACGTCGGGGACCTCGATCATCTCGGGGCCCTTGGAGAGGGCGAGGGTGATCGTGTCGCCCTCGCCCGCCCGCTCCCCGGGGCGGGGGGACTGCTGCGCGACCTGGCCGCGCTCGTGCTGGGAGTGGACCTCCTGCGGGTCGATGCGGACCTTCAGGCCCGCGGCCCGGAGTTCCGCCCGCGCCTCGTCGAGTTCGGTGCCCGTGACGTCGGGGACGTCGACCGGCGCGCCCTTGCTGACGACCAGGGCGACGGCCGTGCCGGCCCGCCGCTCGGTGCCCGCCGCCGGGTCGGTGCCGATCACCGAGCCCTGCGGAACGCTCTCGCTGAACGCGCGCGTGACCATGCCCGGCTTGAGGCCCTGGTCCTCCAGTGCCTTGCGGGCCTGGTCCAGGGGGCGTCCCTCGACCGAGGGGATCTTCACCACCTTGGGTCCCGAGGAGATGACCAGGGACACCGCGTCCCCGCCGCGCACCCGCTCCCCGACACCGGGGTCGGTGGAGATCACCGTGCCGCGCTCCACCGTGTCGCTGAAGCGGCGGGAGACGTCGCCGACCTCCAGACCGGCGTCCGACAGCCGGTCCCGGGCCTGGGACTCGGTCTTGGCGAGCAGCGGGGGGACCTCGGTGAACTGGCCGGAGTTGATGTACCAGATGCCGCCGCCCAGACCGAGGACCAGGAGCACGCCCATGACCAGGGCGAGAGGGCCCCGGCGGGCGAGCCCGCGCCGCGGGGAACGGGAGGGCGGCAGGCCCTCGGAGCCGAGCCGCGCGGTGTGCTCCGTCGCGGGGACGGAAACGACCGTGGTGGGCTCGTCGTCGCCGACCGGCAGCGTACGGATCATCGGCCCGGAGAGCACCGAGGTGCGGTCCTCCGAGCGGTCGTGCTCCCCGGCGCGGGCCAGCGGCGGCACCGCGTCCAGCGCGGCGTCGGACAGCGCCGCACGGGCCGTGCGGACCCGGGCCAGCAGCTCCGCCGCCGTGGACGGACGGTCTGCGGCGGCGCGCGCGGAGGCCACGGCGACCAGCTCGTCCAGCGGACCCGCCAGCCCCGGCACGGAGGCCGAGGGCGGCGGGACGTCCTCGTTGAGGTGCCGGTAGAGGACCTGGGCGGGGGAGTCCCCGCGGTGCGGCTTCTCGCCGGTCAGCATCTCGTACAGGACGACACCGCAGGCGTAGACGTCGACGCGGGGGTCGGCGATGCCGCGCTCGATCTGCTCGGGGGCGAGGTAGGAGACCGTGCCCAGGACCGAGCCGGTGGAGTCGGTGACCGTGTCGACCGCCCTGACCAGGCCGAAGTCGGCGACCTTCACCCGGCCGTCGTCCCCTATGAGGACGTTCTCCGGCTTCATGTCGCGGTGCACGAACCCCGCCCGGTGGGCGGCGCCGAGGGCGGCCAGGACCGGCTCCAGGATGTCCAGGGCGGCCCGCGGCTGCAGCGCCCCGCGCTCGCGCAGGACGTCGCGCAGCGTGCAGCCGGCGACGTACTCCATGGCCAGGTAGACGTACCCCTCGTCGGCGCCCTGGTCGAAGACCTGCACCACGTTGGGGTGCGCCAGCCGCGCCACCGACCTGGCCTCGCGGATGAACCGCTCGACGAAGGCGGCGTCCTGCGCCAGCGACGGGTGCATCACCTTGAGCGCGAGCACGCGGTCGAGGCGGGTGTCCAGCGCGCGGTAGACGGTCGCCATGCCGCCGACCGCGATCCGCGCGTCGACCCGGTAGCGGCCGTCGAGCAGGCGGCCGAGGAGCGGGTCCTGAAGGGTCGTGTCCACGGGGCGAGTCTACGAGGGGTGGGGAGCGGCCGGAGTCGCCCGCCGGAAGCGGGCGCCCCGGCCGCGCGCCCGGCGCGCCCCTCAGAACGCCGGGCGCTCCGGATCGAGCTCGGCCAGGCCCTCCGTGGGGGACGAGGCGTGGGCGAAACGGCGCTGCGGAATGCGCCCGGCCAGACGGGCGAGACGTCCGGCCTCGACGCCGTGCCGCATCGCCAGCGCCATCCGCTCCGGGTCCCGCGCCCTCGTCACCGCCGAGGCGAGCATCACACCCGCGCAGCCCAGCTCCATGGCGAAGCTCACGTCGGAGGCGGTGCCCGCGCCCGCGTCCAGGATCACCGGCACGCCCACGGACTCCACCATCAGCTCGAAGTTGTGCGGGTTGCGGATGCCCATGCCGGAGCCGATCGGGGAGCCCAGCGGCATCACCGCCGCGCACCCCACGTCCTCGAGGCGTCGGGCCAGCACCGGGTCGTCGTTGGTGTACGGCAGGACCGTGAAACCGTCGTCGACCAGGGTCTCGGCGGCGTCGAGGAGTTCCACCGCGTCCGGGAGGAGGGTGCGCTCGTCGGCCACCACCTCCAGCTTCACCAGCGAGGTGCCGAGCGCCTCACGGGCCAGCCGGGCGGTCAGCACCGCCTCGCCCGCGGTGAAGCAGCCGGCCGTGTTGGGCAGCAGGTGGATGCCCAGCCGCTCCAGGACGGAGAGGACCGAGCCGTGGCTCCTCGGGTCCACGCGCCGCATGGCCACCGTGGTCAGCTCGGTGCCGGAGGCCACCAGGGCGCGTTCCAGCACGTCCAGGCCGGTCGCGCCGCCGGTGCCCATGATCAGGCGGGAGGTCAGCTTCAGGTCGCCCAGGACCAGCACGTCGTCGTCCTGGCCGCCCTGCGCGCGGTGTGCGTTCGGTTCCACGTCAGCCTCCCTGGACGGCGGTGAGGATCTCGACCCGGTCGCCGTCGGCGAGCGGGGTGCCCGCCCACCGGTCGCGGGGGACCACGGTCTCGTTGACCGCCGCCGCCACGCCCGAGCGGGCCGGCGTCAGCAGGGCCACGACGGCGTCCAGCGCGGTTCCGGCGGCCAGCTCGCGGGGGGCGCCGTTGACCCGGACGGTGATGGGCGCGCTCATGCCACGACCTCCCGGCCGGCGGTCGTCGCCTGGCGGACGGCTGCCTGACCGGCGGCTGCCTCGCTGCCGACCACTGCCTCGCCGGCGGTCGCCCGGCCGCCGACCGCCTTGCCGAGAGCCGTCTCGCCGCCTGCCGTCCCGGCGAGGGCTGTCCCGGCGCCTGCCGCCCCGCCGCGAGCCTCGGCGCCGCGGGCCTTGACGGCGAAACGGTCCGCCGCGAAGGCGCGGGCCCGTGCGGGCAGCGCCCCGGTGGCCAGGGTCTCGGCCATCAGATCGCCGGTGACGGGGGTGAGCAGCACGCCGTTGCGGTAGTGGCCGGTGGCCAGCAGCAGGCCGTCCAGCGAGGTCGGGCCGAGCAGCGGGGCGTTGTCCGGCGTGCCCGGCCGGAGCCCCGCCAGGGTCTCGGTCAGCGGCAGTTCGGTGATGCCGGGCAGCAGCTCACGGGCGTCCCGCAGCAGCGTGTACACGCCGCCCGCGGTCACCGTGGTGTCGAAGCCCAGCTCCTCGCTGGTCGCCCCCACCACCAGCTCCCCGTTCTCCCGCGGCACCAGATAGACGGAGCTGCCGCGCACCACGGCCCGCACCGTGCGGGACAGGAACGGCGCGTACACCGGCGGCACGGCCAGCCGCACCACCTGCCCCTTCACCGGCCGGACCGGGGGCCGCACCTCCTCGGGCACCCCGTCCAGTTCCGCGCTGCGGCTCCCGCCGGCCAGCACCACGCGCCCGGCGGGCAGCACGGCGCCGTCCTCCGTCGCCACCCCGGTCACCCGGCCGCCGGTCACCTCGAGCCGGACGGCGCGCCGCCGGTGGACCACCACCCCGGCCCGCTCGCAGGCCCGCAGCAGCGCCGCGGCCAGCAGGCGCGGGTCGGCCTGGTGGTCACCGTCCACCCGCAGCCCGCCCCGCACCCCCGGTGCCAGCATCGGCTCCAGGCGGCGGCACTCCCGGCCGGTCAGCCACTCCGAGCTCAGCCCGTGCGACCGGTGCAGCTCGGCGAGTTCACGCAGCTCCGCGCGGTCGTCGGCGTCCAGGGCGACGGCGAGGGTGCCGCACGACCGGTAGCCGACGTCCATGCCGGACGCCTCCGCCAGCTCGGCGGCGAACGCCGGCCAGCGACGCGCGGACTCCAGGTTGAGGGCGAGCAACTCCTGCTCCCCGTGGTGGTGTTCGGTGACCGCGGCCAGCATCCCGGCGGCCACCCGAGCCGCACCGCCGCCCGGATCCGGATCCACCACGGCGACCGCCGCGCCACCGCGCGCGGCCCGCCAGGCGGTCACCAGGCCGATGATCCCGCCGCCCACCACCAGTACGTCGGACGTCATGGCGTCCCGCTCCTCCCTTCGCCGGAATGACCCGGATCAGGTTCGTACGGTCGGAGGCCGCCAGCCTCCCTCTCAGCCCGGTGCGTCCGGGCTCCCGCGAGTGCCTTACCGTCGCCACCCTAACCCCTGCTCCACGACGCTGAAAGGGAGTCACCCCGTGACCCGCTCCACCTCCCTCGACGGCCTGCTGATGGCCCCCGTCTCCGACCAGGCGCCCGGACAGGTCGGATCCGCGACCCGCTTCCGCTACCACGAGCGCGACGGCGAGGTGTGGGCCACCTATCAGGGTGGCGACATCACCCGCGGGTACCTGGTCGGCACCCGGGAGGACGACCGGGTGGACTTCCGCTACGTGCAGCTGACCCGTGACGGCGCGACCGCCTCCGGGCACTGCGTCTCGCGGGTCGTCGAGCTCCCCGACGGGCGGATCCGGCTCGAGGAGACCTGGGAGTGGGAGTCCCGGCC
Source organism: Streptomyces sp. NPDC047130 (assembly GCF_040643475.1). Lineage (NCBI taxonomy): Bacteria > Bacillati > Actinomycetota > Actinomycetes > Kitasatosporales > Streptomycetaceae > Streptomyces > Streptomyces sp. NPDC047130. The sequence goes on along the minus strand of NZ_JBEYUK010000002.1, from coordinate 100,156 downwards.
GGGCAGCGGGACCAGTGTCGTGGAGGAGATCCGTCCGTGACTCCGGCGCTCCGGTGTCCGTGGCGCTCGGGATGTCTATGGTGAGGGAGTGAGCGAGGGCGTGAACGAGCAGACGCGGGGACGGGCCGGACGGCGCGTGGTGATCGCCGGGGCCGGCATGGCCGGGGTCCGGACGGCGGTGGCGCTGCGTGAGCGGGGCTTCGACGGCACCGTGACGATGATCGGCGCGGAGCCCCACCCGCCGTACGACCGTCCGCCGCTGTCCAAGGCGGTGCTGCTGGGCCAGGCCGACGCCGACCGCGCGGCCGCCTTCGACGTCGACTTCGCGGGCCTCGGCATCGACCTGCGGCTCGACTGCGCGGTCACCGGGGTGCGCACCGCCGACAAGGAGATCGACACCGCCCGGGGGCCCGTCGGCTACGACGTGCTGGTGGCCGCCACCGGCGCCCACCCGGTCCGGCTGCCCGGCACCGAGGACTCCGCGGGCGTGCACGTGCTGCACGACCTCGACGACGCCCGGCGGCTGCGGCCCGTGCTGGAGCGCAAGGAGTCCGTGGTGGTGGCCGGCGCCGGCTGGATCGGCGCCGAGTTCACCACCGCCGCCCGGGACGCCGACTGCCCGGTGACCGTGGTGGAGGCCGCCGGACGGCCGCTCTCCGGAGCGCTCCCGGAAGAGGTCGCCCGGCCCATGGGCGCCTGGTACGCCGAGAGCGGCGCCACCCTGCTCACCGGGGCCCGGGTCGACCGCGTCGAGCCCGGCGCGGTCCTGCTGGCCGACGGCACGCGGCTCGAGGCGGACGCGGTGGTCGTCGGCATCGGCGCGCGGCCCTCCACGCGGTGGCTGGCCGGCGCCGTGGACCTCGGACCGCACGGCGAGGTGCTGGCCGACGAGCGGCTGCGGGCCTCCGCCCCGGACGTGTACGCGGTCGGCGACTGCGCCTCCTTCCCCTCCGCCCGGTACGGCGAGCGGCTCCTCGTCCACCACTGGGACAACGCGCTCCAGGGCGCCGGGACGGTCGCCGCGGGCATCCTCGGCGAGACCGCGGCGGCCCCCTACGACCCGGTGCCGTACTTCTGGTCGGAGCAGTTCGGGCGCTTCGTGCAGTACGCCGGACACCACGCCGGCGCCGACACGCTGCTGTGGCGCGGCGAGCCCGCCGACCCGGCGTGGAGCGTGTGCTGGCTGCGCGAGGGCCGCCTGGTCGCCCTGCTGGCCGTGGGCCGCCCCCGCGACCTGGCCCAGGGCCGCCGGCTGATCGCGTCCGGGGCGCTCGTCGACCCGGACCTGATCCGTGACCCGGCCCGCCCGCTGAAGGCGTCCGCCGCCCGCTGAGACGCCCGGAAGGACCACAGCGCGGGGGGCCCGACTTCCCCCTCCCGGTCCTGGATGGCACGCTTGGTCCTGTGACCGAGATTGACGCCAAGACCGATGCTCTCGTTCCCGAGTGGCTCACCCTCCCCGACATCGCCGAGAAGCTCGACGTGGAGGTGACGCGCGTGCGGCAGCTGGTGAAGGAAGGCCAGCTGATCGCCGTGCGCCGGGGTGAGAACCGCGCGCTGCACGTCCCCGCCGCCTTCATCGACGGGGACAAGGTGGTCAAGGGCCTCACCGGCCTGCTGACGCTGCTGCGGGACGACGGCTTCACCGACGAAGAGATGCTGGAGTGGCTCTTCACCCCTGACGAGTCCCTGCCGGGCACGCCCGCGCAGGCCCTCAGCGAGAACCGAGGCACGGAGGTGAAGCGCCGGGCCCAGGCGCTCGCCGTCTGACCCGACGCACCACCACCGGCGGCCGCCCCCACGAGCGGGGCGGCCGTCCCATGCCGCCACCGCGCGCCTGCCGCCACCACGCGCTTGTCACCACCGCGCGCCTGCCGCCATCACGCGCTTGCCGCCACCACGTGCCGCGCCCGGCCCCTGTTTCCGCTTCCGCTTCCGCCGGGTGCCTGCCGCTCGGCGTCCGGCGTCCGGCGTCCGGCGCCGGACGCCGAGCGTCCGGACCGCTGCCCGATCGCCTCGCCCTTCACGCCCGACGCTTCCACGATTCCGGGGGGAACCGCACCATGCCCGAGCCCCAAGCCGCCGCCGCGACTGCCGCCACCACCACCGCCTCCGACGCCCGCGCCCGGCTCGCCGACGCCCGGCTCTACCTGTGCACCGACGCCCGCCGCGACCGCGGTGACCTGGCCGCCTTCCTGGACGCCGTGCTGGGCGCGGGCGTGGACATCGTCCAGCTCCGCGACAAGGGCCTGGAGGCCGCCGAGGAGCTGGAGCACCTGCGGACCGTGGCCGAGGCCTGCGCCCGCCACGGCAAGCTGCTCGCCGTCAACGACCGGGCCGACGTGGCGCACGCGGCCGGGGCGGACGTGCTCCACCTGGGCCAGGGCGACCTCCCGGTGCCCGCCGCCCGGGCGGTCCTCGGGCCGGACGTGCTGATCGGCCGTTCCACCCACTCGGTGGCGCAGGCCGAGGCCGCCGCCGCCCAGGAGGGCGTGGACTACTTCTGCGTGGGCCCCTGCTGGCCCACGCCCACCAAGCCGGGCCGCCCCGCCGCCGGGCTCGACGTGGTCCGCCACGTCGCCGCACTGGAGGTGGAGCGCCCCTGGTTCGCCATCGGCGGCGTCGACCTCGGCAACCTGGACGAGGTGCTGGAGGCCGGCGCCCGCCGCGTGGTGGTGGTCCGGGCGATCACCGAGGCCGACGACCCGGCGGCCGCCGCCAAGGCGTTCTCCGAGCGGCTGCGCGAGCGCTGAGCCGTGGCCCTGGGGTCCGCGCGGGGCCGAGGCGGCGGTCCGGGGAGGCCCGGCTGCCGCTCCCGCGCAGGTCGCGGCCGCGGTTCGCGCAGGTCACGCCTCAGACGCGGCTGTCCGGGGATCGGACAGTCTTTTGGACCGGGGCCGCGACCTGGCTACTCTGCGAACCATGGCCATAGGAACCGCATCCACCCGCACGGACCGCGCGCGCACCGTGCGCGACATGCTCGCCGCGGGGCGGCAGACCGTCTCGTTCGAGTTCTCCGCGCCCAAGACGGAGAAGGGCGAGCGGAACCTGTGGAACGCGCTCCGGCGGGTCGAGGCGGTGACCCCGGACTTCGTCTCGGTGACCTACGGCGCCGGCGGCTCGACGCGCGCGGGCACGGTCAAGGAGACCGAGCAGATCGTCTCCGACACCACGCTGACCCCGGTCGCCCACCTGACGGCCGTGGACCACTCCGTGTCCGAACTGCGCAACATCATCGGGCAGTACGCCGACGCCGGCATCCGCAACATGCTGGCCCTGCGCGGCGATCCGCCCGGCGACCCGATGGGGGAGTGGGTCGCGCACCCCCAGGGCCTCAACTACGCCGCCGAACTCGTGGAACTCATCAAGGAGTCGGGAGATTTCTGTGTGGGTGTGGCGGCCTTCCCGGAGCTGCATCCGCGTTCCCCGGATTGGGACTCGGAGGTCCGGCACTTCACCGACAAGTGCCGTGCCGGGGCGGACTACGCCATCACCCAGATGTTCTTCCAACCCGAGTCCTACCTGCGGTTCCGTGACAGGGCGGCGGCCGCCGGGTGCGAGACGCCGATCATCCCCGAGGTCCTGCCCATCACCAGTGTCCGGATGCTGGAGCGGCTGCCCACTCTGAGCAACGCCGTGATTCCCGCCGGGCTGAAAGAGCGGATCCTCACAGCCAAAGACGATCCGGCCGCTGTACGCTCCCTGGGAATCGACTTCGCCACGGAGTTCTGTGCGCGGCTGCTGTCCGAGGGTGTGCCCGGGCTGCACTTCATCACGCTCAACAACTCCACGGCCACACTGGAGATCTACGAGAACCTGGGCCTGCACCACCCAGTGCAGGGGTGGACCGGGAGCGTCTGAGTCCGTCAGACTGCCCCGGTCCCAGGGAGAGGGGCGTTACATGGGCTGGACGGTCCTCTACATCGCGTTCGGCATCGTCGCGCTGTGGCTGCTGGGCGAGGTGCTGCTGCAGTACAAGGCGAAACTGCGGTGGCGTGTCCTCGCGTTCGTCGGCTTCCTCGGCGTGGTGATCGGCGTGCTCTTCGCCTCGGTCGCCGTCATCGGCCTGGGCGCGGTGGCGTTCGCGGTGGGGCAGACCTTCGTCACGCTGTCGTTCCGCAGCGGCTTCTCGCAGGGCTGGGCCCTGCCCGCCGCCCGCCGCCGGGCCGGGGCGGACGACGACTGGGAGGAGTACGAGGGCGACGACCGCGGCGAGCGCAAGGAGCGCGGTGAGCGCGCGGAGCGCCGTGAGGGCGACGACCGCGACGAGCGCGACGGTCGTCGTGACGACGAACAGGCCGCGGTCGCCCAGGACGAGTACCAGGGCGCGGCGGAGGCCGCCGCGGCGTACCAGCCGCAGCCGATGCCGGACGACACCGGCTCCTACGGCGTCTACGACAACTCCGGCTACGACACCGGCGGATACCCCGCCGCCACGCCCGCCGGAGCGGACGGCCAGCAGGGCTACGGCTCCTACGACACCTACGCCGGCACCGGCTACGACCAGCAGCACTACCAGGCCTACGCGGACCCCTACGCGACGCAGGGCGACCAGACCGGCCAGTACGGCTACGACGGCACGTACGGCGGCCAGCAGCAGGGCTACGGGCAGCAGGCCGGGTACGACGCCTCCGGCTACGGCGGCTACGGCGACACCACGCCGCCCGGCGGCGTCTGGGTCCCGCAGCAGCGCGGGGCGGACGACCCGTACGGGACGGAACAGCAGCAGCAACCGCCGCAGCCGCAGCAGCAGCCGTACCCGTACGGGTACGACGAGCAGTACCGGTACTGAGACGGCGCCGCGGCCCGGTCCCCCTCGCGGGGGCCGGGCCTCGCTCGTTCGCCGGTGCGGGCGGCCGGGTGCCCCGCGAAGCCTTCAGGTGCCGCCTTCAGGTGCCGCTCATTGAGAGCCGCGGAAGTCCGGGCCCTCCACGACGAGGCCGGCCACCAGCGCGCCGGACATGCCCGCGTGCGGGAGGCCGCCGCCGGGGTGGGACCAGCCGCCCACCCGGTGCAGACCCGGCAGACGCGTGGCGTTGCCCGGGTGCAGCAGCGCCGCCCCGCCGCCGGCCAGCGCGGGGGCCGGCACGCCCTCGGTGCCGGTCTCGCGCCGGGTGTCCGCGGGGGTGCGGACCTCGTGCCACAGCAGCCGCTCCCGCAGCCCCGGAACGGCGGCCTCCGCCGCCGTCAGCATCAGTTCCGCCAACGGCTCCGACCACTGCTCGGCCGACCGGTCCCCCAACCGGTCCCCCGGCCGATCCTCCGGCCGCTCGGCCTCCGCGGGCCCGAGGCCGGCCGGCACCGTCGCGGTCAGCACCGCGGACTCGTGGTTCCCGTCCGGCCGCAGCGCCGGGTCGTCGGGGCGCAGGACGGTGACCGTCGGAGTGCCGCCGCCCCGCCGTCCGGCCGGGGCCCTGCCGAACAGGGCCTCCACCTCGGCGTCCCGGTCGGGCGAGTGGACCACGGTGCGGTGCACCGCGTCCGCGTCCCGCCCGCCCCGCAGCGCCAGCAGCACCGTGAGCCGGCCCGGCACGGGCCCGTCGGCCGGACGCGGCGGGACCTCGCCCTCCGACGGAGCCTCGTGCGGGCAGGCCACGAGGCCCGGGCGCACGCCCAGCACCACCTGGTCCGCCTCCTCGACCGTGCCGTCCGCGAGCTCCACGCCCGCCGCCCGGCCGTCCTTCTCCACCACGCGCACCACCTCCGTGCCGAAGCGGAACTCCACCCGCCGGGCCACGCAGCGCTCGTGCACCGCGCGGGCCAGCTCCCGCAGGCCGCCGCGGACGTACCAGACGCCGAAGGCGTGCTCCATGTACGGCAGCACCGCCGCGCTCGCCGGAGCCGTGCGCGGGTCCAGCCCGTAGGCCAGGGCATGGCTCTCCAGCAGCCGCGCCAGCCGGGCGTCGCCCAGCTCCCACGCGCCCACCTGGGCCAGGGTGGCGGCCTGCCGGGTCCGCAGCAGGCGCCGGTGCGGGACGGCCGGATACGGCTCACGCCCGGCCAGCACGTCCCAGTTCGGCCACAGCGGCTCCTCCAGCAGCGGGCGGCGGGTACGGTCCCACGCCTCGCGGCCGCGCACCAGGAAGTCGCCCCAGCGCTGCCCCGCGCCCCGGCCCAGACTCTCCTCCAGCGCGGCGACCACACCGGCCCGGGAGGCGTTGGGCAGGTCCACCCGCGTGCCGTCGGGGAAGACGTGGCGGGCCGAGGGGTCCGTCTGGACCAGTTCGACGCACTCCTCCAGCGGCTCCTTGCCGGTCTTGACGAAGAGGTCGCGGTACACGGCCGGCAGGGGGAGGAGGCCCGGGCCGGTGTCGAAGGCGAAACCGTCCCGCTCACGGCGGCGCAGCGCGCCTCCGTAGGTGTCCGTCCGCTCGTACACCGTCACGCGGTGGCCGGCCACGGCCAGACGCGCGGCGGCCGCCATGGCGCCCATTCCGGCGCCGATCACTGCAACCCGTCCCATGGAGCGTGAGTCTATGACCGCCCGGACCCGCACCTTCCGACGGGCACGGGACGGTACGGGACGGCACGGAACGGTGCGGGTCGGGAGGGCACGCACGGGCGCTGTCCCACGGGCGGGAAGGACGGCCCGGCGGCGGCTCGCCGAGGTGCCGCGCGAGCGGCGGATTCCTTTCGGGCATGCCAAGAGGGGCGCCCGGCTGTGCGGGCGCCCCTCGGAAGCTGATGGCTACCGGTCCTGCTGATCGTCCCGGCGGCGCTGCCAGCGCTGCTCGATGCGATCCATCACGGACCTCTTGCGCGCCGTCGCGGCGGCTCCGGGAACGCCCGGGGCGTCGGCGGCCGGCTGCTCGCCCGGCTTGGGGCCCTTGCGCCAGCCGGTCACGGCCAGCACGGCGCAGCCCAGCATCACCAGGAAGCCCACCACGCCGATCCAGATCTGCTGGGCGACCATTCCGGTCATGAGGAGCGCGATACCTACGAGGAAGCCCGCGACCGCCTGGTAAACCCGTCGCCGGGTGTACGTGCGCAGCCCGCTTCCCTCGAGCGCTGTCGCGAACTTGGGATCTTCGGCGTACAGCGCTCGCTCCATCTGCTCGAGCATGCGCTGCTCGTGCTCCGAGAGCGGCACGGGAGTCCTCCTCATCGTGCAGTCGCCGGGGCGACCGGGGGTCCCCTCCAGGATAGGCAGGGAATCGCCCCCGTGAAACCCGCCCCTCTACGCCATTTGGCAACCGGTTCCGGTCATGGTCGGCCGGACCCCGTGGAACGTTCATTCCCCGCGGGCCCGCCCGTCATGCCCGGCGGTCTGCCACCGATCATACGGGGCTTTCGGCCGGTCGGCAGGGCTCACGGTCCATCCCGTCCGACGCCGCGCCGCAGATCACGGCGGGGCGACGGTGGACGCCGGGGCCGCGCACCGCAGGGCGGGCACCGGACGTCAGGATCCGGACGCCTCGGCGAGCACGTGGAGCTGGGTGGCGACCGAGTGGAAGGCCTCCAGCGAGGCCACCGCCGCCTCCAGGCGCAGCAGGGCCTCCCGGGCGCCGGGCTCGGTGTCCACCAGGACCCCGGGCACCAGGTCCGAGAAGACCCGCACGCCGTGCACCGCGCCGACCCGCAGGCCGCTCTCCTCGACCAGCGAGGTCAGCCGGTCGACGGTGAAGCGGTGCGGGACCGGGTCGCCGTCGCCCCAGCGTCCGTCCGGGTCCTGCAGGGCCCGCTTGGCCTCCTCGAAGTGGCCGGCGAGGGTCCGGGAGAGCACCGCGCCGCCCAGGCCCGCCGCCAGCAGGCTGAGCAGACCACCGGGGCGCAGGGCGGCCGCGGTGTTGCGCAGGCCCTCCGCGGGGTCCTCCACGTACTCCAGCACGCCGTGGCAGAGCACCGCGTCGTAGGCGGCGCGGTCCACCACGTCGAACAGGCCGTGGACGTCTCCCTGGACTCCCCTCACCCGGTCGGCCACACCCGCCTCGGCGGCACGGCGCTCCAGGGCGAAGAGTGCGTCGGGGCTGGGGTCGACGACCGTGACCCGGTGTCCCAGCGCGGCGACGGGCACGGCGAAGTTGCCGCTGCCGCCGCCGGTGTCGAGGACGTCCAGGGGGCGGCCGTCGCCGGTCTTGGCGTGGCGGTCCAGGGCGTCCTTCAGGACCTCCCAGACCACGGCGGTACGGAGAGAAGCGCGGGGGCGCATCGGGTCCGACACGGCGGTGACTCCTCGGCGGGGCGATCGGTGGCCGCCCGGCCCCGGGAGCGGGGCGGGCCGGCGAATGCCCCCACCCTAATGGGCGTCCCCGCCGGTCAGCCCGGTCGCCCGCTCCACGAGGCGGAGGAAGACGGCCACGTCGCGTATCAGGTCGTCCGCCTCCCGCGCGGAGACCGCGTGCGGGAGATCGGCCTCGGCGCGGGCCCGGCGGTCGGCGCCGGCCGCGAAGAACGCCGCCCACTCCCTCAGCTCGGGAGCCGCCTGGGCCAGCACCTCCCAGGCGCTGCGTATCGGCGTCCGGCGGCGACGGCGCGGCTCGGGCAGTGGGTCGGCGCGGACCGCGAGGACGGCGGCGGCCCCGCGGAGCGCCGCGAGGTGGGCCGCGGCGTAGCGCTCGTTGGGCGTGGTCAGGAGCAGGGCGCGGTCCAGGCCCGTCCGGGCGCGGGCGAGCAGGTCGAGGCCGGCGGGCGGTGCGGACGCCCGGCGGACCACCGGATGGGTCATGACGAACCTCCTGTCGTCGTACGACAGTATCTGTCCTGTCTGGTCCTATCCTGCGCCGCGGCACTGACAATCGGGCTGACCTGCGGTTTTGCCCCTGGGGGCGGTGCAGGCTAGTTTTTGCACTGACCAGTCAGTGCAAAGAGCTGAGGTGCATGCGTGTGAGCCGGCAGGGGGACGGGCCGCCGCCCGCCACGGGCGTCGCCGCCCGGGGGTTCGGGGTGAAGGGGCCTCGGGGCTGGGCCTTCCGCGGAGTGGCCTTCGAGGCGGAGCCGGGATCCCTGGTGGCCGTCACCGGCCCCTCCGGGTCCGGGCGGACGGCGCTGCTGCTGGCCCTCACCGGGCGGATGCGGCCCACCGAGGGCACGGCGGAGGTGGCGGGACGCGTGCTGCCGAAGCGGATGGCGGAGGTCCGCCGGGTGACCGGCGTGGCCAACGTGCCGGGTGTCACGGACCTCGACCCGGCGCTGACGGTCGCGGAGCACCTGCGCGAGCGGGTCCTGGTCGGCCGCCGGTACGGGGGTACGGCGGCCGACCTGCTCCGCGGGCTGCTGCGTCCGCCGCGGGTGCGGGCCGCGGCGGACGCGGCGCGGGTGCGGGCCGCGCTGGAGGATGTCGGGCTCGGCCTGGCCGACCTGCCGAAGGGCGGCCGCACGGCGGTGCGGGACCTCTCCCGGGAGCAGGAGCTGCGGCTGTCGGTGGCCCTCGCCCTGCTGGGGCGGCCCGACCGCCCCGCCGTGGTGGCCGTGGACGACGCCGACCTGGGCCTCACGGCCTCCGAGCGGGCGGCGGCGACGGCGATGTTCTCCGCCCTGACCGCACGGGGCGTCACCGTCCTCGCCGCCTGCCGCGAGGTCCTGCCGGAGGCGGACGTGGTCGTCCGCACCGACGTGCGGGAGACCGCCTCGGCCGAGGACGGCGCGGCGGGGGGCGGCCCGGCGGGCGAGGGCGAGTGCCCGAAGCCGGGAGGCCAGGCCGGGCCGACGGAGCGGAACGAGCGGGCCGGGCAGGCTGAGCAGGCGGGCCAGGCCGGGCGGGCCGAGCAGGTCGCGCGGACCAAGAAGGCCAGGCGGACCGAGCGGGCCGGGCAGGGCGAGCGGGTCGAGACCGAGCGGGCCGAGCAGGCCCGGAAGGCCGAGCAGGCCAGGCAGAGCGAACAGGCCAGGCGGACCGAGCGGGCCGGGCAGAGCGAGCGGGGGGCCGAGGCCGAGCGGGCCGGGCAGGCTGAGCAGGCGGGCCAGGCCGGGCGGAGCGAACAGGCCGAGCAGGCCGGGCGGGGCGAGGAGACCGGGCGGGGCGGCAGGGCCGCGGCGGGTGCGGACGGGGGAGCCCGGTCGGGGCGGCCGGCCGGCCGGGCGGAGCGGGACACGGACACCGAGCGAGCCCGTGAGGGCCGGAGTGGGGAGGAGGAGGCGGATGCGCACGCCACGACTGGCCGCGCTTGAGCTGCGGCGGTTCGGCCGGGGCCGGCTGACCCGGGCCGCACTGGTCTCCATGGTGCTGCTGCCGTTGCTGTACGGCGCGCTGTACCTGTGGTCCTTCTGGGACCCCTACGGGAACCTGGACCGGGTCCCCGTCGCCCTGGTCAACCAGGACCGCGGCGCCACCGCCGAGGGGGAGCGGCTGACGGCGGGCGACGACATCGCCGAAGGGCTGCACGACAGCGGCGTGTTCGACTGGCACGAGGTGAGCCCCGAGAAGGCCCGCGAGGGAGTGCGGAGCGGCGCCTACTACCTGTCGCTCACCGTCCCCGCCGACTTCAGCGAGCGCATCGCCTCCGGCGCCACCGACGACCCGCGGGCCGGCGCCCTGGAAGTGCGGACCGACGACGCCAACAACTACATCGTCGGCCAGATCTCCCGCACCGTCTTCGCGGAGGTCCGCACCGCCGCCGCCGACAAGGCGACCCGCACCTTCCTGGACCGGATCTTCGTCTCGTTCTCCGACATCCACGAGGCCACCGAGAAGGCCGCCACCGGCGCCGACGACCTGGCCGGCGGCATCGAGAAGGCGAAGAAGGGCTCCGAGGACCTGGCCGGCGGCCTCGGCGAGGCGCGGACCGGCAGCGAGGACCTGTCCAAGGGCCTGCGCCGCCTCCACTCCGGCGCCGGCGACCTCGCCACCGGCTCCCGCCAGGTCGCCGACGGCACCGAGAAGCTGGCCGGCACGGTCAACGGCGTCGCGGACACCGTCCGCCCGTTCCTCGAGAAGAACGAGCGGACCATCGCCGACACCGCCCGGCTGGTCGCCGACTCGGCCGCCGCCGTCCGCGCCAACCTCGACACCCTCGCGACGACCGCCCCCGAGGCGGCCCGCGCCTCCGCCGCGGCCGCACAGACCCTGGACGGCATCCACCGCACCCGCTGCGAGGACTCCCCGCTGCCCGACCCGGCCTGCCCCGACCTGAAGAAGGCCAAGGACGCCGCCGCCGACGTGGCCGCGGTCGCCGCCGACGTCGACCGGCTGATCGCCGACCAGAACGGCGACCTCTCCGGGCTCGACAAGAACCTCGCCGACCTGGAGAAGCAGGCCGACGCCCTCGCCGACCGCGCCCCGCACCTCACCGAGGACCTGGACGACGCCGTCGAGAAGGTCAACGCGCTGAACGAGGGCGCGAAGAAGGTCGCCGCCGGGGCGAAGGACCTCCGCTCCGGCCTCGGCAACGCCCGTTCCGGGGCCGAGGACCTCGACCAGGGCGTGGGCGCCCTCGAAACCGGCGCCGAGAACCTCGACGGCGGCATCTACCGACTGGTCGACGGCTCCGGCGAACTCGCCGGCGGCCTCCACCAGGGCGCCGAGAAGATCCCCGACCTCGACGAGGCCGACCGCGACCGGCGCACCGAGGTGATGGCCGACCCCGTCCGGCTGGCCAACTCCCAGCTCCACCAGGCCGCCAACTACGGCACCGCCTTCGCGCCGTACTTCATCCCGCTCGCCCTGTGGGTCGGCGCGATGGTCGCCTACATGCTGATCCAGCCCCTCAACCGCCGGGCGCTGGCGGCCGGTGCGCCGGGGTGGCGGATCGCCGTGGCCGGCTGGCTGCCGGTGGCCGCGCTCGGCGTGCTCCAGGTGACCGCGCTGATGTCGGTCCTGCACTGGGGAATCGGGCTCCACATGACCCGGGCCGCCGCCACCGTGGGCTTCCTGCTGCTGGTGACCCTCTGCTTCACGGCGATCGTGCAGTGGCTCAACGCCCGCTTCGGCGCGGCCGGCCGGATCCTGGTGCTCGCCCTGCTGATGCTCCAGCTGACCTCGGCGGGCGGCACCTACCCGGTGGAGACCAGCCCCGGCTTCTTCTCCGCGATCCACCCGTACCTGCCGATGAGTCACGTGGTGACGGCGCTGCGCCGCCTGATCACCGGCGGCGACACCGCCCCCGTGCTCGTGGCCTGCGCCGTGCTCCTCGCCTACACCGCGGGCGCCCTCGCGCTGACCACGGTGGCGGCCCGGCGCAAGCAGGTGTGGGACTTCGGCCGGCTGCGTCCGGAGCTGAGTCTGTGACAATCGTCGGCATGAACAGCAGCACCGGCCGCCGCGCCGCCACCAAGCAGAAGCTCTACGAGGCGGCCGTGACCCTCATCGCCGAGCAGGGCTTCTCCGCCACCACGGTGGACGAGATCGCCGAGCGGGCCGGGGTCGCCAAGGGCACCGTCTACTACAACTTCGCCAGCAAGTCCGTGCTCTTCGAGGAACTGCTCCGCCACGGCGTCGGGCTCCTCACCGCCTCACTGCGCGCGGCCGCCGAGGAGACCACGGCGAGCGGCGGCAGCCGGGTCGACGCCCTGGACGCGATGATCCGGGCCGGCCTGGTCTTCATCCACCGCTACCCGGCCTTCACCCAGCTCTACGTCGCCGAGCTGTGGCGGACCAACCGGGCCTGGCAGGAGACGCTGATGGTGGTCCGGCAGGAGGCCGTCGCGGTGGTCGAGGCGGTGCTGCGGGAGGGCGTCGAGGCGGGGGAGTTCAGCGACGAGATCGACGTCTCGCTGACGGCGGCCGCGCTGGTGGGCATGGTCCTGGTCGCGGCGCTGGACTGGCTGGCGTTCCAGCCGGAGCGGTCGCTGGACGACGTGCACGGCGCGCTCTCGCTGCTGCTGCAGGGGCGGGTGGCCGGCTGCCGCTGAGCGGCGCCGCACGCCGACGGGCGGCCGCGACCGCGCCGGGCGGCCGGAGCCCGCGCGCGGGTGGGGCAGCGCGGGTGGGGCACGCGCACCGGTTCCGCCGCCCCGTGCCGGCGGTACCGGTGGCGCGGTGCCCCTCTCCCCCGCGGCAGTACTCTGCCGGTCCGCCCGGACCGGGCCCATCCGCTCGGATACTCAACCCGCCGTCTGAGTACGGCTACTCAGACGGCGGGCCCGGGGCGCGTCTACCATCACGGACGTGTCCGTACTTCCCCTGGTGTTCACCAGTGGCTGGGCCAGCGGGATCAACGCCTACGCCGTCGTCCTCCTGCTCGGCCTCTTCGGCGCGGCCGGACTGACCGACGAGGTGCCGCAGGCGCTGCAGCGCACCGACGTCCTGGTCGCGGCCGGGGTGCTCTTCCTCTGCGAGGCGGTGGCCGACAAGATCCCGTACCTGGACTCGGCGTGGGACGCCGTGCACACCGTGGTGCGGCCGGTCTCCGGGGCGGTGGTGGGCGCGCTGCTCGCCGGGCAGAGCGGGTCGCTCCCCGACCTGGCGGCCGGAGCGCTCGGCGGTTCCACCGCGCTCGTCAGCCATCTGGTCAAGGCCGGGACGCGGATGGCGGTCAACAGCTCGCCCGAGCCGTTCAGCAACGTCCTGGTGAGCGTCGCCGAGGACCTCGGCGTGGCCGCCGTGGTGACGTTGGCGATCTTCCACCCGCTCGCCGCGGCCGTCGTGGCCGCCGCGTCGCTGCTCGCCGGCCTGGTGGCGCTGCTGTTCCTCGCCTCCCGCATCCGCCGCTTCCTCCGGCGCCGGGCCGTCCGCCGCGAGGAACGCCACCGCGCCCACCTCTGACCCCGCACGCCGCCGACCGTCGCAGGGGCCCCGCAGCCGTGAGGCGGCCGTACCGCGGAGCCCCACCGTCCCCGGCAGCCTGCCGTGGTCGCTCTCCGGCCGAGCCGTACCGCCGCAGGAGGACGCCCGGCTCATCCGCCGGCAGTCACGCGCCCCACCCGGGCAGGGGGGTGGCCTGGACGCCCGAGCCCCCGGCCCGGATGCCGAACTCCCGCGTCGCGCGGGCGCGCACGACGCGGGGCCGCACGACGCGGGCGCGCACGACGCGGGGTCGTTCAGGCGCGCCGGGGGCGCCAGGTCCGGGTGGACAGGCCCTGGCGGATGCGGGCCGCCGAGCGCGGGGCGAACGTGGCGCGGAACCGCGTGCTCCGGCTCATCGAGGCCCGCAGCGCCGCACACGCCTTCCGCACGTCCGCCGCGAGCCCCGGCGCCGCCCGCGCCCGCGGCGCGTAAAGCACCCGCTCCACCGCCGTGGCCACCCGGTGCACCGCCTCCGCCGTGGCCGCGTCGAGCTGTCCGGCCCGCACGATCCGCTCCGCCGCGCGCCGCGGCGTCAGCGAGTCGTCCGGCGGTATCCCGAGGTCCCAGGCGGTGTCGGTGAGCTCGCGCCACACCCGCAGGGTGTGCGGCAGCACGTCGGCCTCGCCCCTGAGCGGTGTTTCGAGCCGCGACGCCCGTACCCGCCTGCGCCACAGTATCGGCGACAGCGGCAGCAGCACCGCGGCCACCGCGACGGCCGTCCACAGCAGCGCTCCGGGCCACCCGGACCCGTCGTCACCGGCGGCGACCGCCGTCTCCTCCTGGTCCGGGCACGCCCCCAGCCGCTGCCTCTCCGCCGTGCAGCTCGCGGAGCTGGAGGGCTGCGGACGGGGCGCCGTCAGCTCGTCCTCCTCGGCGGCCTCCTCCTCCGGCTGGGCCGTCGCCCCCGGCGTGGTCTCGGGCAGCGTGTAGTCCGGCACGGTGCCCCGCGACGGCGTGGGCTCGAACCGGGTCCACCCCACGCCCTCGAAGTACAGCTCCGGCCAGGCGTGCGCGTCCCGCAGGCTCACCTCGACGCTGCCGTCGCCCTGCTCGGAACCGGGCGCGAAGCCCACGGCCACCCGGGCGGGGATGCCCAGCGACCGCGCCATCGAGGCCATCGCGAAGGAGAAGTGGACGCAGAAGCCGGTGCGCCGGTCGAGGAACCGGACGATCGCGTCCGAGCCGGTGCCCACGTCGACCTGGGTGTCGTAGGTGAAGTTGCCGGTGACCGCGAACCAGTCCTGCAGCGCGACCGCCTGCTCGTAGGCGTTCCGCGACCCCTCGGTGACCTGACGCGCCGTGGCGGCGACCTCCTCGGGCAGCGAGGCCGGCAGCTCCGTGAAGTTCCGCAGCTCCGGACCCGGCGGCGGCGCGGAGGCCAACTGCTCGCGGGTCGGCCGGACCTCCAGGCTCGCCACCTCCCAGGACTCACCCCGGGTGCTGGCGTCCCCGTCGCCGGCCACGGTCAGCCCCACCGGGTCGAGCCGCCAGTCGCCGTCCGCCTCGGCCCAGGCGGCCGGATAGGGCATCGGCAGGTGCTTCTGCCCGTACCAGTCGGCGGCCGACATCCGGCTGGTCACCTCGGTCCGCCGCACCTGCGGGTCCAGGCCGGGCGGGCCGGGGAAGCGGTCCGGCAGCGGGATCGTCCGCCGCGGCGACGCCTTCCAGGTGGCGCCGTCGAACTCGTCCAGCGAAGTGATCCGCAGGTACATGTCGTGCGTGCGGTCCGAGGTGCTCCGCACGGTCAGGGCCGTGCGGTCGTCGGTCTGGTTGAGGTTGTCCTGCAGCGTCAGCAGCAGGTCGACCGAGCTGGCCGGGCCGCGTCCGCCGCCGCCCGTGCCGCCCCCGGAGCCCAGGCCGGCCACCAGGCTGCCGCCGAGCGAGGGCATCGCCGCGGGCGCCAGCAGCGCCACGCCCAGGGCGGCCACGCCGATCCGGCGCCCCGTGCGCTGCCCGGTCCGCGCGGACGAGGCGGGCCCGCCGCCGAACGTCCTGCCCCACCGGGTGAGGCGTTCACGCCCGTCGGCGAGCAGCATCGCCAGGTATCCGGCAGCCGCCGCGCCGAACGCGAACGCCCCTGCGCCGCCCTCGTCCGCGAGGCCCGCTGCCACCGAGTACAGCGCCAGCAGCGGTAGCCCGGCCGGGGCGGTCAGACCGTAGGTCACCGCGAGGGCGTCCACCAGCAGCGCGATCAGCAGCACCCCGCCGATCAGCAGCAGCGCTATCCCCTCGGTCAGCGGCGCGGGGGTCGCGTAGCCGCCGACGTCCTCGACGCCCTGCCGCAGCAGCGCCCCCAGGCGCCGCACCGCCTCGGGCCCGGGCAGCAGCCAGGCCACCGCCTGCTCCCGGGCGAAGAGGAACGACAGCAGCGCCGCGGAGACCACCAGCTGCACCGCGACCACCGTCGGCCGGGGCATCGAGGACAGCCTGGCCAGCCTGCCCGCGCCCGCCAGCACGGCGACCGCGACGACCGCCTTCGGATACCAGGTGCCCTCCTCGGTAAGCGGCACCAGCGCCATCGCCGTGAGCAGCGTCGCCGCCGCCGAGGCCAGCGTCATCCTCGTCGTCACGCCCATCACCGGTCACCGCCTCCCGACACGCCCGTGCGTTCCCGGTCCGCCTGCTGCCACACCGAGGCCATCGGGGCGCCGCGCGGCGCCCGCACGACCGTCCAGCCCGCCTCCCGCAGCGCCCGCTCGGCACCCGGAGCCGTCCCGGCGGACCCTTCGGACGGGTCCTCCTCGTCCTCGCCGTCCGCCGTGTCCTCCGGGAGGAAGGCCAGTGCGCCGCCGGTGCGGTGCCGCATCCGGGCCACGATCCGCGCCTGCTCCTCGTCCAGAGCGCCCAGGAAGGCGACCAGCAGCCCCTCGTCGCTCCCGCGCAGCACGTCCTGCGCGGCCGACAGCGCGTCCCCCTCCGAGTGGCCGATGACCGCGAGGGTGTCCATCAGGAGCCCCGCCGCCTCGGCCGTCTCCGCGCCGGCGCCCCCGAACACGGCCGTGCCTTCCCCGGGCACCTGGGTGCCCGTGTCGGTCAGCAGCCGCACCGAGAAGCCCCGCTGCAGCATGTGCGTGAGCACCGAGGCCGCGCCGGACACCGACCACTCGAACGCCGAACCCGGCCCGGCCCCCCGGTAGGCGGTGCGTCGCGTGTCCAGCAGCACCGTGCACCGGGCCCGCTGCGGCTGCTCCTCACGGCGCACCATCAGCTCGCCGTACCGAGCCGTGGACCGCCAGTGCACCCGGCGCAGGTCGTCCCCGTACCGGTAGCCGCGCGGCAGCACGTCGTCCTCGCCGCCCACCGCCATCGACCGCTGCCGTCCGTCACCCAGCCCCTGGGCGCCGCGGCCCAGCCGCACCGGCGGCAGCGGCTCGACCTGCGGCACCACGGTCAGCATGTCGTGCGCCGCGAAGGACCGGGTCAGCTCGCACATCCCGAAGGGGTCGGCCAGGCGCAGCTCCAGCGGGCCCAGCGGATACCGCCCCCGCAGGTCGGAGCGGACCCGGTAGGACACCTCGCGCCGCCCGCCCGGCTCGATGCGGTCCAGCACGAACCGGGGCCGCGGCCCCAGCACGTACGGCACCCGGTCCTGCAGCATCAGCAGCCCGGTGGGCAGCCGGGCAACGTTGTCCACCCGCAGATGCACCCGCGCCTCGCCGCCCGACGGCACCCGCGCCGGCGTCAGCCGCCGCGAGGACGTCACCCGGTGCCTCGTCCGGTGCACCGCGACGGCGCACAGCAGGGGCAGCGCCGCCAGCAGCAGCCCCACCCGCAGCAGGTCCTCCTGGCCCAGCACGTACGCGCACACCCCCGCCGCGATCCCCGCGGCGAGGAACGAACGCCCCCGGGTGGTCAGCCCCGCCAGCGCCACCCGCACCCCGCCCCGCGCGGCCTGCCGCCCCCCGGGCGCCATCACAGACTCCGCGCGCCCGGGGAGGCGGGCACCGGCGTGCGGCCCAGGATCTCCCGCACCACCATCTCCGCCGTCCGCCCGCCCAACTGGGCCTGCGCCGTCGGCAGCAGACGGTGCGCCAGCACCGCCGGTGCCAGCGCCTGGACGTCGTCGGGGAGCGCGAACTCCCGCCCGCCCAGGGCCGCCGACGCCTTCGCCGCCCGGAGCAGGTGCAGGGTGGCGCGCGGCGAGGCGCCCAGTCTCAGGTCCGTGTGGGCGCGGGTCGCGGACACCAGCTCCACCGCGTACCGGCGGACCGGCTCCGAGACGTGCACCTCGCGGACCGTCTCGATCAGCTTCACCACGTCGTGCGCGTGCGCCACCGGCTGGAGGTCCTCCAGCGGGGACGCCCCGCCGTGCACGTCCAGCATCCTCAGCTCGGCGTCCGCGCTGGGGTAGCCGATGGAGACCCGGGCCATGAACCGGTCCCGCTGCGCCTCCGGCAGCGGGTAGGTGCCCTCCATCTCCACCGGGTTCTGGGTGGCCACCACCATGAACGGGCTGGGCAGCGGATAGGTCTGCCCGTCGATGGTGACCTGACGCTCCTCCATGGACTCCAGCAGCGCCGACTGGGTCTTGGGGGAGGCGCGGTTGATCTCGTCGCCGATCACCATCTGGGAGAAGATCGCGCCCGGCTTGAACTCGAAGTCCCGCCGCTGCTGGTCCCAGATGGACACGCCGGTGACGTCCGACGGCAGCAGGTCGGGGGTGAACTGGATGCGGCGCACCGAGCAGTCGACCGCTCGCGCCAGCGCCTTGGCCAGCATGGTCTTGCCGACGCCCGGCACGTCCTCTATCAGCAGGTGTCCCTCGGCGAGCAGGACGGTCAGCGAGAGCCGCACGACCTCCGGCTTGCCCTCGATCACCCGCTCGACCGCTTCCCGTATCCGCTCCACCGTCGCGGTCAGATCGGAAAGGTTCCCTCGGTCGTCATAGCCCGTCACCCGGCCCTCCTCGGCCCCGTCGAATCCCCAAGGGGGCCGGCGAAGCCCGGGGTCCCCCGCTCGCATTCTTGTTCGCCGAGGTCCCACCTGTCATGACGTGTGGAAAACAGCGGCCCGGAGCCCGCGCGCCCTGTGGACAACTCGTGCGACTACGGCAGGGTTTGTCACCCGCACGGGGGACACGGAGGGAGCACGCGGGACGACGGAACGCCCGGCCCGGGAAGAACCCGGACCGGGCGTGAACACCCGAGCGCCGCGTCGGCAGCGTCGGCCGCGCCAGCCGCGTGGTGCCGCGTCAGCGGCGTCAGCCGCGTGGTGTCGCGTCAGGCCGCGTCGATCTCCCGCAGCAGACCGGTCCGCACGTCGAAGACGAAACCGCGGACGTCCTCGGTGTGCAGCAGGAACGGGGAGGTCCGCACCTTCTGGATGGACTGCCGGACGTCCTGCTCCACGTCGCGGAACGCCTCCACCGCCCACGTCGGGCGCTGCCCGACCTCCATCTCCAGCTCGTGCCGGAACTCCTCGGTCAGCGTCTCCAGGCCGCAGCCGGTGTGGTGGATCAGCACCACGCTGCGCGTGCCGAGGGCGCGCTGGCTGATGGTCAGGGAGCGGATCACGTCGTCGGTGACCACGCCGCCCGCGTTGCGGATGGTGTGGCAGTCGCCGAGATCGAGGCCGAGCGCGGCGTGCAGGTCGAGACGGGCGTCCATGCAGGCGACGACCGCCACCTGGAGAACCGGGCGGGCGTCCATCCCGGGGTCGGTGAAGGCCTTGGCGTAGTGCTCGTTCGCCTCGACCAGGCGGTCGGTCACGGTGCTGCGGGAGTCGGCACCGGAGGTGGGGGCGGGGGAGCCGGCAGAAGCAGAAGTCGACATGAGGAAGACGTTACTGGCCGCATCCCGCACCGACAGTTGCGGAAGGGGACAAAGAGAGCCGTGGATCTTCTGTGTGAGGTAACCCACAAGGGTGGAGTGCGCTGCGCCGCACGGGTGAACCGTGCCGTGCGGAGGCGACATCGTCCCGCCGCGGGGCGACTCGCAGGGCAGTTGATTGACCGGCAGACAGGGTGGACTAAAGTGACGCGAAGCGGGAGGCGAGACACGCGAGACTCTCCCCGCTGGACTGAATTCCGGAGGGCCCGGGCCGAGGCGGCCCAGGACCTCCCCACGTGCGCGGCGCGTACGTGCGGCTCGGCCTCCTCCCGCTCCCGGCCGGCCGACGCTCCCGGCGCCGGCAGGCCTTCCCTTCGCGAGCGGTCGGGGACCCGGTCGCGCGTATCGCCGCGCGGACCTGAGAGGGCCCCTTGAGCGAGAGCCGACATGTCCCTGTGATGCTCCGGCGGTGCCTGGACCTCCTGGCGCCCGCCCTGGAGCGGCCGGGAGCGGTCGTGATCGACTGCACCCTCGGCCTCGGCGGGCACAGCGAGGCCATGCTCACCAGGTTCCCCGAGGTGCGGCTGATCGGCCTGGACCGCGACAAGGAGGCCCTGCGGCTCTCCGGCGAGCGGCTCGCCCCCTTCGGCGACCGCGCCACCCTGGTGCACGCCGTCTACGACGAGCTCCCCGAGGTCCTCGACCGCCTCGGCATCCCCCGCAGGCACGGCGTCCAGGGCATCCTGTTCGACCTCGGCGTCTCCTCGATGCAGCTCGACGAGGCCGACCGGGGCTTCGCCTACGCCCAGGACGCCCCGCTCGACATGCGCATGGACCAGACCACCGGCATCGGCGCCGCCGAGGTCCTCAACACCTACCCGCCCGGCGAGCTCGTGCGCATCCTGCGCGCCTACGGCGAGGAGAAGCAGGCCAAGCGGATCGTCTCCGCCGTCGTCCGGGAGCGCGAGAAGGAACCCTTCTCGAACAGCGCCCGCCTGGTGCAGGTCATCCGCGACGCCCTGCCGCAGGCCGCCAAGCGCACCGGCGGCAACCCGGCCAAGCGGACCTTCCAGGCCCTGCGCATCGAGGTCAACGGCGAACTGAGCGTGCTGGAGCGGGCCGTCCCCGCCGCGGTGCGGGCGCTCGCGGTCGGCGGGCGGATCGGCGTGCTCTCCTACCACTCCCTGGAGGACCGGCTGGTCAAGCAGGTCTTCGCGGCCGGCGCCGCCTCCACCGCGCCGGCCGGGCTGCCGGTCGTCCCCGAGGAGTACCAGCCGCGCCTGAAGCTGCTCACCCGCGGCGCCGAGCTGCCCACCGACGAGGAGATCGCGGAGAACAGCCGGGCCGCGCCCGCCCGGTTCCGCGGGGCGGAGCGGATCAGGGAGGACGTCCGGTGAGCACCGGTCACCACGAGGAGGTCGGATGAGCGGGAAGCCCCAGCTCAGGGGGCGTGCGGCACGGCTGGCGGCGCTGCTGCCCACCGGGACCAGCCAGGCGGCCCGCACTCCGTTCGTCCTGCTGGTGGTCACCCTGCTGGGTGGCGGACTGATCGCCCTGCTGCTGCTCAACTCGGCGCTCAGCGAGGGGTCGTTCCGCCTCTCCGACCTGCGCCAGGAGACCAAGACGCTGACCGACGAGGAGCAGGCCCTGCAGCGCGACGTGGACGCCTACGCGGCGCCCGACGCGCTGGCCCGCCGCGCCCAGGAACTCGGCATGGTGCCCGGCGGCGACCCCGCCTTCCTGGAGCCGGACGGCACCGTCCGCGGCGAGCCCGGCCGCGCCAGCGCCGCGCCCTCGCCGACCGGGACCAGCCAGGCGGCCGACCGGTCCGCGTCCCCGTCCGGATCCACGTCCGGGACCCCGTCCGAGGCCGCCGGACCGGGCGGCTCCGCGGCCCCCTCCGGCAGCGGGGAACCGAAGGCCTCCGGCCCGGCGTCCACCCCGAGGCCGGGATCCGCGGCCGGGTCGCCCTCGTCGTCCCGGGGCCCCGCGGCGTCCGACCCGAGTTCTCCGACCCCCGGCAGGTGACGGAAGTGCCCGACAGGCAAGCCCAGCGACGCCGCGTCCCCGCGCCGGCCCGGCAGGGCCGCCCCGCCGGCCAGGCGGGCCGCCGCACGTCCGGAGCCGGCGGCCGCGGCGGCGGACGGCCCGCACCCCCGCGCCGCCCGTCCGGCGCCAAGCCCCTGCGCCTCGGCAGCCCCCGCCCCCGGCTCCGGCTGATCGGCGTGGCGCTCACCCTGGTGCTGGCCGCCTTCCTGGTGCGGCTGCTCCAGGTGCAGGCCGTGGACGCGAGCACCTACACCGCCAAGGCGCAGCAGAACCGCTACGTCGACCAGAAGGTCGAGGCGGTACGCGGCGGCATCACCGACCGCAACGGGGTCGCCCTGGCCAGCAGCGTCGACGCCAACGACATCACCGCCGACCCCACGATGTTCACCCGCAAGGCCACCGGCGTCGACGACGCCCCGGAGAAGGCCGCCGAACTGCTCGCCCAGGTCCTCGGCGGCGACGAGCAGGACCAGGCGGAGTTCGCCCGCAAGCTGCGCACCGAGAACACCATGTACGTGCTGCTGGCCCGGCGGCGCACTCCCCAGGAGTGGCAGCAGATCGCCGACCTCAAGGCCGAGCTCGCCCGCCAGGCCGGCGAGGACAAGAGCGTGGTCAACGTGCTGGCCGGCGTCTTCTCCGCCCCCAGCAGCAAGCGCGTCTACCCCAACGGCGACCTGGCCGCCGCGGTGCTCGGCTGGGTCGACGCCGACGGCGCGGGCGGCGGCGGCATCGAACGGCAGCTCCAGGAGGCCCTGGCCGGCCGCGACGGCGAGATCCGCTACGCGCAGTCCGGCGGCCGCCAGGTGCCCACGGCCGGACTGAGCGAGAAGCCCGCCGTGCCCGGCTCCACCGTCGAGCTCACCCTCGACCGGGACATCCAGTGGGCGGCGCAGAAGGCGATCTCCGACCAGGTGGCCAGGTCCAAGGCGGACCGCGGCTACGTCATCGTCCAGGACACCGGCACCGGCGAGATCCTGGCCATGGCCAACGCCCCGGGCTTCGATCCCAACGACCTCTCGCGGGCCGACCCCGCGGCGCTGCGCAACGCCGCCGTGGAGGACGCCTTCGAACCCGGCTCCACCGCCAAGGTGATCTCCATGGCCGCCGTCCTCGACGAGGGCGTGGCCACCCCCGGCACCCATGTCACGGTCCCCAACCGGCTCCACCGAGGCGACCGGCTCTTCCGCGACGACGTCGACCACGAGACCTGGCACCTCACGCTCAACGGCGTGCTCGCCAAGTCCAGCAACATCGGCACCATCATGGCCACCGGCCAGCTCGGCGACACGCAGAAGGAGGCCAACCAGGTCCTCCACTCCTACCTGCGCAAGTTCGGCCTCGGTCAGCCCACCGGGCTCGGCTTCCCGGGCGAGACACCCGGCATCCTGGCCCCGCCCGGTGACTGGTCGACCTCGCAGCAGTACACCATCCCGTTCGGCCAGGGCGTCTCCATCAACGCCCTCCAGGCGGCCTCCGTCTACTCGACGGTCGCCAACGGCGGCGTCCGGGTGGAACCCACCCTGGTCCGCGGCACGCGCGGCCCCGACGGCGCCTTCACCCCGGCCGACGAACCGAAGAAGACCCGGGTGGTCAGCGAGAAGACGGCGCGCACGCTCTCCCGGATGCTGGAGTCCGTCGTCGACGACGGCGAGGGCACCGGAACCAAGGCCCGCATCCCCGGGTACCGGGTGGCCGGCAAGACCGGCACCGCCAACCGGGTGGATCCGGTCACCGGCAAGTACCGCGGCTACACCTCCTCCTTCGCCGGGTTCGCCCCCGCCGACAAGCCGCGCGTCACCGTCTACTGCGTCATCCAGAACCCGACCGAGGGCAGCCACTTCGGCGGCCAGATCTGCGGCCCCGTGCACAAGCAGGTCATGGAGTTCGCCCTGAAGACCCTCCAGGTCCCGCCCACCGGAGAGGAACCGGCCCGACTGCCCGTCACCTTCGAACCCTGAGCACGCAGCACACCGCCAGCACGACCCAGAACAGCAGGTAAGCCCGTGACGACGATCACCTCCGGTCCCGGCCCCGCCGACGGATCCGGTCACGCCCCGCCCGGCCCCTCGCTTCGCTCCGGCGCCCCCGCGCCCGGTACGCTCACCGCCGTGCCACAAGCTGATCAGTCCCCCCACGACCAGAAGCCCGCGGGGCCGCCGAGGCCCGCCCGGGCCGCCGCGACCCCCCTCGGCGAGCTGGCCCGCGCACTCGGCGCCCCGGACCCGGCGGGCGCCGCCGAGGTCACCGGCATCACCCACGACTCCCGCGCGGTCCGCCCCGGCGACCTGTACGCCGCCCTGCCCGGCGCGCGCGCCCACGGAGCCGACTTCGCAGCCCAGGCCGCCGCCCTCGGCGCCGCCGCCGTGCTGACCGACCCGGCCGGCGCCGACCGCGCCGCCGCCACCGGCCTGCCGGTCCTCGTCACCGAGGATCCGCGCGGCCGGATGGGCGAACTCGCCGCCACCGTCTACGGCCGCCCCGGCGACGCCCTGCTGCAGATCGGCATCACCGGCACCTCCGGCAAGACCACCACCGCCTACCTGGTCGAGGGCGGCCTGCGCACCGCCCGTTCCACCGGACTGATCGGCACGGTCGAGATGCGGATCGGCGACGAGCGCATCAAGTCCGAGCGCACCACCCCCGAGGCCACCGACCTCCAGGCCCTCTTCGCGGTGATGCGCGAACGCGGCGTGGAGGCCGTCGCCATGGAGGTCTCCAGCCACGCGCTGGTGCTGGGCCGGGTCGACGGCTGCGTCTTCGACGTCGCCGTCTTCAGCAACCTCAGCCCGGAGCACATGGACTTCCACCCGGACATGGAGGACTACTTCCGGGCCAAGGCCGCCCTGTTCACCCCGGAGCGCAGCCGCCTCGGCGTGGTCAACGTCGACGACGAGTACGGCCGCCGCCTCGCCCACGAGGCCACCGTCCCGGTGATCACCTACTCCGCCGACGGCAGCCCCGACGCCGACTGGCGTGCCGAGGACGTCACCACCGGCCCGCTGGACTCCACGTTCACCGCCGTCGGCCCCAAGGGCGAGCGGATCACCGCCCGCGCCCCGCTGCCGGGCTGGTTCAACGTGGCCAACACCCTCGCCGCGATCGTGGCGCTGGCCGCCGCCGGACTCGACCCGCAGGCCGCCGCCGACGGCGTCGCCGCGGTGCCCGGCGTGCCCGGCCGGCTCGAGCGCGTGGACGCCGGCCAGCCCTACCTGGCCGTCGTCGACTACGCCCACAAGACCGACGCCGTCGAATCGGTGCTGCGCGCGCTGCGCCAGGTCACCGAGGGACGCGTGCACGTCGTCATCGGCTGCGGCGGCGACCGCGACACCACCAAACGGGGCCCGATGGGCGCCGCCGCGGCCCGCCTCGCCGACACCGCCGTGCTCACCTCCGACAACCCCCGCTCCGAGGACCCCCTGTCGATCCTCGCCGCCATGCTCCAGGGCGCCGCCTCGGTGCCCGCCCACGAACGCGGCGAGGTGCGGGTCTTCGAGGACCGCGCGGCGGCCGTCGAGGCCGCCGTCGCCCTCGCCGGACCCGGCGACACCGTGCTGGTCGCCGGCAAGGGCCACGAGCAGGGCCAGGACATCGCCGGCGTCGTCCGGCCCTTCGACGACCGCCAGGTCCTCCGCGAAGCCATCCAGAAGACCCAGGCACCCCAGCAGACCCAGGGATGAACCAGTGATCGCCCTCTCCCTCGCCGAGATCGCAGAAGCCGTCGGCGGGCAGACGCACGACATACCGGATCCGTCCGTCAAGGTCACCGGATCCGTCGTCCGCGACTCCCGTGACGTGACGCCAGGAAGCCTCTTCGCCGCCTTCGCGGGCGAGCGCGTCGACGGCCACGACTTCGCCGCGCAGGTCGTCGAGGCGGGAGCCGTCGCCGTGCTGGCGTCCCGCCCCGTCGGCGTGCCCGCGATCGTCGTGGACGACGTCAAGGCCGCCCTCGGCGCCCTCGCCCGCCACGTGGTGAACCGGCTCGGCGCCACCCTCGTCGCCCTCACCGGGTCCGCCGGGAAGACCAGCACCAAGGACCTCATCGCCCAGGTGCTCGGCCGCAAGGCGCCCACGGTCTGGACGCCGGGCTCGCTGAACAACGAGATCGGGCTCCCGCTCACCGCGCTCGGCGCCACCGCGGAAACCCGTTTCCTGGTGCTGGAGATGGGCGCGCGCGGCATCGGCCACATTCGCTACCTCTGCGGCCTCACCCCGCCGCGGATCGGCGTCGTGCTCAACGTGGGCAGCGCCCACATCGGCGAGTTCGGCGGCCGGGAGCAGATCGCCCAGGCCAAGGGCGAGATGGTCGAGGCGCTGCCGTCCGCCGAGGACGGCGGCATCGCCGTGCTCAACATGGACGATCCGTACGTCAAGGCCATGGCCTCCCGCACCACGGCGAAGACGGTCTTCTTCGGCGAGGCGGACGAAGCGGACGTTCGCGCCGAGAACGTCCGACTCACGGACACCGGACGCCCCGCGTTCCGCCTCCACACACCCTCCGGGTGCAGCGATGTGACCATGCGCCTGTACGGTGAGCACCACGTGTCGAACGCGCTCGCCGCGGCCGCCGTCGCCCATGAGCTGGGCATGTCCGCGGAAGAGATCGCCCTCGCGCTCTCCGAGGCGGACTCCCTCTCCCGCTGGCGGATGGAGGTCACCGAGCGCCCGGACGGCGTGACCGTCGTCAACGACGCCTACAACGCGAACCCCGAGTCCATGCGAGCCGCCCTGCGCGCGCTCGTCGCCATGGGTGAGACGGCACGGGCCAAGGGGGGCCGCACGTGGGCGGTGCTCGGCCAGATGGCCGAGCTCGGGGACGAGGCGCTCGCCGAGCACGACGCCGTCGGACGGCTCGCCGTCCGGCTCAATGTCGGCAAGCTCGTCGCGGTCGGGGGCCAGGAGGCCCGCTGGCTGCAACTGGGCGCATACAACGAGGGTTCGTGGGGTGAGGAGTCGGTGCACGTGTCCGACGCAGAGGCGGCGATCGACCTGTTGCGCAGCGAGCTGCGACCGGGGGACGTCGTCCTGGTGAAGGCGTCCCGGTCGGTGGGGCTCGAGAAGGTCGCCGAGGCGCTGCTCGAGGGTGAGGTCGCCGCCCGATGATGAAGCAGATCCTGTTCGCGGGAGTCATCGGTCTCTTCCTGACCCTGATCGGCACACCGCTGCTGATCAAGCTGCTGGCCAAGAAGGGCTACGGCCAGTACATCCGCGACGACGGCCCGCGCGAGCACCACAGCAAGCGCGGCACGCCCACCATGGGCGGCATCGCCTTCATCCTGGCGACGATCGTCGCCTACTTCGCGGCCAAGCTGATCACCGGTTACGAGCCCACGCTCTCCGGTCTGCTGGTCCTCGGCCTGATGGCCGGCATGGGCCTGGTCGGCTTCCTCGACGACTACATCAAGATCGTCAAGAGGCGTTCGCTGGGCCTGCGGGCCAAGGCGAAGATGGCCGGCCAGCTCATCGTGGGCGTCGCCTTCGCGGTGCTCTCGCTGCAGTTCGCGGACATCCGGGGCAACACCCCGGCGTCCACCCGGATCTCGTTCGTCGAGGACTTCGGCTGGTCGATCGGCCCGGTCCTGTTCGTGGTCTGGGCGCTGTTCATGATCCTCGCCATGTCGAACGGCGTGAACCTCACCGACGGCCTCGACGGCCTCGCCACCGGCGCCTCGGTGATGGTCTTCGGCGCCTACACCTTCATCGGCGTCTGGCAGTTCCAGGAGTCCTGCGCCAACGCGACGACCCTCACCAACCCGAACGCCTGCTTCGAGGTGCGCGATCCGCTGGACCTCGCGGTGGTCGCCGCGGCCCTGATGGGCGCCTGCTTCGGCTTCCTGTGGTGGAACACCTCGCCGGCGAAGATCTTCATGGGCGACACCGGTTCGCTCGCCCTCGGCGGCGCGCTGGCCGGCCTCGCGATCTGCTCCCGCACCGAGCTCCTGCTCGCGCTGCTGGGCGGTCTGTTCGTCCTCATCACCATGTCGGTGGTCATCCAGGTCGGCTCTTTCAAGCTGACCGGCAAGCGCGTCTTCCGGATGGCACCACTGCAGCACCACTTCGAACTCAAGGGCTGGTCCGAAGTCCTCGTGGTGGTCCGCTTCTGGATCATCCAGGGCATGTGCGTGATCGTCGGACTCGGCATCTTCTACGCGGGATGGGCGGCCAACAAGTGACCCACAGCCAGGAGTGGCGGGGGAAGTACGTCATCGTCGCCGGACTCGGCGTCTCCGGCGTCCCGGCGGCCAAGGTGCTCGCCGGGCTGGGAGCGCACGTCACCGTCGTCAACGACGGCGACGACGAGCGCGCCCGGGCCCAGGCGGCCGAACTCGCCGAGCTGGGCGTCACCGTCCGGCTCGGCGACGGGGACACCCTGCCCGACGGCGCCGAACTGATCGTCACCGCGCCCGGCTGGCGGCCCGACAAGCCGCTGTTCGCCGCCGCCGCCGAGGCCGGCGTGCCGGTCTGGGGTGACGTCGAACTCGCCTGGCGCCTGCGCGACCTGGACGGCCGCACCCCCGCCCCCTGGCTCTGCGTCACCGGCACCAACGGCAAGACCACCACCACCCGGATGCTCGCCTCCATCCTGGAGGCCGCCGGACTGCGCACCGCCGCCGTCGGCAACATCGGGGTCTCCCTGCTGGACGCCGTGCTCGGCGACACCGAGTACGACGTGCTCGCCGTCGAGCTCTCCAGCTACCAGCTGCACTGGGCGCCCTCGCTGCGCGCCCACTCGGCCGCCGTCCTCAACCTGGCCCCCGACCACCTCGACTGGCACGGCTCCCTGCAGGCGTACGCCGCCGACAAGGGCCGCGTCTACGAGGGCAACCAGGTCGCCTGCGTCTACAACGCGGCCGACCAGGCCACCGAGGACATGGTGCGCGAGGCCGACGTCGAGGAGGGCTGCCGCGCCATCGGCTTCACCCTCGGCACCCCCGGCCCCTCCCAGGTCGGCGTGGTGGACGGCATCCTGGTCGACCGGGCCTTCGTCGAGAACCGGCAGAAGAACGCCCAGGAGCTCGCCGAGGTCACCGACGTCCGGCCGTCGGTGCCGCACAACATCGCCAACGCCCTCGCCGCCGCTGCCCTGGCCCGCGCCTTCGGCGTCCCGGCCACCGCGGTCCGCGACGGCCTGCGCGCCTTCCGCCCCGACGCCCACCGCATCGCCCACGTCGCCGACGTCGACGGCGTCGCCTACGTGGACGACTCCAAGGCCACCAACACGCACGCCGCGGAGGCCTCCCTGGCGTCCTACGCGTCCGTGGTGTGGATCGCCGGCGGGCTCGCCAAGGGCGCCACCTTCGACGAACTGGTGGCCAAGGCGGCCGAGCGGCTGCGCGGCGTGGTGCTGATCGGTGCCGACCGGGCGCTGATCCGCGAGGCGCTGGAACGCCACGCCCCCGACGTGCCGGTGGTCGACCTCGACCGCACCGACGACGGGGCGATGGCCGCCGCCGTCGCCGAGGCCCGCGCCCTCGCCCGGAAGGGCGACACGGTGCTGCTGGCCCCCGCCTGCGCGTCGATGGACATGTTCGCCAACTACAACGTCCGTGGTGAGGCGTTCGAGACGGCCGTACGCGAACTGGGCTGACGCCGGAGGGCGGTCGGGGCCACCCCCGGCCGCCCTTTCGCGTCCGCCGTGCCGCCCGCGCGCCCGGGACGCCCGTGTCCGGCGGGTCTGCTGCGGGCACAGGGGGAACGCGTGGTTGGATCGGTCGCCGACCGGAAGGGGTGCCATGGAACGCAACGGGACGAAGCGTCCCCCCGGCCCGGGCCGGGGCCGCGCCGCCCGCGTGCCCGCGCCCGCCGCGGCGCGGCCCGCCGAACCGGTGCGCGACAACCCGCTGCGCCGGGCCGTCACGCGCGCCCGCAAGGCCTGGGACCGGCCGCTCACCGCCTACTACCTGATCCTGGGCGGCAGTTCGCTCATCATCGTGCTCGGCCTGGTGATGGTCTACTCGGCCTCCCAGATCACCGCCCTGCGCTACTCGCTGCCCGGCGCCTACTTCTTCCGCAAGCAGCTCCTCGCCGCCGTCATCGGCGGGCTGCTGCTGCTCGCCGCCTCCCGGATGCCCGTCAAACTCCACCGGGCACTGGCCTACCCGATCCTCGCCTGCTCCGTCGGCCTGATGATCCTGGTGCAGATCCCCGGGATAGGGGTGGCGGTCAACGGCAACCAGAACTGGATCCCGCTGGGCGGGAGTTTCCAGATCCAGCCCAGCGAGTTCGGCAAGCTGGCCCTGGTGCTGTGGGGCGCCGACCTGATGGCCCGCAAGCACGACAAGCGGCTGCTGACCCAGTGGAAGCACCTGCTGGTCCCGCTGGTTCCGGTGGCGTTCCTGCTGCTCGCGCTGATCATGATCGGCGGGGACATGGGAACCGCCATGGTCCTCACCGCGATCCTCTTCGGCATCCTGTGGCTGGCCGGGGCCCCCACCCGGCTCTTCGCCGGCGTGCTGGCCGTCGCGGGCGCCATAGGCCTCTACTTCATCACCAGCAGCGAGAACCGGATGGCCCGGCTGGCCTGCCTCGGCGCCACCGACCCCGGCCCCCAGGACCAGTGCTGGCAGGCACTGCACGGCCTCTACGCCCTGGCCTCCGGCGGCCTGTTCGGCTCCGGGCTCGGCGCGAGCGTGGAGAAATGGGGGCAACTCCCCGAAGCCCACACCGACTTCATCTTCGCCATCACCGGTGAGGAACTGGGCCTGGCGGGGACACTGTCGGTGCTCGCCCTCTTCGCCGCTCTAGGCTATGCGGGCATCCGCGTGGCCGGACGCACGGAGGATCCCTTCGTACGGTATGCCGCGGGAGGCGTGACCACCTGGATCACGGCGCAGGCCATGGTCAACATGGGTGCGGTGCTCGGCCTGCTGCCGATCGCCGGAGTCCCCCTCCCGCTGTTCTCCTACGGCGGATCGGCCCTGCTGCCGACCATGTTCGCCGTCGGGCTGCTGATCGCGTTCGCGCGTGACGAGCCCGCCGCGCGGGCGGCGCTTGCGATGCGCCAACCCCGCTTTGGTAAAAAGCGGGCGGGGAAGAACCGGCCGGTCCGGGAACCCCGTAGATGGAACACGATGCGACGGCGTGCCTCGGCGCGCTCGTCCGGAGAGCGGTGAATTTCGGTGCATGTCGTACTCGCCGGCGGAGGAACCGCGGGCCACATCGAGCCCGCGCTCGCCCTCGCGGACGCCCTGCGCAGGCAGGACCCGACCGTGGGCATCACGGCCCTGGGCACGGAGCGCGGTCTGGAGACGCGCCTGGTGCCCGAACGCGGCTACGAGCTGGCGCTGATCCCGGCCGTCCCGCTGCCCCGCAAGCCGACCCCGGAGCTGATCACCGTGCCCGGCCGGCTGCGCGGCACCATCCGGGCCGCCGAGGAGATCCTGGAGCGCACCAAGGCCGACGCCGTGGTCGGCTTCGGTGGCTACGTGGCGCTGCCCGGCTACCTGGCCGCCAAGCGCCTGGGTGTGCCGATCGTCATCCACGAGGCCAACGCCCGCCCCGGCCTGGCCAACAAGATCGGCTCCCGGTACGCCTCCCGCGTCGCGGTCGCCACCCCGGACAGCAAGCTGCGCGGCGCCCGCTACATCGGCATCCCGCTGCGCCGCTCCATCGCCACCCTCGACCGGGCCGCCGTGCGCCCCGAGGCGCGCGCCGCCTTCGGCCTCGACCCCAACCTGCCCACGCTGCTGGTGACCGGCGGCTCGCAGGGCGCCCGCCGCCTCAACGAGGTGATCCAGCAGGTCGCCCCGCGCCTCCAGCAGTCCGGGGTCCAGATCCTGCACGCGGTCGGCCCGAAGAACGAGCTGCCGCAGGTCCACCAGATGCCGGGCATGCCCCCGTACATCCCGGTGAGTTACCTGGACCGGATGGACCTCGCCTACGCGGCGGCCGACATGATGCTGTGCCGCGCGGGCGCGATGACCGTCGCCGAGCTCTCCGCCGTGGGGCTGCCCGCCGCCTACGTGCCGCTGCCCATCGGCAACGGCGAACAGCGGCTCAACGCCCAGCCGGTGGTCAAGGCCGGCGGCGGCATGCTGGTCGACGACGCGGAACTGACCCCGGAATGGGTCCTGCAGAACGTCCTGCCCGTGCTCACCGACCCGCACCGGCTCTACCAGATGTCCCGCTCCGCCGCCGAGTTCGGCCGCCGGGACGCCGACGAACTGCTCGTCGGCATGGTGTACGAGGCCATCGCGGAGGCCCGCCGCGCCTGACGGCACGGCGGACCCGGTGACGGAGGCGGCGCCCGGCGGGGGCGCCGGGACGCGGTACCAGACGCGCAGCACGACGGAGGGCAGGGAGCGTGGCCGGAACGACGACCGCCGAACGCGGTGAACGCCGCCGGGAGCCGGCCGGGGCACCCGGTCCCGCGCCCTCCTGGCGCGACCGCCTTCCCGCCCCGCCGCGCCCGCGCACCCTGGTGGCCGGCGGCGCCGTCGCGGCGCTGCTGGCCGCGGGCGTGATCTGGCTGCTGTACGGCTCGGCCTGGCTGCGGGTGGACGAGGTCGGCGTCACCGGCACCCGCGTCCTCGGCGAGGACGAGGTGCGCCGGGCCGCCGCCGTCCCGCCGGCGCTGCCGCTCGCCTCGGTGGACACCGACGAGCTCGAGGCCCGCGTCCGCGCGGAGCTGCCGCGGGTGGAGTCGGTGGAGGCGGACCGGGACTGGCCGCACCGCGTCACCCTGAAGGTCACCGAACGCACCGCGGTCCTGATCCTCGCCGAGCGGGGGCGGTTCGTGGAGGTCGACGCCTCGGGCACCCGGTTCGCCACGCTCCCGAAAGCGCCGGAGTCCGTCCCGCTGCTCGAACTCGAGCCGTCCTCCGAGGAGTCCGCCCGCTCCTCGCTGCGCCGCTTCGGCCGCGACCGGCTGGTGGCCGAGGCGGTGCGGGTGGCGGGGGACATTCCGGACGCCATCGCCCGCGACACCCGCGCCGTCAAGGTCCGTACCTTCGACGCCTTCTCGCTGGAACTCGAGGACGGACGCACGGTGGTGTGGGGCAGCCCGGAGGAGGGCGAGGCCAAGGCCCGTACCCTGCGGGCCCTGATGAAGGCAACCCCGAAGGCCCGTCATTTCGACGTCAGCGTCCCCTCCGCCCCTGCGTCATCGGCGAGTTGACGCACATCAGCGCAGGCCAGCACCCGGACTGGGCACCGGCGTGCTTGATCACATAGGGTGAAAAGAAAAGCGGGAGGTTCGGCGTGTTCGTTGAACGTGCGCCACTTGTCGACCTAGTGTCCTGTTCGGAAGAGTCCAGGGAACAGACACACTGGTAACCCTAAACTTCACCGTTAGGGTTCGGGTCGGCGTTCGGACCGTCCCATTCGGCATCAGCCGGTGCTTCGCGGGGAACCCGCGAGGCATCCGGCACGTAACTCGAGGCGAGAGGCCTTCGACGTGGCAGCACCGCAGAACTACCTCGCAGTCATCAAAGTCATCGGTGTCGGCGGCGGTGGTGTCAATGCCATCAACCGGATGATCGAGGTCGGTCTCAAGGGCGTCGAGTTCATCGCCATCAACACCGACGCTCAGGCGCTGTTGATGAGCGACGCCGACGTCAAGCTCGACGTCGGCCGCGAACTCACCCGCGGACTCGGCGCCGGCGCCAACCCGGCGGTCGGCCGCAAGGCCGCCGAGGACCACCGCGAGGAGATCGAGGAGGTCCTCAAGGGGGCCGACATGGTCTTCGTGACGGCCGGCGAGGGCGGCGGCACCGGCACGGGCGGCGCGCCCGTGGTGGCCAACATCGCCCGGTCGCTGGGCGCCCTCACCATCGGTGTGGTGACCCGCCCGTTCACCTTCGAGGGGCGCCGCCGCGCCAACCAGGCGGAGGACGGCATCGCCGAGCTCCGCAACGAGGTGGACACCCTCATCGTCATCCCCAACGACCGGCTGCTGTCCATCTCGGACCGCCAGGTCTCGGTCCTCGACGCCTTCAAGTCGGCCGACCAGGTCCTGCTCTCCGGCGTCCAGGGCATCACCGACCTGATCACCACGCCGGGCCTCATCAACCTCGACTTCGCCGACGTCAAGTCCGTGATGTCCGAGGCGGGCTCCGCCCTGATGGGTATCGGCTCCGCCCGCGGCGACGACCGCGCGGTGGCCGCCGCCGAGATGGCGATCTCCTCGCCGCTGCTCGAGGCCTCCATCGACGGCGCCCGTGGCGTCCTGCTCTCCATCTCCGGCGGCAGCGACCTGGGTCTCTTCGAGATCAACGAGGCGGCCCAGCTGGTGAGCGAGGCGGCCCACCCCGAGGCCAACATCATCTTCGGCGCGGTCATCGACGACGCGCTCGGCGACGAGGTCCGGGTCACCGTGATCGCCGCCGGCTTCGACGGCGGCCAGCCGCCCGCCAAGCGGGAGAACGTCCTCGGCTCCGCCTCCGCCAAGCGCGAGGAGCCGTCGGCCCCGGCCCGGTCCACCGAGACCGCCCGTCCCTCCTTCGGGTCGCTCGGCAGCGTGACCCCCAAGGAGGAGACCCCTGCCCCCGCTCCCGCCCCGGCCCCCGAGCCGGCGGCCGAGCAGCGTCCGGCCCCCGCGCCGGTCCCGCCGGTGGTCCCCCCGCTCCCGCAGTCCCGCACCTACCCGGACAGCATGGCCGAGGAACTGGACGTCCCGGACTTCCTGAAGTGACACTTCCCCAGTGATAGATCAGCGCGAAAGCGTGAGCGGCGCGCACTTCGCCTTCACCGACCGGTGGGGCGGGGTGAGCGCCGCTCCGTATGAGGAGCTCAACCTCGGCGGCGCGGTCGGAGACGACCCGGCCGCCGTTCTGGCGAACCGGAAGCTGACCGCCCAGGCGCTCGGCCTCGACCCCGGCAGGGTGGTCTGGATGAACCAGGTCCACGGCGCCGACGTCGCGGAGGTCGACGGTCCCTGGGACGACGGGGCGGAGATCCCCTCCGTCGACGCCCTGGTCACCGCCCGCCGGGGTCTGGCCCTCGCGGTCCTCACCGCCGACTGCGTCCCCGTTCTCCTGGCCGACCCGGTGGCCGGCGTCGCCGCCGCGGCGCACGCCGGCCGGCCGGGCATGGTGGCCGGGGTGGTCCCGGCCGCGGTCGCGGCGATGGTCCGGCTGGGCGCCGACCCCGCCCGGATCACGGCGCTCACCGGCCCGTCCGTGTGCGGGCGGTGCTACGAGGTGCCGGAGGGGATGCGCGCCGAGGTCGCCGCCGTCGAACCGGCCTCCCACGCCGAGACCTCCTGGGGGACCCCGGCCGTGGACGTGGCCGCCGGGGTGCACGCCCAGCTGGAGCGGGTGGGGGTGCGTGACGCCCGGCGTTCGCCGGCGTGCACCATGGAGTCGCATGATCATTTCTCGTACCGCCGCGACCGCGCCACCGGCCGGCTCGCGGGGTACGTCTGGCTGGACTGACGAGGCATGACGGAACGCTCTGTGAACGAACGCGGCGAGGAACTCGCGGCGAACCTCGCCCGGGTGGAGAGCCGGATCGCCGCGGCGTGCGAGGCCGCGGGCCGGTCGCGCGACGAGGTGACCCTGATCGTGGTCACCAAGACCTATCCGGCGAGCGACGTGCGCCTGCTGGCCGAACTCGGGGTGCGGCACGTGGCCGAGAACCGGGACCAGGACGCCGCCCCGAAGGCGGCGGCCTGTGCGGATCTGCCGCTTTCGTGGCACTTCGTCGGTCAGTTGCAGACCAACAAGGTCCGGTCCGTGGCGGGTTATGCCGACACGGTGCAGTCCGTGGACCGGGACCGGCTGGTCGCGGCCCTCTCCAAGGAGGCGGCGCGGACCGGCCGGGAGCTGGGGTGCCTGATCCAGGTCGCACTGGACGCCGAGGAGCGGGGCCGGGGCGAGCGCGGCGGGGTGGCGCCCGACGGGGTCGAGGAGTTGGCCGCTCTGATCGCCTCGTCGGAGGGCCTGCGGCTGGGCGGACTGATGACCGTCGCCCCGCTCACCGGACAATATGCGGGGCGTCAACGGGCGGCCTTCGACCGGCTGATGGATTTGTCGACTGTCCTGCGCCGAGCCCATCCGACTGCAACCATGGTGTCGGCAGGGATGAGTGCGGACCTCGAGGACGCCGTTGCCGCCGGAGCGACACACGTACGCGTCGGCAGTGCGGTGCTCGGAGTCCGTCCCGGGCTCGGGTAACGTCGCCAAGAGTCGGACCACAACAGAAAATATGGTCTTTACCGCCGAATGGCGGGCAGAACGACCTCGTGGATCGCGGGGACGTGGCAGTCGTCAGCCGATCCACCACAGAGCGGAGGACTCAGAGCATGGCCGGCGCGATGCGCAAGATGGCGGTCTACCTCGGCCTCGTGGAGGACGATGGGTACGACGGCCGGGGTTTCGACCCCGACGACGACTTCGAACCGGAACTCGACCCTGAGCCGGAGCGTGACCGTCACCGACACGAGTCAGCACACACGTCGCACAGTTCACACTCGGCACATGGTTCGCACCAGCCGCAAAGGGAAGAACCGGTACGAGTGGTGCAGCCCCCGGCGCCCCGCGAACCGGCTCCCGCCTCCGTCGCTCCCGTGGCGGAAACGAGTCGGCCGGCGCGGATCGCCCCCGTGGCATCCATCACACAGGAACGTCAGAGTCTGGAGAAGAGCGCGCCGGTGATCATGCCCAAGGTCGTGTCGGAGAGGGAGCCGTACAGGATCACCACCCTCCACCCGCGGACCTACAACGAGGCCCGTACCATCGGGGAACACTTCCGTGAGGGCACTCCGGTGATCATGAATCTGACGGAGATGGACGACACGGACGCGAAGCGGCTCGTCGACTTCGCGGCGGGTCTGGTGTTCGGTCTGCACGGCAGTATCGAGCGGGTGACGCAGAAGGTGTTCCTGCTGTCTCCTGCTAACGTCGATGTCACGGCGGAGGACAAGGCCCGCATCGCAGAGGGCGGGTTCTTCAACCAGAGCTGAGAAGTACCGGGTGACGCAAGACACAGGGGAGAGGGAAGCAGGAGATCATGAGCGTGTTCTGGGACGTGGTCTACATCGCGCTGATGTGTTTCCTCCTCGTCCTGATCTTCCGGTTGGTCATGGACTACGTGTTCCAGTTCGCCCGCTCGTGGCAGCCCGGAAGGGCGATGGTGGTCGTTCTGGAGGCCACCTACACTGTCACCGATCCACCGCTCAAGCTTCTGCGGCGGTTCATCCCGCCGTTGCGTCTCGGGGGCGTGGCGCTCGACCTGTCCTTCTTCGTACTGATGATCATCGTCTACATCCTGATCTCCGTCGTGAGCCGGCTGTGAGCGCGATGTGAATGACGTTCTTGCCGAAAGCCGACGACTACGTTGAGGTGAAGAGATGCCGTTGACCCCCGAGGACGTGCGGAACAAGCAGTTCACGACCGTCCGCCTCAGGGAAGGCTACGACGAAGACGAGGTCGATGCCTTCCTCGATGAGGTCGAAGCCGAACTGACCCGACTGCTCCGGGAGAACGAGGACCTCCGCGCCAAGCTGGCCGCGGCCACCCGTGCCGCCGCGCAGAACCAGCAGCAGGGCATGCGGAAGGGTCCCGACGGACCGGGCGGCCCGCAGGGTCCGGGCGGTCCTCAGGACCAGGGTCCCGGCATGCGCGGTCCCGGTGGTCCTGTCCCCGCCGGGATATCGGGACCCCCGCAGCAGCACGGCGGCCCCATGGGTGGCCCGCCGCAGCTGCCGAGCGGTGCCCCGCAGCTTCCCGCCGGCCCCGGTGGCCCGCAGGGTCCCGGTGGCCACGGTCCCCAGGGTCCCGGCGGTCACGGCCCGCAGGGTCCCGGCCCGATGGGCCAGGGTGGCCCCGGTCCGATGGGCCAGCCGATGCACGGTCCCGGTCCGATGGGCGGCCCGATGGGCGGTCCCGGCGGTCCGATGGGCGGCCCCGGCCAGGGTCCCGGTGGCGACAGCGCCGCACGCGTCCTGTCGCTGGCCCAGCAGACCGCCGACCAGGCGATCGCCGAGGCCCGGTCCGAGGCCAACAAGATCGTCGGCGAGGCCCGCAGCCGCGCCGAGGGTCTGGAGCGTGACGCCCGTGCCAAGGCCGACGCCCTGGAGCGGGACGCGCAGGAGAAGCACCGCGTCGCGATGGGCTCCCTGGAGTCCGCCCGCGCCACGCTGGAGCGCAAGGTCGAGGACCTGCGCGGCTTCGAGCGCGAGTACCGCACGCGGCTGAAGTCCTACCTGGAGTCGCAGCTGCGTCAGCTGGAGTCCCAGGCGGACGACACGCTGGCGCCGCCGCGGACGCCGGCTCCGTCCGGTGCGCCGTCGCTGCCCCCGCCGCCGGCCCCGTCGATGGCTCCGGCCGGTGCCGGGTCCGCGTTCGGCGGCGGTCAGGGCATGAACGGCGGCCCCGGCCCGTCCTCCGCCTTCGGCGGTGGTCCGGGCGGTGGCGGCAACGGCCAGCCGCAGATGTCGCCGGCCATGACGCAGCCGATGGCGCCGGTGCGGCCGCAGGGTCCCGGTCCCATGGGCCAGGCTCCCTCGCCGATGCGCGGTTTCCTGATCGACGAGGACGACAACTGACGGCGCGCGGCTGAGCGGTACGCCTGTCGTCGGCGTTCGGTAGGGCGGTGCCCCGAAACCTCAGGGTTCGGGGCACCGCCCTTTTGCCGTGCGGGGTGGGGGAGGACCGGAGGCCCGGCCCCCGTGCGGGGGCCGGGCCTCGGGCGCGGGGTGCGCCCCCGGTGTCACGCCTTGCGGAGGCGGAAGGTGAGGGAGAGGCCCTCGTCGGTGAAGTCCGCGCCGTAGGTGTCGTCCGCCTCGCCCTGGGCGAAGTCGGTGGCGAGGACCTCGTCGGCGACCAGGCCCGCGTGGGCGGTGAGCGCCTCGGCGACCGCCGGGTCCGTGGAGGACCAGCGCAGCGCGATGCGGTCCGCGACGTCCAGGCCGCTGTTCTTGCGCGCCTCCTGGATCAGGCGGATCGCGTCCCGCGCCAGGCCGGCCCGCCGCAGCTCCTCGGTGATCTCCAGGTCCAGGGCGACCGTCGCGCCGGAGTCGGACGCCACCGACCAGCCCTCGCGCGGGGTCTCCGTGACGATGACCTCCTCGGGGGAGAGGGTGATGGTCTCGCCCTCGACGTCGAGCGTGGCGGTGCCGGTCTCCCGCAGCGAGGCCGACAGCGCGGCGGCGTCCGCGGCGGCGACGGCCTTGGCCACCTCCTGCACGCGCTTGCCGAACCGCTTGCCGAGCGCCCGGAAGTTGGCCTTGGCGGTCGTGTCGACCAGCGAGCCGCCCACCTCGGAGAGCGAGGCCAGCGCGGCCACGTTGAGCTCCTCGGCGATCTGGGCGCGCAGTTCCCCGCCCAGGCGCTCGAACCCGGAGACCGCGACCAGCGCCCGGGAGAGCGGCTGACGCGTCTTGACGCCCGACTCGGCGCGGGTGGCGCGGCCCAGCTCCACCAGGCGGCGCACCAGCGCCATCTGCTGGGAGAGCTCCGCGTCCACGGAGGACAGGTCGGCCTCCGGCCAGGAGGACAGGTGGACCGACTCCGGGGCGTCCGGGACGACCGGGACGACCAGGTCCTGCCAGACCCGCTCGGTGATGAACGGCGTGAGCGGGGCCATCAGCTGGGTGACGGTCACCACCACGTCGTGCAGGGTGCGCAGGGCGGCCTTGTCGCCCTGCCAGAACCGGCGGCGGGAGCGGCGGACGTACCAGTTGGACAGGTCGTCCACGAAGGCCGACAGGAGCTTGCCGGCCCGCTGGGTGTCGTAGGACTCCAGGGCCGTGGTCACCTCGGCGGTGAGCGCGTGCAGCTCGGAGAGCAGCCAGCGGTCCAGGATCGGGCGCTCGGCCGGGGCCGGGTCGGCCTCGCTCGGGGCCCACCCGGCGGTGCGGGCGTACAGGGCCTGGAAGGCGACCGTGTTCCAGTAGGTGAGGAGCGTCTTGCGGACGACCTCCTGGATGGTGCCGTGGCCCACGCGACGGGCCGCCCAGGGGGAGCCGCCGGCCGCCATGAACCAGCGCACGGCGTCGGCGCCGTGCTGGTCCATCAGCGGGATGGGCTGGAGGATGTTGCCCAGGTGCTTGGACATCTTCCGGCCGTCCTCGGCGAGGATGTGGCCGAGGCAGACCACGTTCTCGTACGACGACCGGTCGAAGACGAGCGTGCCGACCGCCATCAGCGTGTAGAACCAGCCGCGGGTCTGGTCGATGGCCTCGGAGATGAACTGGGCCGGGTAACGGCTCTCGAACAGCTCCTTGTTCTTGTACGGGTAGCCGTACTGCGCGAACGGCATGGAGCCCGAGTCGTACCAGGCGTCGATGACCTCGGGGACGCGCACGGCGGTGTGCCCGCAGCCCTGCTCGGGGCACCCGAAGGTCACGTCGTCGATGTACGGGCGGTGCGGGTCCAGGCCCGACTGGTCGGCGCCGGTCAGCTCGGAGAGCTCGGCACGGGAGCCGACACAGGTCAGGTGGCCCTCCTCGCAGCGCCAGATCGGCAGCGGGGTGCCCCAGTAGCGGGCACGGGAGAGAGCCCAGTCGATGTTGTTGTCCAGCCAGTCGCCGTAGCGGCCGTGCTTGACGCTCGCGGGGAACCAGTTGGTCTTCTCGTTCTCCTCGATCAGCCGGTCCTTCACCGCGGTGGTGCGGATGTACCAGGACGGCTGCGCGTAGTAGAGGAGCGCGGTGTGGCAGCGCCAGCAGTGCGGGTAGCTGTGCTCGTACGGCAGGTGCAGGAAGAGCAGCCCGCGCTCCTGCAGGTCCGCGGTGAGCGCCTCGTCGGCCTTCTTGAAGAAGACGCCGCCGACCAGCGGGAGGTCCTCCTCGAAGGTGCCGTCGGGGCGCACCGGGTTGACCACAGGCAGGCCGTAGCCGCGGCAGACCTTGAGGTCGTCCTCGCCGAAGGCGGGGGACTGGTGGACCAGACCCGTACCGTCCTCGGTGGTCACGTACGCGGCGTTGACGACGAAGTGCGCCTCGGAGGGGAACTCCACCAGCTCGAACGGGCGCCGGTAGCTCCAGCGCTCCATCTCCGCGCCGGTGAACGTCTCGCCGGTGGGCTCCCAGCCCTCGCCGAGGGCCTTGGCGACCAGCGGCTCGGCGACGACCAGCTTCTCCTCGCCGTTCGTGGCGACCACGTAGGTCACCTCGGGGTGTGCGGCGACCGCGGTGTTGGACACCAAGGTCCACGGGGTGGTCGTCCACACCAGGAGCGAGGCCTGGCCGGCCAGCGGGCCGGAGGTCAGCGGGAAGCGGACGTAGACCGACGGGTCCACGACCGTCTCGTAGCCCTGCGCCAGCTCGTGGTCGGAGAGGCCGGTGCCGCAGCGGGGGCACCAGGGGGCGACGCGGTGGTCCTGGACCAGCAGGCCCTTCTTGAAGATCTCCTTCAGCGACCACCAGACGGAGTCCACGTACTCCGGGTCCATGGTGACGTACGCGTCGTCGAGGTCGACCCAGTAGCCCATGCGGGTCGTCAGCTCGGTGAAGGCGTCGGTGTGCCGGGTGACGGACTCGCGGCACTTCGCGTTGAACGCGGCGATGCCGTAGTTCTCGATGTCCTTCTTGCCGGTGAAGCCGAGCTCCTTCTCCACCGCGAGCTCCACGGGCAGGCCGTGGCAGTCCCAGCCCGCCTTGCGGGCCACGTGGTAGCCGCGCATGGTGCGGAAGCGGGGGAAGACGTCCTTGAAGACGCGCGCCTCGATGTGGTGGGCGCCGGGCATGCCGTTCGCGGTGGGCGGGCCCTCGTAGAACACCCACTCGGGGCGGCCCTCGGACTGCTCCAGGGTCTTGGCGAAGATCTTCTGCTGCTCCCAGAACTCGAGCACGGCGTGCTCGAGGGCGGGCAGGTCGACCTGGGCGGGCACCTGGCGGTACGTCGGCGCTGTCATCAGCGGCTTCCTCCAACGGACATTGCTGCCTTCCGTCGGAGGGACGAGATCCACGCGCCGTCGGCGCGGTCCCGCGGTACCACCCTCCTTGGCCGCCGACGCGCGCTCGCGCACGTCCGGTGACCCCCTCATTCGGGTCGCGACGGCCGGGTCTACCGGCCCGGGCAATCCCCGGGCTTTCTTCCGGCGGCTCCGGGGTGATCTTCA
Organism: Streptomyces sp. NPDC047130; assembly: GCF_040643475.1. Taxonomy (NCBI): domain Bacteria; kingdom Bacillati; phylum Actinomycetota; class Actinomycetes; order Kitasatosporales; family Streptomycetaceae; genus Streptomyces; species Streptomyces sp. NPDC047130. Next base: position 58,678 of record NZ_JBEYUK010000002.1, on the reverse strand, counting down.
CGTCGTGCTCGCCCCCGGGCTCACACCGTCCCCGGGTCGCTCTGGGCTGCGGGCGCCGCTACTCGTCCCATCCACGCCTTGTCGCTGCGGCCAGTGTAAGGGGCGACGGCGGGTGACGGTGACGGGGTTTCCCGGGGCCGTGCGGGCGGATTCGGCCGGGGCCGCACCCGTTCGGCCCTGGTCCGGCGCATAGCGGGGCGGCAGATGGGCACAACGCATGCAGCGGCGAGCCCCGTTGCCGCCGGTGACGGGCCGATCTATCGTCCGAGCACGATTCGCGAGCAGGATCACAGCATGTGAGGGGCCGCGGCCATGGTGGCGAAGAGGACCGCCGAACGTGAGTCGGCATCGGGCACGGTGGACGGCGGGTCCGGCACCGAGGCGCCCCCGGGGAAGCGGGCCGGGGCCGGGACAGGGACCGGGGCCGGGGCCGGGGCGAAGAGGCCGGGCGGCCGGAGGACCGCGGCGGACCAGGACCCGGGCACCCACAGCACCTCAGGTGCCCAGGGCACCTCAGGCACCCAGGGCACCCCACGCGCCGTGGGGACTCCGGCGGACGAGGTTCCGCAGGCTGTGGCGGACGGGACCGGGAAGCCCGTGAGACCCGTGAAGCCTGTGAAGGCCGGGAAGGCCGGGAAGGCCGGGAGGCCCGGGAAGGCCGGGAAGCCCGGGGCGGGCGAGGTGCCGGAGACCCCGGCGGGCGAGGCCGGGAAGGCCGCGCCGTCCGGTGGCGGAGGGCCGGTGGGTCGGAAGGCGGTTGAGCGGCCGGTGGAGGGGAAGGACAGTGCGCGGCCGGGCGGCAGCGATGCCGGGCGGGCGAAGGGGAGGAGTGCGGCCGGGCCGGGCCGGAAGGGCCAGGCGCGGACGGGTGGGAGCGAGGAGGCGGCCGCCGCGGACGCGGTGGAGGCCGGTGAGGGTCGGCAGGGTGCCGCGGCGGAGGCCGCGCGGACGGGAGGCAGGGGCGTGAGGACGAGGAAGAGTTCGGCGGCGGCGGTGCCCAAGGCACGGGTCGAGGCGGGGGACCTGGCGGTCCGCCCCGGCGAGGACCCGTGGACGCCCGAGGAGGTCGAGGAGGCCCGCGGCGAGCTCGAGGGCGAGGCGACCCGGCTGCGCGCGGAGATCACCCAGGCGGAACGCGCCCTGGCCGGGCTGATGCGGGACTCCGGCGACGGCGCGGGCGACGACCAGGCCGACACCGGTGCGAAGAACATCACGCGCGAGCACGAGCTGGCCCTGGCCTCCGCGGCCCGCGAGACGCTCAGCCAGACCGAGCGCGCCCTGGAGCGCCTGGCCGAGGGGGCGTACGGCCTCTGCGAGAGCTGCGGCAACCCCATCGGCAAGGCCCGCATGCAGGCCTTCCCCCGTGCCACCCTCTGCGTGGAGTGCAAGCAGAAGCAGGAACGGAGGCACTGACCACAGCGGCCACGGAGGTCGTGCCGTACGCTCTCCTTCCAGTCAGGTAACCAGGCCGAAGGACTCACGTGGCAGAGGCGGAGCGCATCATCGGTACGCCGGAGACTCCGGACGAGGCGGCAGCGCCGGAGGAGAACGAGGAGCGGCAGGCCCCGCGCGGCAAGCGGCGGGTGGCCGTCCTGATCGCCGTCGCGGTGCTGGCCTACGTCCTCGACCTGGTCAGCAAGCTGATCGTGGTGGCGGAGCTGGAGCCGGGGAACCGTTCCGTGGAGCTGCTCGGCGAGTGGCTGCGCCTGGACGTGATCCGCAACCCGGGCGCGGCCTTCGGCTTCGGCGAGGCGTTCACCATCCTCTTCACGGTGATCGCGGTCGCCGTGATCGTGGTGATCTTCCGGCTCGCCCGCAAGCTCTACAGCACCCCCTGGGCGATCGCGCTCGGCCTGCTGCTGGGCGGTGCGCTGGGCAACCTCACGGACCGGATCTTCCGCACGCCGGGCGTCTTCGAGGGCGCGGTCGTGGACTTCATCGCGCCGAAGCACTTCGCGGTGTTCAACCTCGCCGACTCGGCGATCGTCTGCGGCGGCATCCTGATCGTGCTGCTCTCCTTCAAGGGCCTCGACCCGGACGGCACGATCCACAAGGACTGACCGGGAGGCGCCTGCCGCCCGAGGGCGCGGGACGCGCCGTGTCACCCGTCCGGCATACTCGACGGGTGAGCACGATTCCCGAGATCCGAACCCTGCCCGTGCCGGACGGCCTGGAGGGCGAGCGTGTCGACGCCGCCATCTCCCGGATGTTCGGCTTCTCCCGGACCAAGGCGGCCGAGCTGGCCGCGGCGGGCAAGGTGCAGGTCGACGGGGTGGTCGTCGGCAAGTCCGAGCGCGTCTCCGGCGGCGCCTGGCTCGAGGTGGAGATGCCCCAGGCCCCCGCCCCCGTGCAGGTGGTCGCCGAGCCCGTCGAGGGCATGGAGATCGTGCACGACGACGACGACCTGGTCGTGATCGTCAAGCCGGTCGGCGTGGCCGCGCACCCCTCGCCGGGCTGGACCGGCCCCACCGTGATCGGGGGGCTGGCCGCGGCCGGCTACCGCATCTCCACCTCCGGCGCCGCCGAGCGCCAGGGCATCGTGCACCGGCTGGACGTCGGCACATCCGGCCTGATGGTGGTCGCCAAGTCCGAGTACGCGTACACGTCGCTGAAGCGCCAGTTCAAGGAGCGCACGGTCGACAAGCGCTACCACACCCTGGTGCAGGGCCACCCGGACCCGACCAGCGGCACCATCGACGCCCCCATCGGGCGCCACCCCAGCAGCGACTGGAAGTGGGCGGTCACCGCCGAGGGCAAGCCCTCGGTCACCCACTACGACCTGATCGAGGCCTTCCGCGCGGCGTCCCTGCTGGACGTGAAGCTGGAGACCGGCCGCACCCACCAGATCCGCGTGCACATGTCGGCCCACCGGCACCCCTGCGTCGGCGACCTCACCTACGGCGCCGACCCGACGCTGGCCAAGCGGCTCGGCCTGACCCGGCAGTGGCTGCACGCCGTGCGCCTCGGCCTGGAGCACCCCGGCACCGGCGAGTGGGTGGAGTTCGCCAGCGACTACCCGGAGGACCTGAGCAAGGCCCTCGACAAGGTGCGTGAGGAGACCTACGCGTGACCGCCCCCGCCGCGCCGCCCGTGGTGGTCCGGGTCGTCGAGGACCTGGACGACCGCGAGGCCTGCTTCCGGGTCCGCAAGCAGGTGTTCGTGGTCGAACAGGGCGTCCCGGAGGAGATCGAGTACGACGCGCTGGACGCCCACGCCGTCCACGTGCTGGCCGTCCGCGAGGAGGACGGCGCCCCGCTGGGCACCGGCCGGCTGCTGTACGGCGAGGTCGCCGCGAAGAAGACGGGCGGCGACCCGGCCGTCGGCTCGCTGGGGCGGCTCGCGGTGCTGTCCGAGGCCCGCGGTCTCGGAGTCGGCGTGGCACTGGTGCGGGGGATCGAGGACGTGGCGCGCGAGCGCGGCCTGAGCGTCGTCGACCTGGGGGCGCAGGTGCACGCCATGGGGTTCTACGAGCGGCTCGGCTACCGGGCGTACGGCCCGGTCTTCGACGACGCCGGCATCCCGCACCGGTCGATGCGGCGCTCCCTCCGGCACCGGACCGGAACCGGGGCCTAGCCGCCGCCGGGCCGGCCCGCCGAACCCCCGGCTCACTTCTCGAGCCGGGGCTTCGGCATCCCCTCGCGGGCGGCGCGGGCGGGCTGCCCGGCCTGGTCGGCGGTGGGCAGCGGCAGGTGCATCGGCGTCTCCGGGGTGGCCGTGACGATGCGCGGCAGCGCGTAGGGGTGCTCGGCCGCGAGCCAGCGCAGCATCTCCTCGCGGACGGTGACCCGCACCGTCCAGATGTCGTCGGCGTCCTTGGCGGTGACCAGCGCCCGGACCTCCATGGTCGTCGGCGTGGTGTCGGTGACCTGCACGTTGTGGGCCCGGCCGTCCCAGGCGGAGCAGTGGCGCAGGATGTCGCGGAGCTTGTCCCGCATCGCCTCCACCGGGGCACGGTGGTCGAGCTGCCAGTAGACGACGCCGGTCATCTGGGCGCCGCCGCGGGACCAGTTCTCGAACGGCTTCGAGGTGAAGTACGACACCGGCATGGTGAAGCTGCGCTCGTCCCAGGTGCGGACGGTCAGGAAGGTCAGGGTGATCTCCTCGACGGTGCCCCACTCGCCCTCGACGACCACGGTGTCGCCGATGCGGACCATGTCGCCGAAGGCGATCTGCAGGCCGGCGAAGACGTTGCTCAGCGTGGACTGGGCGGCCACACCGGCGACGATGCCGAGGACACCGGCGGAGGCCAGCAGCGAGGTGCCGGCGGCGCGCATCGCGGGGAAGGTCAGCAGCATCGCCGCTATGGCGACCGTGCCGACGATCGCGGTGACCACGCGCATGATCAGCTCGACCTGGGTCCGCACCCGGCGGACCCGCGCCGGATCGCGGTGGACCCGTGCGTACCGGTCGTAGGAGGCCTCCACCACGGCCCCGGCGATCCTGACCAGCAGCCAGGCGGTGGCCCCGATGAGGAGCAGGGTGAGGATCCGGCCGATCAGCACCCGGTACGAGCCGCCGACCTGGGCCTCGTCCCAGGAGGCGCGGATCAGCGCGACGCACAGGGCGATCTGGTAGGGGATACGAGCACGCCGCAGCAGACCCCAGGCCGGGGTCTCCGGGTGGCGCTCGTCGGCCTTGCGGAGCAGCTGGTCCGTGACCCACCCGATGACCAGGGTGAGGAGGACCGAGCCGCCGACGACGATGAGCGGGCGCATGACGTTCTCCATTCGGCGCGCTTATCCAGGACCGGGGAGAACCGAACGCGAAGGTCGTGTGAGCATTGACTCATGGACGTCATGCTCTTCCACTCGACCTACGGCCTGCGCCCCGCCGTGCACGAGGCCGCCGACCGGCTCCGCGCCGCGGGACACCAGGTGTGGACCCCGGACCTCTTCGACGGACGGGTCTTCGAGACGGTCGAGGAGGGCATGGACCACCACGCCGGCGTGGGGGCGGACGAGCTGCTGAAGCGGGCCGTCCTGGCGGCCGCGCCCTACTCCGAGCGCGGGCTGGTCTACGCCGGTTTCTCGCTGGGGGCGGCCACCGCGCAGACCCTGGCGCTCGGCGACGACAAGGCCCGGGGTCTGCTGCTCCTGCACGGCACCTCGGACATCGCCGCGAACGCCTCGGTGGACGACCTGCCGGTGCAGCTCCACGTGGCCGAGCCCGATCCCTTCGAGACGGACGACTGGCTGAGCTCCTGGTACCTCCAGATGCGCCGGGCCGGCGCGGACGTGGAGGTCTTCCGGTATCCCGGGGCGGGCCACCTCTACACCGACCCCGGGCTCCCGGACCACGACGCCGAGGCGGCCGAGGCCACCTGGCGGGTGGCGCTCGGCTTCCTCGACTCGCTCTAGGCGGCGCTCGCTCCGGGCGGCGACTCGCTCCGGGCGGTGAGTCGCTCCGGGCGTCGAGTCGCTCCGGGCGGGCGGCCTCAGCCCGCGCGGTACGCGGTCCAGGCCTGCTGCATCCGGGTCACCTGACCGCTGGTGAACTGGTACATGCAGGAGTCGTACGTGTAGTCCATGAAGTTGTGGATCGGGTCGGCGCCCGAGGACTTGGCGCAGGTGTCACGGCCGGTCGGGCACTCGTACGCCGGGCTGGCCTCGGCGGGGGTGTCGGAGACGTAGTCGCCGTTGCCGTTGCAGCCGCCCTGGAACGTGTGGTACAGGCCCAGCCAGTGGCCCACCTCGTGGGTGGCGGTGTCGCCCTGGTTGTAGTTGGTGGCGCTGCCGCCGGGCAGCGACTCGTCCAGCAGGACCACGCCGTCCATGGAGGTGACGTTGGAGGTCGGGAAGGTCGCCCAGCCGAGCAGCCCGCCGCTGAGGTTCGCGGTGTAGACGTTCAGGGCGTTGGCGCCGCCCTTGCGCAGGGCGGTCTTCATGGCCTTCTCGGCGGAGGAGCCGGAGGCCAGGTTGTACCAGGAGGCGTTGTTCGTGTAGTCGACGGACGCCAGCTGGAACTGGAAGCCGGTGGCGACGTTGCCGGTGCCCTGGCCCGCGTAGGCGTTGTTCAGGACGTTGATCTGGCTGTTGATCTCGGCCGAGGTCAGGTTGCCCTTGGTGCCGTCGGTGATGACGTGGAAGTACACCGGGATGGTGGCGGAGACCGCGGCCGCGGACGGGGCGACGCGCTTCTCGGCGAGCTTCTTCTCCAGGTCGGCCTGCATGGCCTTGGCCTTCGCGGCGGTGACCGTGTTCGGGTCGACGGCGCCGTGGTCGTGGTCGTGGCCCTTGCCCACACGGGCCGCGGAGCCCGCGGTGTCCTCGCACTCGTCGGCGACGGAGACCTTGGCCGCGGGGGCGGCGGCCAGCGTGGTGGGGGCCGAGACCGGGGTCAGGACCAGGGCGCCGGCCACGGCGGCGGTGCCGATCAGGCGCCGGCGCAGCTGGGGGGATATCCGGGCGAAGGCACGCATGTGAGCTCCTTGCTCGAGCGGGGCAGACGCGGCGCGCAGGGATCTCCCTGGCCGCCGCCCGGACATTACGTGGACATGCCGAAAGGTCAGGAGTAGCGATCCGGCCTCTTCGGGCCGGGAGCAGACCGGGGCAATCGGTTCGCGCCGCGCCGCGGTCCCGTCGTGAGGGAGGCGGCGGCGCGGCGCGGAGCGGGCGCGAGGAGCCGGAAGTGTCCGGATTCGTTCGGTGCCGAAACGCCGGGAGAAGGCTTCCGTCACCTGCCCTTTACAGGCGGAGCGGTCCGGTCGGGTGGCCGAGAAGTGCCCCTGTGAGTGACGCGCGTTGCGTGCTGAGAGGCCGGACGGGTCCTAGACCGGGTCGTAGGTCCGCTCGGCCTTCTGGGTGCCGCTGAGGGTCCGGTAGGAGCGGACCCAGTGCTCGGTGGCGGCCGGGTCGGTGCGGTCCGAGATCCGGTAGTAGTCCATCTGCGCCCGCTGGGGCGTCACCGAGAACACGCCGTACCCGTGCTGGTCGGTGTCGACGAACTTGATGTGCCGGTTGAGGGTCCTGATGACCGGGTCGGCGACCGAGGTGACGGCGCCCTCGGACACCCCGACGTAGTCGTTGAGGTTGTCCGAGGTCACCGAGGTGACCACGAACTCGGTGGCCGCGGAGGCGGTCAGCGGGTAGGTGGTGGCGTTCACCGGGACGTCGGTGGCGAACGCCATGTGCACGTCGCCGGTCAGGAACACCGTGTTGCGGATGGAGTGGGACCGCAGATGGGAGATGAGCTCCTTGCGGTCGTCGGTGTACCCGTCCCACTGGTCGACGCTGATCGCCAGGTCCGGCAGGCCGAGCAGCTCGCCCAGGGGCTCGCGCACGAACTCCGGGAGCTGGGCCACCGAGAACGGCGCGATCATCACGGAGTTGCCGACCAGCCGCCAGGTGGTGTCCGAGGAGGCGAGGCCGGATTTCAGCCAGTCCATCTGCGCGCGGCCGGTGATGGTGCGGTCCGGGTCGTCCACCGCGCCGCCGGCCGAGGAGACCTGCTGGGAGCGGAAGCTGCGCAGGTCCAGCAGCGAGAGGTCGGCCAGCCTGCCGAAGCGGAGCCGGCGGTAGGTGGTGCCGGCGATCGCCGGGCGCACCGGCATCCACTCGAAATAGGCCTGCTTGGCTGCCGCCTGACGCGCGGCCCAGGCGCCCTCGGCGCCTTCCGTGTGGTTCTCCGCGCCGCCCGACCAGGTGTCGTTGGCCACCTCGTGGTCGTCCCAGATGGCGACGCAGGGGGCGGCGGCGTGCAGCGCCTGCAGGTCCTGGTCGGTCTTGTACCGGGCGTGCCGCATCCGGTAGTCGGCGAGGGTGAGGATCTCGTGCTCGGGCTGGTAGGTGCGGACCACGCCGCCGTAGGCGTAACCGCCGCTGGCGTACTCGTAGATGTAGTCGCCCAGGTGGAGCCAGGCGTCCAGGTCGCCGCGGGCCGCGAGGTGCCGGTAGGGCGAGAAGTAGCCCGCCTCGTAGTTGGCGCACGACACCACGCCGAAGCGCAGCCCGTCCACCGGGGCGTCGGCGGCGGGCGCGGTGCGGGTGCGGCCGACGGGGGAGTGGACGCCGCCCGCGGTGAAGCGGAAGTAGTAGTCCGTGGCCGGGCGCAGGCCGCGGACGTCGGCCTTCACCGTGTGGTCGGTGGCGGCCCGGGCGGTGACCGTGCCGCGGGACACCACGGACGACAGGGAGCGGTCGGTGGCGATGACCCACTCGACCGGGGTGTCGGGCCCGGTGCCCGAGCCCGGGGCGGCCTCGGGGACGGGGGTGACCCGGGTCCACAGCAGGATGCCGTCGGGGAGCGGGTCGCCGGAGGCCACGCCGTGCAGGAAGACGGGGGCGGCGGCGGCCGCCGCCCGGGCCGGGAGCGCGGCGGCCAGCGGGGCGGCCAGCGCCGCGCCGGCCGCGGCGGCCTTGACCACCGTACGGCGGCTGGGCGCCGACGCGGGCGCGGCGGCGGTGGTGGCGTGGGGGGAGGTGGCGGCGGTGGTGGTGGCGGAGGCGTCGGAGTGCGGTCTCGGTCGGCTCATGGGCCGGAGGCTACTGACGCGTACATGCAAGAGCGAGCGAACTCACAAGAGTTCGCCCGCTCTTCGGCCGTTATTCGGCCACCGGCCGGGAGGCCGGGTCGGCTCAGCCCTTCAGGGCCTTGTCGATGGCCGCCTCGAACTCCTCCACGGTCATCGGGGCGTTCTGGCCGCCGCTGTCGGTGACGACCTTGCCGTCCATGACCAGGGAGGGAGTGCCGCCGAAGCCGTACTTCTCGCCGTCGGCGTCGAACTTCTTGTCCATCTCCAGGGCCCACTTGTCGAAGGTGCCGTCCTTGACGTCCTTCTCGAAGTCCTTGTTGCCCTTGAGGGAGTCCACCGAGTTGGCGATCTTGATCAGGTAGGCGTCGTCGGCCAGCTTGTCGGTGGACTCCTCCGGGTGGAACTCCGCCGAGTACAGCGCGGCCTTGTAGTCCAGGAACGCCTCGGGGCTGACGTCCAGGGCGGCGCCGAGGGCGCTCAGGGCGTTCTTGGAACCCTCGCCGGAGAGGTTGTCGTCCAGGAAGCTGGCGCCGACGAACTGGAGCTTGTAGCTGCCGTCCTCCATGCCCTTGCGGACCGTCTCGCCGACGGACTGCTCGAAGGCGGCGCAGACGGGGCAGCGCGGGTCCTCGTAGAGGGCCAGGGTCTTCTCGCCGCCCTCGCCGATGACCACGTCGAGGCCGTTCTTGCCGCTGGTGTTGGCCGGGGCCACCAGCTTGGCGTCCTTGGCGGCCTCCCAGGCGGAGGGCTTGTTGGCCTGGACGATGCCGTAGGCGGCGCCGCCGGCTATCGCGAGGCCGGCCACGACGGACACGGCCACCACCATCTGGCGCTTGACCTTGGCGCGCTTGGCCTCACGCTCGCGCTCCTGACGCAGCCGCTCGCGGGCGGCGGACTTGGCGGCCTGGGAGTTGCGCTGGCTCATGGGGTTCTCCAGAGGAAAAAGTCGAAGAAAGACTGGGTGGGATCACGGGGGCACGCACGCACGCCGACGAGGCGTCGCGCGCGCGGGGCGCGGGGGGCCGGAACCCGGCCGGGTCGTGAAGGACCGGTCAGGCGGCGGCGAGGCGGGCCGGCGGCCCGCGCAGCCCCAGGGAGCGCACCAGGTACCGCATCCGCGGCGCGACGGCCGCGGGCGCCCCGGCGGTGATCCGCGGGGCGGGGACGGCGCGCGGGGCGACGGTGGCGAACGCCACCAGCAGCGGCCGGAACGTCGTCGCGGCGACGGCGCGCAGCACCTGGGCCAGCGCGCGCTCGCCGCGGCTGAGCCAGGCGGCGGCCAGCAGCCCCACCCCGACGTGGCAGGCGAGCAGCGCCCAGGCCGTGCCCGGACCGCTCTCGGCGAGCAGCGCGGCGGCGCCCTCGGGGGCGGCGGCCGGCGTCAGCGGGGTGCCCACCGGGGCGCCCCGGCAGAGCAGGTCGAGGCCAACCGAGTGCAGCGGGCCGGCGACCGGACCCCCGGCCGCGCCGTAACAGGCGTGCTGGCCGGTGGTGAAGATCGTGTCGGCGGCGAGTTCCAGCGGGACCAGCAGCGCCGCGATCGGGCCGAAGCGGCGCTCCCGTCCGGCCAGGGCGTAGGCCGCGAGGAAGACGGCGGCGCTGACCGCCGCCACCGTGGACAGCGGGAGCGGCGCGCCCGAGAGCAGCACGTGGGACGCGGTGCCTACGGTCACGGCCAGCGCCGTGAACAGCACCGCGCGTGCGGCTCTGAGGGGGGTCCCGGACATGTCCATCTCGCGGAAAGTCTGGCACGCCGGAGGTTAAAGGACTGGTAAAAGGTGACGGCCGCCACCCGGTGGGGCCGGGAAGGTTCCCGATGCCCCGGCCTGTGGGCGGCGGGGCATAGACTTCGAGACCGACAACCGGACCACGCGCACCCCCCGCCCCGTGCTCCTCAGGAGGCCCCACCCGTGTCGAAGCCGCCCTTCACGCACCTGCACGTCCACACCCAGTACTCGCTGCTGGACGGTGCCGCGCGGCTCAAGGACATGTTCCAGGCCTGCCAGGACATGGGGATGACCCACATCGCCATGTCCGACCACGGCAACCTGCACGGGGCGTACGACTTCTTCCACACCGCGAAGAAGGCCGGGGTCACGCCGATCATCGGCATCGAGGCCTACGTCGCCCCCGAGTCGCGGCGCAACAAGCGCAAGATCCAGTGGGGCCAGCCGCACCAGAAGCGCGACGACGTCTCCGGTTCCGGCGGTTACACCCACAAGACGATCTGGGCGGCGAACGCCACCGGTCTGCACAACCTCTTCCGGCTCTCCTCCGACGCCTACGCCGAGGGCTGGCTGCAGAAGTGGCCCCGGATGGACAAGGAGACCATCTCGAAGTGGTCCGAGGGCCTGATCGCCTCCACCGGCTGCCCCTCCGGCGAGGTCCAGACCCGGCTGCGCCTCGGCCAGTTCGACGAGGCGCTCAAGGCCGCCGCCGACTACCAGGACATCTTCGGCAAGGGGCGGTACTTCCTGGAGCTGATGGACCACGGCATCGACATCGAGCACCGGGTCCGCGACGGGCTCCTGGAGATCGGCAGGAAGCTCGGCATCCCGCCGCTGGTCACCAACGACTCGCACTACACCTACGCGCACGAGGCCCAGGCCCACGACGCGCTGCTGTGCATCCAGACCGGCAAGAACCTCTCCGACCCCGACCGCTTCAAGTTCGACGGCACCGGCTACTACCTGAAGTCGACGGAGGAGATGTACGCCATCGACTCCTCCGACGCCTGGCAGGAGGGCTGCCGCAACACCCTCCTGGTCGCCGAGCAGGTGGACACCACCGGCATGTTCGAGAAGCGCGACCTGATGCCGAAGTTCGACATCCCGGAGGGCTACACGGAGGTCACCTGGTTCAAGGAGGAGGTCCGCCGCGGCATGGAGCGCCGCTTCCCCGGCGGCATCCCCGAGGACCGGCAGAAGCAGGTCGAGTACGAGATGGACGTCATCATCCAGATGGGGTTCCCGGGCTACTTCCTGGTCGTCGCCGACTTCATCATGTGGGCCAAGAACAACGGCATCGCGGTCGGCCCCGGCCGAGGCTCCGCGGCCGGCTCGATCGTGGCGTACGCCATGGGCATCACCGACCTCGACCCGATCCCGCACGGCCTGATCTTCGAGCGGTTCCTCAACCCCGAGCGCGTCTCCATGCCCGACGTCGACATCGACTTCGACGAGCGCCGGCGCGTCGAGGTGATCCGGTACGTGACCGAGAAGTACGGCGCCGACAAGGTCGCCATGATCGGCACCTACGGCACCATCAAGGCGAAGAACGCCATCAAGGACTCCGCCCGCGTCCTGGGCTACCCCTACGCGATGGGCGACCGCATCACCAAGGCGATGCCCGCCGACGTCCTCGGCAAGGGCATCCCGCTCTCCGGCATCACCGACCCCCAGCACCCCCGTTACTCGGAGGCCGGCGAGGTCCGGTCGATGTACGAGAACGAGCCGGACGTCAAGAAGGTCATCGACACCGCCAAGGGCGTCGAGGGCCTGGTCCGGCAGATGGGCGTGCACGCCGCCGGCGTCATCATGTCCAGCGAGACCATCACCGACCACGTCCCGGTCTGGGTCCGGCACTCCGACGGCGTCACCATCACGCAGTGGGACTACCCGAGCTGCGAGTCGCTCGGCCTGCTGAAGATGGACTTCCTCGGCCTGCGCAACCTCACGATCATGGACGACGCCGTCAAGATGGTGAAGGCCAACAAGGGGATCGACATCGATCTCCTCGGCCTCCCGCTCGACGACCCGACCACCTTCGAGCTGCTGCAGCGCGGTGACACCCTCGGCGTCTTCCAGTTCGACGGCGGCCCCATGCGCTCCCTGCTGCGCATGATGAAGCCCGACAACTTCGAGGACATCTCCGCCGTCTCGGCCCTGTACCGGCCGGGCCCGATGGGCATGAACTCGCACATCAACTACGCGCTGCGCAAGAACGGCCAGCAGGAGATCACGCCGATCCACCCCGAGCTGGAGGAGCCGCTCAAGGAGGTGCTGAGCGTCACCTACGGCCTGATCGTGTACCAGGAGCAGGTGCAGAAGGCCGCGCAGATCATCGCGGGCTACTCGCTCGGCGAGGCCGACATCCTCCGCCGCGTGATGGGCAAGAAGAAGCCCGACGAACTGGCCAAGAACTTCACCATCTTCCAGGCCGGCGCCCGCAAGAACGATTACAGCGACGAGGCCATCCAGGCCCTCTGGGACGTGCTGGTCCCCTTCGCCGGCTACGCGTTCAACAAGGCGCACTCCGCCGCCTACGGCCTGGTCTCCTACTGGACGGCCTACCTCAAGGCCAACCACCCCGCCGAGTACATGGCGGCGCTGCTGACCTCGGTCAAGGACGACAAGGACAAGTCCGCGGTCTACCTCAACGAGTGCCGCCGCATGGGCATCAAGGTCCTCCCGCCGAACGTCAACGAGTCCGAGCCCAACTTCGCGGCCCAGGGCGACGACGTGATCCTCTTCGGCCTCTCCGCGGTCCGCAACGTCGGTTCCAACGTCGTCGACTCGGTCATCAGGACCCGCAAGGCCAAGGGGAAGTTCTCCTCCTTCCCCGACTACCTCGACAAGGTCGAGGCCGTGGTCTGCAACAAGCGCACCACCGAGTCGCTGATCAAGGCCGGCGCCTTCGACTCCCTCGGGCACACCCGCAAGGGCCTGATCGCCCAGTACGAGCCGATGATCGACAACGTGGTCCAGGTCAAGCGCAAGGAGGCCGAGGGCCAGTTCGACCTCTTCGGCGGCATGGGCGACGAGGGCGCCGACGAGCCCGGCTTCGGACTGGACGTCGAGTTCTCCACCGACGAGTGGGACAAGACCTACCTGCTCGCCCAGGAGCGGGAGATGCTCGGCCTCTACGTGTCCGACCATCCGCTCTTCGGCCTGGAGAACGTCCTCGCCGACAAGGCCGACGCGGGCATCGCCCAGCTCACCGGCGGCGACTACGGCGACGGCGCCGTCGTCACCATCGGCGGCATCATCTCCGGCATCCAGCGGAAGATGACCAAGCAGGGCAACGCCTGGGCCATCGCCACCGTGGAGGACCTGGCCGGTTCCATCGACTGCATGTTCTTCCCGGCCACCTACCAGCTCGTCTCCACCCAACTCGTCGAGGACGCCGTCGTCTTCGTCAAGGGCCGCCTGGACAAGCGGGAGGACGTGCCGCGGCTGGTGGCCATGGAGCTGATGGTCCCCGACCTGTCCAACGCCGGCGCCAACGCGCCGGTGGTGCTGACCATCCCCGCGCTCAAGGTCACCCCGCCCATGGTCACCCGGCTCGGGGAGATCCTCTCCAGCCACAAGGGCGAGAGCGAGGTGCGGATCAAGCTGCAGGGGCCGCGGAAGACCACCGTGCTCCGCCTCGACCGGCACCGCGTGAAGCCCGACCCCGCCCTCTACGGCGACCTCAAGGTGCTGCTCGGCCCGTCCTGCCTGGCGGGCTGACCGCCGCCGCGCGCCCGGTCGCCCGGGACGCGTCAGGGGCCCGCCCCGCGGCTCGTTCGCACGAGCCCGGGCGGGCCCCTCGGGCGCTGCGTGCGCGCGTCAGTTGTGGCCGAAACGGCGCTGCTTGCGCGCGACGTCCGACGGGTTGCCCTGCACCTGCGCGATGGTGGGCTGGTGCTGCGCGGCCCCCTCGTCCGAGCGGTGCGCCGGCCGGTCCGACTGCGCGGCGCGCTGGGCGGGCTTGCGGGTGTTCTTGTTCTTGGCCATGGTGATCTTCCTCCTGTGAGGGAATCGGTGGGCCAGAGCCGCATTCAGACTCACACAGGCCGACCACGCACGCATGTCGGACGACTACCCACCGTGACAGGGGGGTTGGGGCGCCGCCCTCCGTCCCGCGGGCAAACGCCACGCCGAAGATCCAGTTCGGGCCGTCCGGACCCTCGCGCTGGGGCAGACTCGAAGCGAGCCCGAAGCACACCTCCCCGGACAGAGGAAAGAGGGTGACCGCGTGGACCGCTGCATCGTCCTGGTGGACGCCGGATATCTGCTGGGCGCCGCCGCCAGCCTCCTGGCCGGAGAGCCCTCGCGGTCCCGCATCAGCGTCGACCACGCCGCCCTCGTCCAGGGCCTCCGCGAACGCGCCGAGGCCGACACCCGGCAGCCCCTGCTGCGCATCTACTGGTTCGACGGCGCCCCCGACCGGGTCCCGCAGCCCGAACACCGCAGACTCCGGGTGATGCCCCGCGTAACCGTCCGCCTCGGCGCCCTCACCCGCTCCGACGGGCGCTGGGCGCAGAAGGGCGTCGACGCCGCGATGCACGCCGAGCTCACCGAACTCGCCCGCAACCGCGCCTGCTCCGACATCGTGCTGGTCACCGGCGACGGAGACCTGCTGCCCGGCATGATGTCCGCCAAGGAACACGGCGTCGCCGTCCACCTGTGGGCCGTGCAGGCCGCCGACAACAACTACAACCAGTCCGAGGACCTGGTCGCCGAGGCCGACGAACGCCGGGTGCTGGACCGGGCCTGGATCACCCAGGCGGTCCGGGCCCGCGACCTCGGCGGCGTCTGCGCGCCACCGCCCGCGCCGCGACCCGAGATCGCCGCCATCCTCTCCGCCCCGCCCGGAGAACCCCACGCCCCCCAGGGCGACCGGCGGACCCGCGACCGCGAACCCGTCCCCGCGCCCGTCAACGGCAACGGCGACAGCGCGGGCGGCGCCGACCGGGTGCCCGCCGCCAAAGGCGTGCCCACCCCGAAGGACCTCGCGGCGCTGCGCGCCTCCGGCCCCCCGGCCGTGACCGCGCCCGCGGCCCAGCCCGCCACCGCCACCCTGCGCTGGTCCTCCGACCGGGGCTGGGTCGAGCGCCCCGGCACCCCTCCCGAGTCCGCCGAGGCGGCCGCCCTGCCCACCCTCGCCCAGCTCACCAGCGCCGAGCAGCGGTGGGCCGACCACGAGGAGGACATCACCAGCGTCGGCGGGGACGCCTACGAGGTCGGACAGGTCTTCGCCCGCCGCTGGATCCAGCGCGTCACCGACCCCTCCTGCCTGGAGAAGCTCTCCGCCGAGTACCCGCGCATCCCGCACCGCATCGACGGCGAACTCCTCCGCTACGCGGCCCGCTTCGGGCTCCTCGCGCACAAGGACGACCAGATCGACGAACACGACCGTTACGCCATCCGGGCGGGCTTCTGGCGGGAGGTCGACAGCCACACCGGGGCGGAGCGGGCCGCGACCGCGGACTGATCCCGGGACCGCGCCGTGCGACGGCACCACCCCGTCCGGCGGGCCGCCCCGGAAAAAAGGGGTTGGATTTCGGGCCGAGTCGGGCACCCCGTAGGCTCATCCCTCGTGAACGCACGCCCCGCACCGCCGTCCCCTCGCCCCGAGGTCGTGTGCGCGGTGCGTGACCTCACCAAGACCTACCCGGCCGGCCGGGGCCGCCGCGGCACGCCCGGCACACCCGAGGTGACGGCCACCGACGCGGTCAGCCTGGACGTCCGGCAGGGCGAGATCTTCGGCCTGCTCGGCCCCAACGGCGCCGGCAAGTCCACCCTGGTCCGCCAGATCACCGGCCTGATGCGGCCCGACCGGGGCAGCGTCACCCTCTACGGCCACGACGTCGTCCGGCACCCCGAGCGGGCCTCCCGGATCCTCGCCTACCTCGGCCAGGAGTCCACCGCCCTGGACGAGCTCACCGTGTCGCTGGCCGCCGAGACCACCGGGCGGCTGCGCGGCCTGGACGCCCGCGCCGCCCGCGCCGAGCGCGACGCCGTCCTCGACGAACTCGGCCTCGGCCCGATCGCGGGCCGGCCGCTGCGCAAGCTCTCCGGCGGTCAGCGCCGGCTCGCCTGCTTCGCCACCGCCCTGGTGGGCCGGAGGCCGCTGCTGGTCCTCGACGAACCCACCACCGGCATGGACCCCGTAGCCCGCCGCGCCGTCTGGTCCGCCGTCGACCGCCGCCGCGCCGAGCACGGGGCCACGGTGCTGCTCGTCACCCACAACGTCATCGAGGCGGAGACCGTGCTGGACCGGGTCGCCGTGCTCGACCGGGGGCGGGTCATCGCCTGCGACACGCCCTCCGGCCTCAAGGAACGCGTCGCCGACGAGGTCCGCGTCGACCTGGTCTGGCGGGAGACGGCGCCGCTGCACGTGCCGGAGGTGGCCGCGCTGCGGGGCCGGGCCGTCGAGTCGGGCCGCCGCTGGACCCTGCGGCTCGCCCCGGACGAGGCGCGGGCCGCCGTCGGCGCGGTCACCGGCGGCGCCGCCTTCGCGGCCCTGGACGACTTCACCCTGGCCACGCCGAGCCTGGAGGACGTCTACCTGGCGCTCGGCGGCGAGGCGCGGGGACTGGTGAAGGCGTGAGGGGGGCCGCGGAGCGGGTGCGGAACGTGCCGCCGCGCGAGGCCCGCCCGGGCGCGGTCGGCGCCGGGGTGCCGGGTCGTGCCGGGGTGCCGGGCCGAGCCGGTGTCCCGGGTCGCGCCGGTGAAGAAGAACGTGCCCTGACGAGGAGCTGCCTGTGAGCGTCGTACCCGCCGAGACCCTGCCGGGCACGGTGCCGGCGCCGGCCGCGGCTCCCCAGCGGAGGGCGGCCTCCCCGGTCGTCGCCGAGCTCGGCCCGCGGACCCGGCTGTGGCCGGCCCTCGGCGCCGTCTACCGGGCCCAGCTGTCCCGGGCCCGGGTGGCGCGGATCCCGCTGCTCTTCGTGGCCACCTTCCAGTCCGTCGGCATCATGATCCTGATGCGCGGCGTGGTGGACGGCGGGGACGAGGCCCGGGCCGTCGTCGCCGGCTCCTCGGTGCTGGTCGTCGCCTTCGTGGCGCTCAACCTGCTCTCCCAGTACTTCGGGCAGCTCCGCGCCAGCGGCGGGCTCGACCACTACGCCACGCTGCCGGTGCCCCCCGCCGCGGTGGTGCTGGGCGCGGCCGCCGCGTACGCCTCGTTCACCGTGCCGGGGACGCTGGTCACCGCGGTCCTCGGCT
This sequence comes from Streptomyces sp. NPDC047130, assembly GCF_040643475.1. Classification (NCBI taxonomy): domain Bacteria; kingdom Bacillati; phylum Actinomycetota; class Actinomycetes; order Kitasatosporales; family Streptomycetaceae; genus Streptomyces; species Streptomyces sp. NPDC047130. The sequence continues at coordinate 41,275 of NZ_JBEYUK010000002.1, read as the reverse complement.
GCCTGCTCTTCGGGCTGCCGCTCACCCACCTGTGGGTGCTGGCCGCCGTGATCCCGCTGGCCGGAGCCGCGCTGGCCGGACTCGGGGCCGCCTGCGGGCTGCTCGCGCCCCGGCCGGAGCTGGCCACCCTGCTGGGCCAGCTCGGCATGTCGGCGGCCCTGCTGCTGGGCGTGCTGCCGGCCTCCCGGATGCCGCAGGTGGTGTCCCTCGCCCGCGACCTGCTGCCCTCCACCTACGCCGTGGAGGCGTTCACCCGGTCCTTCGGGTCCCATCCGGACTGGACGCGGGTCCTGGCCGACCTCGCCGTCTGCGCCGTGGTCGGCGTGGTCTCGCTGGCCGTGGCCACCTGGGCCTACCGCAGGGCCGCCGTCCGGTGACGCGCCGCCCGCCGACGCCTGGCACGATGTCAGGGTGACCGCACCTCTGACTCCTCAACCGCACCCGCAGTCCGAGTCCGACGACGCCGCACGGGCGCACGAGGGGACGCCGCCGGCGTCCGGCGAGCCGCACGGCGAGGACGCCGCGGCCGGCGGGCGGGCCGGCGGTTCCCACCTCTTCCGGCCGCGTTCGGCGGTCCGGTCCTACCTCGACGGCGGTCCCGGCCTGCGCGCCGAGCTGGGCCAGGGTGCGCTGGTGGCGGCCGCGTCCACCGCGGCGGGCCTGCTGCTGGGGCTGCTCTGGCTCTGGCTCGCGCCGCGGGTTCCGCTGGTCGGCGAGGTCGTCGACGGGGAGTGGATCGCCTACCTCGCCGAGATCGAGGGGGAGCAGGCGGTCGGCGCGGACGGGGTGTTCACGCTGCTGGCCGCGGGGTTCGGGCTGGTCGGCGGGGTGCTGGCGTTCCTGCTGGTGCGGCGGGGCGGGGTGCCCGTGGTCGCCGGGCTGAGCCTGGGAGGGCTGCTGGGGTCGGTGGTGGCCTGGCAGGTCGGGATGTCGCTCGGCCCCTCGCGGGACGTCGCGGCGCGGGCCCGCGCGGCCGGGGACGGCGTGCGGTTCGACGCGCCGCTGGAGCTGCACGCGGTCAGCGCGCTGGTGATGTGGCCGGTGGTGGCGCTGCTGGTGCACCTCACGTTGACGGCTCTGCTGGTGCCCCGGGACGACGACGGGGCGGACGAGCCGGAGGCTCCCGAGGAGGACGCCCCGGAGGCCCCGGAGGCCCCGGAGGCCCCGGACGCCCAGGACGCTCCGGACGCCCCGGGCGGCGCGCTGCGGAAGAGCTGAGCCGTCGCCGCGGGGCGACCCGCCGCGCGCGCGAGCTCCCGCACGGCGGCCTGCGCGCGTCCGCGCGCCGCCCTGCCCCGCCCTGCGCCGGTGGGGCCCGGTTCAGGGGCGGGCGACGGGAGCCGTGGTGGCGCCGGTGAGGGTGGTCAGGTCCTTGGGGGAGAGCTCCACCTCGAGGCCGCGGCGGCCGGCGGAGACGCAGACGGTCGCGTGGTCCTCGGCGGAGGAGTCCAGGACCGTGGGCAGCTTCTTGCGCTGCCCCAGCGGGGAGATCCCGCCCCGCACGTACCCCGTGGTGCGCTCGGCCAGCGCGGGGTCGGCCATCGCGGCCCGCTTGCCGCCCACCGCCGCGGCGAGCGCCTTCAGGTCCAGCGACCCGGCCACCGGCACCACGGCCACCACCAGGGAGCCGTCCACGTCCGCCACCAGCGTCTTGAAGACCCGGTCGGGCGACACGCCCATCGCCTCGGCGGCCTCCTCGCCGTACGAGGGGTGCGAGGGGTCGTGCTCGTAGGCGTGCACGGTGAACGGCACGCCCGCCTCGGTGAGGGCGACCGTGGCCGGCGTGCCGCCGGACTGCTGCTTCTTCGGCTTCCTGGCCATCTTCCCGTCCGTCTCCGCTCGGGTCGCGCTGGGTGTGTGTCGGTCAGTTCAGGCTGGTGGGGACCCGGGTGAGGTCACCGGCCGGAAGGGACGGCAGGGCGCGCAGGATGGAGGCCTCCTGCCGCAGCAGCCGCAGTTCGTCCCGCAGCCGGGACGCCGTGTCCGGGGTCTGCAGCAGCCGCTGCTTGGTCGGCGTGTCCAGCACCATCGCCGCCGCCACCAGGTACGACACCACGGACGGCTCGTCCGGCAGCTCCGCCGACGAGGACAGCGACCGCTCGCTCGCACCCGCCAGCCGCTTCTGGTACTGGCGGAACGACCGCAGCACCCCCTCGGCGAGCGGCCCGGCCTCGTCGCCCTCCTCCTCCGGCAGCTCCTCCAGCTCGGCCGTGAGGTAGGCCCCGGAGGCCTCCACGGAGACCAGCCGGGCCCGGCGGGTGCCGGTGGCCAGCACCTCGTAGGTGCCGTCGTCCCGCTCCCGGATGGTCGCCACGTCGGCGACGCAGGCCACCGCGTGGAAGGAGTTGACCGGGTCGGCGGCGAAACCGGCGGCCGGGCCCCGCTCGGGCAGCGCCGTCGGGTCGGGCATGCCGGGAGCGGTGGTCGCGACCTCGTGCCCGTCGCGGATGGCGACCACGGCGAACCGGCGCGGCGCCTCCTCCGGCACCAGGAGCAGGTCGCGCATCATGGCGCGATACCGCTCCTCGAAGACGTTGAGGGGAAGCACGAGCCCTGGGAACAGGACCATGTTCAAGGGAAACAGCGGCAGCCGCAGGGTGGTCACGGCGCAAAAGCCTAATGCGCGCGGCGCCCGGATCCCGCGCCGCGGTCGGCGCCCGCGGCGCGGGGCGGGTCAGCTCCGGCCCAGGAGGCGGGTCGCGCCGGCCGCCACGGCCGTGGCCAGCCCCCAGCCCAGCAGGATCAGCACGGCGGCCAGCCACTGCCAGGCGCCCTGCAGGTGCCAGGCCGTCGCGTGCCCCAGGTCGATCACCGGCAGCAGCAGGTCCAGGGAGAACAGCGCCGGGCTCCACGGCGGGTGCTCGTCGCCCCGCGCCGGTGTGGGCCGGGACCGGGAGAACATCAGCGTGCTCGCCGCCCACAGGACCGCCAGCCACACCGCCGCCCGGGCCGGGCGGTAACCGTAGGCGACCGTCACGTCCTGGGCGTAGCCCCACAGCTTGGCCGCCGGGGGCAGCGTCTCCCGGCGGCGGCGCTGCTTGGCCAGCAGCACCTCGCGGGCGTCCTCGTCCTCGCCGCCGCCGCGCAGCACCGTGGCCAGCAGCTCGTAGGGCTCGGGGTTGTACTCGGGCGTGGCCGCGGCCAGCCACTCCAGGCGCTGCTCCAGGGTGAACGGGCCCTGCGGGACCAGGTTCTCGTAGGTGAACCCGCCCATGTGCAGGCGGCCCGGCCCCGGCCAGCTCTCCGCCCGGTCCACCAGGTTCCCCACCCGCGCCCCGGACAGCACCACCCGGCCCCGCCGCGGGCGCACCGGCAGGAACCGCAGCTCCGGCGTCTGCACCCGGCGCAGCGACAGCTCCTGCTCGGCGGTCAGGTTGAACCGGGCGGCCCGCAGGTCCACCGAGTCGCCGAACCGCCCGTCGTCGAGCCGCACCCCGCCCAGGCACTCGAACGGCTGGACCCGGGTGCCGCGCGCGGGCGTGTTGCCGGCGGGCCGCGCCGTGCCGATCCCGGCGGGCGTCATGTAGAGGGCGCGGCCCACGCTCAGCTGGGGCGCGTTGAGCGCCAGCCGGGCGTACGGGTTGGCCAGGCGGGCGCCGCGCAGGCTCAGCGAGGCGCCCACCTCGGAGGAGCGCAGCCCCAGCTCGCCGTGCGACTCCAGCAGGTCGGCCTGGAGGTCCTGGCCCACCGTGAGGCCGTCCGCGGACAGGGAGCGGCCGTGCCGGTCGTGCCGCACCACCGCCTGGCTGAGCAGCAGGTCGGTGCCGATCCGGGCGTCGCTCAGGCGGATGCCGCGGGCGAACCGGCAGCGCGGCAGGTGCAGGTCGCCCTCGGTGTGCACACGGGCCGCCTCCAGGCGCGGCACGGCGCAGTTCTCCAGCCGCACGGTGGTGAACCGGGCCTCGGGCAGCAGGATCTCCTCGTCGAAGCGGCAGTCCTCCATCTCGACGTAGGGATCCACCGTGCCGCCGGCCAGGTCCAGGGAGCCGGCGATCCGCACCCCGATCAGCTTGAGGGCCGACACCCGGCCGGCCAGCGCGGGCGGCCCGTCCAGCAGCAGCCAGCACACGACGCGGGCGCGGACCGTCCGCTCGGGCCCCCAGGGGTGACGGCCGTGCGGGTCGTCGACCACCGGGTCGCCGTGCCGCAGGTCGTAGACGCTGCCGTCGCGGAACGCCTGCCACATCCCGGTCTCCGCCGGTGACAGGTCGCCCGGCAACCCGGTCTCGAGGCCGTCGGGAGCGACGGTGCCACCCTCGGTCACGGCACTCACTCCCTCCTCCCGGCGCACGTTGGTATTACTGCCGTCATGCCCGAACGTGACCACGTGGACACCTTGCGTAACGGTGATCTTTTCTGCTCCGGACGGCCGAGGACCGGGCGCGCGGGCGGTGCCGGGCGGCGGGCCGTATCAGCGGTTGATACGTGGCGTCGGTCCACGTTCCGGGTCTGAGAGAATTGGGGGCGTGATCTCCCGAATCGATCTGCGCGGCGACGCCCTCCCCGAGGGTCCTGCCCTGCGCGCCCTGCTGCCCCGAGCCGACTTCGACGTGACCGCCGCCCTCGAGAAGGTGCGGCCGATCTGCGAGGACGTGCATCATCGGGGCGACGCGGCACTGATCGACTTCGCCGAGAAGTTCGACGGCGTGCGCCTGGACTCCGTGCGCGTCCCGGCCGCCGCGCTCACCGAGGCGCTGGAGGGCCTGGACCCGGAGGTCCGCGCCGCCCTCGAGGAGTCGATCCGCCGCGCCCGCCTGGTGCACCGGGCGCAGCGCCGCTCCACGCACACCACCCAGGTCGTCCCCGGTGGCTCGGTCACCGAGAAGTGGGTGCCGGTCCAGCGGGTCGGCCTCTACGCGCCCGGCGGGCGCTCGGTCTACCCGTCGTCCGTGATCATGAACGCGGTGCCGGCCCAGGAGGCGGGCGTCGAGTCGATCGCGCTGGCCTCCCCGGCCCAGAAGGAGTTCGGCGGCCTGCCGCACCCGACGATCCTCGCCGCCTGCGCCCTGCTGGGCGTCGACGAGGTGTACGCGGCCGGCGGCGCCACCGCGGTCGCCATGTTCGCCTACGGCACCGGGTCCTGCCCGCCCGCCGACATGGTCACCGGACCCGGCAACATCTGGGTCGCCGCCGCCAAGCGGTACTTCACCGGGAAGATCGGCATCGACGCCGAGGCCGGCCCGACCGAGATCGCCGTCCTCGCCGACCGCACCGCCGACCCGGCGCACGTCGCCGCCGACCTGATCAGCCAGGCCGAGCACGACCCGCTGGCCGCCGCCGTGCTGGTCACCGACTCCGAGGAGCTGGCCGAGGCGGTGGAGCGCGAGCTCAAGCCGCAGGTCGAGGCCAGCAAGCACGTCACCGAACGGATCGCCCCGGCCCTGGCCGGCAGGCAGTCCGCGATCGTGCTGGTGGACGGCATCGAGGAGGGCCTGAAGGTGGTCGACGCCTACGGCGCCGAGCACCTGGAGATCCAGACCGCGGACGCCGCCGCCCTCGCGGAGCGGGTGAGGAACGCCGGCGCGATCTTCGTCGGCCCCTGGTCCCCGGTGTCGCTCGGCGACTACGCGGCCGGCTCCAACCACGTGCTGCCCACCGGCGGCTGCGCCTGCCACTCCTCCGGCCTGTCCGTGCAGTCCTTCCTGCGCGGCATCCACATCGTCGACTACGACCGGGACGCCCTGGCCGACGTGGCGCACACCGTCGTCACCCTCGCCGAGGCCGAGGACCTCCCGGCGCACGGCGCGGCGATCAAGGCACGGTTCGACTGGAAGGTTCCCGGCACCAAGTGAGCGACGTGAGCGAGATCCGCATCGACGACCTGCCCGTACGCGAGGAGCTGCGCGGCAAGTCCCCGTACGGCGCGCCGCAGCTCGACGTGCCGGTGCGCCTGAACACCAACGAGAACCCCTACCCGCTCCCCGACGAGCTGGTCGACCGCATCGCCGAGCGGGTCCGCGAGGCCGCCCGCCACCTCAACCGCTACCCCGACCGGGACGCGGTCGAGCTGCGCACCCGCCTCGCCGCGTACCTGAACGACACGGCCCTGAACGGCTCGGCCGTGAACGGCTCGGCCCCGGCCGGCACCGCCGGGCGTCCGGTGGGCAAGGAGAACGTCTGGGCCGCCAACGGCTCCAACGAGGTCCTCCAGCAGCTGCTGCAGACCTTCGGCGGTCCCGGCCGCACCGCGATCGGCTTCGAGCCCTCGTACTCGATGCACGCCCTGATCGCCCGCGGCACCGGCACCGGCTGGATCTCGGGCCCCCGCAACGACGACTTCACCATCGACGTCCCGGCCGCCGAGAAGGCCATCGCCGAGCACCGCCCCGACGTCGTCTTCGTGACGACGCCCAACAACCCCACCGGCAACGCCGTGCCCGCCGAGGCGGTGCTCGCCCTGTACGACGCCGCCCAGGCCGCCAAGCCGTCCATCGTGGTGGTCGACGAGGCCTATGTGGAGTTCAGCCACGGCGCCTCGCTGCTGCCGCTGCTGGAGGGCCGCCCGCACCTGGTGATCTCCCGGACCATGTCCAAGGCGTTCGGCGCCGCCGGGCTGCGCCTGGGCTACTTCGCCGCCCACCCGGCCGTGGTGGACGCCGTGCAGCTCGTCCGGCTGCCCTACCACCTGTCGGCGGTCACCCAGGCCACGGCGCTCGCCGCCCTGGAGCACACCGGCACCCTGCTCGGCTACGTCCGGCAGCTCAAGGAGGAGCGCGACCGCCTGGTCGCCGAACTCCGCGGGCTCGGCTACGAGGTGACCGACTCCGACGCCAACTTCGTCCAGTTCGGCCGGTTCGAGGACGCCCACGCCGCCTGGCGCCGGATCCTCGACCACGGCGTCCTGGTCAGGGACAACGGCGTCCCCGGACGGCTGCGGGTGACCGCGGGCACGCCCGCGGAGAACGACGCGTTCCTGGAAGCGGTACGCGCACTGAAGAAGTACGAAGAGGAGTACAACGCATGAGCCGCGTCGGGCGCGTGGAGCGCACCACCAAGGAGACCTCCGTCCTGGTCGAGATCGACCTCGACGGCACCGGTCGCACCGACATCGCCACCGGCGTCGGCTTCTGGGACCACATGCTGGACCAGCTCGGCCGCCACGGCCTGTTCGACCTCACGGTGAAGACCGAGGGCGACCTCCACATCGACTCCCACCACACCATCGAGGACACCGCCCTCGCGCTCGGCGCCGCGTTCAAGCAGGCGCTCGGCGACAAGGTCGGCATCTACCGGTTCGGCAACTGCACCGTGCCGCTGGACGAGTCCCTCGCCCAGGTCACCGTCGACCTCTCCGGCCGCCCCTACCTGGTGCACACCGAGCCGGAGAACATGGCGCCGATGATCGGCTCCTACGACACCACGATGACCCGGCACATCCTGGAGTCCTTCGTCGCCCAGGCGCAGATCGCCCTGCACGTCCACGTGCCGTACGGCCGCAACGCCCACCACATCGTGGAGTGCCAGTTCAAGGCCCTGGCCCGCGCCCTGCGCTACGCCTCGGAGCGCGACCCGCGCGCCGAGGGCATCCTGCCCTCCACGAAGGGCGCGCTGTAAACCGATGAACGGAGTCTCCACCGTACTGATCGTGCTCGGCCTCTTCCTGCTCGGCGGAGTCATCTCCTTCCACAAGCAGAAGATGCCGAAGAGCCTGATCGCCGTCCTCTCCATCGGCGCAGCCCTGTGCATCGTCGTCGGCGCCATGTACTGGAAGTAGGAGCATGAGCAGCCCCAAGAAGGTCGTCGTCCTCGACTACGGGTTCGGCAACGTCCGCTCCGCCGAGCGGGCGCTCGCCCGGGTCGGTGCCGACGTCGAGATCACCCGCGACTACGACCGGGCCATGAACGCCGACGGCCTGCTGGTCCCCGGCGTGGGCGCCTTCGCCGCCTGCATGCAGGGCCTCAAGGAGGCCCGCGGCGACTGGATCGTCGGCCGCCGGCTCTCCGGCGGACGCCCCGTCATGGGCATCTGCGTGGGCATGCAGATCCTCTTCGCCCGCGGCATCGAGCACGGCGAGGAGGCCGAGGGCCTCGACGAGTGGCCCGGCACGGTCGAGCCGCTGCAGGCCGACGTGGTGCCCCACATGGGCTGGAACACCGTCCAGGCCCCCGAGGACACCGAGCTGTTCGCCGGGGTCGGCCCCGAGGAGCGGTTCTACTTCGTGCACTCGTACGCCGTGCACGACTGGTCGCTCGAGGCGCACAACCCGTCGCTCGCCGCGCCCAAGGTGACCTGGTCCACCCACGGCAGGCCCTTCGTCGCCGCCGTCGAGAACGGCGCGCTGTGGGCCACCCAGTTCCACCCCGAGAAGTCCGGCGACGCCGGAGCCCAGCTGCTGACCAACTGGATCGGAACCCTCTAGACATGGCTGACACCGCCAAGCTCGAACTGCTGCCCGCCGTCGACGTGCGCGACGGCCAGGCCGTCCGCCTCGTCCACGGCGAGTCCGGCACCGAGACCTCCTACGGCTCCCCGCTGGAGGCCGCCCTCGCCTGGCAGTCGGCCGGCGCCGAGTGGCTCCACCTGGTCGACCTGGACGCCGCCTTCGGCACCGGCGACAACCGGGAGCTGATCTCCGAGGTCGCCCGCGCCATGGACATCAAGGTGGAGCTGTCCGGCGGCATCCGCGACGACGACTCGCTCGCCGCCGCCCTCGCCACCGGCGCCACCCGCGTCAACATCGGCACCGCCGCCCTGGAGAACCCCGAGTGGGTCGCCAAGATCATCGCCGAGCACGGCGACCAGATCGCCGTCGGCCTCGACGTCCGCGGCACCACGCTCCGCGGCCGCGGCTGGACCCGTGACGGCGGCGACCTCTACGAGACCCTGGCCCGCCTGGACTCCGAGGGCTGCGCCCGGTACGTCGTCACCGACATCGCCAAGGACGGCACGCTGCAGGGCCCCAACCTGCAGCTGCTGAAGGACGTCTGCGCCCGCACCGACCGGCCGGTCGTCGCCTCCGGCGGCGTCTCCTCGCTGGACGACCTGCGGGCCATCGCCGAGCTGGTCCCGCTCGGCGTGGAGGGTTCCATCGTCGGCAAGGCCCTCTACGCCAAGGCGTTCACGCTGGAAGAGGCGCTGGAGGCCGTGTCCCGATGACCGACGTGCGGCGCGTGCAGAGTCCGGAACCCACCCCGTGGGAGGAGGAGTTCGGCTTCGCGCGCGCCGTCGCGGCGGGCGACCGCGTGCTGGTCGGCGGAACCACCGCCTTCCGCGGCGGAGTCCTCTCCGGCGAGGGCGACCCCTACGAACAGGCCCGCGCCGCGTTCGCCAACGCGCTGCGGGCGATCGAGGAGTTCGGGCTCGGCCCGGACTCCGTGGTCCGCACCCGCGTGTACCTCGCCCACCGCCGGGACGTGGAGGCGGCCGGCCGCGCCCACCAGCAGGTCTTCGGCACGGTACGGCCGGTGATGACGCTGGTGGTCGTCGACGGGTTCGTCGACCCGCGCATCCTGGTCGAGGTCGAACTCGAGGCGTACCGCGCCCCGTAGCAGTTCTGTTGTTCTTTCTTCAAGGAGCCGTGGATTCATGACCCTGGCGGTCCGAGTCATCCCCTGCCTGGACGTCGACAACGGCCGGGTCGTCAAGGGCGTCAACTTCCAGAACCTGCGCGACGCCGGTGACCCGGTGGAGATGGCGAAGGTCTACGACGCCGAAGGCGCCGACGAGCTGACCTTCCTGGACATCACCGCCTCCTCCGGCGACCGGGAGACTACCTACGACGTGGTGCGGCGCACCGCCGAGCAGGTGTTCATCCCGCTCACCGTGGGCGGCGGCGTCCGCACCGCCGAGGACGTGGACAAGCTGCTGCGGGCCGGCGCGGACAAGGTGGGCGTCAACACGGCGGCCATCGCCCGGCCGGAGCTGATCCGCGAGATCGCCGAGCGGTTCGGGCGTCAGGTGCTGGTCCTGTCGGTCGACGCGCGGCGCACCGAGGGCGGGTCCTTCGAGGTCACCACCCACGGAGGCCGCCGGGGCACCGGCATCGACGCCGTCGAGTGGGCGCACCGGGCGGCGGAGCTGGGGGCGGGGGAGATCCTCCTCAACTCCATGGACGCCGACGGCACCAAGGACGGCTACGACCTGGAGATGCTCGCCGCCGTCCGCAAGCACGTCACGGTTCCGGTGATCGCCTCCGGCGGCGCGGGCCGCCTGGAGCACTTCGCCCCCGCCGTCGAGGCGGGCGCCGACGCGGTCCTCGCCGCGAGCGTCTTCCACTTCGGCGACCTCCGCATCGGCGACGTCAAGACCGCCCTGCGGGACGCGGGCCACCCGATCCGCTGACGCCGCGGCCTCCGGTGTCCGGGGTCCGGCTTCCGGTGTCCGGCCCTCGGAGTCCGGCCTTCGGAGTCCGGCCGTGGGAGTCCGGCTTGCGGGACGGTTCGGGCCCGGCCGAACCGTCCCGGCCCTAGCGTCACGGGCATGACCCACACCACGCACACCTTCGACCGGGCCGCGGACGTCCACGCGGCGCTCGCCGACCCGGCCCTCGTCCCGGACCCGCCTGCCGCGGCCGACGGCCACCGGACCGGCGGAAGCGTCCCCTGGCTGCGCGCCGCGTCCGCCCGCTTCAGCACGGGCGCGACGCACCGGCGGCGCCGCGCCCTGGTGGAGGCGGAGCTGGCCCGGCTGGACCAGGGCGCACTCCACCGGGCGGCGGCCGGGACCGAGGCCGGGGGCGGGCTCCGGGAGCGCGTGGTGCGGGCCCTCGCCGAGGCGATGGGCCTGCCGGAGCCCGAGGCGGTCGCCCGTGACGTGACCCTGGTGGCCGCCGTCTGGTTCGGCGGCGAGGACCCGGCCGCCGACGCGGCCGTGGCCCGTCTCGTGTCCCCGACGGACCCCGACGGCGCGGACGCCCCCGCCCTGGAGGCCACCGCGAACCGCATCGGCCTCCTCGTGCAGGCCTGCGCCGCGACCGCCACCCTGGTGGAGTCCGCCGCCGCGCAGGAGACCGCCGCGCTGGAGTGCGCCGCCGTGGAGTCCACCGCGCAGAAGGCCGCCACCCCGGAGGCCGCTGCCGTGGGGGCCGCCGTGACCGTGCCTCTCGCCCGTGTTCTGCGGGAGACGCCGCCGGTTCCGGCGCTCCGTCGCGTCGCGGACCGCGCCACCCACCTCGGCGGCCGTGCGATCGCCGAGGGCGACGTGGTGCTGCTGGACGTCGTGACCGCCCAGCGCGGGCATCCCGCGCCCCTGACGTTCGGCGCGTCCCCGCGCGTCTGCCCGGGCCGCGCCCACGCCCTCGCGCTCGCCGAGGGCCTGCTGGGCCGCCCGCGGACCCCCTTCGCGGCCCTGCACCACCGGGCCGCCCCGCTGCTGCTCCCCAACGCCTGGGACTACGCCTCCGCCGCCGCCCTGGCGGCCGAGGGCTTCCCGGCGATCGGCACCACCAGCCTGGGTGTGGCCGCGGCCGCCGGACTGCCGGACGGCGCCGCCGCCACCGCCGAGGACACCCTCGCCCTCGCCCGCCGCCTCGGCCGGGGCTCGTTCCTCTTCTCCGTCGACGCGGAAGGCGGCTTCAGCGACGACCCCGCGGAGGTGGCCGAGCTCGCCCGCAGGCTGCACGAGGCCGGCGCCGCGGGGATCAACCTGGAGGACGGCCGCCCCGACGGAACCCTCGCCCCGGCCGCCGCGCACGCCGCGAAGATCGCCGCCGTCAAGGCCGCCGTGCCCGGCCTCTTCGTCAACGCGCGCACCGACACCCACTGGCTCGGACGCCAGGAGGACGAGACCGCCGCACGCCTCGCGGCCTACGAACAGGCGGGCGCGGACGGGGTGTTCGTCCCCGGACTGGCCGACCCGGAGCGGATCGCCGCCCTGGCGGCGGGCGTCGTCGTCCCGCTGAACATCCTCCACACCCCGACCGGACCCACCCTCGCCGAGCTCGCCGCGCTGGGCGTGCGCAGGGTCAGCCTCGGCTCGCTGCTCTACCGCACCGCGCTCGCCGCGGCCGTGACCGCGGCGACCGCCGTCCGCGACGGCGGCCCCGCGGGCCTCACCGCCCTCTCCTACGCGCGGACCCAGGCCCTCGGCGCCACCGGCGGAACCCCGTAGGAGGGGCAGCCGGGGGAGCCGGCCGCCGGTTCAGAGCCCCAGGTCGCCCGAGGCCCGCAGCTTGGCGGCGGCGTCCGGGTCCCCGTCCAGGGCGACGTCGGCGACCCGCTGCCGGCCCCAGGCGAACAGCAGCAGCTCGGAGGGCTCGCCGGTGACCGTCACCACCGGCGCGCTCCGGTTCGCCACCGCGGTCCGCCCGTCGGGGCGCCGCAGCACCAGTCCGACCGGGGACCGCCGCCCCGCCAGCCGGGCCATCCGCTCCAGCCGGCTCCACAGGGTGTCCTGGAACACCGGGTCCAGCTCCCGCGGCGTCCAGTCGGCCGCCGCCCGCCGCACGTCCTCGGTGTGGACGTAGAACTCCACCGTGTTCGCGGCCTCGTCCACCTGCTTCAGCGAGAACGGCGACATCCGCGGCGGCCCGGTGCGGATCAGCTGGATCAGTTCCTCGTACGGCTTCGCGGCGAACTCCGCGCGGACCCGCTCCAGCCGGTCGGCCAGCGCCTTGATCAGTATCCCGCCCGCCGCGTCCGCGCGGCGCTCGCGCACCACCACGTGCGCCGCCAGGTCGCGGGCCGTCCATCCCTCGCACAACGTGGGCGCCTCGGGCCCCACCGTCTCCAACAGGTCGGCCAGGAGCAGCCGTTCACGCTTGGCAAACGTCGACATGCCCCCACCCTACGGGGGCCCGGCCCCGCCGGACAGGACGCGAGGCCGGGTCCGGCCCCCGGACACCGCGCCGCCCCCGCGACACGAGGCGGCAGAATGGACCCCATGAGCAGCAGCGCCACCCCCGAACCCACCCCCGAGCCCACCCCCGGCCCCTCCGGCCGCCTCGACCCCGCCGTCGCCGCCCGCCTCCGGCGCACCGCGGACGGCCTGGTCCCCGCCATCGCCCAGCAGTACGACACCGGCGAGGTGCTGATGCTCGGCTGGATGGACGACGAGGCGCTGCGCCGCACCCTCACCACCGGCCGCTGCACCTACTGGTCGCGCAGCCGGCAGGAGTACTGGGTCAAGGGCGACACCTCCGGCCACGTCCAGCACGTGAAGTCCGTCGCCCTGGACTGCGACGGCGACACCCTCCTGGTCCGCGTGGACCAGGTCGGCGCCGCCTGCCACACCGGCGACCGCACCTGCTTCGACGCCGACGTCCTGCTCAAGGAGGAAGACACCCGGGCGGGGGCCGCCGCGGATCAGTAGGGTCCACGGCCATGGACCTCGAGACGTTCCGCACCCTCGCCACGGACCGGCGTGTCATCCCGGTCACCCGCAAGCTCCTCGCCGACGGCGACACACCGCTCGCGCTCTACCGCAAGCTGGCCGCCGAACGCCCCGGCACCTTCCTGCTGGAGTCCGCGGAGAACGGCCGCTCCTGGTCCCGGTACTCCTTCGTCGGCGTCCGCAGCGACGCCACCCTCACCGAACGGGACGGCGCGGCCCACTGGATCGGCCCGCCGCCCGTCGGCGTCCCCGAGGACGGCGACCCGCTGGCCGTGCTGCGGGAGACCGTGGAGACCCTGCACACCCCCCGCCAGGAAGGACTGCCGCCGTTCACCGGCGGCATGGTCGGCTACCTCGGCTACGACATCGTGCGCCGCCTGGAGCGCATCGGCCCCGGCGAGCGCGACGACCTGAAGCTGCCCGAGCTGACCATGCTGCTCACCAGCGACCTCGCCGTCCTCGACCACCAGGACGGCACCGTCCTGCTGATCGCCAACGCCATCAACCACAACGACCTCGACACCGGCGTCGACGAGGCCTACGCCGACGCCGTCGCCCGGCTCGACGTCATGGAGGCGGACCTCGCCCGCCCCCTCGCCCAGCCGCCCGTCGCCCTGCCCGACGCCGCCCTGCCCGAGTACACCGCGCTGTGGGGCGGCGCGGACTACCGGAAGGCGGTCGAGGACATCAAGGAACGCATCCGGGCCGGCGACGCCTTCCAGGTGGTGCCCTCGCAGCGGTTCGAGACGCCCTGCACGGCGAGCGCCCTGGACGTCTACCGGGTGCTGCGCGCCACCAACCCGTCGCCGTACATGTACCTCTTCCGGTTCGACGGCTTCGACGTGGTCGGCTCCAGCCCCGAGGCGCTGGTCAAGGTGGTGGACGGCCGGGCCGTGCTGCACCCCATCGCCGGCACCCGGCACCGCGGCGCCACCCCCCAGGAGGACCAGGCGCTCGCCGAGGAACTGCTCGCCGACCCCAAGGAGCGCGCCGAGCACCTGATGCTGGTCGACCTCGGGCGCAACGACCTCGGCCGGGTCTGCGAGCCGGGCTCCGTGGAGGTCGTCGACTTCATGTCGATCGAGCGCTACTCGCACGTCATGCACATCGTCTCCACCGTCACCGGCCGGGTCGCCCCCGGCCGCACCGCGTTCGACGTGCTCACCGCCTGCTTCCCGGCCGGCACCCTCTCCGGCGCCCCCAAGCCCAGCGCGCTGCGGATCATCGACGAGCTGGAGCCCTCCCGACGCGGCCTGTACGGCGGCTGCGTCGGCTACCTGGACTTCGCCGGGGACTCCGACACCGCCATCGCCATCCGCACCGCCCTGCTGCGCGACGGCACGGCCTTCGTCCAGGCGGGCGCGGGCGTGGTCGCCGACTCCGACCCGGTGGCGGAGGACACCGAGTGCCGCAACAAGGCGGCGGCCGTGCTGCGGGCCGTCCACAGCGCCAACCGGCTCGGCGCACGAGGGTGATGTCGCTCTCACCTCGGCCCCGCGCGGCCCACCCGGGTGATGCCCGGGGGCCGCGCGGGGCCATAGTGGAACGGTGACCTCCAGCGCTGACTCCCGTCCCGAAACCGCAGCGACCGCCCGCCCGGGCCGTCGCAGCCTCGCCGCCGCCCTGCTCAGCGGCGCCCTCGGCGCGACCGTGGCGCTGCTCGCCAGCCGGCAGACCTGGGCGGAGGGCTCCGCGGAGGTGGCCGGCGGCGCCTTTCCGCTGACCGCCACCGGCAGCGACGTCACCGGCGCCCCCGCCGCGCTCGCCATAGTGGGCCTGGCCGCGCTGGTCGCCGTCTTCGCGGTGCGCCGCGCCGGGCGGGTCCTGGTCGCCGCCCTGCTCGCCCTGTGCGGCGCCGGCACGCTGGCCGCCGCCCTGCTCGGCGCCTCCGACCGGGGCGCGCTGGACGACAAGGCCGCCCTGGTCTCCGGCGACGCCTCCGCCGCCGTGTCCGGACTGAGCCACACCTCCTGGCCGTACGTCGCCGCCCTGGGCGGCGCGCTGATCCTGACGGCCGGACTGCTCGCGCTCTGGCGCGGCAGCCGCTGGCCCGGCATGTCCTCCCGCTACGAGCGCGGCGCCGGCGTTCCCCGCCCCCGGCGGGCGGGCGGCGCGGCGGCGCCCGCCGCTCCCGAGCGCCCGGAGGACCTCTGGAAGGCCCTGGACCGCGGCGAGGACCCCACCGGGGCCTGACCAGCCGTACCCCGGCACGCGCCCCACGGCACGGGTGGGGAAGAATGGGACCGAGCGCCCCGCTCACCACACGTACACGCGTCAACGAGGAGCAAGTCATGGCGGGCAGCAACCACGGTCACACCCCGGCCGCCTGGACCGGCGTCATCATCGCCTTCGTCGGGTTCTGCGTAGCATCCGTCTTCATCGTCATGGCCCAGCCGGTCGGCTTCTGGATCGGCATCGGCATCACGCTGCTCGGCGCTGTCGTCGGTGGCCTGATGCGGCGCGCGGGCCTCGGCCAGCCGGAGCACGTCCACCCGGTGCACAAGGTCACCGAGAACGCCTGAGCCGCCGGAGCCGCGCGGCGGCGCCGCGGCCCGTCGTCGGCACCCTCGTCGACACCGCCGATCAGGGGCGGCCCGGAGCTCCGGGCCGCCCCTGACGCGTCCCCGCCCCGCGCCGGGGCCCCGCGCGCGGCACAATGCCCGGGTGACCACCGGGACCCCGCCCCCCAGCACGCCGCCCGCCGCCGGCCCGCCCGCCGCGCCGCCCGCGCCGGTGTCCGCCGCGCAGCCCGCCGAGCCGTCCGCCGTGCCCGGTGGGCCGCCGCCGTCCCCGCCGTCCCCGCCGTCCCCGACGCCCCCGACGCCGCTGTGGCGGCGCCTGGCGGCCCCCGCGGCCGTGCTCGGCGCCGTCGTCGGGGCCTTCGCCTACGTCGGGACCGTCGACCCCAACGAGCCGGGGCACTACCCGGCCTGCCCGCTGCTCAGCGTCACCGGGCTGTACTGCCCCGGCTGCGGCGGACTGCGCAGCGCCCACGCCTTCGTGCACGGCGAGCCGGCCGTCGCGCTGCAGGCCAACGCCCCCGCCGTCGTGGGATACCTGCTGTTCGCCGTCGTGTGGACCGTGTGGACGGTGCGCGCGGCCCGCGGGCTGCCCGTGCGGTTCGAGGCCCGGCCGGCCCACCTCTGGGCGTTCGGCGCCGTGCTCGCCGTGTTCACCGTCGTCCGGAACCTCCCGTTCGGGGCCTGGCTGCACCCCTGAGGGCACCCGTGCACACCTGAGGGGTTCGGCCGGAAAACGTCCAGCCAGTGGGACCGGTCGCCGCCGGATGCGGGCAGGACGGCCGCCTGCGGATACCATCGCAAGTGACCATCGGTATCGAACGGAACCGACCACCGTCACGGAAGGGGGCCGCTCGCGTGAGTGTGCTCGACGAGATCATCGACGGCGTGCGGGCCGACCTCGCGGAACGGCAGGCGCGCGTCGGCCTCGACGAGCTCAAGGAGCGCGCGGCCAAGGCCCCCACCGCCAAGGACGGCGTGGCCGCCCTGCGGGGCGACGGCGTCAAGGTCATCTGCGAGGTCAAGCGGTCCAGCCCCTCCAAGGGCGCGCTGGCCGCCATCGCCGACCCGGCCGGCCTCGCCGCCGACTACGAGGCGGGCGGCGCCGCCGTCATCTCGGTGCTCACCGAGAAGCACCGCTTCGGCGGGTCGCTGGCGGACCTCGAGGCCGTCCGCGCCCGGGTGGACATCCCGGTCCTCCGCAAGGACTTCATCGTCACGGCCTACCAGCTCTGGGAGGCCCGTGCCCACGGCGCCGACCTGGCGCTGCTGATCGTTGCCGCCCTGGAGCAGTCCGCCCTGGAGTCGCTGATCGAGCGGGCCGAGTCCATCGGGCTCACCCCGCTGGTCGAGGCGCACGACGAGGACGAGGTCGAGCGCGCGGTGGACGCCGGCGCCAAGATCATCGGTGTCAACGCCCGCAACCTCAAGACCCTCGAGGTGGACCGCTCGACCATCGAACGAGTGCTGCCGGAGATCCCCCCGCACATCGTCAAGGTCGCCGAGTCCGGAGTCCGCGGTCCGCACGACCTGATCGCCTACGCCAACGCCGGCGCCGACGCCGTGCTGGTGGGCGAGTCGCTGGTGATCGGCAAGGATCCCAGAGCCGCGGTGGCCGACCTGGTGGCCGCGGGCGAGCACCCCGCCATCCGGCACGGGCGCGCCTGAGGGAGCCCCACGTGACGTCCGCCGAGCCGCTGCCGACCGAGGGCCGGGCACCCGTGGGTGCCTGCCCGGCGGTGCGCGCCGCCACGGCGCCCCCGGGCCCGGCAGGCCTCCCGGAGGAGCCCGGCGAGGGGCGCTTCGCCCGCCTGGCCCGCGGCTGCAAGCCGCGCGGCTGCCGGGCGCCCGCCCGGCGGGTGCGCGGCCGGCGCGTCCGGTACGTCATCGGGGACGAGCCGGGGCAGGTGAACGGGATGCGATGGCGCGGGGGCAGGCCCCCACGTCCGTCAGACATCCGTGACCACCTGTGAGGTAATCCTTCGATGTCCAGTCAGTTCTTCGTGCCCGATCCCGAGGGGCACGTTCCCAGCGCCGCCGGCTACTTCGGCGACTTCGGCGGCAAGTTCATCCCGGAGGCGCTGGTCGCCGCCGTCGACGAGGTCGCCGTCGAGTACGAGAAGGCCAAGGCGGACCCCGAGTTCGCCCGTGGGCTCGACGACCTGCTGGTGCACTACACCGGCCGTCCCAGCGCCCTGACCGAGGTGCCCCGCTTCGCCGGACACGCCGGCGGCGCGCGCGTCTTCCTCAAGCGCGAGGACCTCAACCACACCGGCTCGCACAAGATCAACAACGTGCTGGGCCAGGCCCTGCTGACCAGGCGCATGGGCAAGACCCGAGTCATCGCCGAGACCGGCGCCGGCCAGCACGGCGTGGCCACCGCCACCGCCTGCGCCCTGTTCGGCCTCGACTGCACCATCTACATGGGCGAGATCGACACGCAGCGCCAGGCGCTCAACGTCGCCCGGATGCGCATGCTGGGCGCCGAGGTGATCGCCGTGAAGTCCGGCAGCCGCACCCTCAAGGACGCCATCAACGAGGCGTTCCGCGACTGGGTCGCCAACGTCGACACCACCCACTACCTCTTCGGCACGGTCGCCGGACCGCACCCCTTCCCGGCGATGGTCCGCGACTTCCACCGCGTCATCGGCGTCGAGGCCCGCCGGCAGCTCCTGGAGACCGCCGGGCGCCTGCCCGACGCCGCGGTCGCCTGCGTCGGCGGCGGCTCCAACGCCATCGGCCTCTTCCACGCCTTCATCCCCGACGAGGGCGTCCGCCTGATCGGCTGCGAACCGGCCGGCCACGGCCTGGAGACCGGCGAGCACGCGGCCACCCTCACCGCCGGCGAGCCCGGCATCCTGCACGGCTCCCGCTCCTACGTCCTCCAGGACGAGGAGGGCCAGATCACCGAGCCGTACTCCATCTCGGCGGGCCTCGACTACCCCGGCATCGGCCCCGAGCACGCCTACCTCAAGGACAGCGGCCGCGGCGAGTACCGCGCGGTCACCGACGACGCGGCCATGCGGGCGCTGCGCCTGCTCTCCCGCACCGAGGGCATCATCCCGGCGATCGAGTCCGCGCACGCCCTGGCCGGCGCGCTCGAGGTCGGCCGCGAACTGGGCCCCGACGGCCTGATCGTGGTCAACCTGTCCGGCCGCGGCGACAAGGACATGGACACCGCCGCCCGGTACTTCGGGCTGTACGACACCGACGCGGCGGTCGCCGCCGACGAGGCCGGCGACGGCGCGGAGATCGAGGGGGACGCGAAGTGACCGGCAACCGACAGCTCCTGAGCGACACCCTCGCCGCCGCGAAGGCCGAGGGCCGGTCCGCCCTCATCGCCTACCTCCCGGCGGGCTTCCCCACCGTGGACGGCGGCATCGACGCGATCAAGGCCGTCTTCGACGGCGGCGCCGACGTGGTCGAGGTCGGCCTCCCGCACAGCGACCCGGTCCTCGACGGCCCGGTCATCCAGACCGCCGACGACATCGCGCTGCGCGGCGGCGTGAAGATCGCCGACGTGATGCGCACGGTCCGCGAGGCGCACGAGGCCACCGGGAAGCCGGTGCTGGTGATGACCTACTGGAACCCCGTCGACCGGTACGGCGTCGAGCGGTTCACCGCCGAGCTCGCCGAGGCCGGCGGCGCGGGCTGCATCCTGCCCGACCTGCCGGTCCAGGAGTCCGCGCTCTGGAGGGAACACGCCGACAAGCACGAGCTGGCCACGGTCTTCGTGGTCGCGCCGTCCAGCAAGGACGCGCGGCTGAAGGAGATCACCGCGGCCGGCAGCGGCTTCGTCTACGCGGCCTCGCTGATGGGCGTCACCGGCACCCGCGCGTCCGTCGGCGCGCAGGCCCAGGACCTGGTGCGGCGCACCCGCGCCACCACCGACCTGCCGGTCTGCGTCGGGCTCGGCGTCTCCAACCGCGCCCAGGCCGCCGAGGTGGCGGGCTTCGCCGACGGCGTGATCGTCGGCTCGGCCTTCGTCCAGCGGATGCTCGACACCGCCGGTGACGGCGCGGAGGCCACGGCCGCCCGCCGGGAGGCCGTCCGGGCCCTCGCCGCCGACCTCGCGGAAGGCGTCCGCGGCCGGGCGTAGCGCACGAGGGGCCCGCCGGGCGGTCAGCGGAGACACGCTGCTCACTCGAACGGGTGGACCTGGGACCGGGGAGGCGCGCAGCGCCTCCCCGGTTCGTTCAGCCCCATGTGAGTGAGAAGAACCGAGAGGGAAAGCGCAGCGCCCGCCAGCGCCTGGCGATGGAGCGCGAGAAGCAGAAGGCCGCGGAGAAGCGCCGCCGTGCCCTGATCGTCGGCGCGGCCGTGGTCTGCGTCCTCGGTCTCGCGGCGGTGATCGGCGTGGTCGCCGCCAACTCGGGCGGGGACACCAGCGACGCCGAGGGGCCCGCCGTCGCACCCTCCGGGGCGGGCGGCGAGAAGAAGCTGGCCATCCCGGTCGGCCGGGCCGACGCGCCCTCCACCCTCGTCGTCTACGAGGACTTCCGCTGCCCGGCCTGCAAGGCCTTCGAGACGGCCTACCGCTCCACCATCGAGGAGCTGACCGAGGCGGGCTCCCTCAAGGCGGAGTACCACCTGGTCACCCTGATCGACGGCAACCTCGGCGGCAGCGGCTCGCTGCGCTCCGCCAACGCCGCGGCCTGCGCCCAGGACGCGGGGAAGTTCCCCGGCTACCACAACGTCCTCTTCGACAACCAGCCCGAAGAGGCGGACGACGCCTTCGCCGACAACAAGAAGCTGATCGACCTGGCCGGCGAGGTCGAGGGCCTCGACACCGCGGCCTTCCGCACCTGCGTCGACGAGGGCACCCACGACAGCTGGGTCCGCGACGCCGACGAGGCCTTCCGCGGCGGCGGCTTCAGCGGCACGCCGACGGTCCTGCTCAACGGCAAGAACATCTACGAGGACCGCTCGATGACGCCCGCCAAGTTCCAGCAGATGGTGGAGGCGCAGGCCGGCCGGTAGCCGTTCCCGGTTCCGGCCCCGTTATGGAGCCGTAGCCGGGCCGCCCGCCCTCCCGGCGGCCCGGCACGGTAGCGTCGTCCCTGCCATGGAACTTGCCTACATTCCCAGCCCGTCGCGCGGGGTGCTGTACCTCGGTCCCGTCCCGCTGCGCGGCTACGCGTTCTGCATCATCCTCGGCGTCTTCGTCGCCATCTGGCTCGGCAACCGGCGCTGGGTCGCCCGGGGCGGGCGGCCGGGCACGGTCGCCGACGTCGCGGTGTGGGCCGTGCCGTTCGGCCTGATCGGCGGTCGCCTGTACCACGTGATCACGGACTACCAGCTGTACTTCGGCGCGGGCCGTGACTGGGTGGACGCCTTCAAGGTGTGGGAGGGCGGCCTCGGCATCTGGGGCGCGATCGCCTTCGGCGCGGTCGGCGCCTGGATCGGCGCCCGGCGGATGGGCATCCCGCTGCCGGCCTACGCCGACGCCGTGGCGCCCGGCATCGCCCTCGCCCAGGCCATCGGCCGCTGGGGCAACTGGTTCAACCAGGAGCTGTACGGGCGGGAGACGGACCTTCCGTGGGCGGTCCACATCACCTCCTCCCTCGACGGCCGCGTCCCCGGCTACTACCACCCGACCTTCCTCTACGAGTCGCTGTGGTGCATCGGCGTCGCGCTGCTGGTGATCTGGGCGGACCGCCGGTTCAAGCTCGGGCACGGGCGGGCGTTCGCGCTGTACGTCGCCGCGTACTGCGCGGGCCGGTTCTGGATCGAGTACATGCGGGTCGACGAGGCCCACGAGATCCTGGGGCTGCGGCTCAACAACTGGACCTCGATCGTGGTGTTCCTCCTGGCGGTCCTCTACTTCGTCCTCTCGGCCCGCAAGCGGCCGGGGCGGGAGGCGGTCGTGGAACCGCGGGCGGAGGACGACACCGAGGCGGCCGAGGGCGACGTCTCCGGCGACCCCGGTGACAGCGGTGACACCGGTGACGCGGACCTCGCCGGCGCCACCGAGGCGTCCCGGGCCGACGCGGACGACACCGCGGCCGACCCCACCCGGGCCAAGGGCAAGTAACAGGCCACTCACGCGCGACGACGGCGCCGCGCCCCGGATTCCGGGGCGCGGCGCCGTCGTTTTCGCGTGCCGGCGGCGCCGTCGTTCTCCGTGTCCGCGGCGCCGTCGTTCCGGGGTCCGTGTCAGGAGGGCCGCCCGCACGGCGCCGGGCAAGTGGATGGGCTATCCGTTCGTGCTAGCCTTCCTGGCAATGGAAACGGATGATGGATCCGTTTCTCAAGGGGTGGAGGAACGCATGGCGAAGACAGCGGTGGTCACGGCCGGCACGGGAGGCATCGGCCTGGAGACGGCGCTCGGGCTGGCCGGGGCGGGCTTCGCCGTCACGGTGGTCGGACGGGACGCGGGCCGGGGAGCCGCGGCGGTCGAGCGGATCGACGCGGCGCACCCGGCGCGCCCCGCGCGGTTCCTGGCCGCCGACCTCGCCTCGCTCGACCAGGTCCGTGAGCTGGCCGACCGGATCGCCGCCGGTCACGCCGCGTCGGGGGAGCCGCTGACGGTGCTGGTCAACAACGTCGGCGCGATGTTCGCCGAGCGGCGGCACGTCGACGGCGTCGAGGCGTCGTTCGTCGTCAACCACCTCTCGCCCTACCTGCTCACCGAGCTGCTGCTGCCCACGCTGACCGCCGGGGCGCCGAGCCGGATCGTGAACGTGACCTCCGGCGCGGTCGGCGTCGCCAAGCGGGTGTTCGACGCCGTCGAGCCGCCGGGCGGCTACTACGGCTTCCACTGGTACGGGCGCGCCAAGCTGGCCAACCTCGCACACACCCTCGACCTGGCGAGGCGGCTGGACGGCACGGGCGTCTCGGTCCTCGCCGCCGATCCCGGAGGCGCGGCGACCGGCATGACCGACGGCACCCTCGTCCCGGCGGTCGTCTCCCCGCCGCTGCGCCTGCTGTGGCCGCTGGTGCGCCGCCGGTTCGAGCGGTCCACGGCCGGGACCGCCGCCGCGGCGGCCAGGTCCTCGATCGCCGCCGCCACCGACCCGGCGTTGAGCGGCCGGACCGGACTCGTCATCGGCCCCGATGCCAGGCCGGTCGCGCCGTTCCGCGCGGCGACCGACCCGCGCATCGTCGAGGCCGTGCGCCGGCTCGGCGAGACCCACGCCCCCACGGCGTCCGCGAGGCCCGGGGCATGAGCGTCCGCGGGCGGCCTCCCCGGCCAGGAGGGTGACCGGCGCCGCCTATCATGGGCCCGCCGGCCCCGCCCACCGACGAGCGACCTGGACCCCTGCCTGATGACGACGCCACCGCTGCGCAAGGACGCCGCCCGCAACCGGGAGCGGATCGTCGCCGTCGCCCGCGACCTGGTCGACCAGGGCACCGCGCTGCACCTCAACGACGTCGCCCGCCGGGCCGGCGTCGGGGTCGCCACGGTCTACCGGCACTTCGCCACCCCCGAGGCCCTGCTGGAGACGGTCGCCGCCCCCTGCCTGGAGGACCTGGCCGCGCACGGCGAGCGGGCACTGGCCGACCCCGACCCCTGGCGCGCGCTGACCCACTTCCTGTCCCGCGTCGTCGAGGCCCAGCTCACCGACGCGGCCCTGCCCCCGGTCGCCGCCGCGGCCGAGGACGCCCTGCCGCCCACCACGCGGCTCAAGCAGGCCCTCGCCGCCACCGGCACCACGCTCCTGGACCGGGCCCGCGCGGCAGGAGCCGTCCGGACCGACCTGGCCGCCGCCGACCTGGTCCCCCTGATGTGCGGCATCGCGCACGCCGTGAGCGTCCACGGCGGCACGACCGGCGACCGGATCGCCACCGGCAACCGCTACCTCGCCACCCTGCTCGACGGCATGCGCCCCGTGCCGTCACGCGCCTGACACCGCCGCCGCACGGACCACCCGCCGCCGCAGGGACCACCCGCCGGGGCACGGGCCGCCCGCGGACAGCTGGTCGGACGCGGCCGGCCGGTCAGGTGCGGGCGGCGAGGGCGAGGGTGCGGCGGGCGGCGTGCACGACGGCCGCGTCCACGAAGCGGCCGTCGGCGAGCGCCTGGGCGCCCGGGCCCGCGCGACGGGCCGCGGCGACGATCTCCTCGGCCTCCTCGATCTCCCGCGGGCCGGGCAGGTACGCCCGCTCGACGACGGGAAGCTGGCGCGGATGGATCACCGCGCGGCCGAGGAACCCCAGCCCCCGCCCCCGGGCACAGCTGGCCGCCAGGCCGTCCAGGTCCCGGACGTCCGGGTACACCGACTGCGGGGGAGGCGCCAGGCCCGCCGCCCGCGCGGCCACCACCACCCGGGAGCGGCACCAGTCGAGCCCCGTGTCCTCCCGCACCCCGAGGTCCGCGCGGAGGTCCGCCTCGCCGAGGGAGACGCCGCCCACCGACGGGTCGGCGCGGGCGATGCGGAACGCCTCCTCGACGCCCAGCGCGCTCTCCAGCAGCGGGTAGAGCCGCAGCCCCGCCCGGCCCAGCGCGGTCGCCTGCCCGGCCACCCGCACCACCGTGTCCGGGGAGACGACCTTCGGCAGCCGCACCCCGCCGAGTCCCGAGCAGGGCAGCAGCGCCTTCAGGTCCGCCCGCCCCTCCGGCGAGGACGGATGGTTCACCCGGACGTGGACCGGGGCCGGCGGCGGCCCGGCCAGCAGCTCCGCCGTGGCCTCCCGCGCGTACTCCTTGCGGCCGGGCGCGACCGCGTCCTCCAGGTCGACGAGCACCACGTCCGCCGCCGCCCGCAGCGCCTTGGCGACCACCTCGGGCCGGTCGCCGGGCACGTACAGCCAGGTCAGCGGCGGCGCCTGGACGGTCCCGCTCACACGATCCCCTCCCGCCGCAGCGCCGCGATCTCCTCCGCGTCCAGCCCCGCCCCGGAGAGCACCTCCTCGGTGTCCGCCCCGTGCGGCCGCCCGGCCCAGCGGATCGCGCCGGGCGTGGCGGAGAGCCGGAACAGCACGTTCTGCATCCGCAGCTGCCCGAGCTCCGGGTCGTCCACGGTGGCGATGGTGCCCAGCGCCCGGTACTGCGGGTCCTCCATGACGTCCCGCACGTCCTGGACCGGCGCCACCGCGGCCTCGGCCTTCTCGAAGGCGTCCAGCACCTGCGACCGCTCGCGCCGCGCGATCCACGCCCCCACCGCCTCGTCGAGCACGTCGGCGTGGGCGGCCCGTCCGGCGCCGGTCGCGAACCACGGCTCCTCGGTCAGCTCCGGCCGCCCCACCAGCCGCATCACCCGCTCCGCGACCGACTGCGCGGAGGTGGAGACGGCCACCCAGGTGCCGTCGGCGGTCCGGTAGGTGTTGCGCGGGGCGTTGTTCTGCGAACGGTTCCCGGTGCGCGGCTGGACGTGGCCGAGCTGGTCGTACCAGAGCGGCTGCGGCCCCAGCACCGTCAGGATCGGCTCGATGATCGCCATGTCGACGACCTGCCCCTCGCCGGTGCGGTCCCGGGCGGCCAGCGCGGTCATCACCGCGTACGCGGTGGCCAGCGCCGCGATGGAGTCCGCGAGCCCGAACGGCGGCAGGGTCGGCGGCGCGTCCGGCTCGCCGGTGACCGCGGCGAAGCCGCTCATCGCCTCCGCGAGGGTGCCGAAGCCGGGACGGCGCGCGTAGGGGCCGAACTGCCCGAAACCGGTGACGCGGGCCAGCACCAGGCGCGGGTTGGCGGCGGACAGTTCCTCCCAGCCGAGCCCCCACCGCTCCAGGGTGCCGGGGCGGAAGTTCTCCACCACCACGTCGGCGTCCCGGGCCAGCCGCAGCAGCGTGTCCCGGCCGCGCGGCGCGGACAGGTCCAGGGTGATGTTCCGCTTGTTGCGGCCCAGCAGCTTCCACCACAGCCCGACGCCGTCCTTCGCGGGCCCGTGGCCGCGCGAGGGGTCGGGCTTCGACGGGTGCTCCACCTTGACCACGTCGGCCCCGAAGTCACCCAGCAGGGTGGCGGCGAGCGGCCCGGCGAACAGGGTGGCGAGGTCCAGCACCCGCAGTCCGGACAGCGGGGAAGGGGCGGTGTTCTCCTGAGGGTTCACGACGCGTACCGTGCCTCGATCTCGGAGCGGTAGGGCATCGAGGCGGACGCCCCCGGCCGCTGGACGGACAGGGAGGCCGCGGCGGCGGCCCAGCGCAGCGCCTGGGGCATCGGGCGCCGCTCGGCGAGGGCGACGGCCAGGGCGCCGGCGAAGGTGTCGCCCGCGCCGGTGGTGTCGACCGCCCGCACCCTCGGCGAGGGCACCAGCACCGGCTCGGCGCCGCGCACCGCCCACAGGCTGCCGGCCGCGCCGAGGGTGACCACCACCTCCGGCACCCGCCGCAGCAGCGCGAGCGCCGCCTCGTGCGGGTCGGCGACCCCGGCCAGCGCCGCGGCCTCGTGCTCGTTGGGCAGCAACAGGTCGACGTGGTCGAGGAGTTCCGGCGGCAGCGGCTGGACCGGCGCGGGGGTCAGGACGGTGCGCGTGCCGTGCGCGCGGGCCACCCGGGCGCCCGCCAGGACCGCGTCCGGCGGGATCTCCAACTGGAGCAGCAGCAGGTCGGCCCGGCGGATCACCTCCTCGTCGCGCGGGTCCAGCGAGGTGACGTGGGCGTTCGCGCCGGGCACGACGACGATGGCGTTGCCGCCCTCGTCGTCGACCACGATGTGCGCCGTCCCGGAGGGCACCTCGGCGGTGCGCAGCCGGTCCGTGAGCACCCCGGACGCCTCCAGGGCGGAGCGCAGCCGCAGGCCGAACGCGTCGTTGCCGACCGCTCCGACCATGGCGACGGCGGCGCCCGCGCGGGCGGCGGCCACCGCCTGGTTGGCGCCCTTGCCGCCGGGCGCGGTACGGAACTCCCGGCCGGTGACCGTCTCCCCGCGCTGCGGGGCCTTGGCGACGTAGGCGACGAGGTCCATGTTGGCGCTGCCGAGCACGACGACGTCGGCGGCGTTCCGGAGGGGGCTGACGTTGCTCATGGCCGGGCGCTCTCCAGGACGGTCCGGGCCGGCCGGGCCCGCTCCGGTCGCGGGCCCGGGGCGCAGAGGTGGGCGGTGGTGCGGCCGAGGGCGTCGAAGCCGACGCCGTCGAACCCGGTCACGGTGGTGCGCAGACGGTTCTTCAGCGGCGCGGTCCACCGCTCGGGCAGGGCGTCGGGGGAACCGGCCAGCAGCGCGGCGACGCCTCCGGCGGTGGCGCCGTTGGAGTCGGTGTCCCAGCCGCCGGAGACCACCCGGCACACGGAGCCGGTGAAGTCGCCGTCGGCGTGGGCGAGGGCGGCGGCGATCAGCGCGGTGTTGGGCACCGCGTGGACCCAGTGGTACCGGGCGTGCTCGGCGTGCAGGGCGTCCACCACCGGTTCGAACGCGGTGGCGTCACCGGCGTGCTCCCGGGCCAGCCGGACCGCGTGCCGCACCGCGCGGGCCAGCCGCGAACCGGGCGGGACGACGGCCAGCCCGGCGCGCAGGCAGCCGTGCACGTCGCTCCCGCCGCCCGCCGCGGCCGCGGTCACCGCGGCGGCGAACATGGCGGCGTGCACCCCGCCCGCGGTGTGGCTGAGGACGGCGTCGCGGTGCGCCTGCCCGGCGGCGGCGCCCGGATCACCGGGGTTGGTCCAGCCGTGCACGTCGGCCCGGATCAGCGCGCCGATCCACTCCCGGAACGGGTTGCGGTGGCGGGCGGTGTGCGGGGGCTCCACCCCGGAGAGCAGGTTGCGGTAGGCGACGCGCTCGGCGGTGAACAGGCGGCCGGCGGGCAGCTCGTCCAGCCAGAGGCGGGCCACGTCGTCGGTGGTGAACGACCGGCCGTGCCGGCGCAGCAGGACCAGGCCGAGCAGCGGGAAGTTGAGGTCGTCGTCCTCCGGCATGCCGTCGATGTTCTCGGCCAGCGAGGTGAGGGCCGAGCGCCGGTTCCACGGGAAGGCGGCGGCCAGGTCGGCGGGCAGCCCGCGGGCGGTGAACCAGGTGGCGAGCGGCCAGTTGCCGGTGGCGCGGGCGAGGGCGCGGATGCCCTCCAGGGGCAGCTTCTCCACCGGCTTGCCCAGCAGGCAGCCCACCGCGCGGCCCAGCCAGGCCGCCTCGTACCGGGCGGCCGAAGGGGGAGCCGGGGAGGGAGCGGGCGCGGGCCAGTCGGGGCAGAGCGCCTTGATCCGGTCCAGGTCGGTGGGCTCCGCCTCGGCCAACGGCGAAGCCAGTTCGGCGAGTTCGTCGAGCAGGTCCTCGGCGAGGGTGCGCAGGTAGCGGGAGACGGGCGCGGCGGAGGCGCCGGCGCGGTCCGGGGCGTCCGGGCCTCCGGCCGCGCGCCAGCGGGCGGCGACGGCGGCGACGGTGGCGGGGGAGCGGCCGTCCTGCACGGCCTGCCGCAGCTCGTGGCCGAGCAGGTCCTCGGGCTGCACCCAGGTCATCCGGAGCACGTGGCGCCTCCGATCGCGGTGAACGCCGCCTCGTGGGCGCGGCGGCGGGCGACGTCCCGGGCGAAGACCTCCCGCGCCACGGAGGCCAGGGCGCGGGCGGGACCGTCCAAATCGAGGCGACTGGCCTCCACGACCTGCCGGGTCCACTCCGCCGGGGGGCAGGAGCCCAGCGCCCCGGCGATCGCCCCGGCCATGGTGGCGATCGAGTCGCAGTCCCGGCCGTAGTTGACGGCGCCCAGCACCGCCTCCTCGTAGTCGCCGTCGGCCACCAGCAGCATGCCGAGGGCGACGGGCAGTTCCTCGATGGAGTGCAGCCGGGACGGGCGGCGGGCGCCGAGCGACGGCGCGCGGTAGTCCGGGCCGACCGTGTCGAACGGGGCCACCGCCGCGCGCAGCGGACCGAGGGCCGCCTCGAACCCGGAGTACCGGGAGGCCGTCTCGCAGACCGCCTCGATCGCCGCGCGGGTGCCGTCCTTGGCGAGGGCCAGGCAGGCGTCGACCACCGAACGGGGCGTCGCGTCGGGGGCGCAGGCCGCCGCGACCGCCGCCGCGAAGACGCCCGCGGCCTCCCGGCCGTAGGAGGACTGGTGGGCGCCCGCCACGTCCAGGGCCTCCGCGTAGGCGGTGGCCGGCCGGGCCGCGTCGACCAGGCCGACCGGCGTCATGTACATCGCGGCGCCGCAGTTGACGATGTTGCCCGAGCCCGCCTCGCGCGGGTCGACGTGACCGTAGTGGATGCGTGCCACCAGCCACTTCTCGGCGAGGAAGATCCGCTGCAACGGCAGGGCCTCGGCCTCCAGTTCGGGGATCCAGCGCAGCTCGCCCATCAGGTCGGGGACCAGGTGCTCGGCGACCGCGTAGGCGTCCAGGTGGTCGCGGACCTTCTCGTAGACGCGGATCAGGGCGTGGGTCATCAAGGTGTCGTCGGTGACGTGCCCGTCGCCCTTGTGGTACGGCGCGACGGGGCGCGCGGTGCGCCAGGCGTCGCCGTTCCAGGGGCCCACCACACCGCGCACGCGGCCGCCGTGGCGTTCCAGGATCTGCTCGGGGGAGTAGCCCTCGACCGGGCCGCCGAGGGCGTCGCCGACGGCGGCTCCGGCCAGCGCGGCGGCGACCATGTCGTCCAGGGACCGGGCGGCCGCGGGACGAGGGCGCCGCGGGTCGGGACCGGCCGCCGGGCGGGGGGACTCCTGGTCGTGGAACGATCCTTCGCGTGGCCTTTCGGGCGTGATGTGCGTCATGCCGGAATCATCCTCCGCCGGACGGGGGACGCCCGGCTTCCAGACGTTCGGCGAGTTCCAGCAGGTCCGTCCCGGACAGGCGGGGCAGCACGCAGCCGGAGAGGCCGCGGCACGCCTGGCGCCAGGGACCGGGGACGGCCGCGAGCCCGCCCAGCGCGCCGGTGAGCGCGCCGGTGAGGGCGGGCGCGGAGTCGGCCACCCGGGACAGGCAGGCGGCCGCCGGCACCGCCTCGGCGACCCGCCCGCCGGACGCCAGGGCCAGGGCGAGCGCCACCGGCACGGTCTCCGCCGCGGCGATCCCGTAGCTGTACACGTGGTCCACGATCTGGTGCTCCAGCAGCGGTACCAGGGCGAACGCGCCCTCCGCGGCGTTCTCGCGCGCCAGGTGCAGGGCGTGCCGGGCGTTGCGGCCGGCCTCCGAGGAGCCGGGCAGCTCGCCCAGCGCGGTCTCCACGCACTCCTCCACACCGGCGCCCGCCAGGGCGAGGGAGACGGCGGCGGCCATGGCGCGGGCGCCGTGCACGCCGTCGCCGTCCTGGGAGTAGCGGGCGTCGAACTCGGCGAGTTCCGCGGCGGCGCGAGGATCACCCGGATGGGCGACGGCCAGCACGCACGCGCGTACACAGGCCGCGTCGTCGAAGTAGTGCGGGTTGTCGTGGCCGGTGGCGGGCGGGCGCAGGCCGGTGGCCAGGTTGCCGAGGCCCGCGCGGACCGAGATGCGGGCGCGCAGCGGGACGGCGGCGGACTCCACCTCGGGCGCGGCACGGGCCGCCTGGGCCACCTCCTCGGCGACGGCGCTCCACGCCAGGTCGACGGCGGCGCGGATCCGGCGGTCCCGGGCGAGGTCGGCGAGGAGGGCGTCGTCGCCCGCGCGCAGCAGGGCCTGCGCGGTCCAGGCCGCCCACTCGGCGTCGTCCGAGGGGCCGAGGCGCAGCGGGTCGGGCGGCTGGTTCAGGGCGATCGGCACGGGGAGGGTGGTGGTGGCGTTCTGCTCGGCGAAGGTGTCCAGCTCGCGGGTGAGCCGCCGCGTCCACTCCGGCATCCGCGCCGCCCGGTGCCGCGCCGCGGGCCATCCCGCCGCGTCCCCCGCGGCGAGGCCCAGCAGCATCCCCGCCACCCGCCGCGGCCCGGGGCGCGCGGCGGGCTGCGTGTCCACGCGGGGGGCCGCGCGGGTCCCTCCGCGGGGGGCGGGGTCACCGGTGTGCGCGCGGAGGGCGCGGGCGGCGGTGCCGGCCGCGTGGTTCGGGGCCCCGGTGCCGAGGCTGGTGCCGGTGGCGGGGCTGGTGGCGGTGCCCTGGCCTGCGCCTGCGCCTGCGCCCGTTCCGGTGCCGGTGCCTGTTCCGGTGCCGGTGCCGATGCCAGTTGCAGTGCCTGGGCCTGGGCCTGGGCCTGGGCCGGTGGCGATGCCTGTGTCTGTGCCGTTGGCCAGGTTGGTGGCGAGGGCCGTGCCGGGGGCGGCGGCGGGACCTGGACCGTTGTCCGTGCCGAGGTCGACGGTGGTGGCGAGGCGGGTGGTGGGGTCCGCGCCCGTGCCGAGGCCGGTGGTGGTTGCGGGGCCTGGACCGGTGTCTGTGCCGCGGTCGGCGGCAGGGTCCGTGCCGGTCCCGGTGCTGGTGCTGCTGGCGGCGGCGGGGTCCGCGCTGCCGCTGGCGCCGGTGGCGAGGCCGGTGGTGGGGACCGTGCCAGTGCCCAGGTCGGTGCCGGGGACCGTGCCGGCGGTCGTGGCGGTGCCGGGGAGCGTGCCGGTGGTCGTGGCGGGGGCCGTGGCGGTTGTGGGAGCCGGACCCGCGTCCGGGCCGAGGGGGGCGGCCCGGCCCCCGGCGTCCGTGGGGCCGGGCGGGGGCGTGGCCGCCGTGCCGAGGGGTGGGGTGGGAGGGGCCGGGGCGGCGGGGTCGGGGGTCATGCGGCTTCCCTGGTGCGGGTGAGGAGGTCGGCGATGTCGAGGACGTGGCGCCCCGCCATGGCCGGCAGGCAACTGCCGCGGACGGGGCCGATGGGGGCCGCCCACTCGTCGGGGATGGCGGACACCCCGGACGTCGCGCCGGCCAGGGCGCCCGCGACCGCGGCCGTGGTGTCGGCGTCGCGGCCCATGTTCACGGCGGTCAGCACCGCCTCCCGGAAGTCGCCGTCGGCCGCCGCGTACGCGCCGAAGGCCAGGGCCACCGCCTCCGGCGCGAGGTCGGTCCACGGGTAGCCGGCCACCACCACCGCGGAGCGCACCGCCCGCTCCCCGCGGTGCGCGACCGCCACCGCGCGGCGCAGCGACCGGGCGGTCCAGGAGTCGTCGGGGATCACCGCGAGCGCCGAGGCGACGACCGCCACCGTGGGGGCCCCGGTCATCGCCGCGGCCACCCCCGCGGCCACCGCCTGGCCCCCGTAGATGCCCTCCCCGTCGTGACTGACCGAGCCGTCCACCGCGACCAGCCGGGCCGCCTCCGCGGGGCGCCCCGCCGCGAACACCCCGAACGGCGCGGCCCGCATCGCCAGCCCGTCGCTCCAGGCGTGCCGGTGCTGGGCGGAGATCGGCGCGGCCAGCCCGCGGCGCAGGTTCTCCAGCGTCCCGCGCTCGCTGAACCCCGCCCCCTTGAACGGCCCCTCGTCGCGGTCGGCGATCCACTCGTGCCAGGCGGCCTCGACGTCGGCGGCGGTGAGACCGCCACCGTGCCGGGCCAGCAGCAGGCCGGAGAAGACGGCGTACTCGGTGTCGTCGGTTCCCGCGGGCTCGTCCTGGACGTAGCCGGTGATGCGGCCCCAGCGCGCCCGGATCTCCGAGGGCCGCAGGTTCTCCGCGGGCGCTCCGAGCGCGTCCCCCACGGCCAGGCCCAGCAGCGCTCCGCGCGCCCGCTCGCGCAGGTCCGGTGTGACGACGTCCGCCATGCGCGCCTCCTGACGGGAGGGGTCCCTTGTGAGGATCTCTGCCACGCCACCGCCCCGTACGACCCTCGGACACGCCGACGTCACCCGGACGACATGTGTGCGAACTCCTCATCGGATGAGCGAGAACGGTAAAAGCGCAGGTGAGGGCAGCCTTCCCTTGCTGGCGCCGTTCGAGTGAAAGGCGTAGCTTGGGGAACGTCGAAAAGTAGACCCAGTCCAAACTGGCCGCGCGGTCGACGCTTTCCGCGCACCCGGTCCGACCCCGAGCGGGAGACATGGCTGTTCTCGAGATCCAGGCGCCGCTGCACGAGGCGCACCGCGACAACCACACCCACCGTGACGTCAACGGCGGCTGGCTGCGCCCCGCCGTCTTCGGCGCGATGGACGGCCTGGTGTCCAACCTGGCACTGATGACCGGCGTCGCCGGAGGCGCCGCGTCCAGCAGCGCCGTGGTGATCGCCGGACTCGCGGGACTGGCCGCCGGAGCCTGCTCCATGGCGGCCGGCGAGTACACCTCCGTCGCCTCCCAGCGCGAACTGGTCGAGGCCGAACTCGACGTGGAGCGCCGCCAGCTGACCCGGCACCCGCAGGCCGAGGAGGCGGAACTCGCCGCCCTCTACGAGGCGCGCGGCGTGGACGCGGCCACCGCCCGCGAGGTCGCCCGCCAGCTCTCCCGCGACCCGGAGCGGGCGCTGGAGATCCACGCCCGCGAGGAACTCGGCATCGACCCCGGCGACCTGCCCTCCCCGAAGGTCGCCGCGGTCTCCTCCTTCGGCTCCTTCGCCCTCGGCGCGCTGCTCCCCGTGCTGCCCTACCTGCTGGGCGCGACCACCCTGTGGCCCGCCGTGGTCCTCGCGCTGGTGGGCCTGTTCCTCTGCGGCGCGGTGGTCGCCCGGGTCACCGCCCGTACCTGGTGGTTCAGCGGACTGCGCCAGCTCGTCCTCGGCGGCGCCGCGGCCGGCGTCACCTACCTCCTGGGCAGCCTCATCGGCACCGCGATCGGCTGACGCGCCAAGCGCCAAGCCCCACGCGTCGCGCACCACGCGGCCGAGCGCCCGGCGCCCCGGCGTTCCCCACGGCCGCCTCCGGACACCCGGGGCGGCCGTGGCGCGTACGTGCCGTCCATGTGACGCGCAAGAGTCCGGCGCAGGTCAACACGGTTTCAGCGGTGTGACATTCGTCCCCGCGACGCATCCGGAGGACGGCCTTATGATGAACGTCGCTCAGATGTGTGAGGGGCCGCACACCGAGTGGCCGCCCCCTGGTTTCGGTCACGGACCGACGGGGCATGAGCCGGGACGCGCCGGGCAAGGACGCCCGCGGCGCGCATCTCCTGCACGGGCGACGAGGCCCGCCACCCAGGAAAACGTCAGGACACCTTCCCTGACACCTCTCCCGCATGCCCGCCGCCACCCCGGCGGACGCACGACCCGGCCACGGCCCTCGCGTCCGCATGCTGGAACGGAGTATCCAATTTCCGGTATCCGTTTCACTATGTAACGCGCGAGTATCTTGCCCCACCGCAGCAGAGGGCCAACGTCGTCCCTCGGCACCGTGCCCCCAGAGCCCCAGAGCCTGGGAGGACCTTTTCAGCCACATGACGACGACGGGAGAGCCGATGCGTACGCCGCGCCAGCCGTCCCAGCACTCCACGAACGGCCGCAACTGGTCGTACATGGATGCTCGCCCTGCCGCCCAGGGCCTCTACGACCCGCGCGACGAGCACGACGCCTGTGGCGTCGGCTTCGTCGCCACCCTCACCGGCGAGGCGAGCCACACGCTGGTCGACCAGGCACTCACCGTGCTCCGCAACCTCGAGCACCGCGGCGCCACCGGCTCCGAGCCCGACTCCGGCGACGGCGCCGGCATCCTCTCCCAGGTCCCCGACGCCTTCCTCCGCGAGGTCACCGCCTTCGACCTCCCGGAGGCCGGCCACTACGCCGTCGGCATCGCCTTCCTCCCGCAGGACGGCACCGACGAGGCCGCCGCCCGCATCGACGCCATCGCCGCCGAGGAGAACCTCACCGTCCTCGGCTGGCGCGA
The DNA here is from genome assembly GCF_040643475.1 of Streptomyces sp. NPDC047130. Lineage (NCBI taxonomy): Bacteria > Bacillati > Actinomycetota > Actinomycetes > Kitasatosporales > Streptomycetaceae > Streptomyces > Streptomyces sp. NPDC047130. The sequence continues at coordinate 6,983 of NZ_JBEYUK010000002.1, read as the reverse complement.
CGTCCCGGTCGCCCCCGACCTGCTCGGCGCGACCGCCCGGTCCACCATGCCCGCCTTCCGGCAGCTCTTCGTGGCCGACGGCGCCTCCACCGGCATCGACCTCGACCGCAAGGCGTTCGTGCTGCGCAAGCGCGCCGAGCGCGAGCTGGGCGTCTACTTCCCGTCGCTGTCGGCCCGCACCATCGTCTACAAGGGCATGCTGACCACCGGGCAGCTCGAGCCCTTCTTCCCGGACCTCTCCGACCGCCGCTTCGCCTCGGCGATCGCCCTGGTGCACTCCCGGTTCTCCACCAACACGTTCCCGAGCTGGCCGCTCGCGCACCCCTACCGGTTCATCGCCCACAACGGCGAGATCAACACCGTCAAGGGCAACCGGAACTGGATGAAGGCCCGCGAGTCCCAGCTCGTCTCCGAACTCTTCGGCGAGGAGAAGCTGGAGCGGATCTTCCCGGTCTGCACCCCCGACGCCTCCGACTCCGCCTCCTTCGACGAGGTCCTGGAACTCCTGCACCTCGGCGGCCGCTCGCTGCCGCACAGCGTGCTGATGATGATCCCGGAGGCGTGGGAGAACCACCCCACCATGGACCCGGCCCGCCGGGCGTTCTACCAGTACCACGCGGCCATGATGGAGCCCTGGGACGGCCCCGCCTGCGTCACCTTCACCGACGGCACGCAGGTCGGCGCGGTCCTCGACCGCAACGGACTGCGCCCGGGCCGCTACTGGATCACCGACGACGGCCTGGTCGTCCTCGGCTCCGAGGTGGGCGTCCTCGACATCGCCCCCGAGAAGGTCGTCCGCAAGGGCCGCCTGCAGCCCGGCCGGATGTTCCTGGTGGACACCGCCGAGGGCCGCGTCATCGAGGACGACGAGATCAAGCACGCCCTCGCCACCGAGCACCCCTACCAGGAGTGGCTCCAGGCCGCCGAGATCGAACTCGAGGACCTCCCCGAGCGCGAGCACATCGTGCACACCCACGCCTCGGTCACCCGCCGCCAGCAGACCTTCGGCTACACCGAGGAAGAACTCCGCGTCATCCTCGCCCCCATGGCGAAGGCCGGCGCCGAGCCCATCGGCTCCATGGGCACCGACACGCCCATCGCCGCCCTCTCGCAGCGCCCCCGCCTGCTCTTCGACTACTTCACCCAGCTCTTCGCGCAGGTCACCAACCCGCCGCTGGACGCCATCCGCGAGGAGCTCGTCACCTCGCTGCGCTCCCCGCTCGGCCCCTCCGGCAACCTGCTGGAGCCCACCGCGGAGTCCTGCCGCAGCGTCGTCCTGCCCTTCCCGGTCATCGACAACGACGAGCTGGCCAAGCTCATCCACATCAACGCCGACGGCGACATGCCCGGCATGAAGGCGGCCACCCTCTCCGGCCTCTACCGGGTCTCCGGCGGCGGCGCGGCCCTCGCCGCCCGCCTCGACGAGATCTGCGCCGAGGCCGACGCCGCCATCGCCGGCGGCGCCCGCCTGATCGTCCTCTCCGACCGGCACTCCGACGCCGAGCAGGCGCCGATCCCGTCGCTGCTGCTCACCGCGGCCGTCCACCACCACCTCATCCGCACCAAGCAGCGCACCCAGGTGGGCCTGCTGGTCGAGGCCGGCGACGTCCGCGAGGTCCACCACGTCGCCCTGCTCATCGGCTACGGCGCCGCCGCGGTCAACCCGTACCTGGCCATGGAGTCCGTCGAGGACCTGGTCCGGGCCGGCACCTTCCTCACGGACATCGAGGCCGAGCAGGCCATCCGCAACCTGATCCACGCCCTCGGCAAGGGCGTCCTCAAGGTCATGTCCAAGATGGGCATCTCCACCGTCGCCTCCTACCGCGGCGCGCAGGTCTTCGAGGCCGTCGGCCTCGACGAGGAGTTCGTCGGCCGCTACTTCGACGGCACCGCCACCAAGATCGGCGGCGTCGGCATCGACGTCGTCGCCCAGGAGGTCGCCGCCCGCCACGCCAAGGCCTACCCGGTCACCGGCATCGCGGCCGCCCACCGCGCGCTCGACATCGGCGGCGAGTACCAGTGGCGCCGCGAGGGCGAGCCGCACCTGTTCGACCCGGAGACCGTCTTCCGTCTCCAGCACTCCACGAAGACCGGCCGCTACGACGTCTTCAAGAAGTACACCGACCGCGTCAACGAGCAGTCCGAGCGCCTGATGACGCTCCGCGGCCTCTTCGGCTTCAAGAGCGACCGCCCCGCCGTCCCCGTGGACGAGGTCGAGCCGGTCTCCGAGATCGTCAAGCGCTTCTCCACCGGCGCCATGTCGTACGGCTCCATCTCCCAGGAGGCGCACGAGACCCTCGCCATCGCCATGAACCAGCTGGGCGCCAAGTCCAACACCGGTGAGGGCGGCGAGGACCCGGACCGCCTCTACGACCCGGCGCGCCGCTCGGCGATCAAGCAGGTCGCCTCCGGCCGCTTCGGCGTCACCAGCGAGTACCTGGTCAACGCCGACGACATCCAGATCAAGATGGCCCAGGGCGCCAAGCCCGGCGAGGGCGGCCAGCTGCCCGGCCACAAGGTCTACCCGTGGGTGGCGAAGACCCGGCACTCCACGCCGGGCGTGGGGCTCATCTCCCCGCCGCCGCACCACGACATCTACTCCATCGAGGACCTCGCCCAGCTCATCCACGACCTGAAGAACGCCAACCCCAAGGCCCGCATCCACGTGAAGCTGGTCTCCGAGGTCGGCGTCGGCACGGTCGCGGCGGGCGTCTCCAAGGCCCACGCCGACGTCGTGCTGATCTCCGGCCACGACGGCGGCACCGGCGCCTCCCCGCTGACCTCGCTCAAGCACGCGGGCGGCCCCTGGGAGCTCGGCCTCGCCGAGACCCAGCAGACCCTGCTGCTCAACGGCCTGCGCGACCGCATCGTCGTGCAGACCGACGGCCAGCTGAAGACCGGCCGCGACGTGATCATCGCCGCGCTGCTCGGCGCCGAGGAGTTCGGCTTCGCCACCGCCCCGCTGGTCGTCGCCGGCTGCGTCATGATGCGCGTCTGCCACCTCGACACCTGCCCGGTCGGCATCGCCACCCAGAACCCCGTCCTGCGCGACCGGTTCACCGGCAAGGCCGAGCACATCGTCAACTTCTTCACCTTCATCGCCGAAGAGGTCCGCGAACTCCTCGCCGAGCTCGGCTTCCGCTCCATCGACGAGGCCGTCGGCCACGCCGAGGTCCTCGACGTCACCCGCGCCGTCGACCACTGGAAGGCCCAGGGCCTCGACCTCGCGCCGCTCCTCCACGTGCCCGAGCTGCCCGAGGGCGCCGTCCGCCACCAGGTGATCGCCCAGGACCACGGCCTGGAGAAGGCGCTCGACAACGAGCTGATCAAGCTCGCCGCCGACGCCCTCGCCGTCAACGACGCCGGCGACGTCCGGCCCGTGCGCGCCCAGGTCCCGGTCCGCAACATCAACCGGACCGTCGGCACCATGCTCGGCCACGAGGTCACCAAGAAGTTCGGCGGCGCCGGCCTGCCCGACGACACCATCGACATCACCTTCACCGGCTCCGCCGGCCAGTCCTTCGGCGCCTTCGTCCCCCGCGGCATCACGCTGCGCCTCGAGGGCGACGCCAACGACTACGTCGGCAAGGGCCTCTCCGGCGGCCGCCTGATCGTCCGCCCGGACCGCGGCGCCAACCACCTCGCGGAGAACTCCGTCATCGCCGGCAACACCGTCGCCTACGGCGCCACCGGCGGCGAGCTGTTCCTGCGCGGCGCCACCGGCGAGCGGTTCTGCGTCCGCAACTCCGGCGCGCTGGTCGTCTCCGAGGGCGTGGGCGACCACGGCTGCGAGTACATGACCGGCGGCCAGGCGGTCGTCCTCGGCCCGACCGGCCGCAACTTCGCGGCCGGCATGTCCGGCGGCACCGCCTTCGTCCTCGACCTCGACCTCGGGTACGTCAACGCCGGCAACCACGGCGCCGTCGAGGCCCTCGACGACACCGACCGCGCCTGGCTGCACGACGTCGTGCGCCGCCACCAGGAGGAGACCGGCTCCACCGTCGCCGAGAAGCTCCTGGCCGACTGGGACAACGCCGTCCAGAGGTTCAGCAAGATCATCCCCAGCACGTACAAGGCAGTGCTCGCCGCCAAGGACGCCGCCGAGCGAGCCGGACTCGACGAGTCCGCGATCACCGAGAAGATGATGGAGGCGGCGACCAATGGCTGATCCCAAGGGCTTTCTCAACCACGGGCGCGAGGTCGCCAGGACCCGGCCGGTCGAGGAGCGGCTCAAGGACTGGAACGAGGTCTACGTTCCCGGCTCCCTGCTGCCGATCGTCAGCAAGCAGGCCAGCCGCTGCATGGACTGCGGCATCCCCTTCTGCCACAACGGCTGCCCGCTCGGGAACCTGATCCCCGAGTGGAACGACTACGCCTACCGGGAGGACTGGCAGGCCGCCTCCGAGCGGCTGCACGCCACCAACAACTTCCCGGAGTTCACCGGACGCCTCTGCCCGGCGCCCTGCGAGTCGGCGTGCGTCCTCGGCATCAGCCAGCCGCCGGTCACCATCAAGAACGTCGAGGTCTCCATCATCGACCAGGCCTGGGACAGCGGCGACGTCCGCCCCCAGGCCCCGGAACGGCTCTCCGGCAAGACCGTCGCCGTGATCGGCTCCGGCCCGGCCGGCCTGGCCGCCGCCCAGCAGCTCACCCGCGCCGGCCACACCGTCGCCGTCTTCGAGCGCGCGGACCGCATCGGAGGCCTCCTCCGCTACGGCATCCCCGAGTTCAAGATGGAGAAGCGGCACATCAACCGCCGCATCGAGCAGATGCGCGCCGAGGGCACCAAGTTCCGCACCGGCGTGGAGATCGGCCGCGACCTCGACGCCGACAGCCTGCGCAAGCGCTACGACGCCGTGGTCCTCGCCGTCGGCGCCACCACGCCCCGCGACCTGCCCGTCCCCGGCCGCGAGCTCAAGGGCATCCACCAGGCGATGGAGTACCTGCCGCTCGCCAACAAGGTGCAGGAGGGCGACTACGTCGCCCCGCCGATCACCGCCGCGGGCAAGCACGTCGTCGTCATCGGCGGCGGCGACACCGGCGCGGACTGCGTCGGCACCGCCCACCGCCAGGGCGCGGCCTCCGTCACCCAGCTGGAGATCATGCCCCGCCCCAACGACGACCGGGACCCGGTCGGCCAGCCCTGGCCGACCTTCCCGATGCTGTACAAGGTGACCTCCGCGCACGAGGAAGGCGGCGAGCGGGTCTACTCCGTCTCCACCACCCACTTCGAGGGCGACGAGGACGGCAACGTCCAGTGGCTGCACCTCACCGAGGTCTCCTTCGTCGACGGCAAGCTCACCCCGAAGCCGGGCACCGAGCGGAAGATCCCCGCCCAGCTCGTCACCCTCGCGATGGGCTTCACCGGCACCGACCGCGAGAACGGCCTGGTCGAGCAGCTCGGCCTGGAACTCGACGCGCGCGGCAACATCGCCCGCGACAAGAACTTCCAGACCAACGTCCCCGGCGTGTTCGTCGCCGGCGACGCGGGCCGCGGCCAGTCCCTGATCGTCTGGGCCATCGCCGAGGGCCGCAGCGCCGCCCGCGGCGTGGACCGGCACCTCACCGGCACCAGCACCCTCCCGGCCCCGATCCTCCCGGACGACCGCGCCCTGGTCGCCTGACCGGATCGACCCGAACCGGCCCCTCCCCGGCCCGGCGCGCCGGCCCGGACCGACGGGCCCGGTTCACCCTCCGCCCCGCTCCCCGCACCCGGGGAGCGGGGCGGAGCCGTTCCCCGAACGGGCCGACGCCGTCGTCCCGTACCCTTCCCGGCAGGGAGCGCCCCGGCCGGTGGCGGCGCCGGGGGAGAGGAGCGGCGGCATGCCCGCGATCAGCCTGACCAAGGTCGAGCGGACCGCGCCCGCGCTGGTGAACCTGTACAAGACCGCCGGGCGGACGGTCGCCCGCCACGGGCTGGAGGGCGAACGCGCCGCCGTGTACCTGGTCGTCGACCACAGCGGCTCGATGAAGCCCTACTACAGGCACGGCAGCGTCCAGGCCCTCGCCGACCGCGTCCTCTCCCTCGCCGCCCACTTCGACGACGACGGCATCGTCCCCACCGTCTTCTTCTCCACCGAGGTCGACGCGGTCACCGAGATCGAACTCGCCCGCCACCACGGCGCGATCGAGCGCATCCTCGCCGGACTCGGCCACATGGGGAAGACCAGCTACCACCTCGCCATGGACGCCGTCATCGACCACCACCTCGACAGCGGCGCCACCGTTCCCGCCCTGGTCGTCTTCCAGACCGACGGCGGCCCCATCAGCCGCCCCGCCGCCGAACGCTACGTCTGCAAGGCGGCGAAACTGCCCCTGTTCTGGCAGTTCGTGGGCTTCGGCGACCCGCACAGCAAGCAGTTCGACTTCCTGCGGAAGCTGGACGAACTCGACGTCCCCGGCAAACGCGTCGTCGACAACGCCGGCTTCTTCCACGCCGGCCAGGACCCGCTCGCGCTCTCCGACGAGGACCTCTACGAGCGCCTCGTCGGCGAGTTCCCCGCCTGGCTGCGCGCCGCCCGCGCCCGGGGCATCGTGCGCTGACCGCGCGTCCGCGAACCCGGCCGCCGGAGCGGGACTTGGCGGGAAGCGTGTCCGACCCCCGCAGTAGTGTTCGGGCGTCGCATCGACCGTGAGGACCGAGCCGCGTTGACCGAGCTGTCTGCCTTCCCCCTGCCCTTCTCCGCGAACCTGTACTTCCGCAGGCCCCGAACCCTGCGGGAGCTCCAGATGATGGAGTGCAGCGCCCACATCCGTTCGAAGCCCGAGTGGCACGTCAAGATGCACGACCCCGAGGTCGTCGCCCGCTGGACGCGTGAGGCCGTCCAGCAGGGCATGACCGAGGCGCAGACCCGGTACGTCCTCGCCGAACTCGCCCGGTACGCCGCACTGCGCGACGCGGCGACCGGCATCGAGGTGTCCGCCGTGGACGGCGTGTGGCACTCGGACACCCTCGTCGACGACGGGCTCCGGACCAGGCTGCG